>CAKQHB010000001.1 GCA_934234215.1 uncultured Cuneatibacter sp.
GGGATTTGAACCCTCGCGCCGCTACTAACGACCTACTCCCTTTCCAGGGGAGCCCCTTCAACCACTTGGGTACTTCTCCACATGTGCTTAAATCTTACTTTTCAATATGTGATTGATTTGAAACGGAGAGAGTGGGATTCGAACCCACGCGCCCTTGCGGACAAACGGTTTTCAAGACCGCCTCGTTATGACCACTTCGATATCTCTCCAAGACAGTGCTTCCTGATGTATCCGCTGTTTCGATATTCGGAAGTACTTTTCACAGTTTCCTGTGTTGTCGCAAGCTTCCGTCTCAGCGACGGACATTATATTAGCATACCTCGTCCCGGCTGTCAACAACTTTTTCACATTTTTTTGTTCTTTTTTCAGATACCTCCAAAAGCCGTGAAAATCCTTGTTTTTTCAGGTAGAGCGCTGCCACATCCAGATCCTCCGGTGTCGTGACTTTGATGTTTTCGTATGCACCTTCTACCATATATACACGATTCTCGCTCCAGTGCTCCACAACCATCGCATCATCCGTTACCGGCAGCGATCCGTCATCTTCCTGCATCATACGACTGTACGCCCCAAAAACGATCGGATAGGAAAATGCCTGCGGGGTCTGAATGATCCACAAGCTCCGACGATCCGGTGTCTCCACTGCATATCCTTCTTCAGACACCCGCTTGATCGTATCCTTGCTGGGCATCGCCGCTACGCAGGCACCATACTCTCTGGCTCCTGCAATACATCTTTCTATAATAGAATCCGTCAGACAGGGGCGGGCGCTGTCCTGGATCAGCACATGAGTACAGTCCGACAGCTCCTGCAATCCTGCATAGACCGAGTGGTAGCGTTCTTTCCCGCCGGGAACGATTGCCTTTACCTTCTGAAAACCATAGGGTTCCACAAGGGTCTGTCTGCAATATTCCTCTTCCCCCGGAGATGCCACCAACACGATCTCATCCACCTTTTCTTCCAGTGCTGCGATACAATACACTGCCAGTGGGTGTCCCAACAGCTCCAGATATTGCTTATGAACCTGACTCTTCATCCGGCTGCCTTTTCCCGCTGCCAGAACAACCGCACCAATCTTTTCTCTCATCATACTCTCCATATTGTTTCGCAGCTTAGTCATGAACCTCTGCTTAATCGCAGACAGGGGAACACTCACAGGCTTAAGTTTGGTACTGCATTCAGATCCCAGCCGTGGCGCACGCCCTTTTGATATTCATAGTAGGCTGCGCATCCGATCATCGCAGCATTGTCCGTGCAGAGGATCGGGGACGGATAGTAGAAACGAATGCCTTCTTTTTCACATGCTTCTTTCATTCCTGCACGCAGAGCTGAGTTGGACGCAACGCCGCCTGCGATTGCAATCCTGTCATAGCCATATTCTTTTGCCGCCAGGATTGCGCGGCTCACCAAACTGTCCACAACGGTCTGCTGGAAGGATGCCGCCAAATCCGCGCGATTCACCTGCTCGCCCATCATCTGCGCATGATTCCAATAATTCAGCACAGCAGATTTCAGACCACTGAAGCTGAAGTCATAGGGATTGCCCTCAATTTTTGCATGCGGGAACGAGATTGCATGAGGATTGCCCTCTTTTGCCAGCTTGTCCACTTTCGGGCCGCCCGGATAACCGAGACCGATGGCACGGGCAACTTTATCAAATGCTTCTCCCGCTGCATCATCTCTCGTTCTGCCGAGGATTTCGAAATCGCCGTAATCCTTTACGACAACTAAGTGAGTATGACCACCGGATACGATCAGGCACAAAAAAGGTGGTTCCAGATCCGGATGCTCAATAAAGTTTGCAGATACATGTCCTTTGATATGATGCACGCCGACAAGAGGCAGGTCTTTCGCAAATGCGATCGCCTTTGCCTCTGCAACGCCCACAAGAAGCGCACCTACCAGTCCCGGACCGTAGGTGACACCGATTGCATCCATATCATCCAATGTCATATCAGCTTCTGCCAATGCTGCTGTGATGACCTGATTGATTTTTTCGATATGCTTTCTGGACGCGATCTCCGGCACAACGCCGCCATACAGCGTATGCAGCGCGATCTGGGAAGAGATCACATTCGATAATACCTCTCTTCCGTTTCGCACAACGGCAGCCGCTGTCTCATCACAGGAACTTTCGATTGCAAGAATCGTTACATCTTTCTTCATATATACTCCATTCCGCGAACGCTTACTCTTCTTCAAAGTTCAGATCCACGCTCATACCGTCCTTTCCGGTCTGGATGGGCGGATAAATCTTTCGTAATTCTTTCAGATACTCTTCCGGATGATTCAGTGACGGGCTGAAATGTGTCAGCCACATCCGATCCGGCTCTGCCTGTCTGCCGAGAGCTGCCGCCTCCTGCATCGTCATATGGCGGTGTTCTCTGGCATTTGCCTGCTTCTCCAGCTCTCCGTACATGCCTTCGCAAATAAACAGATCCGATCCCCTGGCATATTCTGCAATGATCGACATCGGTCTGGTGTCCGTGCAGTACGTCACCTGCAGTCCCTTTCGATCCGGTCCCAATACCATATCCGGCGTATAAGTTACACCGTCCGCCTCGATGGTCTGCCCTTTCTGAAGCGGATTCCAATATTGCAGCGGGATTCCGGCTGCTTTTGCGCGGGCTGCGTCAAACTTGCCCGTGCGCGGGATTCGTACCCGATATCCATAACAGGTGACGCGATGGTTCACGCGAAACGCATCGATTTCATAGCCGTGCAGGCTCAAATGCTTCTCCGGCTCTGTCACTTCGATCAGCTCAATCGGAAACGGAAGCTCCGGTGCAATGGTGCGCAGCGCTCCAACGACCCGTTCCAATCCTTTCGGACCAATGATCGTGAGTGGCTCCGTCCGGTCTGCATTTCCCATGGTGAGAAGCATTCCCGGCAGACCGCTGATATGATCCGCGTGAAAATGTGTAATACAAATAATGTCGATGGGTTTGAACGTCCAGCCTTTTTCCTTGATTGCGATCTGAGTACCCTCTCCGCAGTCGATCAGCAGATGACTGCCATTGTACCGCATCATGCACGACGTCAGCCAGCGATACGGCAATGGCATCATACCGCTGGTTCCCAACAGGCAAACATCTAACATGTAATTCCTCCAAATTTAATCTATACACTCTTCCTCAAACACCGGCGGAAAATACTCTATCTCCTGCCGTGTCTCCGGTCGCCGCACAAATGCGGCAATCATCCGGTCGTAACAATCCTCGCACAGACAAAAATGCTGTACCAGACCATCTTTCTGGGAGAAATATCCCCATGTCTTTGTTACGTCCAGAAACTCCTCCACCGGAATCCCCTGCTCCTGCCGCTGCTGTCTGCCGCAGCTATTGCATACGAGTCCCTGTGTTATCTGATTTTTCTGATTCATCGCAACCCTCCTATTTCGACACGTTTCTCGAACTGTGCTTATTTTACCGGATTGCATGTTTTCATTTCAATGGAAAGTTCTGTCAGCCTTTCAGCGCACAGCTCATCAGAATCGCATCTTCCACCGGTTTGCTGTAAAATCCGGGACGCTTTCCATCTATTATAAATCCATCCCGCTCATACACATGTCTGGCGCAGGCGTTGCTCTCCCGCACCTCCAACTGCAATCGTGCAATACCGCGATCAGCACAGATTTTTTTGAGATTTTTCAAAAGACCGCCGCCGATTCCATGGCTTCTATCGGATTCCGCCACTGCGATTGTCAAAATATCCGCTTCATCTAATACGGTGCGAGCGCAGGCGTAGCCAATGACACGGCCGGACAGCTCTGCCACCACCTGACAAAACTCCGGACGCGCACACATATTCTGAAAATCTTCTTCTTTCCACGGAGAAGAGAAGTTTACCGCCTCGATCTTTGCAACCTCTGCGGTATCCTCTACGGTCATGACGCGATAGCAGATGCCTTCTGTCGCTGCTTCCGGTGCAATTCCAAGCCGCGCGGCACGCTCACGTTCCGCCTGAGATACCCGCAAATATTCCGGTGCATGCTGCTCTGCGGACTCCAGCTTTCCCTGCGCGGCATAGACCGCGCCCAGTCCGGCGACAGCTCCTGCACGCTGTTTCGACATAAATCCGGGGGCAAAATCCAGCGAAACACGACACAATTCGGAAAGCTGTTCTCTGTAAACCGGCACACCATCTCCCAGCATCAGAACAGGTTTCCCGTATGCATTCAACTTCTCTGCCAGCTCTGCAACTGAGATTGCCATAGAAGGCTCTACTACTTCAAATCCGTCTGTACCAAACCGGTACAGACCAGTATAGACCTGACTTCTGCGGGCATCCATGATCGGACAGATCAGCCCTGCTGCTCCATAGCACTGATATGCCAATGCATCCAGCGTCGGCACCGAAATCAGCGGAACACCCAGCGCCAGTCCCAGACCCTTTGCGGTCGCAGAACCAATACGAAGTCCGGTGAAGGAACCGGGACCACTGCTGATAGCGATAGCTTCAATAGAACTCTTATCGGTCTCCGTCATGCGGATGATCTCATCTAACATCGGCAAAAGTGTCTGCGAATGTGTCTTTTTGAAATTCACTGTATATTCCGCCTGCAGGGTATCCCCTTCCCACAGCGCCACAGACGCTACCAGACCGGAACTGTCAATCGCTAATATCTTCACTCGTTGCCTCCTTCTACCCGGATCTGACGATAATCAAAGCCTTTCTCCAGATTTTTCTCTATGGTAATGTGAATCGCATCCTCCGGGATCAGTTCCTCAATCAGTTCTGACCACTCCACAAGGCAGACACCCTCTCCATAGAAGCAATCCTCATAGCCGATCTCGTCCATCTCCTCCGGATCTGCGATTCGATATACGTCAAAATGATATAATGGCAGGCGGCCATTCTCATACACCTGCAAAATCGTAAACGTGGGGCTGTTCACCGGGCCATCAATGCCGAGTCCTGCTGCAAATCCCTGTGCAAATACAGTCTTTCCGGTGCCGAGATCTCCGTCCAGACAATATACCTGCCCCGGAGTCGCCTTTTCTCCCAGCTCTTTGCCGAACTGATAGGTCTCCTCCGGTCCTTTTGTTTCAAACAACTGCATGTTGAACCTCTTTCATTTCTCACATTCTCGCGTGGCTTTTTTGAAGCTGTGTTTCTAAAACAAATGAACGCAAGCCACACGACTCGCGTTCATTATACTCCACTTTTTCTATATCTTGCAACAATTTTAGAACTTCTTCAGCAGAACACTGATTCTCTTATACAGCAGCAGGGTCAGCACCGATACCAGCACTGCCTTGACCAGATTGAATGGCGCAACTGCCAGCAATACGAATGTGGCAACGCTTGTGATGTGACCATTCACTGCGGTTCCGGCTGCGATGATGTTCTGCATACCGCCAAAAGCGGAAGCATACAGCGGCAGCAATACATATGCATTCATCAGGCTTCCGGCAACTACCATTGTCAGTCCGCCTACCACCAGTGCGATCACTGCTCTCTTAAACGTCTTCTTTCTCCAGTATATGATACCTGCCGGGATCAGAAACGCACAGCCAACGATAAAGTTGCCGAGCTCTCCGACATATGCGGTGGTCGTGCCATTGATCAGCAGATTCAGCAGGATTTTTACAAACTCGATGGCGATGCCTGCCACCGGCCCCATCGCAAACGTACCGATCAGTACCGGCAGCTCACTCAGATCCAGCTTGTAAAAGCCCGGTGCTAAAAACGGGATGGGAAACTCAAAGAGCATCAAAATGACGGCGATTGCCGCTAACATACCGATGGTGATCATGTTCTTGACTGCCATGTTCGATGTCTTTCCTGCCTGACTTGCTACTGTTTTCATCTTTTTCCTCTTTTCTGCGCAGCTTTCCTGTGCTCCGAAGACGGATGGCTGCACAGACCGCCTCGAAGCGCTGTCTTCTGACAGCTTTGCAGGAAATTCCGGAAATTGAAGAATCATGGAACAAAATAGAATCCTGCGGAGCAGGATTCTCCGCCTGCGGCGGGTCGCGAAGCGACAAATTCCGTTCCGCCGCAGTGCGATCCACGCGGAGCGCTTTTTGACTTTATAGGAAATGCAACGCAATTTCCTATAAAGTCAAAAAACCGGAAAACGAATGACTCACTCGTTCTCCGGCTGTGATTGCTCCTTCGAATGTCTGAAAATCCAGACAGTTCGCCCGAAACTCTTTCTCTCATCCAGACTTACAACGCTCATTGCTTACTGTCGGTACCGGAATCACACCGGTTCAGCCACAAAATGTGGGTCGCGGACTCTACCGCCGGTTGGGACTTGCACCCTACCCCGAAGAATTTCCTATTCATTTGTTACTGACGTGATTATAATGCACCTTTTTCAAAAATGCAATCCTTTTTTTAGGAATTGATTCCGCGCATCGTCAGCTGAATCCGTTTTTTCTGCAGATCCACACTCATGACCTTCACTTCCACAACGTCTCCAACACTGACTGCTTCCAGCGGATGCTTGATGAAACGATCGCAGATCTGAGAAATGTGTACCAGTCCATCCTGATGCACACCGATGTCTACAAATGCACCAAAGTCAATGACATTGCGCACGGTTCCTTTCAGGATCATGCCCTCTTTCAGATCTTCCATCGAAAGCACATCACTGCGCAGGATCGGCGCAGGCATATCCTCACGGGGATCGCGGGAGGGCTTCTCTAACTCGCTCAAAATGTCTTCCAATGTCATCACACCGATGCCCAGCTCGTTTGCCAGACGCTCTTTGTCCGAAACCTTCTTGCGGATCGTGCGAATGCCGCCTGCTGCCACATCCGCTTCCGTAAATCCGGTCTTTTCGAGAATCTGCTTTGCAGCCCCATAGCTCTCCGGATGTACCGCCGTGCTGTCCAGAGCGTTCTTGCCGCCGTGGATGCGCAGGAAACCAGCACTCTGCTCATATGCCTTCGGACCGAGCTTTGCAACCTTCAAGAGCTGATTGCGGCTCGTAAATCTGCCGTTCTCCTCGCGGTATGCTACGATGTTCTTTGCGACCACTTTGCTGATGCCGGAAACATAGGATAACAGCGGCGCAGATGCTGTGTTCAGATCCACACCGACTCTGTTTACACAGTCTTCCACAACGCCATTTAATGCCTCTCCGAGACGCTTCTGGTTCATATCATGCTGATACTGACCGACACCGATGGATTTCGGATCGATCTTTACCAGCTCTGCCAGCGGGTCCTGCACGCGGCGCGCAATGGAAACGGCGCTTCGCTGTCCCACATCAAACTGCGGAAACTCCTCTGTCGCCAGCTTGCTGGCGGAATAGACCGAAGCTCCTGCCTCATTCGTGATGACATAGCGGGTACTCAGATGAAACTCCCTCAGCATGTCCGCAATAATCTGCTCGGACTCTCTCGATGCAGTGCCATTGCCGACGCTGATCAGTGTAATATGATACTGGTCAATCAGTTTCTTGACGGTTGCTTTCGCTTCCCGCACTTTATTCTGCGGCGCAGTGGGGTAGATCACAACTGTATCCAGCACCTTGCCGGTCTCGTCTACAACTGCCAGCTTACAGCCGGTACGGAATGCCGGGTCCCAACCGAGAACGACCTGGCCGGCGATGGGCGGCTGCATCAGAAGCTGTGTCAGATTCTTGCCAAAGACATTCAGAGAAGTATCTTCTGCCGCCTCGGTCAGCTGGCTGCGGATCTCACGCTCAATCGCCGGGGCAATGAGACGGGCATAGCTGTCTGCTGCCACTTCCTGCAGCACCGGCGTTGTCTCCAGATTCTGACGCACGATCATCTGCTTCTCTAAATACCGCAGGATCTGCTCTTCCGGAGCCTGCACCTTGACTGTCAATACCTTCTCTTTTTCGCCGCGGTTCAGCGCCAGAATGCGGTGTCCTGCCACCTTGCGGATCGGCTCCTCGTAATGATAATAATTTTCGTAAACGGTCTTTGCTTCCTCGTCTTTTGCTTCGGATGTCAGCATGCCCTCACGGAATGTGATCTCACGGATATAGCGGCGGTACTCCGCCTCATCGGCAATGCGCTCCGCCAGAATGTCTTTTGCGCCCTGCAGAGCAGTCTCTGCATCCGGCACTTCTTTTTCAACGTCTACATATGCCTCTGCTTCGTCCATAAGCGGTGTCTTCGTCTGCTGCAGCCAGATGACATTTGCCAGAGGCTCCAGTCCACGCTCCTTCGCGATCATCGCTCTCGTGCGGCGTTTCGGACGGTAGGGCCGGTACAGGTCTTCCAATGCAACCTGCGTCATAACACCCTCGATCTGCCTGCGCAGCTCCGGCGTCAATGCTCCCTGCTCCTCGATCGTAGAAAGCACCGTTGCTTTCTTCTCCTCCAGATTTTGCAGATACGTCAGACGCTCATCCAGATTTCGCAGGATCTCATCGTTCAATCCTCCGTGTGCCTCTTTGCGGTATCGTGCAATAAACGGGATCGTATTTCCCTCTTCCAGAAGCTTCATAACGGCTTCCACCTGATTCTTGCGGATGCCAAGTTCTTCTGCAATTACTTTTGCAATATCCAACATATACTCTTTCTCCTTCCACACAACAGTATACCGTCTCCGGTATCTTTCGTAAAGCCGATGCACCATTTTCCGCTCCGCGCTTGCAGTTTTTTTCGACACATGCTACACTAAATGCAACGTAATTTTCCATCAAGCAAATTACCCACAGGAGGTTTTCTTTGAATAATAATCTGGTTAAAATATCTTTCACTCTGGGCATCGCCGGTTTTATTGCCATGCTGGCGGGATGCTGCTGCAGTACCCCGGTGCTGATCCTCGCTGTCGTCCTGGACATCGCGGCAATCACAGTTGCTCTGATCTCCAGACAGCAGACAGGCAATCAGCTCGCAAAGGACGCACGCACAGCGATCATCCTCGGATCCATCAGTCTCGTCCTGTCTTTCGGACTGGCGATGATGTTCTCCTCGATCATGAGCAACACAGAACTGCTCCAACAGGTTGAGGACTACTACAAGCAGTTAGGCTACGACATCGATCTCACGCCGTGATACATCATTCCGAATCTTTTCATGGGATCAGCTCGATTCCATAGAGCAGGCAGACATTCTTGCCGATCCAACCCACAAAAAACAAAATCAATGCGACCCACACATACCAAAGGCGAAACCGGATTCCATGGATTCGCCTTTTTGTGATCCGTTCCAATGCCTGCGTTCCCATAAAGACAACATACAATCCCAGCACCCAGGGCACCATCGGATAATAATAAAAGCTTTTTAAGAAATGTCCGTGTAAGAAATACCACGTTGCCCGTGTGCCTCCGCAGCCGGGACAATACCAGCCGAGGATCGTTCGCAGCAGACAGGGACGCGCCCATTTTTCCAGTGGAATCCATCCGTTAGAAACAAAAAGAGCTATGATAGCTGCAAGTCCCGCCGCAGCGAGACCCGCATACCACCAGAACTCTTCTGTACTCCATTCTGTGATGGGGCGTCTTTTCGAACCCATTATAAATTTTCCAAGCCGAATGCGTCATGAACAGAGCGCATTGCCCGGTCTGTGTCTGCCTCGTCGATCAGAACTGTGATTCGGATCTCGGAAGTAGAGATCATCTTGATGTTCACACCTGCGCTGAACAGTGCCTCAAACATCTTTGCAGCAACACCCGGATTGGATGTCATACCTGCGCCCACGATGGACAGCTTTGTGACATGATCCTCGTACTCTACTTCTCTGGCAGTAAATGTCTCTTTGTTTTCATTCAGAATGCGCAGAGTCTCCTCCAGATCCTCTTTTGCGATGGTGAATGCAATATCCTTTGTGCCTTCTCTGCCGACAGACTGTAAAATAATATCTACGTTAATATTATGTTTTGCAAGGTAATGGAACAGAGTAAATGCAATACCCGGCTCATCCTTCACACCAAGCACAGATACCTTTACCGTATTTCTGTCTGCGGCAACTCCGCTCACAAGCAATTTTTCCATTTTTGTTTTCTCCTTTACAACCGTTCCCGGTGCATTGTTCAGACTGGATCTGACCACCAGCTGTACATGATATTTTTTTGCCATCTCAACCGAACGGTTGTGCAGTACCTTTGCTCCGAGAGACGCAAACTCCAGCATCTCATCATAGCTGACCTCCGACATCTTGCGGGCGTTCGGAACAATGCGGGGGTCCGCCGTGTATACGCCCTCAACGTCTGTATAAATCTCGCAGGAATCCGCATGCAGCGCAGCTGCCAATGCTACCGCTGTCGTATCCGAACCGCCTCTTCCTAACGTCGTGATATCTCCATAGCGGTCAATTCCCTGAAAACCGGTGATGACAACGATCCGGTTTCCATCCAGCTCATTCTGGATACGGTCTGTATCAATGCTGCGGAAACGGGCATTTCCATGGCGAGAAGTCGTGTGCATCACGATCTGCCATGCATTCAGAGAAACAGCGCTTGCTCCCATAGAATCCAGAACCATCGCAAACAAAGCGACCGATACCTGCTCTCCCGTGGACAACAGCATATCCAGCTCCCGCTTGGACGGATGATCATTCATCTCTGCTGCTTTCGCGATCAGGTGGTCTGTCGTCTTTCCCATCGCCGACAGCACAACAACGACCTGGTTTCCTTTCTTCCAGTCTTCGATACATCGCTCCGCAACACGAACCATGCAGTCCCGGTCTGCCACCGAGCTGCCTCCAAATTTCTTTACAATCAGCATGCTCTTCTTTCCCCTACCTGATTATTTATATGACTCTCCTCACTTACTGGATCCGACAGCTTCCCAACACACCGGACAGCTTCTCCAGTGCAGAATAGAGGGTACCTTCTTTCATCTCTTCTGTCAGAATGGCAAACTCGCTTGCCCGCACATCTTCTACGATATTGCGGATTGCGATCTCCTCCAGTTCATCCTTGCGGGTCATGTAATTGCCGGACAGACGCACATAAAATCTTCTGGAAGATTCCTTCCAGTCTTTTACCTGTGCCTTCTCACCGCTCCAGCCAGTTAACACAGTGCGTTCCAGATTCCTAGCTGCTTCCACAACGTCCGCGACAACTGCGCTTGCGGTAGGAAGCTTTCCTGCGCCTGCGCCATAGAACATCAGAGGTCCGCTCATCGCGCCCTCTACCAGAACTGCGTTTGTAACGCCGTTCACACTTGCCAGCGGATGATCCGCTGCGATCATAACAGGAGAAACATTGATCTCCAGACCATCCTCCGTCATCTGACCGGATGCAAGCAGCTTGATGGAGCGACCCAATGCCTTTGCATACTCCATGTCTGCCTCTGTGATCTTTGTAATACCTTCGGTATGAACATCCTCATAAGAAACCGGCTGACCATATGCCATTGAGCACAGAATCGCAATCTTACGGCATGCATCCCATCCTTCTACGTCTGCTTCCGGATGACGCTCCGCATAGCCAAGCTCCTGCGCTTCTTTCAGGACGCTGTCAAAGCTGCGTCCCTCTTTGCTCATGTTTGTCAGCATGAAGTTCGTTGTGCCGTTCAGAATGCCGCTGATGCGCTTGATGCGCTCTGCTGTTATGCAGACATTCAGCGGACGGATGATCGGAATCGCACCACCGACACTCGCCTCAAATAAGAAGTTTACCTGATGCTCTGCTGCAATCTGCAGCAGCTCTGTGCCGTGTGCTGCAACCAGCTCTTTGTTCGAAGTTGCAACATGCTTTCCAGCCTCCAGCGCTGCCTTGACAAAAGCATATGCAGGCTTTGTTCCGCCCATCGTCTCCACCACGATCTGTACTTCCGGATCATTCAGGATCACCTGCACGTCGTGTACGACCTTTTCACCGAGGGGATCCTCCGGAAAATCCCGCAGATCCAGAATGTACTTGAGTGCTACTTCTTCGCCTGCCTTTTCCGCGATGATATCACGGTTTTCTGTCAAAACCTGCGCTACGCCGGAACCAATATTTCCATACCCCAGTATTGCTGTCTGTATCATCCTTCTGTTTCTCCTTATCCGTCTGTTTTTCTCCTCTTATCGGTGTTTCGATTATTCGTCTGCGCCGCTGTTTCTCGCGGGACATCCTGCGCTCACCCATTTCAGATATGCGCTGATAAACGGATCCAAATTGCCATCCAGAACCGCCTGTGCATTACCGGACTCCTCACCGGTACGATGATCCTTTACCATCGTGTAAGGCTGCAGAACATAAGAGCGGATCTGGCTTCCCCAACCAATCTCCTTGATTTCACCACGGATGCCTGCCTCTTTCTCGGCATTCTCCTGCTGCTTTAACATGTACAGCTTTGCTTTCAGCATCTGCATCGCCTTGTCTTTGTTCTGGAACTGAGAGCGCTCATTCTGACACTGTACTACGATACCAGTGGGCAAATGGGTGATACGGATTGCGGAAGAAGTCTTGTTGACATGCTGTCCGCCGGCACCACTGGAACGGTAAGTATCAATACGCAGATCGTCGTCGTTGATCTCAACATCCAGATCTTCCTCAATATCCGGCATAACATCGCAGGATACGAAAGAAGTCTGACGCTTGCCTGCTGCGTTGAACGGAGAAATACGTACCAGACGATGAACGCCGCGCTCGGACTTTAACAGACCGAAAGCGTTCTCTCCATTGATCTGAATCGTAACAGACTTGATACCAGCTTCATCGCCGTCCAGATAATCCAGAACTTCTACACCGAATCCCTTGCTCTCTGCCCAACGGGTATACATACGATATAAAATGCTTGCCCAGTCACAGGACTCGGTACCGCCTGCACCGGCATTCAGACGCAGGATCGCATTGTTCGAGTCGTACTCGCCAGATAACAGGGTCTGTACACGCATCTTATCAATCGTCGTCGTAAAATGCTCCAATGTCTCTTCGATCTCCGGAAGAACAGAAGCGTCGTTCTCCTCGTAGCCCATGCTCAGAAGGATCTCGATCTCTTCTTTCATGGTCTCTAACTCCTGATAGCTCTTCACGGTGTCCTGCAGATTTTTCAACTCGCGGCTGATCTTCTGGGACTTGTCGGGATCCAACCAGAAATCCGGCGCTTCCATGTAGCGCTCCAGCTCGGCGATCCGCTCTTTCTTTGCTGTCAGCTGCAGGGAATCCCGCAGCTCCTTCAGAGGTTCCTCGTAGGTAGACAGCGTATACTTAAACTGATCTAATTCTACCATCGTCGTTGTCCTTTCTTATCTTATACCAGATTGCGACCGTGGCACTGCTTATACTTCTTGCCGCTGCCACAGGGACACGGATCATTCGGATAAATCTTTGCAGCATCACGGCGCTTCGGAGCCTTTGCAACGCTGTCATCCTTGTTTGTTCCGGTTACCTTTGCGACTTCCTCACGCTCTGCCTTCTGCTCGATTCTTGCATGATACAGCAGGCGAACGGTGTCTTCCTTTACAGATGCGGTCATGTCGTCAAACATATCGTAACTGTTCATCTTATATTCTACCAGAGGATCACGCTGACCATATGCCTGCAGACCTGCGCCCTGACGCAGCTGCTCCATATCGTCGATGTGTGCCATCCACTTGCGGTCAATGACCTTCAACAGAACAACACGCTCCAGCTCACGGATCTGCTCCGGCTCTGCAAACTCTGCTTCTTTTGCTTCGTATAGCTTAACCGCCTGCTCTTTCAGCTGATGCTTGAGCTGATCGCGGTTCTTACCGGAAGCAAACTCCGGTGTTACCGGCTGAAGCGGAATAATCGGAAGCAGAACGCTGTTCAGCTCTGCCAGATTCCAACTGCTGCTGTCGTGATTCTCACCAATGCACATATCTACGACATTTTCCACAATGTCAGTTACCATCTTCATGATGAACTCGCGCATGTTCTCACCATCCAGAACACGACGACGCTCCTCGTAGATGATCTCTCTCTGCTCATTCATGACTTCGTCATACTCTAACAGATTCTTACGAATACCGAAGTTGTTGCCCTCGATCTTCTTCTGCGCCTTCTCGATGGCGCTGCTCAGCATCTTATGCTGCAGCTGCTCACCTTCCGGAACACCCAGTGCATTGAATGCGGCAATCATCTTCTCGGAACCGAACAGACGCATCAGATCGTCCTCCAGAGAAATGAAGAACTGAGACTCACCGGGATCGCCCTGACGTCCGGCACGACCACGCAGCTGATTGTCGATACGTCTGGACTCATGACGCTCTGTACCGATGATCTTTAAGCCGCCTGCTGCTCTCGCTGCCTCATCCAGCTTAATATCGGTACCACGACCTGCCATGTTCGTTGCGATGGTAACAGCACCATGCTGTCCGGCATCGGCAACGATCTGTGCCTCTAACTCATGGAACTTTGCATTCAGGACGTTGTGCTTGATGCCCTCTCTCATGAGCATCTTACTCAGCTCCTCGGAAGCCTCGATGGTGATCGTACCAACCAGAACCGGCTGTCCCTTTGCATGAGCTGCCTTGACTTCCTCAACAACGGCTCTGAGCTTTTCTTTCTTGGTTTTATAAACAGCATCCTGTTTATCAATACGGGCAACCGGACGGTTTGTCGGAATCTCAACAACGTCCATGCCGTAGATCTCACGGAACTCCTTCTCCTCGGTCATCGCAGTACCGGTCATACCGGACTTCTTTGCATACTTATTAAAGAAGTTCTGGAAAGTGATGGTTGCCAGAGTCTTACTCTCGCGCTTGACCTGTACATGCTCCTTTGCCTCAATTGCCTGATGCAGACCGTCGGAATAACGTCTGCCGGGCATGATACGTCCGGTGAACTCATCAACGATCAATACCTGGTCGTCCTTTACGACATAATCCTTATCGCGGAACATCAGGTAGTTGGCACGCAGCGCCAGGTTGATATTATGCTGAATCTCCAGATTCTCAGAGTCCGCCAGGTTCTCAATGTGGAAGAACTGCTCCACCTTTCTGACACCTTCCTCAGTGAGGTTGACCTGCTTATCTTTTTCGTTGACAACGAAGTCTCCGGTCTCCTCGAACTCCTCTCCCATGATGGCATCCATCTTGGAGAACTCTTTCGCTTCACCTCTCTTTAACTGTCTTGCAAGGATGTCGCAGATCTCATACAGCTTCGTAGACTTTCCGCTCTGTCCGGAAATGATCAGAGGGGTACGCGCTTCATCGATCAAAACCGAGTCAACCTCATCGATGATAACGTAATTTAACTTTCTCTGAACAAGCTGCTCTTTGTAGATAACCATGTTGTCACGCAGATAGTCGAAGCCATCCTCGTTATTCGTGACGTAAGTAATATCACAGTTATAAGCAGCCCGGCGCTCATCCTTCTCCATGCTGTTCAGGACACATCCACATGTCAGACCTAAGAAGCGATGTACCTGTCCCATCCAATCCGAGTCACGCTTTGCCAGATAATCGTTTACTGTAACAATATGAACGCCCTCGCCAGTCAGTGCATTCAGATATGCCGGAAGTGTGGAAACCAGTGTCTTACCTTCACCGGTACGCATTTCTGCGATACGACCCATGTGAAGAATGATACCACCCATGATCTGTACCGGGAACGGCTCCATATTCAGGACACGGCGTGCTGCCTCGCGTACTGTCGCGAATGCCTCCGGAAGCAGATCATCCAGAGTCTCACCCTCCTGATAGCGTTTCTTATACTCGTCGGTCTTTGCACGCAGCTCTTCGTCGCTGAGCGCTACCATCTCATCTCTCATGCCGAGGATCCGGTCTACGGTAGGCTGGATCAGTTTAATTTCTCTGGAACTGTAGGTTCCAAAAAGTTTCTCAACGAGCTTCATATGTTAATCTCCTATTCTGTCCAAAAGACAATAATCCGTGTATCATTTTAGCACCCTTCGCCTGTTTCTTCAACCTTTTTCCCGACTGGAATCACAAATTCCCGTTCTATTTTTCCGGAATCAGTCTGTTTTTCCAGATATCCATAAAGTTATCCACATGAAAAAATGCCGTTTTTGTGTGCTTTTTAAGTTATGCACCGAGTTATCCACTTTATCCACAATAAAAAGAACCGTCCTCTTTTTTCTTATCCACCGGTTTTCCCACAAAGGTATCCACTTGTATTTTTGTTTGGTTTTTTCTTTTCTTTTTATACTTTTTTGTTTGATTTATACAAAAGAACGTGCTATAATGAAACTACCAACAAGTAAAGGAGTTGATTTTATGAAGTACAACATCATCGGAAGAAATCTTACAGTTACAGACGGACTTCGCAGCGCCATTTACAAAAAGATTGGAAAGCTGGAACGCTACTTTACAGAAGACACCGAAGTTCAGGTAACCCTGAGTACCGTGAAGGATCTTCAGAAAATCGAAGTTACGATTCCGGTAAAGGGCGGCTACATCCGCTCCGAACAGGAAAGCACCGACATGTATGTGTCGATCGATCTGGTGGAGGAGATCATTGAGCGCCAGTTGAAGCGTTACAAGGGTCGCCTGACAACAAAAGAGCAGAGTGCTACTTCCTTCAGCGACCTGTTTTATCAGGAGGAAGCTGCGGAAGAAGAAACCGTTCCGATCGTTCGTACAAAACGCTTTGCAGTAAAGCCGATGGATCCCGAAGAGGCCTGCATGCAGATGGATCTGCTGGGTCATAGCTTCTATGTATTCCGCAATGCCGATACCGACGAAGTAAATGTTGTTTATAAGAGAAAAGATGGCACCTTTGGTCTCATCGAGCCGGAGTTCTAACCAAATTACTGCCTCGCAGTTATTTGGTTATGAGCAAGTAGCGAAGCGGATTGCGAATATCCGCTCAACACAAGGTCATTCTTTCTTTTTCATATTATCCTTTCGCGGCAGCGGAGGAGCTGATGTTTTGCCGCTGCCGCAACCAACTTAAGCTTTTAACCTCCTTTCTATTTATTTATCGATTTTTTGTTGGAAAAGCCTGTCCCTTTTTCGTTCGGGGGCAGGTTTTTTCCGTGTTCTTTTTTCCAAAAAAGCTTTTAAAACTGCACAACACATTGCAGTAGCCAGAGGGACGGCTGCCGAATTTGTTTTCGCACTATTACTTTTTTCAGTGAATGCAAGAACAGGAAAGTGCAACCGGGAAACATTGTTGCGGGGATTCTGCGGTTGATTCTGGCGGCTACTTTTTCATGATTGATTTCTGGTGAATGATGGTTTAAACTGCTGGATTTTTCGGGTAGGGTCTGTTATAGTGAGTTTATTGAAAATAGAATCCTGCATTGCAGGATTCTCCGCCTGCGGCGGGTCGCGAAGCGACAAATAGCACAGCGAGCCTGGGATGTCCGCTTATTTTTTAGGAGCGCATGGGCGTTTGAGATTGGAGGGTTTTATGGATAAGTTTCGTGCTGTTGTTTCGGTGCTTCTCATGTTTTCGGCTGCACTGACTGGTTATTACCTTGGCTCCGGTATTTCCGGCTATGATTCTGGTTTGGCTTGTGCAATTCTGGCTGTTCTGATCACCGGGATCGGCTGCATCGTTTATGTGCTGGATAATCCGCGCAAGTAATTTATTTTTCGAGGGAGGCTGCTCCGATGAACCGTCAGGAATTGCTAGTTCAAATTGAACATTATGTGCCATTTAATGAGCAGGAAGAAATGGATCGTACCCTGATCCGGGATTGGATTGCCGATCATGAAGATGCCTTTCTGCGCGAAAACTGCATTGCCCATATCACGGCCTCCGCGTGGGTCCTAAATCGGGATCGAAGCAAGGTTCTCATGGTTTACCATAACATTTATCATTCCTGGTCGTGGCTTGGTGGACATGCAGACGGCGAGACGGATCTCTTGGCTGTCGCGATCCGCGAAGTAAAAGAGGAGTCCGGGATCTCCCATGTGCGACCAGTTTCTGAGGATATTTTCTCTCTCGAATCCCTCACCGTAGATGGACATGTGAAAAAGGGAAAATACGTCTCCAGTCACCTGCATCTGAATATAACGTATCTGCTGGAAGCGGATTCCGAAGAGGCGGTCTCCATAAAGGAAGATGAAAACAGCGGCGTGGGATGGTTTTCGCCGGAGGAGGCACTGAAGAAATCGACGGAGCCGTGGTTTGTGGAGAATGTTTATTCCAAACTGATTGAAAAGGCAAAAAAGTTCTAAAGAAAAGTCACCTGTACGTCCTTGTTTTATAACGTGCATATTTTCTGCTTCATCTGCATTCCGCTTAACGCCAAAAGAAGCTGCCGCATCCGCGACAGCTTCTTCAAAATTTCTATTATGTAATTACGGCAGGATGCTTACTGCTGCACAAGGCTGCTTGTAATACATGTTCCAGATGCAGATGCCGTAGTTTTCGTTTGCAGCATGTGCGATCAGGCCATTGCCGATGTACAGTGCAACGTGGTTGATGTTTGCGCCATCGTTGCTGTAGAATACCAGGTCGCCCGGGCGAACCTGAGAAAGATCAATTCTGGTACCGCAGTAAGACTGTGCTGCGGAGGAATGCGGCAGACCGTAACCGTACTGAGCATACAGAGCCAGTACATAACCGGAACAGTCAGCGCCGCCAGTCAGGCTGGTGCCGCCCCAAACATAAGGGTTACCAATGAACTGCTGTGCATATGCAACCAGTGCATTACGAACTTCAGAAGTGGTAGTTGCTGCAGGCGCCTGTGTCTGAGCCTGTGTCTGCTGAGTAGCTGCCTGTGTCTGCTGGGCTGCTGTCTGAGCCTGTGTCTGCTGAGCTGCTGTCTGCTGTGCAGCCGCCTGTGTCTGCTGAGAAGCTGCAGCTGCCTGGCTGCTTGCTGCTACGGAAGACTCATATGCCTGCTGTGCGGATTCATATTCTGCCTGCAGACGTTCCTTCTCTGCCTTGATAGCTGCTTCTTCTTCCAGAGAGACTGCCTTCTTGAACTCTACAGAGAGCTCTACGCAATCCTTATATACATAACCATAAGTTTCATCGTCTACGGAAATGCCTACCCAGTCGTCAAACTCCTCGGCAACCATGTACTTGCTGCCCTGAGATACCATCTGCAGGATCTTGATGTCATCGCCAAGATCCGGACCCTGACGAACCTTCAGGTTCTCCGGGATAACGGTTGCATATACAACGCCGACTTCCTTTGCGATTGCTTCTGCATCTGCGCCGGTTACGAAGAACTCAGACTTGATGAATCCTTCTACGGATCCGGACTGGATCTCATACCAGGTACCGTTCTCACCATCTACGGTGTCTACGATAGTTGCTGCGCAGTTATTATAGATCTTACCAACGATCTCGCCATTGGTGCTTGCTTCGGTTCTGACATTTACATAGCCGTCCTCGGTATCAACACGGGCGATTGCTACGTTTGCATAAGGGGAAGTCTCTTCCTCTGCTGCGGTCTCCGCTTCGGATTCCTGTGCTGCGGTACTCTCCTCAGCAGTGGTATCTGCCTCGGTCTGCGCTGATACGTTCTTCTTATCTTCCTGCTCAGAAGCTACGCGCTTCAGGATATCTGCGATATCACTGTCAGGAGTTAAGCTAGATGCATAATAGTTATTCAGTGCTACGGACATTCCGGCAATTGCTCTCTCTGTGCTCATACCAGTGTCTGCATCTGCCGGAAATGCAAAAATTCCGGCTCCAAGTACCAGGCCAAGTGCCCCAGCGGCAAATCGTGCCATTCCCTTTCTCATAAGTGCCTCCATATTCAAAAAGTGTCGTTCCAAATCCGCTTTTGGACCGGAAGTTCATGTTTGTTACAAATTTGTTACGATTTATGAACCAATTATAACAACTGCTTTTCCGTTTGTCAACAACTTCTCGCCCGTTTCCTGCGGTTTCCAGCCAATTTCTTAAGATTTCTTTTACGAAAACATGCATTTTCCAAAAGATATGGTATACTTTTGATGATTGACATTGATATTTTACGAAATTATTGCGTTTTGCGTCCATCGCGTAACACGCTTCGGAAAGAGAGGATTTTATTTATGGATCAGAAAACGGTACTTGTCACCGGCGCATCCCGCGGTATCGGACGCAGCATTGCACTGACTTTTGCCGCTGCAGGCTGGCGTGTTGCCATCAACTGCTCTTCCAGCGAAGAGCAGCTTCTCACAGTCAAAAAAGAAATAGAGGCATTCGGTGTGCCCTGCCATGCCCACGTTTGTGACATCGGTGATCCCGCTGCCTGCGAGCAGCTTTTCGCGAGTGTCCATGAGTCTCTTGGAACGATCCACGCTCTCGTCAACAATGCCGGAATTTCCATGATCGGGCTGCTGCAGGATCTGAGTCCGGAAGACTGGAATCGTATCGTGGCAACGAATCTTTCCTCGGTCTTTTACTGCTGCCGTCTCGTAATTCCCGATATGATTCAGGCGCAAGCCGGTGCCATCGTCAACATTTCTTCCATGTGGGGCACTGCAGGTGCTTCCTGTGAAGTCGCTTATTCTGCCACAAAGGGCGGCGTCAACAGCTTCACAAAAGCACTGGCAAAGGAACTTGCTCCCAGCCATATCCCGGTCAATGCCATTGCCTGCGGTGCGATCGACACGGAGATGAATGCCTTTTTATCTCCCGAAGAGCGACAGATGTTGATTGACGAAATTCCCGCCGGGCGCATGGGAACCCCGGAGGAAGTCGCTGCTTTGGCTCTGCAATTATGTGAAAACAGCCCGTATCTGACCGGACAGATTATCGGGCTTGACGGGGCGTATTTGTAATTGCGCAATTGCTGCTAATGTCAGTACGACCGGAGCTGGTCGCTGCCGTCATCGCCGGTTTTATCGATGGCTTTTATGGTGACGTAATATCCGCCCCGTCCTTCCACCGGAACGAGCACGCGGTCACCGATGCGATGTCCGGAGATTGCTTTTCCGAGGGGACTGTCGATGCTGATTCTTCCCTCCAGAGAATTTCCACGGATCGAGGTGACGAGACGATAGGTCTCGTCTTCCTCGTCATCCTCAAAATACAGCGTTACCGTGTCGTTCAAACCAACGCAGTCGTCTGCGGAGTCTTCGGAAATAACGGTCGCATTTTTTAACATTCTTTCCAGATAGCGGATGCGGCTCTCGTTTCGATTCTTTTCTTTCTTCGCTGCGGTGTATTCAAAATTCTCGCTCAGATCGCCCTGGGCTCTCGCTTCTTTTACTGCTTCCAGCGCTTCTTTGCGGACAACGAGCTTTCTGTGCATGATCTCTTCTTCAATGCGTTCTACGTCTTTCTTTGTCAGCTTTTCACCCATTGTTACAAATGCCATCCTTTCTATTTTATTTTGCTATTTCTATTTTGATACTCCAACTTTTAGTGCTGCAGCAGCACTTCCGTATTTGTTCCGTAAAACACATCGTCATGTCCGGAAATGCGTTTCAGCACCTCCTCCATATGATCCCAGTTGTCATGGGTATCAAATTCAAAGCTGTGCCCCCAGATGTAAAGCAGCTGCGGCTCGTTCGAATTGCTGTTCAGGAAGCGATCGATCAGATCAAAAATTTCCGGATCATCGTGGTGACAGGTCGGCTTGAACCGAAGCAGATCCTCCTGCAATGCAAAGGAATAGTTGGACTCGATGGTGCGGGCATACTGATAGCCGCAGTCTTTTAACGCCTGTACCACGGTGTCGTTATACGTCCCCATGGGATATGCCAGACCATTCACTGTGATGTGAAAATACTGTTCCAGATAAAACTTATCCAGCTCCACTTCATTGCGGATCGCATCGTAGTCAAAATCCGGCAAAGAAGCGTGGGTCAGACCGTGGGCTGCGATCTCATGTCCCGCATAGAGAGGTGCCAGCTCCCGAATATTCATGCGACGGATGGCAATATCCCCTTCGTAGCGGCAGCGGGTCGGTGTCTGCACACCGCTGTTGATGTTAAACGTGCCTTTCACGCCATACTTGTTCATCAAAGGCACCAAACGTCTGTCCTGCTCATTTCCATCATCGTAGCTGAAGGTAACTGCTTTTTTCTTTCCATTCCACATAAAACTAACACTCCTTTTCTATGATTATTCTTCTACTAATTTCTTTCTGTTCGCAAGGTACAGCGGAATCTCATACAGCAGCATGACGCTCCAGCCGATCGCACATGCAAAGCAGATGCCGTAAATACCAACTCTCGGAACTAAAATATAAGTAAAAATGACACGCAGCGATGTCTGAATAAAGGTAGCAAGCAGCGTTACCTTCATTCGTCCCATGCCGCGGAAAAATCCCTGTACGCCATTTGTAAAAGCGGGGAACAGATAGAAAAATGCCATCGTCGTCAAATACTGTCCGCCGATCTCAATAATCTCCTGCGCATCACTTCCCACAAACAGCCACATGATCGGGCGGTGCAGCAATAAAACAGCCGCGCAAATACATACCCAATATGCTGCTTCCAGAAGCATGCCTTCCCGGAATCCGGCGCGGATGCGCTCCTGCTTTTTTGCTCCGCGGTTTTGCGCTACATATGTTGTGATACTGTGGGAAATGCTCTGCTCCGGTGTGAATGCAAAATCGTCCACGCGGGTAACTGCATTGTACGCAGCGATGACATCCACGCCCAGCGTATTGACGGAGCTCTGGATCAGCAGCTTTCCGATGGGCTGCACCGACTGCTGCAGCGCTGTGATACCGCCGTACTGCAGCGTCTCTTTTAACAGGTTACCATCGATGCGATACTCGGACGGCTTCAAACGTAATTCCGGAATCTTTCTATATAAATAGACCAAAGACAGGATTGCGGAAACCGCTTCTGCCACAACTGTTGTCGTTGCGGAGCAGGCAATACCGAATCCCAGCATTCCGATGAAGATGATGTCCAGCACGCCATTTAAAATAGAAGAAAACATCAAAAACTTCAGCGGTGTCTTGGAATCCCCGACACTTTTCAGTGCCGCCGCTAATGCATTATAGAAATAGGTAAACGGTGCACCGAGGAAAATAATCCGCAGATAAGTGCGCGTCGTGCCAAATACTTCCTCCGGCACATGCACCAGCTGCAGCAGCGAATCGGTGAATAAGAGTCCCAGTACAATCACCAGCATCGAAAACAAGAAGCCGAACACCAGCGTTGTGGACATCTCCCGCTTGAGCTTCTCCCAGTCTCCTGCACCGAAATACGTGCTCATCAGCACACCCGCGCCGATACAGATGCCGGAAATACCAAGAATGATAATATTCATGATCGGGCTTGCCATGCCGGCTGCCGCCAATGCCTCTTTGCCGATGAAACGTCCCGCGATCATGGAGTCCACCGCGTTGTACGTCAGCTGAAACAGATTGCCAAGCACCAGCGGAATCGCATATTTGATGATATGCTTCGTTGGGCTTCCCATCGTCATATTTGTCGTTGCCATAATCCTGTAATCCCCCTTCGTATCTGCTCATTATAACACGTTTCTTATTTGGAGAACATAGAAAAAAGAGACCGTCCCCAAAGGATTTTCGGGTTTGGTCTCTTTGCTTTTTGAATCCTGGTTATGCGGTGTGTCCGGTATATAACTGATAGTACCGTCCTTTTTCTTCCAGCAGCTGCTCGTGGGTACCGCGCTCGATGATGTGTCCCTGTTCCAGAACCATGATACAATCGGAATTGCGGACGGTAGACAGACGGTGGGCGATGACGAATGTAGTACGTCCCTTCATCAGCTTATCCATACCGTCCTGTACGATCTGCTCAGTACGGGTATCAATGGAGCTGGTCGCTTCATCCAGGATCAGAACCGGCGGATCTGCGATCGCAGCACGGGCAATGGAGAGCAGCTGCCGCTGTCCCTGACTCAGATTTGCGCCGTCGCCGGTCAGAACCGTATCATAGCCCTGAGGCAGTCTGCGGATGAATCCATCGGCGTTTGCCAGCTTCGCAGCTGCTGCCACTTCTTCATCGGTCGCGTTCAGCTTGCCAAAGCGGATATTTTCCGCTACTGTACCGGTGAACAAATGTGTATCCTGCAGTACGATTCCGAGGGAACGACGCAGATCGTCTTTTTTGATCTTGCGGATATTGATGCCATCATAGCGGATCTTACCATCCTGAATATCATAAAAACGGTTGATCAGATTCGTGATGGTCGTCTTACCGGCGCCTGTAGAACCGACAAATGCGATTTTCTGACCGGGCTGCGCATACAGATTCACATCGTGCAGTACGATCTTTTCCGGAACATAACCGAAGTCTACATCCTCAAATACTACATCGCCCAGCAATTCCTTGTACTCCACTGTACCATCCGCATTGTGCGGATGCTTCCATGCCCAGATGCCGGTGCGCTCCGGAACCTCTTCCAGTGTTCCGTCCGGACGTCTCTTTGCATTGACGAGGGTGACATAGCCTTCGTCCACTTCCACTTCCTCATCCAACAGTTCGAAAATACGCTCTGCACCGGCAAGTGCCATGACGATCGCGTTAAACTGCTGGCTGACCTGGTTGATGGGCATGTTAAAGCTCTTGTTGAAGGTCAGAAAACTGATCAGAGTACCGACAGTCAGAGACTTGCTGCCGGTCAGCGCCAGCGCGCCGCCTGCGATGGCACAGATCACATAACTGACATTCCCCAGCTGCGCGTTGATCGGACCTAAAACATTGACATAGGCATTTGCTTTGTAAGCGCTGGCGCACAGCTCGTCATTCAGTTTCCGGAAGTCTTCGATATTCTGCTCCTCGTGACAGAATACTTTGACAACCTTCTGACCTTCCATCATTTCCTCGATAAAACCATTGACAGCACCGAGATTTTTCTGCTGTGCGACAAAGTTCTTGCCGCTGAGTCCTGCCAGCTTTGTCGTTGCCGCAAGCATGATCGCCGTCATGACCAGCGTGATTGCAGTCAACGGCAGGTTCAGCATGATCATGCTCACCAGTACACTGACGATCGTAATACTGCTGTTTAACAGCTGCGGCATACTCTGGGAGATCATCTGGCGCAGCGTATCGATATCGTTTGTGTAGATCGACATGATATCGCCATGCGCATGGGTATCAAAATAGCGGATCGGCAGCTTTTCCATGTGCTCAAACATCTCGTTTCGCACATTCCGCAGTGTACCCTGTGTGACATAGATCATAATCCGGTTGTACGCGAACGAAGCTGCAATACCGATTGCATAAAAGCATGCCACTCGTAAAATTGCAGACAGCAGCGGTCCAAAGTCCGGATCTGCACTTCCGATCATCGGTGTGATATAATCATCCACCAGCGTTTTTGTGAACAGTGTACCCTGTACATTTGCCAGAACGCTGATAAAAATACAGATGACAACTGCAATCAGATGCGGCGTGTAATGCTTACCGATCAATTTCATCAGACGTCCAAAAATCTTTCCCGGATTTTTTACACTGCTCTTCATACGGGCGCCGCGGGGCGGTCCCATCGGTTTTCCTGCGGGCATTACAGCTCACCTCCATTCTCATCGAAGTCTCCGCCGCCCTTTGTCTGCGACTCATAGACTTCCCGGTAAATTTCATTGTTCTTCATCAGATTCTCCGGCGTATCAAAGCCGTTAATTCTGCCATTTTCCAGAACGATCACGCGATCTGCATGCTCCACACTGGAGATACGCTGTGCGATAATGATCTTTGTTGTATCCGGAATCTCCTCAGCAAATGCTTTGCGGATCTTTGCATCTGTTGCAGTATCCACCGCACTTGTGGAATCGTCAAGGATCAGCACCTTGGGCTTCGCCAGCAATGCGCGGGCAATACACAGACGCTGCTTCTGTCCACCGGAAACATTACTGCCGCCTTGCTCGATGTGTGTCTTGTATTTGGCCGGCATCCGCTCAATAAACTCATCTGCACATGCCAGTCGGCAAGCTCTTCTGCATTCTTCTTCCGTCGCATTCGGATCGCCCCAACGCAGGTTCTCCAGAATACTGCCGGAGAACAGAACATTCTTCTGCAATACCACTGCAACCTGTTTTCTCAATACTTCTGTGTCGTACTCTCTGACATCCCGGTCTCCGACCAGCACCTGACCTTCCGTCACATCGTACAGACGGCTGATGAGGTTGACCAGACTTGTCTTGGAGCTGCCGGTGCCACCGATGATACCGATCGTTTCTCCGGCATGAATGTTCAGATTGATGTTTTCCAGAACTGGCTCGCCGCCCTCTTTGTATGCAAATGCAGCATTGCGGAATTCTACATTGCCGTTGGCAACTTCCATCACCGGATTTTCCGGATTTTTCAGACTCGGCTCCTCGTTCAGCACCTCCGCCACACGCTTCGCACTGGCTGCGGACATGCTCATCATAACGAAAATCATAGACAGCATCATCAGATTCATCAAAATGTTCATGCAGTATGCCAGCAGACTGGACAGATCACCGACAGGCATGCTGCCTCTTACGATCATCTTTGCGCCAATCCAGCTGATCAGCAGAATACAGCTGTATACCGTGAGCATCATCAACGGGTTGTTGTAGGAAACATTCTTCTCAGCCCGTACAAACAGCTTGTAGATGTTTGCGCTGGCTCTCTGGAATCTCGTCGTCTCCTCATCCTCCCGGACATATGCCTTGACGACGCGGATCGCGCTGACATTTTCCTGAACGGATGCGTTCAGATCATCGTATTTCGGAAATACCATCTGAAAATACTTTGTCGCACTCCGGATGATGAAGAACAGGCAGATGCCCAGCAAAATAACCGCGATCAGATAGATTGATGCGATCTTTGCATTTACGAGAAACGCTGCTGTCATAGCACATACCAGACTCGCCGGTGCACGCATGCACATGCGCAGCAGCATCTGATATGCATTCTGAATATTCGTGACATCTGTGGTCAGTCGTGTTACCAGACTGGCGGTGCTGAACTTATCAATGTTCGCAAAGGAATAGGTCTGGATCTTCTCAAACATGCCCTGACGCAGATTCTTCGCAAATCCGGTGGATGCCTCCGCGCCGAACTTACCGCCTAACATACCGGTAATCAGTCCAAATACTGCAACCAAAACCATCCAAATACCGGTGGTGTACACATGCTGCAAATTGCCCGCCTCAATGCCTTCGTTGATGATGGAGGCCATGAGCAGCGGGATCAGCGTCTCCGCCACAACTTCCAGAATCATAAAAATCGGCGTCAGGATCGAGGCTTTTTTGTACTCTTTGACATAGCCTGCCAATGTCTTGATCATGATGTCTCTTTCTCCTTTCTATGTCTGCAGTCCCAATCATCTCCCGGATTTGCGGCAACCTCCTGTCTCCAGCTCTCATCCGGACCTGTTACCAGCTCATTGATTGCTTCCGCATTTCGAAATACTTTTTCCAGTGTCGCATAACAGCTGTCCAGCTCTTCCTCGGAAATGCCCTCGATCTGCTTGCGGCTCAGCCAACCAAGCGTCGAGCGGATGATCTGCTGCTGTTCTTCCCCTTTTGGTGTCAGCGACAGGCGCTTCAGACGCGCATCCGACTCTTCCACTTCTCTCTTGACGAATCCCTTTTCCTCCATGCGGTTCAGAATATTCGTCACGGAAGAACGACCGATCTTAAACTCCCGCTCCAGGTCTCTCTGGTAAACGGCTTCGCCCCTTCGACTGTACAAATATCCGATAAAGAAGCTGTTCATCGCCGTCACCTCATCCATTCCCTGCCCTTTCAGTGACAGAATCATGTTCCGCTTCAGAACATTATCCAATCGCCGCATCCGGGGACCGATATGATAGTGCTGTTTTTTTTCTACTTCCTTACACATCTTTCCCTCCTAAGCTTCATTTCGAACGCCCTCACCTGCTTTTCGAAACGCAAAAACAGTTCGAACATAAACTGTTTGTCTTCGAACTGTTTGTTCTCGAACAGTTTACATCCGAACTGTTTGAATGTCAACTAATTTTTCAATCTTTGAAAAACTCCTCGATCTGTCCCTCGATGATCTTCATGAGTCTTGTTCGTGCTTCTGTGCTCGCCCACGCGATGTGCGGCGTGATCAGCAGCTTGCGGCTGTCTGTGATCCGGCGCAGCGGATTGTCCTCCCGCATTGGCTCTACACACAACACATCCAGACCTGCTGCCTGAATCTCACCCTGCTCCAATGCCTGTGCCAGATCCTCCTCCACCACGATGGGGCCTCTGCCCAGATTCAGGAAAATCGCGTTATGCTTCATCTTTGCAAATGCTTCCGCGTTCATCAGATTCTCGGTGTACTCATTGAGAGGCGCATGGACGGACACAATGTCCGAAGTGCGCAGCAGCATATCCAGATCCACCTGCTCATAGCCTTCCTGCGGCGGTCTGCCGGAAGCGGACGCATAGATCACATGCAGTCCAAACGCTTTCGCAATGTCTGCCACCCGGTGTCCGATGCTGCCGAGACCGATAATGCCCCAGGTCTTGCCTTCCAGTTCCACGAACTTTTCATCAAAATGTGTAAAAATATCACATTTTGTGTAAGCGCCGCTCTTGACATAATCATCGTAATAGCGAAGCTTTTCCAGCAGGTAGAACAGCATCGCAAACGTATGCTGCGCAACTACATTGGTGGAATAGCCTGCCACATTTCTCCACGCAATGCCGCGCCTGTCCAGATACGGCTTATCCAGATTGTTCGTGCCGGTAGCCGTCAGACACACCAGCTTTAGGTTCTCGGCGCCGCCGATCGTCGCCTCATTGATCGGCACTTTATTTGCAATGACCACATCTGCATCTTCTACCCGCGCCGGAACATCCTCCGGAGCAGACAACGGATACCGCACAACTTCGCCAAGCCGTTCAAATCCGGAAAAATCAATGTCATCTCCCACCGTTTTGGTATCCAGAAATACTAATTTCATCGTTTTTCTCCCGCTTTTCTTACATCTCATCAAACATCCGATCATCCAGCATCTCTTCGTACCGATCCACGATCATCTCATACTCTTCGTCATCTTCGATGTATGCCAGCTTCGGCTCACCATCCTCTTCCCAGTAGCGATAGATGAAGTAATCCTGGGACTCATCAATATCACCGTTCTCATCCAACGGCATCAGCACGATGTACTCTTTCTCACCAAGCTCTACGATATCATATACCGCACACTCCAGATCGCCATCTTCCAAATTCAGGGTCACGGTATCAAAATCCTGATTGTTTGCCATGGTCGCTTTCTCCTTTTTTGTCTGTTAGTTTTTCTCTTTTTACACATACTATCCTTGCAGCAAATTGGTTCTCCACAATTTCGCCCTGTGAAAGGAGGTTCTTCTGTGAAAAAAGAAAAGAAATCTCGTCCGGAACTGTCCGATGCGCATTTTGAAGCAGCCGAAACCGTCTGCTCCGCCAATGACTGCACCGGACTCATCCCGTCTGCCACACCCGATCGGACAGTCTCTTCTTATGAAGAGATGTATCACTATCTGCCGCCTCAGGAAATCAGAAACGAGAAATCACATCGGCATTCAGACTCTTAACCAATTCCGTTGCCAGACGTACTGCATGCTCGTAATCCTCTAAGGTGCAGAAGCAGTGACTGCTGTGTGTGAAACGCACCGGCACACCGATCACGATGGTCGGAACGCCGAAGCGGGACGTATGAATGTACTTTGCATTGGTTCCGCCGCCTGCACGAACTGCTTCCTGTACCGGAATTTCCTTCTTCTCCGCCAGATCCAGAGCATAGCGCTGGAAACGGGGATTCGTGATCATGGATTTGTCAAAATGGCGCAGCATCGGTCCTCTCTTTAATCCGGACTGGATCCGATATTCCGGAGAGAACGTATCGTCTGCCGGGCATCCCTCGAAAATGATTGCGATATCCGCATCAATATTCTGCACTGCCGCCATGCTGCCGCGCTCTCCGACTTCCTCCTGTACGGACAGCGTTCCCACAACATCCACATCCAGAGATTCTTTGCTCAGACGGTTCATTGTCTCGGTCAGCACGGCACAGCCAACGCGGCAGTCCATTGCTTTGCCGAGGAACAGATCCCGTCCCTCATCGTAGGTGCAGGTGACATCCGGAACAACCGGAGCTGCCATGCGGATATGAAAATTCTCTTTCAGATCTTCGGCGCTTACCGCTCCCACATCAATCGTCATATCGGAGAAATCCAGAGCCCTGCCCTTTTCTCCTGCCGTCATATAATGCACCGGCTTGCTCGCTACGATACCGGAGATCCACTCCCCATCTGCATTCTGCACACGCACCTTACTCGCCGGAACATTGTTCGGGTCCCAGCCGCCCAGCGGCAGAAATTCCAGTGTACCATTCGGACGGATCGCCTGCACGATAAATCCAACCTCATCACTGTGGGCATCCAGCCATACCTTCGGGCGATCACCCTTGTTTGTTTTCAGGTTCAGATACAGATTCCGCAGGAAATCTATTTTTGTATCGCACACTGCCTGATTTTCTTTCTGTCCCAGTGCAGCGACCTCTTCCTCAAAACCAGATACACCATTGGCATCGCAATATGCCTTGATCAGTTCGATAGACTCTTCTCTTGTTCTCATATTCTCTCCATTCCGGTCTTATCAGACCTTTAACGACCACTTGCTGCAATCCAGAATCTGACCGCCTAATCCATCGTAAAACTCCGGTTCATGGCAGATCAGAAGGATCGTTCCTTTATATTCCATCAGTGCCTTTTTCAGCTCTTCCTTTGCATCCGGGTCTAAATGGTTCGTAGGCTCGTCGAGGAACAGCACGTTGGACTCCCGGTTCATCAGCTTGCAAAGACGCAGCTTCGCCTGCTCGCCGCCGGAAAGTACCCGCACCTGACTCTCAATATTTTTTGTCGTCAGACCGCACTTTGCCAGTGCTGCGCGACACTCATACTGTGTGAAGGACGGGAACTCCTTCCACAATGCTTCCAGACAGGTTTCGGATGTGCCCTGCACTTCCTGCTCAAAATAGCCGATGTGCAGATAATCTCCCTGCTCCACCGTTCCGAGCAGCGCCGGGATCTCGCCCAGAATGCTGCGGAACAGTGTCGTCTTACCGATACCGTTTGCGCCGGTCAGCACCAGACGCTGCCCTCTCTCCACCAGCAGATCAATGGGACGGGATAACGGCTCATCGTAACCGATGACCAGATCCTTTGCTTCCACCACCATCTTGCCGGAGGTACGGGCTTCCCTGAAATGAAACTCCGGTTTCGGCTTCTCCTTCACCAGCTCGATCACTTCCATCTTGTCCAGCTTTTTCTGACGGGACATCGCCATATTACGAGTGGACACACGCGCTTTATTTCTTGCAACGAAATCCTGCAAATCTGCGATCTCCTGCTGCTGTTTTTTATAAGCGGCTTCCATCTGCGCCATCCGCGCCTCGTGCACTTCCTGAAACTTATCATAATCGCCCACATAGCGATTCAGCTGCAGATTTTCCATATGATAAATCAGGTTGATGACGGAATTCAGGAACGGAATATCATGGGAAATCAGGATAAAGGCATTCTCATAATCCTGCAGATACCGCTTCAGCCACTCGATATGCTGCGCATCCAAATAGTTCGTCGGCTCGTCCAGCAGCAGGATATCCGGCTTTTCCAGCAAGAGCTTTGCCAGAAGCACCTTCGTTCTCTGACCACCGGACAGCTCGGTAACATCGCGATCCAGTCCCAGATCATTCAGTTCAAATGCCCGCGCGATCTCCTCCACTTTGGAATCGATCATATAAAAGTCATGCGCCATCAGAAGATCCTGAATCACACCCAGCTCTTCCATCGCCGCATTCATCTCCTCGTCGGACATTGTGCCCGCCGCCATGTCATCACAAATCTTGTTCATGTTTTCTTCCATCTCAAATAAGAAAGAAAATGCGCTCTGCAATACCTGACGGATCGTCATCCCCGGCTCCAGCACCGTGTGCTGATCCAGATAACCGACACGGACGTTTTTTGCCCACTCAATCTTACCGGCGTCCGGCTGTAATTTACCTGTGATGATATTGATAAACGTGGACTTGCCCTCGCCGTTTGCTCCCACAAGGCCAATATGCTCGCCTTTCAGAAGTCGGAAGGAAACATCCTCAAACATCGCTCTGTCACCAAATCCGTGGCTCAGATGCTCTACATTCAAAATACTCATAAATTCTTGATTCCTTATTCTGTTTCTTTTGATTCAGCGACCATCATATCATACCAATCCACGTTTTGACAACATCATTCGCCGACGCCTTTGTGAAACAGCATCGTATGGAGCAGGCGTCCCCAGGAGCGATTTCTCATCTCAATCCGGTCTGCGTCAAAATGCAGAATACTCTTTCCCACATTGGGCGAAGACTCCCAGCGAGGCAGTGTGCCGCCGTTTGGATTTCCATAAGAAGCAAACCGCACAAGCGTCTCCATCATCTGCTCACTCAGCCTGTAATCCGCATCGGAAAAAGGTCTCCAGCACCGATCCAGATTGCCAAACCAGTACCACAGATCCGCACCGTGCCATGCACCTTTGTCGTCTCCCGGAAGCTTCCGGTCGAACTCATACAGCCAGGTACGATCCGGATTGGATGGCTCCTGCCCTTTCGCCCACTGATCCGCCATCCAGCCAAACACCGGCGCCATCAGATCCTCGCCGGTGCTGCCGAGAATGTATGGAATCTTCGGACAGGTTCCATCCTTTACCGATGCCGCCACGGTCTGCGGAAAAATCACGCCATCCACCACTGCGCCGCATCCGCTAATAGCATCTTTCTTTTCCTTGCGGACTTTGTAATAAGCCTCCCAAAGCTGCTGCACCGGCACCTGACGAAATGCTTCGAAATCCGCTGCACCGCACTCCTTTCGCACTGCCTCCCAAAAAGGATACAGCGACTCCGGTGTACGCACCTTCGGCATCAGACCATCCAGAGCTCCGCCACCGGACAACAGCACCGCCCTGTGGATCATGCCCTTTGTCAGCGGAGAGCTGCACAGCTGCTGCCCACACATCGCTCCGGTGCTCTGTCCGAGCAGTGTCACACAGTCCGGATTCCCGCCGAAAGCACGGATATTTCGCTGCACCCACTGCAGCGCACACAGCTGGTCGTAAAATGCAAAATTACCCCCATGTCCCGTCTGCTCTTTCGTCTCCGGCATGCAGCAAAAGCCCAGCGGTCCAAGGCGGTAGTTGAAGCTCACAACCACCAATCCCTGCTCCGCCAGACGACTGCCATCGTAGGGCAATTCATCCGCGGATTCACTGATGTATCCGCCGCCGTGGACAAAAAACAGCACCGGCGCTTCCGATACCTCGTTCTTTGCCCAGATGTTCAAAAACAAACAGTCTTCAGAATGCCCAAACGTGCATCCCCTGCGAAACTCCTTCTCATAAAAGGCCCGTTCCGGAATCCGGCTCTCATCTACATAGGCTCTCTGCTGGTAGCACGCAGCGCCATATGTCGTCGCGTCCAGCTCTCCCTGCCACTCCGTCACCGGTGTCGGATACTCCCATCTGCCGGCTTTTGCATAGGGAATGCCCTTGTAACTGATGACACCATTTTCCTCACAGGTTCCGCGCAGAGCTCCGCACGGCGTAGAAACACACTCTTTCATACGATCAGCCCTGCTTTCCGCTAGACTGACGGATCATATCTTCCACAACGATGTCATAGATCTCACCAACGGTGCTTGCATACTCCAGCACCTTCCACGGCTCGTTCGTGTGAAAATGGATCTTGATCAAATCTTCGTCGCCTACTGCGATCAGACAATTCCCCTCGAAATGCTCCGTGATATACTCCGAGATCTCATCCTCGTCCAGATCCCGATCCCTTCTCTCGATTAAAAGCTGTGTATCGTAGCGATACGCAAACTGATCCTCTTCTACATCAATATCATGCATGATTTTGTTCTCCTGAATGTTTGTAATTGCAAATATGTCTTAATGATCCTCCGATCCCTGTCCATAATAAGCATTCGCGCCATGCTTGCGGAAGTAATGCTTATCCAGCAAATACTGCGGCACGCGGGGAACGCGGGGATTCAGCGTCATCGTGTGGTATGCCATCTCGGCAACCTTGTCCAGAACAACGGCATTGTACACAGCTCCTGCAGGGGTTCTGCCCCATGCGAACGGACCGTGATTCTTTACAACAATGCCCGGAATGTCCATCGGATTCTTCTCCCCGATGGTCTCCAGAATCACCTTTCCGGTGTTGACTTCATACGCTTCCTCAATCTCCTTTTCCGTCAGATCTCGCGTACACGGGATGTCTCCATAGAAATAATCGGCGTGCGTCGTTCCGAATGCCGGAATGTCCATTCCTGCCTGAGCAAATGTGACTGCCCATGTGGAATGAGTGTGTACCACACCACCCAGTTCCGGGTATGCACGGTACAGCTCCAGATGGGTCGGCGTATCGGAAGAGGGCTTTAATGTACCCTCTACGACTTTGCCGGATGCCAGGTCTACCACAACCATATCCTCCGGCTTCATCTCATCGTAAGCAACGCCGCTGGGCTTGATGACAACAAGCCCCTTTTCCCGGTCGATTCCGCTGACATTGCCCCAGGTATAGATCACCATACCCTTGGCAACCAGTTCCATATTTGCCTCATATACATCTTTTTTTAACTGTTCTAACATGTGTTGTCCTTCTTTCTCTTTATACATAAGGCTCTGCTTCTTCGAAGCAGTTCGAACGCAGGATCAGATCAATGACATTCACTGCGCAACGCTTTACATCCTCCATTGTGATCGTGCCGTCTTCCACACCCTTTGCGATGCGCTCAATATCTACTGCCGCACCGGGCATGATCAGGTCGTTGCCTGCCTGCATGCAGATCGCGGGTTCGGAACAATTCGGATAGTTCGGATTCGTCGTGGTCCAGTCGGTCATCACCATACCGTGGAAGCCCCACTCATCACGCAATGCACTCGTCAAAGTATCATAGCAGTTTGCTGCGTGAACTCCATTGATCAGATTATAAGAACTCATGATCGACATCGGCTGGCACTCCCTGACTGCGATCTCAAAATTATGCAGATAGATTTCTCTCAGCGCACGCTCGGAAATGATCGTATCCGACGCCATACGATTGTCTTCCTGATTGTTGCACAGGTAGTGCTTGATCGTCGTACCGGTGCCGCCCAGGGACTGCACGCCGCGGGTCATGGCTGCTGCCATCCGACCGCTCACGACCGGATCTTCGGAATAATACTCAAAGTTTCTGCCGCACAGCGGATTGCGGTGAATGTTCATGCCCGGAGCCAGCCACAGGCTGATGCGCATCTCATTCATCTCTTCTGCCACTGCTGCGCCAATTCTCTCCACCAGCTTGACATCCCAGCTCTGTGCCAGCGCCGTGCCGACCGGGAATGCGGTACAGTACTGATAATACGTCTCCGTCCCCTCTTCTACCGGCTCGTCCGGAATCAGATAGCGGAGCATCGCATTGATGGCTACCATCGGATTGCCCGCCTGAATCTCACCATTCTTCACCTGATAAGACTGCTTCAGGCGCAGTCCTGCAGGACCGTCTGCCACGATCATCTCCGGAATGCCCATCGAAAGACCAGCATTGCTTGTCTGTCCGGCTGCACCGGGAACCAGCTTGCCGGCAGCTCCGAAAATACCGTCTGCGCCGGTGGTTCCGCCGTACTCGCCACAGCAGAAATGCATCAGCTGCTCCGGTGTCATCTGATCTGCCAGAGCCTCTGCCTCTGCCTTGCGAGGGTCGATCTTCTCTGTGTAATCATAAGAAACTACGCAGGTCTGCAGCTTCTCCGGATTCAAAACGATGTGCTTTACCTCGCCAACCGGGAATGCTGCCACTTCTGCAGGCTCGATTTCTTTCAGCTCCTGCTGCAGCGGACAAATATGCTTCGTCTGCACAAGATCTACACTCTTTTCCAGCTCCAGAACGGTCATCGGAACCACTTCTGCGCTGCTGTTTCCGATTGCCAGTGCATACTCACCAGCCTCCAGCACATAAGCGCTGCGGCTCTCATCAAAACTCGTCAGCTGATACAGCGGGAAGTTTACTTCTACGGTCTGCGTCTCGCCGGGTGCTAACATCGGGCTCTTTGCAAATCCACACAGACGCTTGTACTCTTTTTTCAGATTTCCCTGCGGGCAGGCGCCATATACCTGAACCACTTCGCGGCCCGGTACTTTGCCGGTATTGGTAACATTTACACACACACGAATCCGGATATTCTCCCCATCCTGATCTTCCACGATCACTTTTTTGCCTTCCAGGGCAAATGTCGTGTAAGACAGTCCATATCCGAACGGAAATGCCGGTGCTACGCCAAATGTATCAAAATAACGATAGCCGACATAAATGCCTTCTACGTATTCTTCTTTATCTACATTGCCATTGTTATGACTGAAGCAGGATGCATTCGGGTAATCCGCATACTGCTTTGCCCAGGTATCCGTCAGCTTTGCACTGGGATTTACCTTGCCGCTCAAAACATCCGCAAAGGCATTGCCGCCCTCCATACCGGGCTGAGACATCTGGATCAGTGCATCCACCTGATACCGGTCTAAGAAAGAAGTATCTAACGGGCTGCCCGCATTCAGTACAACAACCAGTTTGCAGGGACTCTCAGACAGCATCTTCAGATGTGCCTCTTCCTCCGCAGATAACTGATACTCTCCTGGCTGATCAAAACGGTCTGCACCTTCTCCGGCAATTCTGGATACGATATAAACCGCGGTATCCGCATCCCGAAGATCCTCTGCCACGATCGGACGTCCCTTCGGATAATGGAACACCTGCTCCAAAATCTGTATGACCGCTTCCTGAATGTTGCCGCCCTGCGCATCAATAATGCCCTGCAGATGCTTCAGATATGCCTGAAAGCTATCGTCATACTCCTTCTGATAATCAGCGATCCATGCCTCAGAAGTGAGCGTATATCCCGCTGCCTTCAATCCCTCATACGGGGACACGCAGGATCTCTCATTGACATCACCGGAACCGGTGCCGCCCTTTACCATGTGCGTTGCACCTGTACCAAACAATGCGATCCTGCAATCCGTCCGAATCGGAAGGACTCCGTTGTTTTTCAGAAGTACCATTCCGTCTGCTGCCGCCTGCCTTGCAAGCTTGCGGTTCCGCTTCTCTCTTGCTGTTTCCTCTCCGGATTTCGTTCCGGTAAACCCATACTGCTTCTTTGCTTTCATAAGAATTTGTTCCTCCCAGATGCAAAATTTCAAACCTGCCCGCGAGCAGTCCTCTGCTCGCAGGCTCATAAGTTCAGTATAACACAGCCCTCTTTTCGGGGCAATCTTTTATCTCGGCAATCGCTTCAAAACCATCCCTGACAGCAGCCCGATCAACGCGCCGCACACGAGTCCGGAAAACCACAGAATCGTCAGATACCATCCGATCTGTCTCGTGCCCAGCACCACCATCGCCACCAGGATCTGTCCCACATTATGCAGGATTCCGCCTGCTACGCTGACGCTCACAGCGGACAATTTCACCTTCTCTTTCAGCAAAATCATTCCCAATGTGCTGAGCATTCCGCCTGCCAGAGAAAAAGCGAATGCAATTCCATTTCCGAACAATGCCGACACCAGCGCGATTCGCAGAACATTGATGAAAAAGGCGCTCTTCCCATCCATCTGATAAAGTGCAACGACAACAACAAGATTCGTCAGTCCCAGCTTCATGCCGGGAACTGCAAAGAATGCCGGAACCAGAGACTCTACATAAGAAAGGACCAGAGCCAATGCAGTCAAAAGTCCGTACTGTGCAATTTTTTTACTGTGCCACTGCATCTGTTTCCGCTTCCTTTCCGCCCTGAATTTCCACCACAACCTGATGGGGCAGGCAAATGATCGACTGTCCGGAACGGCTGATTCTTCCCATCTGAACACACCGTTCATCCGGACAATCTGCTGTCTCGATCCGCGCCGTTCCGTCTGCGATCACAAGCTGATTTTTTCCACCATCTGCTCCTGTGATCTCATAGGTCTGATCCTGCTCCAAAGAAAAAGAGGCGACCTGTTTTCCCTCAACACGTACGATCACCTGCGTTCCTCTCGGATCTGAACCCAACCAGAAAATCACAAATAAAATCACACCGATTCCGATGCAGACCATGATAAAAACAATCTCTTTTTTTCTCTTTTCAGTAAACTGTTTCATTGCATATTTATCGTCTTTCTTTTTCTAAGATTCCCACTGTTTTTTGCGCTTGATTCTTTTGCCCCGATGTACTACGATGGACATATCTTTTACCAGACAAAGGAGGGCCTGTGCGAAATGGCGCGTTCTAACTCTCAAAAAAACACTTCCGTCAATCAGATCACGGAGGGTGTCATCTGGAAGCAGCTTTTGCTGTTTTTCTTTCCGATCATGTTCGGAACCTTTTTTCAGCAGCTCTATAACACAAGCGATGCACTGATCGTCGGCAATATCGTCGGCAAGCACGCTCTTGCAGCCGTTGGCGGTTCTTCCTCCCAGCTGATCAATCTGCTCGTTGGATTTTTCGTCGGTCTGTCCTCCGGTGCCACTGTTATTCTATCACAATTTTACGGTGCACGCGACACCGAACATGTCCACAAAACTGTGCATACTGCAATCGCATTGTCCATCGCGGGCGGACTCCTTCTGACATTCATCGGAATCACCTTCTGTCGTCCCGCACTCGTTGCAATGGGTACGCCGGATGATATTTTGGACGATTCTGTAACTTATATGCGGATTTACTTTCTCGGTGTCATCCCTTCCCTTGTCTATAATATGGGATCCGGTATCCTCCGTGCCGTCGGTGACTCCAAGCGACCCCTCTACTACCTGATCGCAGCCTGTCTGATCAATATCGTTCTGGACATCTTCTTTGTCGCAGTGCTGAGACTCGGTGTTGCCGGTGTCGGCATCGCAACATCACTGTCTCAGGTTATCAGTGCCGTTTTTGTTGTTATTGCGCTGATGCGCTCCGACGGGGACTTTCGTCTGGAGCTTCCTGAGATCCGTTTTACCGGTCCTCTGCTCGCAGACATTATCCGGATCGGTCTTCCTGCCGGTCTGCAGCAGGTCATGTATTCCGCATCGAATCTGATCGTGCAGTCCAGCATTAACAGCTTCGGTACGGACACCGTTGCAGCCTGGACCGCATTTGGTAAGATCGACGGTATCTTCTGGATGATCATGGGCGCATTCGGTGTCTCCATCACCACATTTGCCGGGCAGAACTTCGGTGCCGGCAAATACGACCGTGTCCGCAAAAGTACCCGTGTCTGCCTTGGCATGTCCATCGGTGTCAGTATCGCTCTCAGTGTGATCATCCTCGCCTTCGGTGAAATGTTCTTCCGTCTGTTCACCGGCGATGAAGGGGTTGTTCAGATCGGTCTGAAAATGATGCATGTCATCAGTCCTACCTATGCTACTTTCTGCTTCGTCGAAATCTTCGGCGGAACCGCCCGCGGCTGCGGCGATGCTGTCCGCCCGATGCTTTTGACTTGCTTTGGTGTCTGCGTCCTGCGAATCGCCTGGGTCATCTTCGCGCTGCCGCTGCGCAATGACATCACTACGATCGCATTCGCATATCCGCTGACCTGGGTTGTAACCGCAATTTTATTTATTATTTATTATCTCAGTGGAACGTGGATGAGGGGAGCAAAGAAAAAGGCGGAGGCGTAAAGATTCGGATATTAGAAAGCTTCTGTCTACGATAAAATCAGAAAAAGACTTTGTATCAGTCAGGATTGATACAAAGTCTTTTCTATTTTAGATATGCCGGAAGGTTTAATCCTCTATCTCCAACCCATCATACCCCACTTCGATCTTGCACGGCAGATCCGCCTCTGCGAAGAACTTGCTCAGTTCTGCATGTGTCGCGGTATGGGTGTGGTTGATATGGGTCAGATAAATGCGGGTGTTTGCATCGATGGTCCCCTGGTCGAACAGTCTGTGGAACACCCGCATACAGCTGTACTGGTCGAGGTGTCCAAATGGCTTCTCCGGTCTCGTAGCATCATTTCCGTAGGTGCACTCGCTGATGAGGATGTCGATATGGCGACCTTTCAATGCCTCAAAGGTCTCTTCCAGATAGTATCCGGTGTCCAGTCCGTAGTACATGGTGTGACCGTTTTTCAGCGTGATGAAATAATTGGCGGAATTTTCATCCACATTGCCAAGGTGATTGCCCCGCAGCGGCAGCACTTTCTTGTCGCCGATGGTGACTTCTTTGCCAAACTCCAGCTTTTCAAAGCGGATAATGTTCTTGTCTTCCATCATGCGAGTCTCGCCCTTTAAGATAAGCGGCTCTCTGCGATAAAATTCTGCCATCTCAAAAGCGCGGTCGGTCATGTAAAAGGTCAGCGGCTCCGGTGCTCGCTCAATCGCCATTTTGCGAACGCCCAGCATGGCATAGTTCAGGTGATCTTCGTGCGTGTGAGTCACCAGCACCTGGCGCAGATTTTTGAAGTCACCAAAGCGCTCCGCCTCGATGAGCGCATCGCCGCCCATGTCGATGCATGTTTCCTCATCAATGCGGAACATGCTGCGGTGTCTCACATCTTTCCCACCCATTTTTCTCGCATTTTCACACAGATAGCAGCTGCAAAACGGATTCGGGATTGCCTCTGCTGCACTTGTTCCATAAAATCTCATTGTAAACTCCCTTCCGGAGCACCCTCGCTCCTGTCCAAATTTTAATTACCGGATCTGTCCATCCCCGTGAATGACGTACTGATAGCTGCACAGCTCTTCTAATCCCATCGGCCCTCTCGCGTGAAGCTTCTGGGTGGAAATGCCCATTTCACAGCCTAATCCAAATTCTCCGCCATCTGTGAATCTTGTGGATGCATTTACATAGACGGCTGCACTGTCCACGCCTGCTACAAACCGCTCTGCAATTGCTGCATTTTCGGTAATAATGGCTTCGCTGTGGCCGGTGGAATGTGCTGCGATGTGCGCAGCTGCTTCTTCTGCGCTGTCCACAATCCCCACTGCCAGAATATAATCCAGAAACTCGGTATCAAAGTCTTTTTCTCCTGCCGGTGTTCCGGGAATGATTGCTGCGGCTCTCGCATCCAGGCGCAGTTCCACCGGTGTCTGGCCATTCGCAATACGCTTATTTACAAGGCACTCCCGCAGCATCGGAAGAAACTGCTTTGCCACGCTTTCATGCACAAGGCATACTTCCTCCGCGTTGCACACGCTGGGACGGCTCGTCTTTGCATTTTCGATGATGCGCAGCGCCTTGTCCAGATCTGCCTCCGCATCCACATACACATGACAGATGCCGGTGCCGGTCTGAATGCACGGCACGGTGGCATTTTCGACGCAGCTGCGGATCAATCCTGCGCCGCCGCGGGGAATGAGCAGATCCACATAGCCATTCGCTTTCATCAGCTCCGTTGCGGATGTGCGGCTCGTGTCCTCAATGAGCTGCACGCCGGTCTCCGGAAGTCCCGCCTGCATGAGTCCTTCCTGCATCGCCGCTACGATTGCGGCTGCCGAATGCCAGGCCTCCTTGCCGCTGCGCAGGATGCAGACATTTCCACTTTTGATGCACAGCGCTGCCGCATCGCTGGTCACATTAGGACGGCTCTCATAAATAATTGCGATCACGCCCATCGGTACCTGACGCTTTTCAATGTGCAGGCCATTGGGACGGGTGTGCTCGGACAAAACTTTTCCAACCGGGTCCGGCAACAGCGCCACTTCCTCCATGCCCTTTGCCATCGCCTCGATCCGCGCTTCCGTCAACAGCAGACGGTCGATCATCACCTCTGAAATCACGCCTCTCGCATGCTCCACATCCTCCGCGTTTGCAACGAGAATTTCCTTCTTGTGCTTCCGAAGTGCAGCCGCACATGCGGTGAGTGCCGTGTTCTTGCGGTCCGTGTCTGCCATTGCCAGAAACGGCTTTGCTTTCTTTGCCTCTGTCAAAATCTCCTGTGTCGCTCTCATTGTCTCTCCTCGTTCTCTGACATTTCCCGTGCTCCGGTCTTACTCCACGCTCACTGCTGCTTCGGCAAAAAGCGTGTTCCTACCTGTTTGCCCTCGACAATGTCGTACAGCACTTTCGGATCCGCACCGTTGGCGATCACCATCGTCAGCCCTGCCTCGGTTGCGATCTCTGCTGCCCGGAGCTTTGTCTCCATGCCGCCGGTGCCGAGATTGCTGCCTTTTCCGCCCGCCAACGCCAGAATCTCCGGTGTCAGCTCCTTTACCTCCTTAAGGAGCTTTGCGTTCGGATCCTTTCGCGGGTCTGCGGTGAACAGACCATCGATGTCGGACAGCAGCACAAGCAGATCTGCCCGCACATTTGCTGCCACAATGGCAGACAGCGTATCATTGTCACCCAATGTGATCTCGTGAGTCGCAACGGTATCATTTTCGTTAATAATGGGAAGCGCCTGCAATTCCAGCAGGCGGAACACTGTATTGTGGAAATTTTCTTTTCGATCCGATGTCTCCACATCCTCGCGGGTCAGCAGGATCTGTGCTACGGTGTGATTGTACTCCGCAAACAGTCTGTCATAGGTATACATCAGCTCGCACTGTCCCACAGCGGCAGCTGCCTGCTTGGTCGGAATGTCCGTCGGGCGCTCCGATAGCAGCAATTTGCCGACACCCATTCCGATGGCACCGGAAGAGATCAGGACAATTTCGTGTCCCGCATTTTTCAGATCACTCAAAACTTTTACCAGAGATTCCACCTGACGGATATTCAGTCTGCCTGTGGCATGTGCCAGTGTGGAAGTACCTACTTTTACAGCAATTCTCATCATTCTTTCCCTCTTTTGTCTCATTATACTTCAAACGGGCTGTCCTCGCCCTTCGCAAATGCTGCCAGCGCCCGCATGGAGTTGCCCACCATATCCGAGATCGCCTGATCCGTGTAAAATGCCATGTGCGGAAGCAGCAATACATTGGAATAGCCCTTTAACAGCGAGCGTTCGCGGTTGCCCAGCACAACGCCCTCATGGTTCAGATAATACAGACCACGCTCATCCTCAATCGTATCCAACGCTGCATAACCGACTTTGCCGCTGTCCAGCGCCCTCATGAGCGCTTCGGAATCCATGACCATGCCGCGAGCCGCATTGATGAGGATCACTCCGTCCTTCATCTTCGCAAAGGCATCATCGCTGATCATATGACGATTTTCCTCCATGCCCGGAACGTGGATCGTGATGATGTCACTCTCCCGGTACAGCGCGTCCAGATCTACATACTCCGCGTACTGCTTGACAGACTCCTTCTCATACAAGTCATACGCCAGAATCTTGCAGCCAAAGCCGGACAAATGTGCGATCACCGTCTCTCCGATCTTGCCGGTGCCGATGACACCGACCGTACATAGAGACAGCTCTTTTCCCATCTTGCCTGTCAGAGAAAAATCCTGCACCTCATCCTTCTTCATAATATAAGGCAGCTTGCGGCAAGCCATCAGCATGAGCATGATGGTGTAATTTGCCACACTATTTGGCGAATAGCTGACATTCGCTACGCGCATGCCCAGCTTTTTCGCATACTCCACATCAATATGTTCATAGCCGATGCTTCGCGTGGAAACTGCGCGAACTCCCAGCTCATAAAACCGATCTAAAAGCTCCGCATTCATCGGATTTGTAATAATAGAAATGCCATCGTAGCCTTTTGCCAGCTCTGCATTTTCCAGGCAGGGATACTCCCCTGTGATCGTCACTTCCGCACCCAGACGCGCTGCCTCTTTTTTGACACATTCTTTCTCAAATTCCGTCCGAACGGAATACGCAAACAATTTCATAATCTTCTCCATTCCGGAGCGCTTCGCACTTCTACAGCACCCCTTTTCTCCACTTGCCAAAGGTGTAAAATCCGACCGACAAAATCATCGCCACTGCCCAGCTGATCGGGAATGGCCAGAACAGCTCCGACACCGGATAATGCTTCGCAAAGTACAGCACCAGCGGAATGCGGCAGCCCCAGAACATGAGCACGCTCGTGAGCGTCGGATAACGCACTGCACCCGAGCCCTGCATCGCCGCACTCAAGATCTCATACACCGCATACATCCAGTACAGCAGCATCGTGGATGTCAGATAATAACCGCCAATCGTGATGACTTCCTGCTCTTTTGTGAACAGCCCCAGCAACGGATTGCGGAGCAGCAGGATCAGCACACACACTGCCATATCCACAAGCACACAGGAAATCAGCGCCAGACGCACGCCTTTTTTTGTCCGCTCCGGCTGTTTTGCTCCAATGTTTTGCCCCACAAATGTCATCGTACAATCGTGCATCGCGCCCACCGGCTGATAAGCCAGCATATCCATGCGCTTCGCACAGGTGTAGCCTGCGGTCGCGTAAGAACCGAACAGATTGACCTGCGCGGTCACAATCACCTGACCGAATACAAAGATCGAGTTATTCAGTCCCGTGGGAATGCCGATGCGCAGCAATTCTCTCAGATGTTCTCCATAAATCCGAAAATGCAGCGGATGCATGTCCAGCTCCGGATAATATTTTCGAATATAAACAATACTGAACCCCCATGCCAGCAGCTGTGCCAGAACCGTCGCCGCAGCTGCGCCTGCTGTTCCCCAATGCAGCCCTCCGACAAATAAAAAGTCCAGCACAATATTTCCGATGCTGGCAATCAGCAAAAATAACAGAGGGGATCTGCCGTCGCCCATTCCCCGCAGCAGACCTGCATTCTGATTATACCCCATCATCGGAAGGGTTCCAAGCATCAAAATTACCATATATGCCACAGCATATTCCATTGCCGCGCCCTCTTCCACATGCATTGCTGTCAGAATCGGTCTTGCAAGAAACGCTCCTGCAATGGAGATCGGCACCGCGCAGACGATCAGAAACGTATTGGACGTCGCCGTGATCTTCGCCAGCTTTTCCCGTTCTCCTGCCCCGACTGCCTGCGAGACCAGCACTGTTGTTGCCACGCTCAGTCCGCGGAACATCGCCAGCATGACCTTCGACGGACTTTCTGCCGAACCGACTGCCGCCAGCGCATTCGCATCACAAAAATTGCCGACAATTATGCTGTCCACCACCAGATATAGTTCCTGAAACAGATTTCCCAGCAAAAGCGGAATACTGAATGTCAGAATCAACCGCAGGATCGGTCCCTGCGTCATATCCACACTGCTCTTTCGTCCCATAACGCCCCCGTTCCGAAAGTCGCGCCCGCGGCACTCCTTTCACTCTACTGTCCAGTATACCTCTTTTCTGGGTATTTTGACATAGAAAAAAAGCGTGGGAAAATCTCTATTAACAGAGAAATCCCACACTTTGCGTTTTTATCGAATCTTTATTCCAAAGGCTTTCCCGTCAGCAGCTCATATGCCTGCAAATACTTTGCGATGGTCTTGTCTACGATCTCCTGCGGCAGTGTCCAGTCATTATCCGGATTTGCTTTCAGCCAGTCGCGGGCAAACTGCTTGTCAAAGGAAGGCTGACCATGACCGGGTTCATAACCGTCTGCCGGCCAGAAACGGGAGCTGTCCGGAGTCAGCATCTCGTCACCCAGTACGATGTTGCCGTTCTCATCCAGACCAAACTCAAACTTGGTATCTGCGATGATGATGCCGCGGCTCAGTGCATATTCTGCGCACTTTTTGTACAGTGCGATGGTATAGTCACGCAGCTTGGAAGCGTATTCTTCGCCCTTGCCGGGGAAGCGCTTTTCCAGATATTCTACGCTCTGCTCATAAGAAATATTCTCATCGTGATCTCCGATCTCTGCCTTGGTAGAAGGAGTGTAGATCGGCTCCGGCAGTTTGTCGGACTCTTTCAGACCTTCCGGCAACGCGATGCCGCAAACCTTGCCGGTCTTCTGATAGCTTGCCCAGCCGCTTCCGGTGATGTAACCGCGCACGATACACTCTACCGGCAGCATCTCCAGCTTACGACACATCATGCTGTTGCCGTCAAAGCGCTCCTGCTGGAAAAATTCCGGCATATCCTTCACATCTACCGAAATCATGTGATTCGGAAGGATATCTTCGGTCAGATCAAACCAGAACTTGGACATCTGCGTCAGAACCGTTCCCTTCTTGGTTACCACGTTGTTCAGAATGACATCAAAGCAGCTGATGCGATCTGTCGCTACCATGATCAGGCTATCGCCATTGTCATAAATTTCCCGTACCTTACCCTCTTTGATTGGTTTCAATTCCTGCATCTTTACCTCCATGCATGAGCAAACTCTATTTCCTCTCACCGAAGTGACTTTACACAACAAATGTCAGTGTAGCACTTTTTTTTCGCCGCTTCCACCCCTCACGCGCATTTTGGCACTTTTTCCCCGCAGATTGGGAAAATCCAGGGAAAATCAGTCCTGTTTTCCCTGTGTCTGGAGCTGCTTCATGCTGCCGTAGAGCTGTTCCATCCGTTCAAACTGCTCCGGCTCGTAAAACCTGCACTTGCCTCTGCCAAAGTTCTTCGCCACTTCCAGTAAGAAGCGTGCGGTCTCTTCCACATCGATGCCGTGGGTTGCACCGCTGGCGCAGCCCGGCACCATAGATTCTGTCGTGATGGCAACGCCTACCACCGGCGCATCTGTCGCGGTCGCAGGCTGCAAAATGCTGTTCAGATGATAAACGCCATTTCCATAAGGCGTGATATCCTGCATCGTCAACGGCAATACTACCGGCGCTCTGCCGGTGGTGATCTCCACCAGATCCAGCAGGTCTTCGGAAACCCGCAGAATATAGCCCTCTTTCACCGTGGGAGAAATGGCAAAGCCGCGATGATTCAGGATTCGATTGCCCTTCGTCGTGTCGCAGGACAGGATCGCATCCAGCTCCGGAGAAACCTCCTCCCGGTTGATGATCGCCATAGATGCCGGCGCTCCCATAAACGGAACCGGCTCATGGGGTGTCACCGGTGCATGGGGACAGATCTGCGTAGAAATAAACACATCTCCCTCCACAGAATCTCCCTTCTTCTGCATATCTAACAGCTTTGCCGCGCAGGTCAGCGCTGCCAGCGCACCGTCGCCATCCGACACAAAGCCGATCACCTCCGGGCGTGCGCCAATGCCGCCAAGACGACCAAGAATGCCCAATGTCGGCGCATCTCCGCCGCGGCTCTTTCCGTTCGTTCCGGGAATCCGCACCTTTACCATATCGGTTGTGCCTTTTTCACCCTGCACCGCATACACTTCCACATTCGCATCGGGATTGACACGCTTCAGGTAAGCAGCCACATCCGCTCCTGTCACCCGGCTGTCATCCAGCACATCATACACTTCCAGCATTTGCTTCAAAACCATGATTTTTCTCCATTCCGGAGCGTCCCGCACTCCTTATTCCGCCAATGTCAGACTCAGATTCGTATCCTCCGCCAGCGTATTGACATTATATAAATACAGCATATCTGTATACTGCTCTGTCACCATCAGATCATTGAGATTCTCGTAATAATAGCGAGGGTCAACAATCGTAATTTCCTGAAACTCCGACAGCAAAAACGGCAGGAAGCAATTCGCATAGGAATCCTTCAATACCAGCAGCCTGCGATTCGTATCCACGCTCGTCTCAATGGTGATCTTGCCCTGATTGCCGCCAAAGAACACCTGATACGGGTCCTCGCCTTTCAATGCATCCGCGTCATAGCAGGTCGCTCTCTGTGTTCCATCCTCAAAATTCACCACATACATCGGATCTTCCTCGATGGGAGTAAAAATATGGATTGCATCCTGCTCCCGCACATAAAAGCCGCTCTTTGCCGCCAGTGATCCGGAGAAATCATTGCACACGGTCTTGCTCACAAACTGTCTCGATCCATCCACACCCAGTGCATCCGCCACACTCAGGAACGCCGCATATGCGCCGTCCGTTGTCCAGTGATGATCTGTGCGATAATACACCTGCGTTGTCTCCGCCGCCGTCTTCAATGCTTCCCGCACATCCAACGCCTGCACGGAATCTCCCAGCTCTCCAAAAAATGCATCGAGATACGCATTCTGATCGTCCGTCAATGCATCCTTCGGCAGTAGCTCCGACTCAATAGACACTGCGTTTGGCACCAGCAGAAAACTCGTCTTCACATCCGGATAGCGCTCCGCAAATGCCTTGACCGCACTGGTGATCGCCTGTCTGCTCTCCTCCGTGCCTGCGTGAAACCGCTCCATCAAATTCGAATTTTTTCCAAGGTAAACTCCCTGTGACTCATTCTTTCCCACAAGGCGATCCATCGTTGTCCGCAGCGTCATCCACTGACTCCGCAGAAAGAACTGATCTGCCTCGTAGTCCTCCATCTCATCCATAAAGCTGCCGTCCACGATCCGCACCAGCGTCAGCTTCGGAAACTGGGACAGATTGCGCTTTTCCGAAGCGGAATAGCTCTTGTCCGGCGCAACGAGATTTACCAGCAGAATGCCCACGATCACAACACCTGCGATCAAACCAAACTTCTGATAATACCGTCTGCTCCGCGCCGCCTGCAGCTTTCTTCGATATTTTTTGATATTTAAATTTTGTCTGCTCATCTTTCCCCTTCCCCATCAGAATCGGAAATACAGGAACGGATTATAGTTCTGCGTGATCAGGCAGGCCAGACTTGCCACAAACAGAAGCACACAGAACGCTGCCATAACACCGCGATGCTGCTGCATGAGCCAGCCGCGCACCCGTCCTACAAACGGCATACTGAAAATCGCACCGGCAGCTAACAGCACCCAATTTGTCCGAAGATAATACGATGCCGTCTGATCCCAGAATACCGTGCTGCCGCCATGGAACATCGCCTGCAGCGTATGACCGATGTCACTCAGTCCATTTGCCGCGAAGATCACCCAGCCGATCACAACCGCAAACAGCGTCAGGATCCAGCGCATCCACGTCGGGATCCACTTTTGATTGTTCAGGAAATACTTTTCAACCAAAAGCAGAATACCATAATACACGCCCCACAATGCAAAGTTCCAGCTGGCTCCGTGCCAGAAGCCGGTCAAAAGCCACACGAGCATAATATTCGCGATATGTCTCTTCACCGACACGCGATTGCCGCCCAGTGGGATATAGACATATTCCCGGAACCAGGTACCCAGTGAAATGTGCCACCGTCTCCAGAACTCTGTCACGCTCGTGGACGCATACGGATAATCAAAGTTCTTCGGGAAGGTAAAGCCCAGCATCTTGCCGAGACCGATCGCCATCTCCGAATATCCGGAAAAGTCAAAATAAATCTGCAGCGTATACGCGATTGCGGACAGCCACGCTGCACCGGTGGACAGATTCCCCATTGCCGCCAGGGTATCGTGCAGACTGCCGATGGTATTTGCCAGAAGCACCTTCTTGCCCATACCAAATAAGAAAATCTGCGCCCCCTGTCCTGCCTGCGACAGCGACAATTTGCGGTGATCCAGCTCCTCCTCAATGTCGTTGTACCGCACGATCGGTCCTGCGATCAGCTGCGGGAACATTGTAATATATGCACCGAACCGCACAAAATTGTACTGGCAGCGAATCCGTCCCCAATAGAGATCCAGTATGTAAGATAACGCCTGGAACGTGTAGAACGAAATACCGATGGGCAGCGGCAGCTCCCGCTCCGGGATCGTGAACGGCAGGATCCGGTTCAGATTTTCCACAACAAATCCATAATACTTAAAGAATCCCAGCATCGCCAGATTCAAAACAACCGCAAATATCATCGTCTGTTTCTTCTGCTCCGGATGCCGCTCCATCGCCAGACCCATCCGATAGTTCAAAATAATGCTGTACAGCATCAAAAATACATACACCGGTTCTCCCCAGGCGTAAAAGAGCAGGCTGACAGCAAACAGCACCACATCCTTCCACTTGCCAGGAACCACGTAATAGAGCAGCAGGGAAACCGGCAGAAATGCAAATAAAAACGTCAAACTGCTAAATACCATTTCCCTAAGCCCCCAAAATCTTCTTCAGTGCATCCAGCCATTCAGACGCATCTTTGTTTACGATCAGACACACATAGGAACCGTCGGACCAGATCTCCGCCCGGTTCAAAATATCTGTCTGATCAATGCCATAACCATCAAAATTCTTTTTCTGAACGCTCAGACGATTCTCCACCGCCGTCCGGACTGCCTCTTTTTGCGATTCATCTGCAACCTTCACGATGAGCAGCTCGTCCACATCCATATTCGATACCGGACAATAATACAGCACTTCCGCATAATCCGAAGCGTTCAGTCCGCACAATCTGCGCAGCTTTCCAGCCTCCGCCTTCTCCGCACCGGAAAGCTCTCTGTCCGCAAACAGCTGGCTCTCCACCTCCGAAAGAGGCATGTCCGCTGCTTTTTTCTCCCACAGCATCGCGCCCATAAAGCATACCAGCACGACCACAAATAAAGTCTTTTCTACCTTTAATTTCACGGAGTAACCTCCCCCCACAGCCCCAGCTGGTTTGCCATATCCTGTACCCAGTACATGTAAAACGCCTTCTGGAAATGCTGTCCGTCACTGTAATACAGATCCGGCGACAAATAAGCTGTTCCGTCCACATAATGATAGCCGTAGTCCAGACACATCTGATACTCCGCCTGACTGAACGCACTGCAATATCCGGTCAGCGGCTGACGATCAATACTCGCCTGCGTCACCGGCAGCACACAATGCACATAGATCTGACAATTTGGCGCCTGCGAGCGGAAATTCTCGATCAGCGCATGATACGAAGCGATCCACGCTGCGGAATCTCCATTGTACACAAGCATGTCATTCAATCCCATCATAAAAATCGCTTTGGAAGGATTCCGCGATGCGGCTGTCGCCACCGCTCCATACATCTGATCCACATGGGCACCGCGGACATAGCTCACTTCGCTGTCCGACAAAATGCCATATGCCGACAGACCCTCCGCGCGGGAATCTCCGATGACCACCGTATTGCGGAACAGCTTCTGAATCACCGGCAGATCATTCGTTGTGATAGTCGTCACGCCGTTTGGAACCAGATTCGTTCCGGCAACAAGCTGCTGCAAATACTCTGCCTGCGCTGCCTGATTCGTCGCAGCCGCTTCCGATGCCGCTCTCGCAGACTCCTCCGCAGCCTTCGATGCCTCTTCCGCTTCCAGCGCCGCGATGGAATCCGCAATCGACTGAGACTCCTCTCTGCTGCTCTCCGCAATGGAATCCGCCACAGACTGCTCTCTGCTGCTCTCCAGCTCATGAATCTCATCTGCCACAGACGACGCATCCACTGTCTGTTCCATCTCCAGCATATTCACCGCTTCCCGATCCACTGCCTCCATCTCCCTGTGGCAGGCAGTACTCCCCAAAACAAGCACTGCGCACATTCCGCCAAGCGTTATCCTTCGTGCAGCGTGCCTGATAAAATCAATTTCCTTCAAGACTTACTCTCCTCTTATTTCAAACAGCCTCTTACAGCATAGACCACAGCCAGCTCACCGGCATGACAAGCACCATCGCCGGGATCATATCCGCAATGGGAAACTCCCTGACCTTCATCATCCGGAAGCCGGTGGCAAGCAGCAATACACCGCCACAGGCGCGGAAATCTCCGATCATCATATCCGTACACAGCGGCAAGATCATTCCGGACAGCAGATACAGCAGCATAAAGATCACAAACTGCGGAATCGCAATAAAGGACGTCACAATGCCCATGGAACAGGCAAAGATCAATCCCGTCGGAAAATCCAGAATCGACTTTGCAAACAGAATGCTGTGATCTCCCGTCATACCGGATACCATCGTTCCGTAAATACCGGTACCGCTGGCACAAAACAGCACGATTGCCGTCACCAGCATGGAATCGTATGCCTTTCCGGACAATTCCGAAGAATTTGCCGGGAAGAACCGCTCGATCCCTTTTTGGAGCATCCGCGCTCCGCCCTGAATCCGATCCCCCAGATGGATTCCCAGTCCGATCGCTGTGCCTGCAATCACTGCAAAAATAACTGCCGGCATGTTCTGCATATTCATGATGGCATTGACCCCCATCGTCAATGCACAGGCCCCAAACACGAGATTCAGATTTTCCTTAAAAGACTCTTTTAACTTTGGTCCGATCAATGTTCCGGTGATGCCGCCCAGAATGACCGCAATTACATTCACAATAACACCAATTGGCATTCTACCCTTCCTCCTTCGCTCATCTTTTTATTATACCATCTTTCTCTATAAGTGCGTCAAGTAAGAATTCGTTGTGAGTATTATTTTTATAAATACATTGAAAATATTTACATTCCATTTTATAATGAAAAACAATTATGAGGTATTATATCGTTACATACAAAGGAGAGCCTTTATGTCATCTGCAAACAGTCGAACTATCTTAATCGTTGACGATGCCAAAGTAAACCGCCTGATTCTTCGCGAGATGCTGGACGAGGACTATCAGGTGTTGGAAGCATGTGACGGGAACGAGGCGATTGATCTGATCCGCGAGCATGTAGAAGAGCTGTCTCTGATCCTGTTGGATATTGTCATGCCCGGAATGGATGGTTTTCAGGTACTGAGCATGATGAATCGCTATCACTGGACAGATTCCGTTCCTGTCATTGTCATCTCCGCGGATGATTCTGACGCCTCGATCAATAAGTGCTACAAGCTGGGTGCCACCGACTACATCCGCCGTCCTTTCGACTACACAATCGTATCCAACCGCGTTGCGAACACAATCACGCTGTTTGAACGACAGAACCGTCTGATTCACTTAGTGGAGGAGCAGATCTACGAAAAAGAGCAAAACAGCTCCCTCATGATCTCCGTACTGGCTCAGGTCGTTGAGTTCCGTAACGGTGAGAGCGGCATGCATGTTCACCACATTCAGACGATGACCGCGATCCTGCTGCAGCATCTTGTACAGATGACTAACCGCTACCAGCTGACCCCCGGCGATATCCTGCGGATCAGCACCGCATCCGCCCTGCACGATATCGGTAAAATCACCATTGATGAAAAGATTCTGAACAAGCCCGGTCGTCTGACGAACGAAGAATTTGCCATCATGAAGACTCACTCCATGGCAGGTGCGAACATCCTGCAGGCTGTCCCCACGGATGGACATACCGAGCTTTTGAACACAGCTTATCAGATCTGTCGTTGGCATCATGAGCGCTATGATGGTCGCGGCTATCCCGATGGTCTGGTAGGCGACGCGATCCCGATCGCAGCTCAGGTGGTTTCCCTTGCTGATGTTTACGATGCGCTCACCAGTGATCGCTGTTATAAAAAAGCGATTCCCCACGAGGAAGCGATCCGCATGATCCAGAACGGCGAGTGCGGTGCGTTCTCTCCGCTGCTGCTGCGCTGCCTCGACGAAGTGCAGGATCAGCTCAAGGAACAGCTGAATCGTCCTATTGATGGATCTCTGAACCACCGCCTGTTGAGCAGTGTTACCCGCTCGATTCTGAGTGGCCATCGCTCTCTGCATCACAATTCCATGATCGGTTCCGCATACGACTGGAGGGCTCTGGAGTTCTTTACTTCCGGCTCCAAAGACCTGTTTCTGATCTATGATGATCAGAGTCACATGCTCAACCTGTCACCGATCTCTGCAGAATTTTTCGGTGTCAGTCAGTCCATCGCAGATCCGACTCCGGAACAGCTGCCGTTTATCTCATCGGACGAACTGACAATAATCTCCGAGGCTGTGAAACAGGCTACGCAGGATCATCCGGACTTTGAACTGACACTGCAGCTGAAGTCGCCGCATATCTCGACACCGGTCGCCTGCCACATCTCCGGACGCGTCCTCTGGTCGGAGGATGGAATTGCGCCGGTGCAGACGGGGTATCTGATGAGGGGAAGGTTGGAGATATAAGGAAGGACGAGATTTCACAATCTCGTCCTTTTTCAATGCTTCTGTATCGTCTTTTCTTTTTTTACTTCTTTACTCCAAACTTATACACCGTCACACTATCATACGCTTCTCCTTTTTTCACCACCGGTGTTCCGAATTTCGGCTGGTGGATCGCATCGGGTGTCCGATGTGTCTCGAAGCAGCAGGCGCTGCGGAAGGTGTAATGTGTGCCATCTTTTCCGGCGGGCAGGCTTTCTTCCCGCTCTTTTGTCATGTTGAAGGTGTAGAACTGCATTGCCGGCTGATCGGTGTAGACCTCCATCTGACGTCCGCTGTCTGGATCGGTACAGATGGCTGCCAGGCGCAGCGTGCCTTCCTCCCCACGGATGAGCCAGTTGTGATCGTAGCCATTGCCCTGATGCAGCGGCTCATAATCTTCGTTGATATCTCTTGCCACAGTCTTCGGGGTGCGGAAGTCCATCGGTGTGCCGTCTACGGCGCGAATCTCACCGGTGGGAATGCCGGTCGCATCTGCCGGTGTAAAGTAATCGCTCTCGATCTCCACGACCTGGTCCATCGCCTTTTCCGGATGATTCTGTCCAGCCAGATTGAAATAGCAATGGTTTGTGAAGTTCACGATCGTATCCTGATCCGGCACTGCATAGTAGTGGATCTTCACTTCGCTGTCCTCGGTCAGCGTATATGAGATTGCAATGTCCAGATTGCCGGGGAATCCCTGGTCTCCGTCCGGGCTAAGCAGGTGAAATGTTACCGTGGCATTCGCCTCGTCCAACTCACCACGCCATACGCGGGTGTGATACAGATTGGGACCACTGTGAATATTGTTCACGCCTGCCTGCGTCTTTGCCAGCTCGTAGATCTTGCCATTCAGCTCGAAGCTGGCACCGCCGATGCGATTTGCATGACGTCCCACAGGAGAACCAAAGTGCGGGATGTTTGTCTCATAGCTGGGCAGATCGTCAAAACCCAGAATCACATCTGCCACCTCGCCGTCCTTTCCCGGCACGAGCATCTTCTCCCAGATCGCACCGAGATTCAAAAATGTTGCAGCCACACCAGCTTCATTCTCCAGACGGTAGCGCCAGATTTCCTCGCCGCCCGCTGTCTTGCCGAACAGTTCTTTTGATGTCTTCATTGTAAGCTCCTCCCCAATACCATTTAATCCATCTTCTCTTTTAAGATCCGCAGTCCCTCCTGGAACTGATTGTCTTCGTCTTTGCTGATGACTGCCTTTGTCGCCAGTCCTTCGTCCAGCTCTACTACGTCGTCCGGCTCAATGCCTTCGCCGTGGATGCACACGCCGTTGGGTGTGTAGTAACGGGCGGTGGTGATTTTCAGAGCAGTCTTCTGATCCGACAGGGTGATGATCGTCTGCACGATGCCCTTGCCGAAGGTCTTTGTTCCCACGATTTCCCCAACGCCGTAGTCCTGCATCGCTGCAGTGTAGATCTCCGCTGCGCTGGCGCTGTTGCCATTGACGAGAACAACCGTCGGAACTGAGATTACCTGATCTGCGTCCGAAGAATATACCTGCTCATTGCCGTCCTTATCGCGAACGGAAACGATGGTGCCCTCCGGCAGCATTTCATTCAGAATGTCCACAACGGATGTCAGCAGTCCGCCGGGATTGTTTCGAACATCCACCAGCAGTCCCTCCACACCCTGATCTTTCAGGTCGTTGATGGCTGCCATATACTGATCGTAGGTGTTCTCCGAGAACTCCGTCAGCTGGATGTAACCAATGTTGTCGTCCAGCATCTCATACTCTACCGATGGGCTGTCGATAGTACGGCGCTCTACGGTGAAGGTGTGGTTCTGCTCATCCTCACTGCGATAGAATGTCACATCCACAGTCGTGCCTTCCTCGCCCCGGATGTAGGTGACTACGGTGCTCAGGTCCATGTCCGCAATGTCCATGTCCCCGACGCTCACGAGGATATCACCGGGCTGAATGCCGACTTCATACGCGGGCGTACCCGGAAATACTTTTGTGACGGTAATCAGCTTTGTCGCCGCTTCCTGCGTCACCTGTACGCCGATACCACAGTAGGTGCCGGAGTTAGATTCCACCAGCGCCTGATATTCTTCTTCGTTATAATAATAAGCATAGGCATCATCCAAAGAAGCCACAAGACCGGACAGCATGCCGTCCCTCGCTGCGTTTTTGTCCTCATCGTACAGATAATAGGTGTCAATGTACTCCTCGATCTCCTGGATCTTGTCCACCAGCTCACTGTTCAGCAATGCGCCGTCATCTGCATCTGCCGTATTGCCGCCGTTTGTGCTCTGTCCGTTGTTGTTATAGCGGTGCCCGCGCATTGACGCGATGTAGCCCAGGAACAGCAGGCTCACGATCACGGCACTGAGCAGTGCGCCGATGAGAATGCCCACACCGATTGAAAGTCCTCGCTGTCCGCTTGGCTTTTTCTTCGGTTCTTCCGGAATCGGATTATATGGATTCAGCGGTGTATTCCGGATGTCGTCTCTTCTTTCTTCGTCCATCGGTGGATTCCTCCTTGTCTTGTTTCTTACTTTCTTTTATTGATACGTTACCATACTTCCCAGCGGGTCAATGTAGCTGCCCTGATATAAAATTCGGAAGTCCAGATGATTTCCGGCAGAAAGTCCGGTATTTCCCACTTCCGCAATGGCATCTCCCGCCTTGACCGTCTGTCCGGCAGATACCAGCAGCTTCGAACAGTGCAAGTACATCGTGATGTATTTGCCGCCCTCGTGGGACACCCACACCTGATAGCCGCCCGCCTGACTGGACATCGCCACGCCATCACCGGCATAATACACGGTGCCGTCTCCGGCGGAAACAATGGTCGTGCCATTCGGTGCTGCGATATCAATGGCATTGTGATATGCTGCCACGCCTGCCACCGGCGCATTGGGACGAGGTCCAAATGTACTCGTGATCCGATGATATCCCGGCAGCGGCCAGGTCAATACGACACTCGCTGTGGAGCTGTTGTTATTTGCTGCAGTCGTGCTGTCCGCTGCGCTCGTACTGTTACTGCTATTATTATTGTTATTATTTCCAGTATTGTTATCCGCAACATCGGAAGAAGCTGCTGCAGAACTTGCCGCTGCTGCGGATTCTGCCGCACGGGAGGACTCTTCCGCCCGCGCTTGTTCCTCTGCCAGAAGCTGTGCCTGGCGAAGTGCCTCCGCCATCTGCCGCTCCATCTCTGCCTGCAAATATTCCAGCAATTCCTGCTGTTCTCCCAGATCCACCTGCTGCTCCCCCAGATCTCCCTGTGCTGCCGCGATGGAGTTCGACAATTCCTGCAGCTTGCTGTTCTGCGCATCTGCCAGCAGAGAAAGCGCCTCTTTTTCCTGCTCCGCGCCATCGAGAAGCTCTGTCAGCTGTGCCTGTCCGGCTTCCATCTCTGCCTTCGCCGTCTCCACACGCTGCAGTGTCTCCTCATAGGTTGTCAGCATATTTCTATCATATTCGCTCATCTGATAAATATACTCCGAATGGCTCAAAAGCTCCGGCAGCGACTGAGAGGAGAATAAAATATCCAGCAATTCATCCTCGCCCGCCTCGTACATGTACTGAATGCGAAGCTTCATATCCTCATATTGCTGATCCGCCAATGCCTGGGATTCCGTCAATTCTGCCTGTGCCGCGTCGATTTCCTGCTGTTTTGTGGTGATCTGATTTTGGATGTCCGCGATTGTGGCATCTTTTTCATTCACCGCAGCGCTCAACTCCTGCAGATAAGCAACGGTATCGCTTTTTTTCTGCTCCAGATCCGATAACAATTGCTCCGCCTGCTGAATCGCCTGCTCTGAATCATTGATATTTTCCTTGACCTGATCGATTTCTTCCTGCGATGCCTGACTGCTCACAGAGAGCAGCACCAGCGCTGCCGCCAGCATCAGACAAAGCATTTTCTTGATTCTATTTCTCATACCTTCAACTGCCTCCGAATCGTAAAGAAGCTGCCGCAGAATCCGATGCCGCCGCCCAAAAGCAGCGCTACCGGAATCAGTACCCGGAAGATCTCACCGGCTCCGAGGAATGTCAGCACACTCGTCAAGATGCCGAAGTGATTCAGGATGACAGTTACGGCTTTTCCATACAAAAAGTACAGTCCCACCAGCGGGATCGCCGCGCCTATCAGTCCAATCAACAGACCTTCTACGATAAACGGTGCCCGGACGAATCCATTCGTCGCACCGATCCATTTTACGATTTCCACCTCATCCCGTCTGACGGCATACGCCAGCGAGATCGTATTGCTGATGAGCAGCAAGGACACTGCCAGCAGCACACCGATAATGATGATGGATACATAGCCCACAAGGTTGTTCAGACTCGCCAGACCACCTGCCGCCGCTTCGGAATAGTTGACCTTGCGGATGCCATCCAACTGCTGCAGCCACTGCACAACCTGCATTTGCATGCTCACATCCTTCAGAAAGATCTGATAGGACGCGGAATTTGCCAGCGGATTTTCTGAAAAACCATCCGCCAGTTCCGGGTTGTCTGCAAAATAAGTCTGCTTGTACGTTTCCCACGCTTCTTCCGCGGAAATGTACGTCACATGATCCACCTCGGCGCGGCTTTCAATCTGCTGTCCGATCTGCTCAATACGGGCATCCTCCAGCCCCTGCTCAAAGAACACCGTGATTCCCACGTTATTCTCTGCTTCCTGCGCCATATACTGCAGGTTCATCACTACCATATAAAAAATACCGAACAGGAATACACACGCAGCAATCGTGACGGTGGATGCCAACGAAAACAGGCGGTTCCGTCCGATATTCAGGATGCCCTGCTTCATACAATAAAAAAATGTCCGCAGCTTCATCCTACTCGATATCCTCCATTTCCAGTTCGGTGATCTCCGGTTCTAATTCTTCTTCCGGCTCCTCCAGTTCCAGCTTTGCGGGTTTTGCACCGTCTCTGCCGGAAGTGTCTCCGGTGATCACGCCGCGGCTCAGCGTGATCACACGCTTGCCCATCTGACGCACCATCTCCATGTTGTGCGTGACAACAACCACCGTTGTGCCTGCCTCATTTGCCTGCAGCAGCAAACGCATAATCTCCCGCGTATTGTCCGGGTCCAGATTTCCCGTTGGCTCGTCACACAACAGAATCTCCGGCTTGTTCACCAGCGCTCTTGCAATAGCGACGCGCTGCTGCTCACCGCCGGAAAGCTGCGCCGGGTAACTCTTATACCGGGAAGCCAGTCCCACCTGATTTAACATCGCCGGAACTGCCTTTCGGATACCAGAAACAGGCGCAGCTATCACCCGCTGCGCCAGTGCAACATTTTCATATACATTTCGGTCGCCCAGCAGTCGGAAATCCTGAAATACAACACCCAGCTTTCTGCGGTATTTCGGCAATTTCCGCGAGGAGAGCTTCTCCAGCGCCATGCCATCCACCTGCACACTGCCGGATGTGGCTTTCAGTTCCCGCAGCAGCAGGCGCAGGATCGTAGACTTACCGGAGCCGCTGTTTCCGACCAGAAATACAAACTCACCGTCCTCGATATGGAGGGAGACGCCTTTCAGCGCACGTACCGTATAACTGCTGTTCTTCTCATATGTCTTTACAACCTGATCCAGTACGATCATCAATTCTCCATTCCGGGCGAAAGATCAATAATCGATCGTCTCCATATACTTCATATACTTCACTACCATCAATGCCAGCTTGAATGTGATCGCGTCCTCAAAGACACGCAGATCCAGTCCGGTAGACTTCTGCAGCTTATCCAGACGATATACCAGTGTATTTCTGTGAATATACAGCTGTCTGGAGGTCTCGGATACGTTCAGGCTGTTTTCAAAGAACTTGTTGATCGTTGTCAGAGTCTCATCATCAAACTCATCGGGAGACTTGCTGCCAAAGATCTCTTTGATGAACATACGGCACAGCGGCAGCGGCAGCTGATAGATCAGACGTCCGATACCAAGGCGTGCATATGCCACGATCATCTTATCGCTATAGAAGATCTTGCCAACATCCAGCGCCATCTTTGCTTCTTTATAAGAGCGGGATACCTCCCTCAGCTCGTTTACGATCGTACCATACGCAATGTGAACCGGAGACATCGCTTCTGCGTTCAGCATATCGAGGATCACGCTGGCCGTCTTGTCCAGATCCTCCATCGTCTCATCCGGGCGCAGCTCCTTTACGAGAATGATATACTTCTCATCAACTGCGGTAATGAAATCCTTTACTCTACCGGCAAACAGGCTGCGGATCGTCTCCAGAGCGTTCATGTCCTTCTCGTACTTTGTCTCGATCACATAGACAACTCTACGGGCTGTCGCGTCGATGTGCAGCTTCTTTGCACGATTATAAATATCCACCAGCAGCAGGTTATCCAGCAGCAGGTTCTTGATGAAGTTATCTTTGTCAAAGCGCTCCTTGTAAGCTACCAGCAGGTTCTGGATCTGGAACGTCGCCAGCTTACCGATCATGTAAGCATCCTCGGTCGTACCGTGAACCAGCAGTACAAACTCCAACTGGTGTTCATCAAAAATCTTAAAGAACTGGAATCCGGAAAGCACCTGGCTGTCCGCCGGGGATTCTACGAAGTTCATGACTGCATCTTCGTACTCCGTGCCACAGTTAAATGTCGCTGCCAGCGCTTTCCCTTCTGTATCTGCCACACAGAAATCTACTCTCGTAATATTCTTCAGGCCATCAATGGTACTCTGTAATACCTGGTTTGAAATCATATGGATTCCTCCTATGTCATTTATTCTGCTCTTATTATCATAGTGCAAATCTCCGAAAAAAGAAAGTGAAATCTTTCTGAATTGTGGATTTTTCCGCTAAATTCTTCGCCTGCGGCGGGTCGCGAAGCAATAAATTCTGTTCCGCCGCAGTGCGATCCACGCGGAGCGCTTTTTGCGCCGCATTTCCTATGGCGCAAAAAAGCCCCCTGGGAAATCCCAGGAGGCTTTTATTTCACTTTATGAGACTATCAATCAAAGATTACTCGATGATGGTAGCAACACGACCAGAACCTACGGTACGGCCGCCCTCACGGATAGCGAAGGTAAGACCCTGCTCCATAGCGATCGGATGGATCAGCTCGATGGTCATCTCTACGTTATCACCAGGCATGCACATCTCAGTACCCTCAGGCAGGTTGCAGACACCAGTAATATCGGTGGTTCTGAAGTAGAACTGAGGTCTGTAGTTGTTGAAGAAAGGAGTATGACGGCCACCCTCGTCCTTAGTCAGAACGTAAACCTGAGCGGTAAACTTCTTGTGGCAGGTAACAGTGCCGGGCTTAGCCAGAACCTGTCCTCTTTCGATTTCAGTTCTCTGAACACCACGCAGCAGAGCACCGATGTTATCACCAGCCTGACCTTCGTCCAGCAGCTTGTGGAACATCTCAACACCAGTAACAACAACCTTACGGGTCTCTTCCTTAATACCAACGATTTCTACTTCATCAGATACATGGATAACACCACGCTCTACTCTACCAGTAGCAACGGTACCACGACCGGTGATGGAGAAGATATCCTCGATAGGCATCAGGAAAGGCTTATCGGTATCACGCTGAGGATCCGGAATGAAGGAATCAACTGCATCCATCAGCTCCATGATCTTGTCGCCCCACGGTCCCATCGGATCTTCCAGAGCCTTCAGAGCGGAACCCTTGATGATCGGGCATCCTTCGAAGCCGTACTTCTCAAGCTCTTCGTTTACTTCCATCTCAACCAGCTCGATCAGCTCGTCATCATCAACCATATCACACTTGTTCAGGAATACAACGATGTAAGGTACACCTACCTGACGAGACAGCAGGATGTGCTCTCTTGTCTGAGCCATCAGACCATCGGTAGCAGCTACAACCAGGATAGCACCATCCATCTGTGCAGCACCAGTGATCATGTTCTTTACGTAGTCAGCGTGACCAGGGCAGTCAACGTGAGCGTAATGTCTCTTCTCAGTCTGATACTCTACGTGAGCGGTAGAAATTGTGATACCACGCTCTCTCTCTTCGGGAGCCTTATCGATGTTCTCGAAATCTACCTTTGCGTTACCCGGAACTCTCTCTGCCAGAACCTTGGTGATTGCAGCAGTCAGAGTAGTTTTACCATGGTCAACGTGTCCGATTGTACCAATGTTACAATGCGGCTTACTTCTGTCAAAATGCTCTTTAGCCATTTTTAAATGTCCTCCTTGTAATAGGTTGCCCTTAGGGCATATCATTTACAATACTAAACTGTACTCATTATATTGCATACCCCTTGTTTTTTCAAGTTGTTTTTGAAAAAACAAGGGTTTACAAACAATAAATTACTTACCGTTTCTAGCGGACAGGATCTTGTCCTGTACGTTCTTCGGAACGGGCTCGTACTTCTCGAAGAACATGGAGTAAGCACCACGTCCCTGAGTCTTAGAACGCAGGTCGGTTGCATAACCGAACATTTCTGCCAGCGGTACGAAACCACGAACCATCTTGCCGGCACCTACATCATCCATACCTTCTACACGGCCACGACGGGAGTTAATATCACCGATAACATCACCCATGTATTCCTCAGGAGTAGATACCTCAACCTTCATGATCGGCTCAAGCAGAACAGCGCCTGCCTTTGCCATAGCATCCTTGAACGCCATGGAACCAGCGATGTGGAATGCCATTTCACTGGAATCGACTTCATGGTAAGATCCATCGTATACATTTGCATGTACACCCAGAACCGGGAATCCACCCAGGATACCTGCCTGAGCAGCTTCCTGAATACCTTCACCTACAGCCGGGATGTATTCCTTCGGAATCGCACCACCAACTACAGAAGACTCGAATAACAGTGTAGGCGGATCATTGATCAGGATGTTAGCCTTCGGGTCGAAATCAAACTTCTCGCAGTTTGCTTCCAGAGGCTCGAAGTGAACCTTACAATGTCCGTACTGACCACGTCCACCGGACTGCTTAGCGTACTTACTGTCGATATCAACAGCCTTGGTGAAGGTTTCCTTGTATGCAACCTGAGGTGCACCAACGTTTGCCTCTACCTTGAACTCACGCAGCAGACGGTCAACGATAATATCCAGATGAAGCTCACCCATACCGGAGATAATGGTCTGACCGGTTTCCTGATCGGTATGAACACGGAAGGTCGGGTCTTCTTCAGCCAGCTTAGCCAGTGCTTCGCCCATCTTGCTCTGACCAGCTTTGGTCTTAGGCTCGATAGCGATATCGATAACGGGCTCCGGGAACTCCATGGATTCCAGGATAACCGGATGCTGCTCATCACAGATCGTATCACCGGTAGTTGTAACCTTCAGGCCAACTGCTGCAGCGATATCACCGGAATAAACCTTATCCAGCTCCGCTCTCTTATTTGCGTGCATCTGAAGGATACGTCCTACACGCTCCTTCTTGTCCTTCGTTGCATTCAGTACGTAAGAACCGGAATTCATGGTACCGGAGTATACGCGGAAGAATGCCAGCTTACCAACGAAGGGGTCGGTCATGATCTTGAATGCCAGAGCAGCGAAAGGCTCCTCATCAGAAGAGTGTCTTTCTACTTCGTTGCCGTCCAGATCGACACCCTTGATAGACGGGATATCGGTAGGAGCCGGCATGTACTCTACGATAGCATCCAGCAGCTTCTGAACACCCTTGTTACGGTATGCGGTACCGCAGCAAACAGGGATGATAGCAACAGAGATTGTTGCTGCTCTCAGAGCTTTCTTCAGGTCAGCCTCAGAAGGCTCTTCACCTTCCAGGTACTGCATCATCAGATCATCATCGGTCTCGCAGATAGCTTCGATCATAGCAGTTCTGTACTCTTCTGCCTGATCCTTCATATCTTCGGGGATCTCAGTGATGGTGATGTCTTCACCCTTTTCATCATTATAGATATATGCCTGCATTTCGAACAGGTCAATGATACCTTTGAAATCATCTTCAGCACCAATCGGTAACTGAATCGGAACAGCGTTATGACCAAGTCTGGTCTTAATCTGCTCTACAGCCTTGTAGAAATCTGCACCCATGATATCCATCTTGTTGATGAATGCCATACGAGGTACGTTGTACTTATCAGCCTGACGCCATACGTTCTCAGACTGAGGCTCTACACCACCCTTTGCACAGAATACGCCGACAGCACCATCAAGTACACGCAGGGAACGCTCAACTTCTACTGTGAAGTCTACGTGTCCTGGAGTATCGATAATGTTGATACGGTATTCCGGAGCTCCGGGCATCGGCTTTGTCTCCTTTTCAGGAGTCCAGTGACATGTGGTGGCAGCTGAAGTGATCGTGATACCTCTCTCCTGCTCCTGCTCCATCCAGTCCATGGTAGCAGTACCTTCATGAGTATCACCGATCTTGTAGTTAACACCAGTGTAATACAGGATACGCTCAGTCAGTGTGGTCTTACCAGCATCAATATGAGCCATAATTCCGATATTTCTGGTTCTCTCTAACGGATATTCTCTTCCAGCCAAGGTTGTTTCCTCCTTCTTTCCAGATTAGAAACGATAGTGAGCAAACGCCTTGTTTGCTTCTGCCATCTTGTGCATGTCTTCTTTTCTCTTTACAGCAGAACCGGTATTGTTTGCTGCATCCATAAGCTCGTTAGCCAGTCTCTCTTCCATGGTCTTCTCGCCTCTCTTACGGGAGAACATAGTCAACCAACGAAGTCCGAGTGCCTGTCTTCTTTCAGGCTTAACTTCGATCGGCACCTGGTAAGTTGCACCGCCGACACGCTTTGCCTTAACTTCCAGAACAGGCATTACGTTGTTCATAGCTTCCTCGAAAACGTCCAGTGCGGGCTTGCCGGTCTTCTCTTCAACCTGAGCAAATGCACCGTAAACGATCTTCTGGGCAACCCCTTTCTTGCCGTCTAACATAATGTTGTTGATCAGCTTTGTAACAACCTTATTGTTGTACATGGGATCTGCCAACACATCTCTCTTTTGGGTATGTCCTTTACGTGGCACGTTACTTCCCTCCTTAATTATTCATTAAATCACAGGTACTCACATTGTCGTCTGTGTTCGTGCGCGGTTCTTGTGTCATATAAATATTCCTGCAACCGTCAGGAGCTTATAAGTTCGAATGCCGGCACTAATGCGTGACAGTTTCCCGTCACGTCGTGTTTTTTGGCTTATCAGCCAGAAAGTGACTGAATCAGATATCTTTTTGAAAAGAATTACTTCTTCGGTCTCTTAGCACCGTACTTAGAACGGGCCTGCTTTCTGTTTGCAACACCTGCGGTATCCAGTGTACCTCTGATGATGTGGTAACGGGTACCAGGCAGATCCTTAACTCTACCACCTCTGATCAGAACAACGCTGTGCTCCTGCAGATTGTGACCTTCACCGGGAATGTAGCTTGTTACTTCGATTCCGTTAGAAAGACGTACTCTGGCGATCTTTCTCAGTGCGGAGTTAGGCTTCTTAGGTGTAGCAGTTTTAACAGCTGTGCACACACCTCTCTTCTGAGGAGCGGACAGGTCTGTGGTCTTCTTCTTTAAAGAGTTGTAACCGTGCTGCAGAGCAGGAGCGGTAGACTTAACTGCTGCTGTCTGTCTTCCCTTTCTTACTAACTGATTAAATGTAGGCATTCGATTCACCTCCTGTCGATGTGACAATAATTCGTTTTCTTACGATCTCTGTGTCTCTCAGCGGTTGTCCGAAAAACATAGAAAAGGCGCACTTCAAACCATGCGCCTTATTATTATATCTATGCACTTGTTGGATGTCAAGCTATTTTTTCAAAAAAATCACGCAAATTCGTGCTTTGACGCCTCTTTTTCAGTGGGACGCTTCCTCTTTGACCTGAAACAGTCCGTAACACACATCCGCTGCCAGAGCTTGTCCGTTCACTGCGGCTTCCGTCTTGCTGTTTTCGTCCTGCGTGCCGTACAGCGTCAGCGTCGTCGTTTCGGACAGACTGTCGATTGTAAGCTCCAGCGTGTATGTCTTTCCCTTCTCAAAGGTCACCGGCTCTGTCTCCAGATAATAAAAGCCTTCTGCTTTCCAGCCCCGAAAGTCCGTCTCACAGGATGCCAGCTCCGTGCCATCTCCCGCCAGCACACGCAATGTTCCGGAAATGCCGCCAAGATCCGCGCAGCTGTTCACCAGCAGTCCAAAACAATCCGCTTCCTCACCGTCTCCCGTCACACTCTGCGTCAGCACATCACCGGGATGCAGCACGAGCTGACTGTCTGCATCATCGTAAATGCGCACACTGTCGTACCGTCCGCCGCACAGCTCCTGCGCTTCTTGATAGTAGTCTTTTCTCGCGTACAGTTCCGGACAACTGGGCAGGTATAAACACTCATACGCTTCGTGTAAATAATTCCACACTTCCGGTGCATAGTCCTTCAATTCATAGCCCCATGTCTGATAATTCGGATTGAAAATCATAACGCGAGGGGCATCCTCCTCCAACGTCTCCAGAATCTGCTCTTCATATGCCTCATAGGTCCACGGCACATTCACCGGCAGATTCAGATTGCAGCGCCTTGCATTAACACCGTGGTAAAAATCTACCGTTGCAAACAGTACATCTTCGTCCTCGTCCGTGAGTAACTGCAGATACTGCTCGTAAGTATCTTCTCCCGGATGCATCTGCGCATTCCATTCCGATGCCAGCATCTTAGTACGGGGAATCGTCTGCACATAAGGAAGCGCCAGAACAAGCATACTTCCACAAACAAATACGATCCCGACCAGCTTTTCCACATTTTTTGACTTCTTGTGCGCATTGCATGTGAAATTTGTATAATCCGCAAGCAGGCTTGCAAACATACACAGACTGACTGCATAATATGGAAGCGCATGGAAGACGCTTCCGAAACCGCGGCTTCCCACCCACACGGTGAATACCGCCAGCACGATCGCCTGCCATTTTGATTTGCGGAAGGTGTGAACAAAGAACACGATGTTCACGGCATAGCAAAGCAATTCTTTCGCATACTGCAATTTGTGCGCCATGAGGTTTGTTGTGATCTCGATGAGATATTTTCCGTATGTCACAAACGGATCCACAAACGCTCCCAGGGTGCTGGAGCCGTATCCGGAATATTTCGGATAATATTTTGTATTCAGGGTGAAGGCTCCCAGGATCATGTCACCGAGATGTCCTGTTACCGCATAGTAGCCGACCCACACAAGCAGCGGTACAAGTACCAATGCCAGCAGCAGAGCATATTTTCGAAAGAAATGTCCTACGGCCACACCAAGCTTCTGATGACTGCGGCAGCTTTCGCCTGCCTCTGCGCCGATGACACCCACGAGGATTGCGAAGATGCCGAAGGCTGACACGAACGCACTGCCGAAGGACAGCAAAATCGCAGCGGCCACCCACACAGACATTTTCCAGTCTACACGTTTTATGTCATAATAGCGGCAAAATTCCAGAAACAGTACCGCCATGCCAAACGCCTGCAGCTGATCCGACAATACACACACATTGTACTCGCCGATCATATTCGTGACATACAGCACCGGCAGACTCAATCCGCCGATCACACCCAGGCGATCCCGGTTGCGCACATATAACAGCGCCCACAGCACTGCAAACAGCACATAAAAATACAGGCGGAACTGCAGCATATTGCCCGCGCCAAGCATGGAAAACAGTCCGCAAATATAATACAAAAGCGGCATGTGCTGAGAGGTGAAATCCACATAAATCTTTTTGCCCGCCGCTACACTCATGCCGGCAAGGAAGTTGTCCGCCTCATCGGTAAAGTATAGAAACTCCGTACTGTTTACCAGCAGCAAAAGAAGCAGCAGTATAAACAAACCTGCCGCTTCGATCCAATATCGTCCGTTGTTCTGATGTTTTTTCATTCTCGTCCCTCATAAGCGCCACGTTCCCGCTTTCCGCAAGTCTGCGAGATGATGTAGCGCGGTCTGCCTTTGATCTCTTCGTAGATCCGGGCGATGTAGTAACCGATAATGCCAAGGCTGATCATGATGATACTACTGGCAAACAGCAAAACCAGGATAACCGTCGTAAATCCGCCCAGCGCACGACCTGTAAATTTTTGTACGAGTGCTATGACACTCAGGACACAGGACAGCACCAGCATGACGATGCCAAGAATCGTGATAACCTGCATCGGGGCGGTGGAAAACGATGTAATGTTATTCACCGCGTATTTCACAAGTGCCCTTGTAGACCATTTCGACTCGCCCGCCTCGCGCTCCTGCACATCGAATTCCACCTCGGTCGTGCGGAAGCCGACCCAGGACGACATCGCGCGGAAAAAGGCATTGCGCTCCGGCATGCGGATCAGCGCATCCACAACCTTGCGATCCAATAATTTGAAATCGGATGCGCTCGCCATATCAAATCCCGTCGCGGCGCTGATGAGCGAATAAAAAATCTTCGCTGCCAGTCCATGCACAGCACTCTCCTCACCGCGGCTGCTCTTGCGCCCCTCGATGACTTCATAGCCCTGTTCCCACAGCTGATACATCTCCACCAGTTTTTCCGGCGGATGCTGTAGATCGCAGTCAATCACCGCACAGCAATCGCCGGATGCCTGCTCCAGTCCTGCCATGATCGCCGCCTCTTTGCCAAAGTTCCGGGAAAAATGCACGCCTCGCACCTCGTCATACAGCGCACTGGCTTTCTGGATCTGCTGCCAGGTCTGATCCGAAGATCCATCATCCACAAACAGCAGTTCACAGGGAATGCCGGCATCTCTCAGAATATCGCCAATCACCTTCGCCGTTCGCGGAATCATCTGTTCTTCATTATAAGAAGGAATCACAACTGATAATTTGCTTTGTCTCTCCAACTTAATCTCCATTCTGACCGTCCGTGGAATGCCAGTGCAGACGATGCAGCTCTCCTTCCGTCTGCATCTGCGCAAAATCGTTCTGACGCAGCGCCTCATACAGCAGCACTGCAACGGAATTGGACAGATTCAGGGAACGGATATTTTCTTTCATCGGAATCCGCACGCAGGTATCCTCGTAATCCACGAGAATCTCCTCCGGGATTCCGGCGCTCTCTTTGCCGAACATCAAAAAGCAATCCGGCTCATAAGACACATCCGAATAATTCTGATGTGCCTTCGTTGTTGCCATATAGATCTTTGCGCCGGGATTTTTGTCGAGAAAATCCTGAAAATTCTCATATACATGCAGATCGAGATCTCTCCAGTAATCCATGCCCGCGCGGCGCAGATGCTTTTCGTCAAGAGAAAAGCCCAGCGGCTTGATAAGGTGCAGACTTGTGCCAGTAGCAACACAAGTCCGACCGATATTTCCGGTATTCGCCGGGATCTCCGGCTCATGCAAAACGATATTCATAACACTATCTCTCTTACTTTTCTGCTTCTAACTTTTGTACGAAACGTCTCAGACGCTCCAGCGCTTTTTTCAGATTCTCGAGGGAATACGCATAAGAAATACGCAGGAATCCCTCGCCGCAATCGCCAAATGCGGTTCCCGGCACAACTGCCAGCTTCTCTTCATACAGCAGCCGCGTTGCAAATTCATCCGACGTCATACCGAACTTTTTGATATTTGGGAACACATAAAATGCGCCCAGCGGTTCAAAGCACTCCAGTCCCATCTCCCGCAAAGAATGCAGCAGGAACCGTCTGCGCTGGTCGTACTCTTCCTTCATGACTGCTACATCGTGATCGCCGTTGCGCAGCGCTTCCACACCTGCTTCCTGGCTGGTTGTCGGTGCACACATGATGGCAAACTGGTGGATCTTAATCATCTGCTTCATGATTTCCACCGGTGCACAGGCATATCCCAGTCTCCAACCAGTCATCGCGTAAGCTTTGGAAAACCCGTTGATGAGAACGGTACGCTCCTTCATGCCAGGCAGGGAAGCGATTGTCACATGTCCCTCGGACCCGTAAGTCAGCTCTGCATAGATCTCGTCAGAAATGACGAACAGATCATGCTCCCGAACGACTTCTGCGATGTCCTCCAGATCCGCACGGTTCAGGATCGATCCGGTGGGATTGTTCGGGAACGGCAGAATCAGGATCTTTGTTTTCGGCGTGATAGCTGCCAGCAGCTCCTCTTTTGTCAGACGGAACTGATTCTCTTCTTTCAGGTTGATGAATACCGGCACTGCATCCGCCAGAACCGCGCAGGGTTCATAGGAAACATAGCTGGGCTGCGGAATCAGCACCTCATCACCGGGGTCTACCATCGCACGAAGCGCAACGTCGATGGCTTCACTGCCACCGATCGTAACCATCACTTCATCCTTGGGGTTGTACTCCACGTCGAAACGGCGTTTGAGATAATTGCAGATTTCTTCTTTTAATTCCTTCATACCGGCATTAGACGTATAGTGGGTGCGTCCGCTCTCCAGCGAATAAATACCCTCCTCGCGAATGTGCCACGGAGTATCAAAATCCGGTTCGCCCACGCCGAGGGAGATTGCTCCCTCCATGTCATTGACAATATCAAAAAACTTTCGGATTCCGGACGGCTTAATCATCGTTACTTTGCTGCTCAGTGGATTTCTCATGGTGTCACCAGTATCCTCTCATCTTCTTTTTTCTCTGCCAGTACGGTTCCGTGATCTTTGTATTTTTTCAGAACGAAGTGCGTTGCAGTGCTGAGAACGCCGTCGATGGTTGCCAGACGGCTGGACACAAACTGTGCCACCTCTTTCATCGTCGTCTCCTCGATGATGACAGTGAAATCGTAAGCACCGGACATCAGATAAACCGCATTGACTTCGCTGTAGTTGTAGATGCGCTCTGCCATCTTGTCAAAGCCCATGCCGCGCTGAGGTGCAACGCGCACTTCGATCAATGCCGTCACCTTCTCTTTGGAAGTGTTGTCCCAGTTGATCAGAGTGTGATAGCCGCAGATCACATGGCGCTCTTCCATGTCCGTCAATGCATTTGCAACGTCTACTTCATTCTCACCCAATAAAATCGCCAGCTCTTTCACATCGATTCGGCTGTTTTTCTCGATAATGGTTAAAATCTTTTCTTCAATCATCTTGTCCATGGTTTTCTCCAATTCTATGTGTTGTCATTTCCATATGGCGTCCTGTCCGGGGCGATCCAGATACCGGATCTCGTCCTCGTTGTGGAGGATTCTGGCCTTCTCACCGGTGAATGTTCCAATGCGTCTCGCCGGATATCCTGCCTTCGTCAAAATGTCTGCCAGCGGCTCGCCTTCCCTCGCCGCATACAGCATGAGACCACCGCTCGCCAGCTCGTAAGGATTTTTCTCCAGAAATTCGCAGATTTCTACCGTCTCCTGTCGAATCGGAATTTGTTTCAGATCCGCCTCGAATCCAAGACCTGCATACTCCGCAAACTCCCATAATGCTCCAAACACGCCGCCTTCTCCACCGTTATGCATGGCTATCACACCATGCTGTCCCGCGACTGCAGCCTCCGTTGCCGGAGAAAGTCTGGTAATCATGTCTTCCGCACGCTGCAGGAACGCATCCGTATAATGCTGTCCCAACAACGCCCGATTGCGATGGGTCAGAAGCGCAGTGCCTTCCATGCCGATCCATCCACTGACGATCAGCTGATCGCCGGGTTTGATTCTGCCCGGTGTCCACGCAGCGCGACCGCCCACCATCGTTAATGTAGCGATCGGCGCGGCCACTTCTGCCAATGTCGTCGTATGTCCGCCAATCACCTGAATCTCCTGCTCTTCTGCAAGCTTTGTCAGCTGCTCCATCCATCTGCGCAGCTCCGGTTCCTCACAGGACTCCGGCAATGTCAGTGCTGCTTCCACTCCGACCGGATGTCCGCCCTCTGCTGCCAGATCGCCGGTCAGCCTTGCCATCATCGCAGGAAGTACCCATTCGTCCTGCAAAACTGCCGTTGTCTCTGTCAGAAGAACATCACCGGAAACAAACAGGGCTGCGCTGTCGATTCCGGCTCCCGCTCCCTGCAGGATCGGTGCCTTCGCACGCCCTGTCTGCTTCCAGACGCTTCTCTTTAGGATAGAATATGGCAATTTTCCAAGTCGCATGGCTGCTCCCTTCGATCTCTGATTGATTCGTGATTTTAAGGAAAGGCTGGTCACTGCATAACGTGCAGCAGCCAGCCTTTTGTCGTTCTTTTTGCTCTATAGGAAATTGCGCTGCATTTCCTATGACGCAAAAAAGCGCTCCGCATGGATCGCACTGCGGCGGAATGGAATTTGTCGCTTCGCGACCCGCCGCAGGCGGAGAATCCTGCAATGCAGGATTCTATTTTCAATTTGATTATTCTGCAGCGGTCTCGCTCTCACTCTCAGAAGAGCTCTCCTCTGCGGAGGACTCAGTAGACTCAGAATCACTCTTGGACTCCTCAGACTCCTTCTTTGCATCCTCTGCTGCCTGATTTGCAGGCGGCAGATCCAGGAAGGTGCCGTCCGGATTCAGACGATACAATGTGCCGTCCGCTCCAACTGCGTAGCCCTGATCATTAATATTATAATGGTTCCCGGCTGCATCGATCGCCGGTCCGTAGCGACGGATACCAACGCATCCACGATAGGAATCTCTGTGGATGAAGACGCTCTCCGTCAGCTGACCATCTACATAAACATCCTTATACAGCTCCTCAACAGAGGGAGTATGCATATCCTGATCCATGATAACGGTACCGGGCTTCAAGGACATATCTTCCGTGTTCTGAACACCGGGCGCCGGACCTTCGCTGACGGTCACAGTACGATACTGGATCGTACGATTTGCCGGACGGTCATCCACACCATAGAAGTTAATCACCAGATTACCACCGGAAGTGTAAGCTTCCAGATATAATGCATGGCTGGTGGAGTTCTCTACAACCAGATCCAGTCCGGATTCCGGGAAGATCGTTGCATCTCTGCCCAGCGGTACATAGGTAACGGACATGGAATGGTTCTTTCTGCTGACAACATTCAGCTCCAGCAGCAGACAGGTGTTATAAAATGTCGTAGCGACCTGGCAGATACCGCCGCCGATACTGTCGATAACCTTACCGCTGGCATAACTGTGTCCAGTCAGATAACCGCCTGCAGCCGTCACCGGTGAGATCATGCTGTTCATAGAAATCTGCTCACCGGGCATAAACCAACGACCATTCATCTTAGACGCTGCCAGCTCACAGTTGTGGTTACGTTTCGCATCGGCTGTCACATACACGGTAGAGAAAGAAGAAATCGGTGTGCTGCTGATACCTTCATACATATCACTGGTAATATCCGCGCTGCGCACCTCAGAAGCTACCTCAACGGTGAAATCCTCGCCATCCCAATCTTCCAAAGCCTTGTCAATCTCGGTCTTTGCATCTGCAGGGTCTGCTACGATCCCCTCTACTTCGGGGGTAATCGTCCAGCTGCCATCCGCATTTCTCGTACAAGTCGCGTTCTGCGGCTCTACATTCAGCTCTGTCAGCATGGAATCCAACGCTGCACTGGCGGTTTCATCATCCACTGCGAACTGAATCGAGGTATCCGCCTCACCCTGCTCAATATCCTTAATTGCCTTATACTGTGACAGCAGGTTGCCCTGTGCCGCATCAATAAGAAGATCTGCAACCGCACCCTCGTTGGACCACTCCAATCCCAGATCTGACAACGGAATGTCCAGACTGCGATCTGCCAGCTCGACCGTCGCGGTCTTGCTGCTCATCTCTTTCACATAATCATATACGACCTCGGCAGCTTCCTCGCCGGTCATACCGCCTACGGAGAAGTCTCCGATGGTCAGTCCGTTCGGCATCTCCGGAACCTCGGTCAATTTTGTATCGGATACCTGCTCAGAAGGGATCTGCGGTGTCGTCTCATCCGCATCCTCTGACTCAGACTCCTGTGCGTCATCTGCCGCAGTCTCAGTCTCTGTTCCCTCTGTCTCTGCTCCGCCTGCTGCATATGCAGTGGTAGGAACTCCGGCAAAAATGCTGCCTGCCAGAAGAAATGCCAGAACTCCGGCAATCACTCTGTTTTTCATTTTTTTGTTCCTTTCTTTCCTGTTATCACAGGTAGGGTTGATTATACCACACTCATTTTCTGAACGTCAAGACTACAGAACGAGCGATAATACCATGGGAACAACCATCGCAAGCACAAGAACGACTGCGACGACCGAAGCAAAAATCTGTCTGCGACGGTCAAACTTACTCTTTTTCTTCATAACTTATAACCCTCACTTCATGACCTTTTTCCTGAACCTACTATAAGACAATCGGCAAAAAAGTCAAGTGATTTTATTCGCCAAAAAGTCGAACCCGGAGGATTTTTGCGTTTCCGTAAAAGGAATCCCGATTGCGGTAGTCAAACAGCAGAGCATTCTCCGCATCCAGCTTTTCCAGATGTGTCACATTTGCCAGCAAACGGCTGTCTTCCTCGTCATATCCCACAGCCAGCCACCGGTGCTGCTTTGCCTCTCTCTGGTAAAAACGACGTTTTTCCTCTTTTTCGGGAATTCCCGCCGGATCTGCAAATGCCGGACGCACCTTCGTCAGCTCCCGCTGATACCAGTCGATCGTCAGCAGATGCCGCAGCGTTTGCAGCCGCGCGCTATCCGTGATCTCCTGCTGTAAAAAATCCCACAGGATCGTATATTTTGCCAGACGGTTATGCTGCTTTTCAAACAGACCCTTTTCATGGAAATATGCCGCCAAATGCTCCATCCGCACAAAAGGACGCGCATCCCGCATCAGCTCTTCCAATGTCTGCCGAAACTGACCGCTGTTGTAATACAGCTCCGTCACTTCCTCAATCTCCTTCAATGCCAGCAGTCGCTCAAAAGGCAGCTCCGGCGTTGACAAAATCTCATAGGGCGGTCTGTGACTGTACACCAGACCGTATTCCTCCGCTCTGCGATACAATTCCGAACCTTTTAACAGCTTCAAAAATCCCAGCTGCAGCTGATCCGGACGCAAGGCATATACCGCATCGTAGGATCTGCCGAAGCTGTCATAATCTTCATAGGGAAGTCCCGCGATCAGATCCAAATGCTGATGAATGCGGCGCTCTTTTCGGATGCGCTCCGTCCGCTCCGCAATCTTCTCATAGGGCGCTGTGCGGTGGATCGTCATCAAGGCATCATCGTTCGTCGTCTGTATCCCGATCTCCAGCTGAATCTGCCCCGGTCGGAACTGGGACAAAATCTCCATCTCCGCCTCATTCAGAAGATCTGCGGAAATTTCAAAATGAAAGTTCGTCACGCCGTTGTCATGTTCCTGCAAATACCTCCAAATCGTCTGACAATGGCGGTGATTGCAGTTAAATGTCCGGTCTACGAACTTGACCTGCGGCACTTTCTGATCGAGAAAGAACTGCAATTCCGGCAGTACAAGGTCCAGACTTCGCAGCCGCACCGGACTATCCGCAGAAGACAGACAATAGCTGCACCGGAACGGACATCCGCGGCTTGTCTCATAATATAAGATGCGATTCTCAAACCCGCTCAGATCCGAATACAAAAACGGGATGTCACTCAATTCCGGAAGCTCCGGCTGACCGGTCGCACAAAATGTGCCATCTGTCCGGCGAAACACCAGTCCCGGAATCTGCGCCAGAGCCTCCTCCGATGTATTCTGCGTCCGGTATCGTTCCAGCACGCGGGCATATGTCCGTTCGCCCTCTCCCACCATGACACCAAATGCCTCCGGACACTCCATTAAAAATGCTTCCGTCTCAAAAGACACTTCCGGACCGCCGAACCACATCGGCACCTGCGGCATCAGCCAGTGCAGACGTTCTACGACCGCCCGGATAAAATTCATATTCCAGATGTAACAGGAAAATCCGATCACATCCGGCCGTCTGCGAAAAATATCCGCAACGACCTGCTCCACCTGATGATTGATGGTGTACTCCGCCGTCTCCGTATCTGCCCGCCCCTCTCCGGCGCAGGCAGCGAGACTGTAGATTGCAGGATTGCTATGGATATATTTCGCATTGATTCCAACCAGTAAAAACTTCACTTACTTCATCCTCCGGCAAATTATTACTTTCCGAAGTAAATCTTGTTTGCTGTGTTATAGAAGACATCCTGCTTCTCTTCCTCGGTGAAGACATCGGAGAGCAGTGCGTAATTCAGCAGATTCTCATAGCTGTCTCGGCACAGCGTGGACGGCAGATCAGAACCAAACATGATGCGGTCTGCGCCAAGGATGTCTTTTGCGATCTGCAGATAGCGAACCGCAGTCGGGTAAGGATAGGTCTCCGGCTTCTGATTTGCCGGAAGCGCTGCCATATCCCACCATACATTCGGCAGATTCAGACGCTTCAGGCCTTCGATCATGCCCGGCTCATCCTTCTCTCTCTGAGGTGCCAGCAGATGACAGATCACAAAGGTCATATTCGGGTACTTCAGGATCTCCTCCCGCAGCTCCTCCACCTGGAAGCAGCAGTTGCGCTGTCTGCCGATGTCCATAACGCACACCAGACCCAGATCATTCGCATGGGAGAAGCACTCATCCATAACGGAGCCGTTTAACGCTACCGGCGGATGATAACTCATGAGACCGGAGCCATTGCTCACCTCGAACTTGACGATACGGAAGCCCTGCTCCTCAAACAGATGCTTGCGGATCTCCTCCACCTTGCCGCAATACGGATCATAGGTGCAGGCAGCCGCAAAGCGGTCGGGATAATCCCGCATTGCTTCATAAGAAATCTGATTCTGGAATCCGATGTAGTTGCCCTGCAGCAGCACCGCTTTTTCCACGTTGTTGCGATCCATCAGCTCCAGCACCTTTTCTGCTTTGACATCATACTCACCCAGTTCCGGGGGAATCATATTGATCACATTGCCGGAGGCATACACTGCCTTGCCGCCTCCGCAGGCTCTCAGCTCTCCCTCTGCGCCAAATCCGGCGATACACTGTGCAAGATGAACATGTGCGTCAATAATCTTCATAACAGACTCCCTTCTAATAAATAAAATGAAATTGCGTCTTAACGTATTTTCGGATGCCCGCGGCTTTACGCTTCCGGCATTACAAACTGGCTGTTATACAGCGATGCGTAAAATCCGTTCGCAGCCAGCAGACCTTCGTGATTGCCCTGCTCGATGATGTGGCCATCCTTCATAACCAGGATCAGATCCGCATTCTGAATCGTGGACAGACGATGGGCTACCACAAAGCTGGTACGACCCTCCATCATCTGATGGAATGCGTGCTGAACCTTTTGCTCAGTACGAGTATCGATGGAAGATGTTGCTTCGTCCAAAATCAGCATCGGCGGCAGGCACAGCATAACACGGGCGATACAAAGCAGCTGCTTCTGTCCCTGAGACAGACCGCCGCCATCCTCCGCGATCACCGTGTCATAGCCCTTCGGCAGACGACGGATAAAGCTGTGTGCATGTGCTGCCTTTGCGGCTGCGATCATCTCTTCCTCCGTTGCATCCGGCTTCGCCATCAGCAAATTGTCCCGAATCGTACCGGCACGCAGCCAGGTCTCCTGCAGCACCATACCGAAATTGCTGCGCAGACTGTCACGGGTCACATGACGGATATCCTGCCCTTCGACCTTGATGGAACCGTCCTTTACATCATAGAAACGCATGAGCAGATTGATAATCGTCGTCTTGCCGCAGCCGGTGGGACCAACGATAGCGATCGTCTGTCCCGGCTTTACGGTCAGATTCAGATCGGAGATCAGCGGGCGATCTTCCACATAAGAAAACGCCACCTGATCCAGCTCCACGTTCCCCTTTACATCCTTCAGTTCTACCGCATCCGGAGCATCCGGGATCTGCGGCTTGGCCTCAATCAGCTCGAAAATACGAGCTGCGCATGCCAGTGCGTTCTGCAGCTCTGTCACAACGCCGGAAATTTCGTTAAACGGCTTTGTGTACTGGTTTGCATAGGATAAGAAACAGGACAACTGACCGACGGAAATACCGCCTGCAACAGACAGCAGTGCGCCGAACACGCCGACAGCCGCATATACAAGGCTGTTGACAAAACGGGTAGACGGGTTCGTGATGGAGGAGAAGAAGATTGCCTTCAAAGAACAATCCTGCAGACGACCGTTGACCTCATCAAACTGGCTCTGCGCCTGCTCCTGTCTGCCAAATGCCTGCACGATTTTCTGATTACCAACCATCTCGTCGATCAATGCCGTCTGCTCACCACGGGTTGTGGACTGCAGACGGAACATGGTATAGGTCTTCTTTGCGATAAACGCTGCCACTAGCAGAGACACCGGTGTAATACAAACAACAACCAGCGCGATCCAGACATTGACGGAGAACATAAAGACCAATGTACCAAGGATCGTCAGAACACCGGTAAACAACTGTGTAAAGCCCAGGAGAAGACCGTCCGCAAACTGGTCTGCATCTGCAATGACACGGCTCACAACATCACCGTAGGAACGGGTGTCCAGATAGGACAGCGGCAGCTTTTCGATCTGGGACAATGCCTGATTTCGCATGTCGCGCACAACACCGGCTGCCATGCGGTTGTTGCACAGACTCATAATATACTGGCTGACTGCCGTGATCAGGATGATAACAACCATCTGGTACAGCAGCGGCTTCAAAGCACCAAAATCAACCTTTCCGGCATCGATCATAAAGTCGATGGCATCACCGGATAAGATCGGCAAATACAACGTACCAACAACGGTCACTGCTGCCAGCACGATCGAAAGGATCAGCAATGCCCAGTATTTCTTGATGTAACGCAACACCTTGCGGAGTGTTCCGCTCTGCACTTTCTTTTTCTTTTCGTTACTCATGCCTGACCTCCTTCCTGCTTCGGGAACTGAGAATAATAAATTTCCTGATATACTTCACAGTTCTCTAACAGCTCCTCGTGAGTGCCGGTACCCGCGATCTGACCATCCTCCAATACGATGATCTGATCCGCAAAACGTACGGATGCCGTTCTCTGAGAAACGATAAAGACGGTCATCTCCGGGTCCAGATGACGGATTGCCTGACGCAGTCTCGCATCCGTTGCAAAGTCCAGCGCAGAAGCACTGTCATCCAGAATCAGGATCTTCGGCTTGCGTACCAGCGCACGGGCGATCGTCAGACGCTGCTTCTGACCACCGGACAGATTCTTACCGCCCTGTGTCAGCAGATCGTCCAGACCATTGGGACGACTATCCACAAAGTCCTTTGCCTGCGCAGTCTCCAGCGCAACATTCAAATCTTCATCGGACACTTCGGAAGCATCCTTATCTCTGCCGAACAGCAGATTGTCCCGGATCGTACCAGTAAACAGCACTGCCTTCTGCGGCACCATACCAACGAGGTCACGCACCTCATCCAGCAAATATTCTTTCACATTGCGGCCAGCCAACAGCACTTCGCCCTCTGTCGCATCGTAATAACGGGGAATCAGATTTACCAGAGAACTCTTACCGGAGCCAGTACCGCCGATGATGCCAACGGTCTGTCCTTTCTGAACCTTCAGATTCAGATGATCCAGAGAGCTCTCACCAGCGCCTGCATACGTCAGACCGACATTGCGCATCTCCAGAATCGGCGCATTCTCATCGCCCTTTGCAACCGGAACCATGCTCTGCTCTACCGGCTTCATCGTCGTCTCGATCCTCATGACGCTGCTGACACGATCTGCGCACGCCAGCGCCTTTGTGATGTTGATGATCAGGTTTGCCATCTTAACCAGTTCAACTAAGATCTGGGACATATAATTTACCAGTGCGATCACTTCACCCTGGCTCAAAATGCCGTTATCGACGCGGATCGCACCGCTCCACAGCAGAATCACTGTTGCAACATTGATGATAATAAATGTCACCGGATTCATCATCGCGGAAATGCGTCCAACAAATAACTGGCTCGCAGTCAGCTCTTCGTTCTGTGCACGGAAGCGTTCTTCCTCCGCATGCTCCATCCGGAAGGCGCGAAGCACTCTCGCACCGGTCAGATTCTCTCTCGTCAGACCCAGAACACGATCCAGACTTGCCTGTACTTTCTTATACAAAGGCATCGTCCACAGCATAATGCCAAACACAACGACACACAACAGCGGAACTGCCACTGCGAAAATCAGCGCCGCCCTGACATTGATCGAAAATGCCATGATGACCGCACCGAAAACAACGAACGGGGAACGCAGCAGCAAACGCAGCGTCAGATTCATACCGTTCTGCACCTGGTTCATATCACTGGTCATACGGGTGATCAGGGTATCCGTACCCAGTGTATCAAGCTCCGTGTAAGACAGCGTCTGAATATGTGCAAACAGAGCCGATTTGATGCTCGTTGCAAATCCAACAGATGCTTTTGCCGCAAAATACTGCGCTGTCAACGCACAGGTCAGACCGATAATCGCCAGCACCACCAGTATCAGACCCATCCGCAGGATATATCCCGTGTCCTGCGTCGCAATACCGCGATCGATGATCGCTGCCATAACAAGCGGAACAAACAGCTCGAAAGAGGCTTCCAGGAGCTTGAACAGCGGTCCTAAAATACTCTCTTTTTTGTAGGGAGCCAGATACTTCCACAAATCTTTCATAATAATATTAACCCTCTCTTGAAAAATATCCATTGCAGCAGTCTCTTGCCCCAACTGCTACACCGTTTCATCATATCACGACACCACCTGCGGGACAAGGGAAAGTTTCTATACTTTCCCGGCTTCCTGCGGGACAAAAGGGCGCAAATGGAATCCTGCGGCGGGTCGCAAAGCGACAAACGCCGGGACTTAAAAGCCCCGACGTTCTTGCTCTCCCGATCTGATATTCACTTTCCAATGTCTCGCAGATACGCGCTGAAATTCTTTTGAATATTCGCCAATGCCCGTCCCTCGCACCCGGGAAATGCATACGTCTGCGCGGTTTCGTGCGTCAATCCCTGCTTTTCTGCATATGCCAGAATCGCATCTGCCTCGTAAACCTGCTTCCATGCAGAGGATGTCTCCGCCTCCAGTTCCACATACGCGGCAGGTGATACACTGCTCGTCTCAGACCACGCGAACTGTTCCGGACAGCTCATCAAAAGCAGCATCAATTCCTCATCTGTGACATCCTCCACTACATACTTCGGAATCGTCATCACATACTCTGGCTCACCGCTTTTCAACGTGCTCCAGGCAGTGTCATCACAGGAAATCGGATACCGATAACAACCATCTTCTCCGCGTTCCCACGAAGCCGCGATCGGCACGATCCGGGTCAGATCCGGCAGCACCTCCGACTCTGCATATCCCGTCGGCAAACAGGACTCATACGAGCCATCTTCAAACAGCGGAATCAACTTTTGGTTTTCGTGAACCGCTGTCACAACCCCGTCTAAAAAGCCGGTTTCCACATTTTCTGCTGTCACATTTCTGGCAGCATCTTTGAAAATATCCTGAAGCTGCTTCGAACTGCTCTTGCAGGAAGCAAGCAACAAAATCCCTGCAAGAATCAGGAAACATCCCATCACTTTCTTTCGCATAAACACTCCCCCAAATACAGTTTCTATCCGATACGCTCCTGCGTACTGGATTACTTCCGATCCTTCAGCTCCACATACGGGCGCTCCTGCAGCACAATGCTCTTATATGCAGGACGAATGATCTTCTCTATATTCAGCAATTCTTCCATGCGATGTGCACTCCATCCGACAATACGCGCTACCGCGAAGATCGGTGTGTACAGCTCCAGCGGAATGCCCAGCATGCTGTATACAAAGCCGCTGTAAAAGTCTACGTTCGGGCTGACGCCTTTGTACATCTTGCGGTTCTCGTTAATCAACTCCGGTCCCAGCTTTTCGACGGATGTATACAGGGCATAATCCTCGTCTCTGCCCTTCGCCTGCGCCAGCTCCTCCACATAGCTGTGGAATACCTGCGCTCTGGGGTCGGACTTGGAATAAATCGCGTGTCCGATACCGTAGATCAGACCATTTCCATCAAAAGCTTCTTTTTTCAGAATCTTTGTCAGATATGCCGCCACTTCATCTTCATCGTGAGGGTCACGCACATGCTCCTTAATATCCTGCATCATCTGAACGACTTTGATGTTCGCACCACCATGACGATGACCTTTCAGAGAAGCCAATGCTGCTGCGATCGTCGCATAGGTGTCCGATCCGGACGACGTGACAACACGAGTCGTAAACGTGGAGTTGTTACCACCGCCATGCTCCATGTGCAGCATCAGCGCTGCATCGAGAACCTTTGCCTCCAGTTCTGTATACCGCATATCCGGGCGCAGCAGGCGCAGCAAATTCTCCGCCTCTGACAGCGACGGGTTAGAACGGTGAATGTATAAACTATCATCCAGACTATAATGCCGATATGCCTGATAGCCGTACACCGCCAGCAGCGGGAATACGCTGATCAGCATCAGACATTGCCGCAACACATTCGCCGGACTCAAATCATTGACACGATCATCATACGAAGCCAACGTCAGAACGCTTCGCATCATACTGTTCATAATGTCCTTGCCGGATGCTTTCATAATAACATCCCGGACAAAATTCGTCGGAAGGCTTCTGCCGCCGCCCAGCACATCCTGAAACTCTTTCAGCTCCTGCGCATTTGGCAATTCACCAAACAACAGCAAATACGCCGTGGACTCAAATCCAAAGCCGCCCTCTTTCGCCACACCGCGCACGAGATCCTTCACGTTGTAACCGCGGTACAGCAGCAGACCGTCGCAGGGGACATCCACGCCATTGACCTCTTTTACTGCCTTGACCTGTGAGATATTCGTTACTCCGGCGACAACACCCTTGCCGTTCTTGTCACGCAAACCGCGCTTCGCACCAAAATGTTCATACCAGCTGGGATCGATCTTGTAATCATCCCCCGTGCGGTTCAGCATCTTCTCAGCATACACATTCTGATTCCATCCGTACTGTTCCATATCTGCCCCTTTCCGTCACATAACTGCTGCGGAACAGATCCGCAAAGCAAACCGTGAAAAGTTAAATTGGTCTTATTTAACCACAGATTGAATAAATATTCAAGAGGCGGAGGGGAGATTCGTGAAAGGTTTTGCATATCTGGTATTTTTTCATCCAAGGAACAGCTGTATTTCACGGCTCATGCACCACTCCCACAAACAGCGGCAGTCCATCTTCCCCGGTTATCGCAAACACAAACGGGCGATCCAGTGTGAAGTCCACTTTCTTGTCTGGCGGAGCCGCTGCACCGCACACTTGCATGACGGTGTATGCCGCTGCCGCAACGCCCTCTTCGTCAATGGCTACTCGCGCAGCGTGCTCTGCCTCTGTGAGTGCCACTTCGCCATCATCCGTCATCGGGGAGAAGTCTGCTTTTTCCGCATCAAAAACGTCCGAAATGCCCATTGCTTTCAGATCTTCAATGAGCTTTCTATCAGAAGAAATATCGAATTTCGGAACGGAAAGCTTGACAATATAGCGGTCACTTTCCGCGCTCTCGCCACCACTCAGCAGGAAGTCCAGCGTCTGCTCTTCGGAAAGAAGTTCTTCCGGTGTAATGCCCTCGTCCGGCAATAAGAACCACATTGCGCCGCTATTTTCTAAGCCCTTTGCAACTGCAGAAAAATGGTCACTCCAGTAGTAAGTATCATCGCTGCTGGCATGCATAAAATTACATGTCACATCCCCTGCATCGCTGTGGAATGTATCCTCTGTCGTGTTGCTTTCTGCAAATTCATAATCCCATTTTGCCCGGAAATAAACGGTCGTTGCAAGTGCAAGAATCGTCTGCGGGTCCATTTTTAAGCCAGATGCCTGCTCGGAAAGCAATCCACCGGTCTGCTCATTGATCCAGTCCTGCAATGCCTTATTAAAATCATCTGAACCCATCTCGCCCTGAAATGAAGATGCATAATAATACATTGCCAGAGCATCCATTGTATCCTGCTTAAAATTCACCTGATCGTTTAACCATAAAGAACTTGCAAGTACACTTGTCACTGCGCCATCGTCACAATAATTCGCATTCCAGACTGCGGATGCTTCTTTGCGAAGTGCATCCAAATCGTCGCTGCCCAACACATTCAAAATCTGTTCGCGACTTTGTCCGTCTGTCACTTCCGCCAACATCGCAAGAGCCATATAAATGTTAATGGGCGAGCAGGCTTTGTTCTCGCCAGCTTCATCCGTAAGCAGCTGTGGAATTATTTTGCGAAGATATCCGTCCAGCACATCGGTGTAACCATCCGGCTGATCCTGTCTCTTTGCGCGATCCGCTCTCCATGCGTCATAAACCTTGTCGAAGCCTTCACTGTCGAACACGCCATTTCTCTTCATAAACTTGCTCTCGTCCGGATAAGGTGCCATCTCCGGGTACACCGCCGATGCAACTTCATAACCTTTGTTCCGCTGAGATTTCGGTTGAGACGGGGTGTTGGAACAAGCCACCAGAGAAAAACCGCTGATTGCAGCAAGCATAAGTGCAAAAAACCGTTTCATCATCCATTTACCCTCCTTGTAAACATTGTATCATAGATGCTTTCATCTATATAACGCTGCGGAGGCGGATTACATTACGCGACTTTTTCTAAAATATAATGCTGATTCCGTGTGGCTCCATAATTTTTTGAACCAATTTTCTACTTGTCATCGATATTTTTTCATTCACATCTAAATCAAATGCAGTTGTTCCCATCACAACAATATTTCCCGATACCCCTTGGGAAATAAGATTTACCATCTCATCTTCTGTTATCATTACATGTTCCTGAAACATATGCTGTACAAGTTTTGGTGTACTAAATAAAAGGATCTTTGCGCCACGATAAATCGTTTTCGTTCTTCGCATTACAGAACTGATCTTTCCCACAGTACCTTTATCGTCTGTTAGCACGCAAAGTTTCCCTTTTGGCATTCCGGGTAACTGTGATAAAATATGTACACATATTACAATCAGCTCTTCCCCTAAATTATCGTCCTGCTCTTTCTTTTTTCTTACTGCCTCGAAAAATCTTTTATACAGATCCGATGATTTTAAATTCTTTCCTTCTAACACTTCAGACGTGAGTTTTTTATCCACATTCAGCGTTTCTGTAATTGTGCTGACTGGTGATTTCGCCACTCTAACAGCCCACATTAGATACCCGTTTATTTTCTCATTTGTCGAAAAACACTCTGAAAGAATATCGTAGACATTTTCTTCATCAAATAAAATAATTTTGATACCGCTATTTTTCATCTCCCTCAAAAAATTGATCTGATTTTCCGTCAATCTCTGTTGCGGAGATGCCAGTTCCATCATAATGCACCTTGTAATAAAAATCACCATTTCGCGTTCTTTAAAATAGTTTATCAAAATGTTTCTTTCATTTTCCGGCAAACCCGAGTGTTTTTGAAAGGAACAGGCATCATAAAAGAGCACCCTTTTCGCAGAGAAAAATATCGTCACCTTTTCCTCAATTTTCGTTTCCATCAATGACTCTATTTCAAAAAAATTCTCTGGGGTTTCCGTATATGTTATCGCCATGCTTTACTCCCCCCTGATTTTCGTATATAACTCGTGCATATTACAAAGCACTTTTCTTAATGTACGCTCATTGATATAGTTGTTCTCAATATATGCCTTTCCCCGTTCTCTCACAAGCTTCTCCATGTGCGAAAATTCGTCTTTTCCTGATGCATCCATAATGCTCTCATCCAGCCACAGCTCTACCATTCTTTTTCTGATCTGCGTTCTGTCAAGATTGAAGAATTGTTCCGGAAGTGCACTTCCAGAAATCAGTCTCAACTCTAGACACCGAATTAAAACCGACATGTACGGCACCTGATAGTACGACATCAATCGAATAATCGTATCAACTTCATTTCCACTGGATTCCTCTTTGAAATTTGCATACATTTTCCGAAAGCTAATTTCCGGCATTAACAGCATTCCCGCAAAAAGATTTGCTGCGTACTCTCCCTCATGCTCGTAATAATAATCGTCCGAAAATTCAACTTTTGAGACAAATTCATTTTTCCCGAAAAAGACATGATAAATCTCATGCGCAATTGCAAAATTCACATTCACGCTTGGTCGTGACGTATTCACCACAACATAACCCAGTCCCTCTCCGCGATAGCACAAAGCACCTATTTTATCATCTGCAACAGGCATTTCAAAAATAAAGTAACCCTTCTTTTGAAAGGATGTACGAACAATCTGCAAAAGATTTCGAAGCTCACTCTCATATTCAATTCCAGCGAAGGCGCAGAACTGCCTTATCATAAAATAAATTTCTTCCCGTTTCTGATCACTATATGCAATGATTTTTCGCAAACGTTCTATATTCATCTCTTATTCCCTCGCTATATTCTCAAACCGACTTTTCGCGCTTAACACTTCATCCATATTCTCTATGAGTTCCATTAACTGTCTGGCAATTTTCTCTTGTTCTTTAGACGGTTCGCCTGCATAAAACGCGATTTTATTCAATGCAAAATTCTCTGCCTGCGGAATATCCATCTCATCTGCCCAGAAGAACTCAATCCCCTTTCCCAAACCACGCGCAATTTTCTCCATATCTGTGCCGCTCTCTTCCTGCACTCCGGTCAATATGCGCGACAGCTTGTTTTTCTCAATTCCTGTAACCATGCTGAGATATGTCTGCTTAATTTTCATTTCAGACAAATATTTGTTTACGTTACTTATGAATTTTGTCATGACATTTCTCCCTCTATCCTTTCGCGATCTGCGTTCGGTCTTCTTACATACCATTATACTCTCATTATATCTTTGCGCAACTACATTTCCTGTTATTTAAGATTATTTTTATTATTTGTATGATTATATACAATTTATGTGAAATAATTACACTAAAATCTCATTTTCTAAGATTTTATATTGTCATGAACTCTTTCACATCGGAGCAGCAGAAAAGAAAAATATTCCGCGAATCCCCCGCATCAGCCGCCAGCTCACCCTCTCATTTTTCGCGATATTCTTCGCTGCCGAGTGACAAAAAAGAAAAATGTTCTGACATTCAGCGAGCTGCCGTCATGGAGTCTGCGCTGCCACTGCAGGCATGCACACCGTTCAAGCCTGAAAGGCGCGTTTGTGCATGCGCAGTGAACAGCAGTGCAGACGTAATAGGCAGCGGAGCGTGTCAGACATTCACCTTTCTGGCACTTGGCATTCGCGCGTAACACGGAACTTCGAAAATCCCTTGCCTCCCTCCCCCTTTTTCTATATAATAAAAACAGAATTCTGCGGCGGCTCGCGAAGCGCCAAATTCTGTTCCGCCGCAGTACGATCCACGCGGAGCACTTTCCGCGCAAGTTTTTCCGACCTTTTTCGGAACTAAATTTACAGAGAGGATTTCTATACATATGAAGATTTTAGATATTATCACCGGCGAGAAGCCGAGTTTGTCTTTTGAGGTGTTCCCTCCAAAGACGAGTGCAACTTATGAGTCTGTCCGCTCTGCGGCGGAGGCAATTGCAGATCTGCATCCCAGCTATATGAGCGTGACTTACGGTGCGGGCGGCGGCACTTCCGCATACACGATGGACATTGCCCAGTGTATTCAGGCGAAGGGCGTTCCGTCACTGGCGCATCTGAGCTGTGTTTCTTCCACCAAGGCGCATGTTCAGGAGCAGCTTGCGGAACTGAAGGAGCGTGGCATTGAGAATGTGTTGGCGCTGCGCGGCGACATTCCGGACGGACTGGACATGGACCATCTGGAATATCATTATGCCAGCGAGCTGATTCCGGAGATTCGTTCTGCCGGAGATTTCTGCATTGGCGGAGCCTGCTACCCGGAGACGCATCCGGAGTGCGCGACTTCCATGGAAGATATCGCAAATCTGAAAAAGAAGGTGGACAGCGGCTGTCAGTTTTTGACGACGCAGATGTTTTTTGACAATAATATTTTCTATAATTTCTTATACCGCATCCGCGAAGCGGGCATCACGGTGCCGGTAGTTGCCGGTATTATGCCTGTGACAAATGCAAAGCAGATTGACCGCATTTGCAAGATTTCCGGCAATTCTCTGCCCCAGCGTTTTCATCATATTGTAGATCGCTTCGGCAGCAATCCGGCGGCGATGAAGCAGGCTGGTATTGCCTTTGCGACGGAGCAGGTCATTGATCTGTATGCAAATGGCATCAACGCGGTACATATTTACTCGATGAATCACCCGGATGTCGCTGCAAAGATTCAGGAGAATCTCAGCGAGATCATTCGATGATGTCCCGCGACGCAGCTGCGCACTGCACTGGCACATCTGCTGAGCTGCATCCCGCAACGCCTACTGGCACAGCAGCTGCGCACTGCATCGTCCGCAAGGCGGAGGTGGCGACAGATGCCGTTCCGCTGAATGTCATCGAGCTGCGCAACCGCATTGGGCAGAGACCGGAGACGCTGCCGGAAGGACTTTTTGAGGAGTGCATGGAGCAGCTGCGCAGGGTATTGGCATATCGCTATTGCTACACCCGCGTGCCGGTGCTGCGCCCGGAGGAGGGTGCGCTGGACCTGGGCTTTGGCGTGCTGCACAGCGCTTCGCTGAACCGCAATCTGGCGGGATGCGAGGAAGCGATTTTATTTGCGGCGACGATCGGCAGCGGTGCGGATCGATTGCTGCACCGGCTGTCCCTCACTTCCCCGACAAAGCGCTTTCTCGTGGACGCGATGGCGTCTACCGCAGCGGAGTCCCTTGCCGACTATGTGAACCGTGTGCTTGCAGAAGGGCTTGTCACTGCGCCCCGGTTCAGTCCGGGCTTCGGCGGCGTGCCGCTGTCGGTGCAGCCCGCGTTTCTGCATTGTCTCGATGCATCGAGGCAGATCGGCATTACTTTGTCCGAGACGAATTATATGAACCCTACAAAATCTGTGACAGCTCTCATTGGAATCCGGGAGAGCAGGAGGAATTTATGACCATACTGGAACGGCTCCGCAAAGAGCGCATTTATATGGACGGCGGCACCGGCACGATGCTGCAGGCGGCTGGATTGCCCGGCGGCAAAGCTCCGGAGGACTGGAACCTCGAAAATCCGTCCGAGATCACAAAGCTGCACCGCAGCTATCTGGAAGCCGGATGCACCGTCATCTCTTCCAACACATTCGGTGTCAATTCTTTGAAATATGACAACTACGAAGAGCTGATCCGTGCGGCATTTGCCTGCGCCAGAGAAGCATTGAAAGACTATCCCGACCGCTATGTGGCATACGATGTCGGTCCCACCGGCAAGCTGCTGGAGCCGCTGGGCGACCTCGGTTTTGAGGACGCGGTGTCGATCTACAAGGACGGCATGCGCGTGGCTGCGGACTGCGGCGCGGACTGTATTCTCATTGAGACGATGAACGACAGCTACGAGACGAAAGCTGCTGTTCTCGCCGCAAAGGAGACTTGCGATCTGCCGGTCTTTGTCACAAATGTTTACGATGGCAGCGGCAAGCTCATGACCGGAGCGAATCCTCCTGCCATGATCGCGATGCTGGAGGGACTGCATTGTGACGCCATCGGCATGAACTGTTCCCTCGGTCCCGATCAGATGGCGAAGCTCGTGCCCGTCTTTGCCGAGTACGCTTCCGTCCCGATCATTGTCACACCAAACGCAGGACTGCCCCGCGTCGAAAATGGCAGGACCGTCTACGACATTGATCCCGAAGAATTTGCCCGCCATATGGTGACAATCGCAAATGCCGGAGCGACGATCCTCGGCGGCTGCTGCGGCACAACGCCGGAATATATGCGGCAGGTCATTGCTGCGACGAAGGATCTGCCCTACGCATTACCGGAGCCGAAGAACCGCACGCTCATCTCTTCTTACACCCACGCCGTGGAGCTGAAACGCGGTCCGGTGCTAATTGGTGAGCGCATCAATCCCACCGGCAAGAAGCGTCTGAAAGAAGCGCTTCGCACAAAGAATCTGAACTACATCCTGCAGGAAGGTCTGCGCCAGGTCGAAGAAAATGTCCCGGTGCTCGATGTCAATGTGGGACTCCCGGAGATCAATGAGCCGGAGATGATGGAAGCCGTTGTCAAAGAATTGCAGGCGGTCACCGATGCGGTTTTGCAGATCGACACCACCGATCCGGAAGCAATGGAGTGGGCGCTGCGGCATTATAACGGAAAAGCCCTCGTCAACTCCGTCAATGGTACGCAGAAAAGTCAGGAAGCGATCCTGCCGCTCATTCAGAAATATGGCGGCGCTTTTATCGCATTGACGATTGGAGAGGACGGCATTCCGGAAACTGCCGAGGACCGTGTCGCTGTCGCAGAACAGATTGCGGAAGCTGCCGCTTCTTATGGCATTCCGAAAAAAGAAATCATCGTAGATCCCCTCGCTATGACGATCTCTTCCAGTCCGGAAGGCGCGATGACGACACTCTCCGCCATTGAACAGCTGAAAGCGCTGGGCTACGGCACAAGCCTCGGTGTGTCCAACATTTCCTTTGGACTGCCCACGCGAGACCGCATCAATGCCGCATTCTTTGCAATGGCATTGGAGCGCGGACTGGATTGCGCCATCATGAATCCATTTTCCGCGCCGATGATGGACACATACTACGCCTACTGCGCACTGCACGGACAGGATGAAAACTGCATGCGCTACATTGAATATGCCAGCGCCCATCCCATTGCCACCGGCGCAGCCGCACCTGCTTCTGCAGGCACAACTTCTGCAGCAGCACCCGCCGGAGACAGCGGCGCATCCGCAGAGACACCTTTGCAGCGGGCAGTCCGCACCGGTCTGAAATCTTCCGCCTCTGACCTCGCAAAAGAATTGCTGACGCAAGGCGCAGAACCGCTGTCCGTCATCAACGATCACATCGTCCCGGCGCTGAACGCCATCGGCAAAGCATTTGAAGAAAAGAAAGCATTCCTGCCGCAGCTGCTCATGAGCGCCGAAGCTGCCACCGCCGCATTCGAACAGGTCAAAGCTGCGATCCCCGCCGGAGATGCCGACGCATCCGCCAGCCGCCCGTTCATCATCGCGACCGTGCAGGGTGACATTCACGACATCGGCAAAAACATTGTCCGCGTCCTGCTGGAGAGCTTTGGCTTCCTCGTCTACGATCTGGGCAGAGACGTTCCGCCGGAAGTCGTCGTCGAAAAAGCGAAGGAGACCGGCTGCCGCCTCGTGGGACTCAGCGCCCTCATGACGACCACCGTCCCCGCGATGGAGGAGACGATCCGCCAGCTCCACGAACAGCTGCCGGAAGTGCGCATCGTCGTCGGCGGAGCCGTCCTCACACAGAGCTACGCAGACATGATCCACGCAGATAAATACTGCAAAGATGCGATGGACACCGTGAGATTTGCGGAGGAATTTTATAAAGAAGCTTGAAGATAAAAATGGGCATCGACCAGTCAAATAGCTGATCGATGCCCGTAATATTTCTTCGCTGTTTATATTCTACCGCATTATCGGTATCGAATCCCGAAATAGTTCTACCCGGAACATATTATCAAATTCCTGAAATCTTGGTTTCGGCAATCCGTATTCCTCCGCCGCTTTCTGAATCCGTTTTGCTTCATTTCCCCATGCTTCCACCAGCCTCATCTGACCGAAGATATTGGCAATGCCCTTATTTCTGATCTTGGAATGCCCACTCATCACTTCCTCGTAAGTCAGTCCATTATACAATCCGCCCGGAGACGTCACCTCCAGTCGGTCATCATAAACGGCGACCTGAATGCAGGACTCGTCCAGCAAATTGCGATGGCAATGCGCATTGATGATCATTTCCCGGATTGCTTCTGGCGGAAGTTCGTATTTTTCCCGCCGCACCAAACCATCAATCGTAGCTCCCAGCCTTATATTCCGCAGTACAAAATCCACCGCTTCCTCAATCTGTGTGTAAATTGGTCCTGTAAATTCTCTCTTATCCAAAAATACTGCCCGATCCTGTCCTTTGAATACTGCGCATTGCGTCTTTGAAAATGGAAAATAATCCGAAGTCAGCAATGCATATGCATTCGTTGCCAGCAGTTCGCCATCCGTCTGCTTTAAAATCTTCCAATTAACAAGCTGTTTCTTCTTCACTGTCCGTTCTGACATCCCGGCCTTTTGCCGAAATCGCTCGATATCCCGACACAGCTTTTCTGTCGCTTCCTCTGTGACCGGATATCCCACGCAAGTAAGCTCGTCCCAAGAAATTCTGGCACCTTCCATCTCCAGCTCTTTCACCTTCTCCGGAAATGCCTGTCTCGATGTCCCTGCCACGCGGATATATGTGCCGTTCTCTTTTCCCTTTGCTTTCAGATAATAAGGGCGGTTCTTTCCAGCTTCTACGGACACCACGATCACGGTCTTTCCCTCTACGGTCTGTGGTTCGATATCGGGAATGATCTGCGGCACGCAGGAATCCGAAACCGCATTTGCAATCCCATCCATCAGCTGAAACAGCACATCGTCCTCCACGCCCACTACCTGATGCGTCTTATCATCCACGCCTACGATCAGCTTTCCACCCTGTGTATTGGCAAAAGCGATGATGGTTTTCATGTACTTCTCGCTCTTCTCCGGTAACGTGACTTTATACTCAATATTCTTTGATTCTCCAGAATACATCTTTCCTATCATCCGTTCCTCCTCCCCAATCTTTTTCCAATCCATCTTCAACGTGCTCTTTCCCTTTGCTTCTATTGTACCGTATTCTCTTCGTAAATCAATACTTTTTGGTAATTTTTATTATATTTGGAAGTTTCGGGTAAAAGTAATGACGGGCAATCCATAACCGATCACCCGCCATCGAAAATCGCCTATTTACCATCACTGAGCGTTCTTCACTTCTGGAATCTCCACCTCCGTGAGAACTTCTCCCTGTCTGCAATACAGTCTTCCGTCCCGATATCCCAGCACGGTCACATCGCCCTCCGGCAGATCGTCCTGCACCACCGAAACCGTCTTCTGAATCACTCCGTTCAGATCACTCACCCAGACCTCGCCGACATTGGCATCCGCCCGTGTCGCAATCCAACTCATGTCCATCGGGATCAACAAAAGCTCCTCACCTGTGTATCGAACTCGTCTATCCGAACGCCAATCCGCCTGCTTCACGGTCGTCTGTCCCGTCTTCGTATCTCCGGTAATCAAATCTGTCCCACACAGCATCCAGACCTTCTGCCCATCCAGTGCGAAAGAGGTCAGCTCCTGCTCCGTCGTCCATACGATCTCCGGCACTCCGGTCGCCATCTCCATGCGCACCAACGCGCCTGTCATGACACCCGATTCCGTCCAGTTCACTGCCACATACAGATCACTGCTCTCCATCTGCGCATCTGCAATCTGAACCTCGCTCTCTGCGGAAACACCATCCGGACGAGGGAGCGTCACCTCTTCCAACCGGGTATCTTCCTGATAGGATGTCCGAAACAGTCTCGCCGGTCTGTCTGTCTCACCGCCGCCAATCCTCACATACAGCTCCAGTTCTGTGTATCCCAGCAACTGATATCCAAATCGTGCTTCGCTCTCGGTCTGCTCCGCCAATCTACCAAGCTCCGTCCGCTCACTGCCATCTGCGTTCAGCCGATACAGCATCGGTCCGTTCATCCGCTGCTTCTCCGCAATGACATACACCGCATCTCCCGCACAAAACACATCCGATGGATGCTCAAACACTGCATTGCAGGAACTCGTATCGTGGGTGCAATCCGGCAAACTGCACAGCGGCACACCCTCATCTTCACCAGATGCACGGAACAACTCCAGATAATTCAGATTCTCCGGCTCTAACTCGTCAAAGTAGAACACATCGTCCTGCGTCAACGCAGTGCCGCCATAAGTATTCCCCTGCAATGTTGAAGACTCATGCAGAACAAATGACTCTGTGGCTGCACTGCGCTCTCCTGCACAGGCGGTGCAGAGAAGCATCATGGCGACAATTGCAAAACTCCTTTTTCTCATCGTTCTTGTCTCCCAATGTCACCCGTTATGAATGTCCCTTCCACTCCAACGTGTAAATCTGTATTGTCTGACCTTCCGGGACATACTCTCCATATTGTACATAGGAATCTGTATCTGTTTGCTCCTGATTCAGCAACAGAAATCCCACTTTCTCATCATCTACGAATTGCAAATAGTGTTCCCCATACAGAGTATATGCCGCATTTTGCTCTCTCAACTGTGCTTCCAGAGCTTCTCGGTTAAAGTTTTCTGGTTTGTGTTCCCATCCGGATAACCGCTCTATCTCATTCCAACGCAAAAATTGTTTCGTCAATTTCTCTTTTTTGTAATGATACTCATACACGGTCGTACCATCTTCTGGTTTCTGCTCTGGATAACCTGGAATAATTTGAACAGCTGATTCTGAAAATACAAATCTCGCGGCTTCAGCTCCTTCGATCTCTATCCCAAGTGGTGCAAAGGATATCGTAGACTGCAAGACAAATGTGTCTTTCTTTTTCTCAAACACATACAGCCCTTGTATGTTATAAAGCACGATTCGTTCTGAATCTACAGAGCCAAGATGAAGAAATGATATAAACTCTCCCATATTTTCAGAAAGAGCGTCATCTATATCAACTGGCTCTATCGTCACACGATGCTCCCTGTCATCGCATGCTGCTAACGCCAAAAGTAATATGCATATAATTACAAGTAATCTTTTATTCTTCATTTTTGTTACGGTGTAAATGTTCCCTGCAAACTACCAGCAAGTCTGCTATCCGTATATCCGCAAAGATACAAATTCTCTCCAATGCTAACCGCACGCGTATATGCCCAATTTGCTGCTGAACCAGCTGCCGGGGGATTTACTATCCCCGTCACTGGATTTCCAGCAGCAGTATTTGATCCGTAAACCATTATATTTGCTCGATTTCCGCTTAAGCTCGTTGTTCTCACTGTCATATACGAATTTCGGTTTCCCTTTGTTGCTGCGCCAGAAGTAATAAGTACTCGCCCTTCCCCCGCATAAAACGTAAATCCAAATCCACTTGTTGGATTTGCCGCAAAAATCGCACTTCCCAGTAACATTACTACGCACATTGATGTTGCCATAATTTTCAAAAAACGCTTCATAATTTCTGTACTCCCTTCATTATTGAATAAACTCGCCCGTCTGTGCATTCACATAGATCATTTCATGCCAGACATCCTCTGGATCATCCACTCTGCCCTGATATTGCACTTCCAAACACCATGCTGGAATCATGTCTACATCGTACACTGTATATCCATACTCATTGCCATCACTCAACTGTACCAGCTTCTCCTCTTCGCCGACCTTATCCGGTACATAGCAGAAGTTCACACGATACAGTGTATGTTCTGTCTGCATCAAAACCTTCGAGTAGTGTTCATCTAAACGAGCTATCGCATCCTGCAAGCTAATGATATCTTGTTTTTCTTCTTTTCCAGTTTCTTTATACATCGCAGTGCTACGATTAAAATACAAAATACCACTTTTATTTATAAAAATTATCGTATATACACCTTCTTCTGGATATTCCCGGATTCCTTTTGCTCCTTGTGTTGCATTTGAACGATTTCCTGTTGCAACTGAAACACCATTCCATTCATCCAGCCACAGCATATAATAGTACTCATCCTCTTCAGGAATTTCACTTGTCTCAGCTCGCGGATCCTCTTTATATCCTTCAAGAACACTTTTATATTCTTCTTCGAAATCTTTGCGGCGAATTGCGTAGATCACCTCTGGTTCATTACATGCATTGATCTGTAATTGATTCAATATCTCACGTGTATCCTGAATTGCTTCTTCTTTCGTATATCCTTCTAATTCCAGCTCTTTATCTACCGGCATTTCTTCTGGATTTTTTGTCCAATAGCTATCCCAATTTTTATTCTGCATTTTTGATTCCACCAATACACAATACCGGATAAAATCGCGATAAGAATTTTCATCATAATTAAGCTGATTGTTCGGAATCCATCCTATTTCTCTGTTTGTGTATGGGAGTCCTCTTGAATCATATTGCACATCATTATCATCATATTCCGTTCCATATGAAATAAAACAAGAACCATTCTCATATACTGTTCCATAGTCCCAGTCTATAAGTTTACTCGTTTCAACTCCTGGAAAGAAAACTTTTTTGTATAATTCTCGATTATCGGTATCGTCCGTCTTACAATGAATCACTTCATAAGAAGATTCTGTCGGACGGCTCTGAATATCTGCATCAATCGTAATCCAGTCTCCAATTTTTCCTGTTACATGCGTGTCAGATTCTTGATAATCTACAACCATATTTCCTTCTGCTTCATACTTTTCCGGGTTTTCTACACAACCTGCTGCTAGTAATAATATTACCGCTCCTGCTGACAAAAAGAGAGTCTTTTTCATATGACACCTCCCTGCTAAATCTTTTTATATTTTAACTGTCTGTCTTTCTTATGTGCGCTTGTGATTAAAAGCAAGGGAACAAAGCATTTTCCACTTCATTCCCTTTGAGTCAGGCAAAGTGTGGGATATATCGCCTGTTAATTATTATTTTTTAATTCATATTCATTTACGGTGTGAATGTTCCTGTTACTCCACAAGCAAGTCTACTATCCGTAAAGCCACAAAGATACGCATTTTCTCCTTGATTGATAATTTGCGTATATGACAATGTCAAAGAACCGCCCACCGCAGGAGGATTTTTCACTGTTGTCATGACCGGACCTGCAGGTGACTTTGTTCCATATACAGAGATATTTGCTCTGGAGCCATTTAAGCTCGCCGTGCGCACTGTCATATAGGTATTTCGATTGTTCTTCGTTGCAACAAAAGAAGTCACAATCGTTCGACCTTCACCTGTATAAAAATTGAAATTATAAGCCGCCGTTGGATCTGCCGCTAACATTGTACTACCTAATAAAAATGTAACACACATGATTCCCAAAACGGTCTTCAAAATCTTTTTCATGTACAAAGCTCCTTTCCAGGCTTCCCACACTTTCCCTTTGCTTTTCATTTATAGTTCTTTTCTCACTTCTCTCTGTGTAATCTTACCGGTATCCAGATGCGTCACTTCATGACAGAGATACTGAATATCCTCCTCCATATGACTGGCAATGATGATCGTTGTTCCTTTCTCATTCAGCTCTCGAAACAGTTGACGCATCTCCTGCACACCACCGTTATCCAGACCATTCATCGGTTCGTCCAGCAACAGTAGTTCCGGCTCTTCCATGATTGCCTGTGCGATGCCCAACCGCTGTTTCATGCCCATGGAGTATTTTCCGACCTTTTTCCGGTCATCCGGGTTGAGTCCCACTGTCCGGATTGCCTGTTTTAACACCTCCGGATCGGCTTTTCCCTGCAGCTCCCGCAGGAATCGCAGATTCCACATCGCATTATAGTCTTCCAAAAAACCTGGACCTTCAATCAATGCCCCCATGTGATCCGGTTTCTCTACATCTTTTCCGATGACCTTTCCTTCCCACCGGATCTCTCCGCTCGTCACCGGTACTAAACCGCAGATACATTTCAGCAACATCGTCTTGCCGCTGCCATTTCGTCCGACAAGTCCGTGGATACTCCCCCTCCGGATCTCCAGATTGATGTCCTGCAGCACCGCTGCTGTTCCATATAACTTTGTTACATTTTCGATTTCTAATATATTGTTCATAGCAGCCCCTCCATTTCTACTTTACTGCAGATGGATCCACTCCCTCTTACTTCCATTTCGATAAGAACGATAGGTCAGGAAACACAACAATCCAATCAGAACGATGTTGAACACAACCGAAGCTGTATTTACATATCCTTTTGCAAGCACTACTAAACCTTCTTCTGGCGCTACAGTTCCGAAATCCACCATATATGCATTGGACCACGTCAACGGCGAAATCCATACCAGAAAATAAACTTGACGAAACGCAATCGCCGTAGACAATTTATCCAATCCCATCAGACATCCAACCATCAGAGCACCTCGCAGGAACCCGCCGCCGGAATTCAGCAGAAACATCAGCAGACCGATTGTTGCAACACTCATCCACATATGTAAGAAACTCCAGATCGACATCTGCATTCCCGATGCTGAGTTGATCAGATACAGACTACCCGGAATAAACTTTCCAGAAGATAATGCAATATTTTCCGACCACATCTGCAGGAATTTTCCCCAGCCGGTTGTGAAATAGATCTGACCGATCCGGGGCAGCAACGTGATCACCTCATACAGGACACAGTACAGCAGCGATGCCGACAGGATATACAGAATCTTTCCCAGCAGCACTGCCTTATACCCGCATCGGATCAGGACACTCTGTCCTGCCTTGCCGGAGCGAAACACATTTGCAAAGAACAGAGCCGCACAGCCAAATGTCATCATCCGGCTCGTATAACCCATGAGCTGGAATGGTAGCAGCCACGGGGACAGCGGGTAGGAGATCTCGCGGGAATACTCAAACAGCGGTGCATCATAGGTAAAGGTCACTGCAAACAGCAGCACGAACACCAGATAGATTCGCAGATCCTTGCGCCACGAGAGATACTCTGCCCGACATACATGCAGGCTTTTACGCAACATGTTCATTTTCCATCCTCCTTGCCAGCAGTCTCCGGGACAGTACGATACATCCCAGGCTCAATATACCAAACAGCAATACGGAATAACCGAAGCTCATCCAAACCGAATCCGGGAATGCCTTCAACGCTGCGATGTTGACCAAATCCCATGGCAGCAGATATGTCAGGCACACATATCCGGTCAGCGGGATAATGATTGCAATGAACAGATCCATCTGCCACGATGCCAGCAGAAATGCAAGGCTACTCCAAAATCCAGCTGCCATTGAGATTGAAAAGCTCGCTAAAATCATATAAAAAATAGGATGTTCTTCCCAAGGACACAGACCGATTCCCTTACTTACAATTGGTGCACCGCTAATCTTCGCAGTCACTACCAAAATCAAGATTTCCAGAAGTTTTCCAACAAAATAAATTAACATTCCCTGCAAGAAACATGCCACCGGTTTCTCCTGTAGATAGCACTTCTTTCCAATACGCTCGACCACCGGCTTCCAGAATCCATTTTTCCATTCGCTGCAGTACATATAGACGGGGTATGCCGCCGCTACAGACATCTCAATTGGGAAAAACCAACCAATAAATGTATTTCCAAATATAAATGCTACAACTGCATCCTGCTGTCCTTCCAATACATAATAGTACCAGTCATAGATACACATCATGCACAGAATTCCGACCAGCACTGCAAAGAAAAAAGCCCGACCCACCTTCTTCCAGTGCAATAAATCTCCCCGTAATATCGGAAATCGTTTCATACTGCATCCCTCCTTTCGAAAGTGGTCGAGCCATGTTTTGTTGTTTCTTTTTTCTGTCGATTCAGTCTTTTTCCCTGTGTGAGCCTCTCTTATCTTGTTATGTTTTTAACTACCTCAAACATACCATACGCATTGTTTTTTGTCAATTGCTTTGTGAATTTCTTTTATTTTTTTTGTTAGTTCAATTTTTTTTTGTGAATTTTTGTGGTTTTTTGTGTGAAACTGTATCATTTGCGAATTTGACCATTGGTCATTTTATCGATAACCGATTTACAAACTCATTCTTCGTCTTAGAGTACGCGAAGCGCTGGCTGGCATACAGTCCATAGTATCCCGACAGGACGAAGGACACCGCTACAACAATCGCAAAGTACGGCAATCCCTCCCCGCCGAACATCTCCAATGCGATCAGCAGCGATGCCAGCGGACAGTTCGTTGCCCCGGCGAACAGCCCCACCATACCGCAGGCTGCGCACATGGAAGCGGGCAGTCCCACCAGCGGACCGAACACACCGCCCAGCACAGCGCCGATGCACAGTGTCGGCACGATCTCGCCGCCCTTGAATCCGCCGCCCAGCGTGATGGCAGTCAGCAACAGCTTCAGGATCATCGCATACCACGGCGCTTCTCCCAACATCCCTTCTTCGATCAGCTGCATGCTGCTGCCATTGTAGATCCGCGTTCCACTGAGCAGCGTAATACCGATCACCAGCACACTCGCTGCCACGACCCGGATGTACGGATTCGGGAATATTTTCTTCAGGATATGATCGGTCTTGTGCAATGTCTCGCACAATGCAATGCTGACAAGTGCACAGCAGATGCCAAACACCGCCATCAGCAGTACCGCTCGCAGCTCAATGCCGGATACCATCGTCACAGCAAATGCTTCCGGCTTGCAGCCCATCCATCCGGCGATGCCGACCCCGAGGAAGGACGCAAAGATGCATGGCACCAGCGCCGCATAGTATAAAATGCCGATGCTGAATACTTCCATACAAAAGACGGTCGCCGCCACCGGTGTTCCGAACAGTGCACTGAACACTGCCGCCATGCCGCACATCGTCGCCACTCTGCGGTCTTTTTCATCTAATTTCAAAGCTCTGCCCAGCACGCTGCCGATGCTGCCGCCCAGCTGGAGCGCAGCCCCCTCTCTACCCGCAGAGCCGCCCACCGCATGTGTGATCAAGGTCGAGAAAAAGATCAGCGGCACAGTCCGGATGCTCACATCCTCGCCGTGCAGCACCGCGTCAATGATCGCATTTGTTCCGCGATGCTTTTCCTGTTTCAGCACATGATACAGCCACACAATCAACAGACCGCCCAGCGGCATGAGATACAACATCCAGTCGTGCTCCTGCCGCCATGCTGTCACATATCCAATGCCTCTGCTGAACGCACCGCCCACCAGACCGCCGATGCCGCCCAAAAGCAGCGCGATCAGCGTCCATTTTACGAAGTAGACCGCATTGTTCTGCACTGCCTGCCGTATTTCTTTCCCCTTTTCCATCGTGTTCTCCTTGTCTCCTCTTTTTCTTTTTCTTTTTGCTTCTTACTGCTCTGCCCCGGCTTTCCGCTCCAGTTCCTGACAGATGCGCTCATATTCTTCCTCGTCCAGACGATACTTTTTCTGATACAGCACATAAGATGCCGCCATCATCGTGCAGGGCAGGATTGTCATGCACAGCAGCAGTCCCGTCACCTGTCCGCCGGAAATACCGGTCAGCACGCCGGAGATCTGCTCCAGCTTCTCCGCTTCCGTCACAAGCCCCTGCGTACACTGTTGCTCCAGCTCCGAGATCTGATTTGTGAAATTTGTCGCACCAAAAATCAGATACGTCGCCGATGTCAGCGCTACGACCAGCGCCGAACCCAGCTTTGTGATGAACGGGCGCACGGAAGTAATGATCGCCTCATCCCGCACGCCAAACCGGTATTCGTTGTATTCTACCGTATTCATGACCGAGATCATCATAATCAGATAAAATCCGTACTGTCCAAAATTTGCGAACAGATATCCTGCCACAAGTCCCACAAATTTCACCGTGCCAGCCCCCGGCAAGAGTCCCGCCACCAGCATGATGCCGTAACCGATGCAGCCCAGCACCGCCAGCCCCCGCATGATCTGTCTGCGGTGCAATTTGCGGGAAATCATCGGATAACACACCATCATCACTGCCGTTGCGGACATGCCCACCGTCGTGAACAGCGAATACAGTCCGCCGTCATATCCAAAGGTAAAGTAGATATATGTGGAACCCAGACCGCCGATGATGAGTCCATTGCCGATCTGCTGCACGAGCAGGATCACCGCGATCCACACCAGCTGATCGTTGCGCAGGATCGCACCGAATACTTCTTTCAGAGAGAAGCGCGGCTGCTCTTTTCGCACCGTCTCCCGATGCTCCCGCACGCCAAGGATCGTCACTGCCAGAAACAGCGGTGCCAGAATCGCGATCACAAGTCCGATCCGCCCATACGCTACCGAAGTGCTGCCGCCGATGGCGCCGCTGCCTGTCGTCAGCATCGGAATCAAAATCGAAGCCAATGTGCTGCCGATTCCCGCAAACAGCGTCGCACGGGACGTCAGCTGATTTCGCGTATTCGCATCGGAACTCAGCGCCGGGATCATGCCCCAGTACGAAATGTCATTCATCGTGAATGTGATACTGAATGCAAAGTACATCGCGCCAAAAAACCAGATAAAGCTCCAGCCCTGCAGCTGCACATTGAACATCAGATACACCACCACCGACGTGGACAATACGCCCGCCGTCAGCCACGGCTTAAACTTGCCGAAGCGGCTCCGCGTCCGCTCGATGATATTGCCCATGATCGGGTCATTCAGCGCATCAAAAATACGCGCTGCAATCATGATTGCCGTCACCGCACCGAGCTGCGCCGCTGTCAGCGAATGTGTAAACAGCACATACGTCAGCAGGTAACTGTTCACGAGACAATACACCGCATCTCTGCCCACCGTTCCCAGCGGAAACAGCCAGAGATTGCGCATCGCCTGATCCTTGTTCTTCTGTTCCATCGTATAATCCCCCGTTCTGCCGCGGTATCCATATCGCGGCGGATGTGTATAAGGTTATTTTACTACCAGAGGGAGGGGGAGCGCAAGGGAAGTGTGCTAATTCGCTGCCAGTACGATCGCAGATTTACAAAAAAGACAGAGCAAAAGTTCCGTGTTATGCGAATGAACGATTTCATATCTCAATTCTGACTGAGTTTTTCTGGCGTGTCTCGTTTCCTGCTCCAACTGTACGGTGCTGTTCCACTATGAGCGGAAACTCGCGCTTTGCGCTCAAACAGTCCGCTCATATGTGGGCACCGCACAGTCTTCGCGACGGAACCTCCGACAATGCCAGAAAAACTCAGCCAGAATCGAGATAGATATGTTTTCGCTTGCATTTATAATTATAATAGGAAGGAAAACTGTCTATCGGAAGTTTTTTTGCCGGTATCGGCAATTTATCTTGTGATTTTTTCGGATAAAATCGCGTTTTATTTTGCTGATAACAAAAAACATAGTGTCTGATAACGAAATACTTGTTATAATCTAAGTATAAATATGTCAGAAAGGTTGGTAATGATTATGTGTACGAAAAACGAATTGACTTTCTCCATCTTCATGCTCTATAGTCTTGCAGACAAATGGAAGATGTCTCCAGCCAAAGTATATAAAATATTAAATTCGACTGGTATTTTGGATAATTATATTATTAAGTGCTACGATGTTCTTCACACACAGGGAAAAGAATATTTGGTAGAGGACATTACCGATTTTGTGAGAGAAAAAGGGGTTAATATATGATTGTATATCATGGATCAACAGAAATTATTAAAAATCCAGATGTCATACACTCAAAAAAGTATTTGGATTTTGGCAGAGGATTTTACATTACAACATTTGAAAACCAGGCAAAGAAATGGGCAGTTCGAAAAGGAATGAGACAAGGAAAGTCTGCAATCGTTAATGTCTATGAATTGTCTGAAGATTGGGATGATTTTAAGGTATTATCTTTTGAGAAAGAAAATGAAAAATGGCTTGATTTCGTATGTGCATGTAGGAAGGGAGAGCCGTTAAATAAATCATATGACCTTATTATCGGAAATGTTGCAGACGATGATGTTTTCAAAACTGTCGATATGTATTTTAGAGGATTGTGGGATAAGGAAAAAGTTTTAGGCGAATTGAGATACTATAAGATGAATAATCAAATCTGTATTGTAAACCAGGAAACCTTGAATCGGCTTATCACTTTTAAAAGAGCATATGAGGTAAAGCAACAATGATAGATAAGAAGCAATTGGAAGAAGTTTATAAGCAAAATTTAGAAGATAATATCATCAATGCACTTTCTGAAATGAAAGGAATCGATCTCCGAAAGGCATTTGATATTTATTACTCCAGTAAACTTGCGGAACAAATTTCAAATGATAGTTATGGAATAGAAAATTTGGATGCAAAATATCTGGCAGAAGATTTGATTGAGAATGAGCCAGAGCTTTTTAAATAAATTGGATCCACTAGCATTACGATATTATCGGGAGGCATCAAAATGGATAACTACAGAATCAAAGTGAATCGAATCCGTTGCCGAAAATGCGGTGATGTTATTACATCTGAATCTGTCCACGATTTTAAATTTTGTAAATGCCATAGTTGCGCCGTTGATGGCGGAACCGCCTATTTGCGCCGCTGCGGCTATTCCGAAGATTGGGAAGATTTATCAGAGGTTGAGGAAATTCAGGAGGAATAATCCATTCTACCTTCTAACATAGGAAACTTCGTATGCAGAAAACAACAACTGCCAGACAAGGCATGTTATTGTGAGGATCTCGTTGTTGAATCTGTGCTGACCGCCACCGAGCGCACTTGTCTGAGTCGCAGACGAGTTTGTGCGCGAATGGCGGATAAAAGAAGCACAGATTCAACAGAGACCGGAGCATAGACAGGACTGTCTGGCAGTTGTTGTTTTCTAATGCAAATTAAATTTTAAATCAGCTCTGCATCCTTCATTGCCTTGCGGATTTTCTCCAGTACCGGACCTTCGGGGGTCGGCAGGTTGGGCTTGTAAGGATCACCGACTTCGCGGCCTCTCAGGTTTGCCATATCCTTGGCTGCTACCGGGAAGCTTGCGCCGTCCATGGACAGACGAACCGGGTTCAGCTTGAACTGTGCTTCCAGAGAGCCCTGCAGATCACCGGCTACGAATTTGTTGTAGACATCGGTGATCAGCTCCGGCATGAAGTTGGCTGCTGTGCAGACTCCGCCGACTGCGCCGTGGCACAGGGATGCGTACAGCAGGGTGTCCTTGCCGCCGAATACGCGGAAGCCTACGTCTCTTGTTCTGCGGATGAATTCCTCTGTCTGAGTAATGTCACCGCTGGTGTCCTTCATTCCGACAATGTTCGGAACTTCGTGAGCCAGACGCTCTACGAGGTTGCCGGACATGGTGTAGCCAACACGACCGGGGTTGTTGTACAGAAGCATCGGCAGATTCGGAACGGATTCTGCGATGGTCTTGAAATGCAGGTACAGCTCGCTCTCGGTGGGCTTCAGGAACATGGGCTGCAATACGGAGATTCCGGTTGCACCGGCTGCTTCTGCCATTTTTGCCAGACGGCAGCACTTCTTGGTGCTGATTGCGCCGATTCCGAAGTATACCGGAACACGACCTGCTGCCTGATCCAGCATGATTTTCAGACCGCGCTCCATCTCATCGTCTTCTACTTCGTAAAATTCGCCGTTGCTTCCGAATGCCAGGATTCCCAGAACTCCGCCGTTAATAACGTAGTCTACCTGATCCCGCAGCTTTGCCTCGTCGATTTTTTCATTTTCATCAATGGGTGTCAGAATCGGAACAATGACACCTTTCATATAATCTACGTTCATGATTCTCCTCGCTCCGGGACTTAGTTTTCTTCTTTTACGATGGAAGTGCCGGACATCTTCTCATAGTATTTTACCATGCTGGAGTGATCGCAGCTGCCAAGGTCTTCGCTCTTTAAGAACTGCATGATCTCCATCATCTGACCAGTCATCGGAACCGGGCTGTGAATTGCGTGTGCTGCATTCAGAGCGTTGGTCAGATCCTTGATGTGCAGGTCAATACGGAAGCCGGGCTTGTAGTTGCCAGCCAGCATCATCGGTGCCTTTGCATCCATAACGGTAGATCCAGCCAGACCGCCGCGGATTGCCTGATATACCAACTCCGGATCGGTGCCTGCTTTCTTTGCGAAGGTCAGTGCTTCTGCTACTGCGGAAATGTTACAAGCTACTACGATCTGGTTTGCCAGCTTTGCTACGTTACCGGAACCAAGGCCGCCAACGTATACTACGGAACCAGCCATTGCCATCAGCATATCATAGTACTTGTCGAAGTTCTCCTTCTTACCACCAACCATAACGGACAGGGTGCCGTCGATTGCCTTCGGTTCGCCACCGGATACCGGTGCATCCATCATCTCGATGCCCTTCTTTGCCAGCTCTGCACCGATCTTCTTGCTCTCAACGGGGTCGATGGAGCTCATGTCGATCAGGATGCTGCCCGGAGCTGCATTATCGAGGATACCACCCTCGCCCAGTGCTACGGCGCGAACCTGCGGAGAGTTGGGAACCATTGTGATGATTACCTGACACTCTTTTGCTACGTCAGCGGTGCTTGCTGCTGCCTTTGCGCCAACTGCTACTACTTCATCTACATTTTCCTTGTGCAGGTCAAATGCTACTACTTCATATCCAGCCTTTACGAGATTCTTGCTCATAGGCTTACCCATAATACCAAGTCCGATAAAACCAACCTTCATCTTAATTCCTCCAATCTGAAGCACCCTCACCGGCGCTTCGCTCGTCTCGATGCAGTGGTGCATCGCTCTTCGTTGTTTCTGAGGTGAGTATACAAAAAAGTCTGGGAGGATACAATCAGCAGGGTACACAAAACGAGGGGAAGTTTTTGCGCAATTCGTATAATGTGCGGTATGTGTTGCATTTTTCTTTCAAATACATTGCACGATGAATGAATTTGATCATAATAGAAAGCCACCGCTGTCAAACAACCACATCTGTGCTCCGGTCTCGGTTGGAACTGTGCTTTTTTTCATCGCCATTCGCGCACAACTCGTCTTCGACTCAAACAGGTGCGCTCGGTGGCGTTTCAAGCACAGTTCCAACTGCGAGATCCTCACAATGATGTGGTTCGCTTGACAGCAGCGGCTTTCTATCTACCAATAAATCGCATCATCCACTTTTGAAATGCTGCCCGCAAATTTTTCCTGTAACACAACTGATGAATCGCTGCGCAAACGAAAGAGACAGTTAAAAAGCAACGCTTCATTCTGAAGCTTGTATCAACACCGCTCATTCGCGACAGAAACCAGCAACTGTCAGGCAAGGCATCGCTACTGGAGTTTCGCTCTCGCGCCGAAAATAGAAAATAAGAAATCCCTGACATTCAGCGAACATTCGTCATGAAATTTGTGTCACGGCTGCAGACATGCGCACCGTTCAAGCCCAAAGGGCGCGTTTGCGCATGTGCAGCCAAAAGTGGACACAAATTTCATAGAATGTGGAGCGTGTCAGGGATTCTTATTTTCTATGACGGCATCTGTTTTACGAAAACCAGAGCGCAAATACGTCTGTTTGACAGTTGCCGGTTTCTGCAAGTGAGTCGGCACTTTATTCAAGATGGTACTTCTTCATCCTCCTCCACACCGTCGTTTCACTGATTCCCAGCATTTTCGCGGTCTGCCTGCGGCTGCCCCCGCACTCTGCCAGCGCCGCCCGGAGCTGTCGTTCCTGCAAGCAAATGCCTGCATATTCTGATGCCACCCTCACACTCGCGGCATCCCGCTCCGCATACGGCGCTTGAAACATTGCCGCTTTCTCACAGCTCACTGTACTGCAACCGTGATCACTATGGCTGTCGCTCATCTCCGCGCCATACAGTGTTTCGTACAGCTCCCGCACCTGCGCTTCCTGCAGCGATGCGCTGTGGCTCACCATAACAAGTCGCTGCGTGAAGCTCTCAATCTGCAGGCGGTTGCCGTTCCACGGAAATGTCAGCAGGCAATTCCACACGGCTTTCGGGATTTTGTGATAGGTACCAAGGCGTTTGTCTGCTTCCCTCAGTTTTTGTTCGAGATAAAAGTGCAGGTCTTCCGGGCGTTCCCGCAGCGGCGGGACATCGAGGCACATGCCGCTGAGCAATGCCGCCAGCTCCGGCAGGAATTTGCCCTGCTCTGCCAGCTGCACGAGGTCTGCATCGGGGGCAGACTCTGCGATGATGCGAATGTTCACCGGTGTGGGGCGGCTTCTGTCTTTTTCCCACTTTTCCGAAGGAAACTCCGGCAGTTCGTGAAAGCGCAGCACCTGATATAATGCGTATTGCTGCCACATGCCCAAATGCTCAATGCCCTGCAAATAGAGTGTTCCACCGGACGCCTGGCGCACGAGACCATTTTCCACAAACAGCCATGCGTTTTGTTCTTCCGGAGTGGACAGACAGCTATACATAACGAAGGAGCCGTCGCTGCGCCTGCCGCCGTTGTGCATGCTCTGCGCCAGCAGCAGTTTTTCCGTTCCGGCTTCGCCCCGCATCCACACGGGCACATCTGTCAATGCCATCATTCGCGCCAATTCCACGCAATCCTGCATCCGCGCAGATTCCGCTGGAATATCTGCGAACCGTGCCAATGCCGGGCGGCGAAATCCGGCTTCTTTGTGAACGACCGGCTTGCGAAAGGTTATTTCGGACGCTCCGGGTGTTTCTCCCCATATACGTTCCCGGTGTTCCGACGTTCCGGCGGCACTCAGCCTGCCGCTGTCCCACTCCCGGTCTACGGCAAGCAGCATTTGCTCCGCAACGTTCAATGCCCGGCGCAGCGAATCCTCTGTCATGTGAGGAAATAGCGATGGAATATTGTGCTCTGCCGCCACCCGCGCCGCCACTGCGCCGCCGATGATGAGATCCACACCGTCCTCCGCCGCATCCAACGCACATTGCTCCAGCATGGAATTTTTCGGAGCGAAATACGTGCGCAGCTCTACTTCGTAGATTTCATTGAAATAGGACATGTCCGAGAACATGTTGGGCAGTCCCACAACACCGATGATCGGCACCGGCTTGTGGATGATCTCTCGGGCTCGCACCATGAGAAGTCCCATTTCCTGAGCCGTCACCACCAACTCCACCACCGGGATCGAGGTGTGATACTGAATGAGAGATGCCTGCAGTCCGCGGGCAATGATGAGGGATGCTCCCGCCGCTGCCGCTGTCCGGGCTTCGCTGACCGCTTCTTCTGTTTTTACAACGGATACCCTGCTGACATCGTACCGTTTTTCCTGCAAGACATTGTGTGCAAGATCCGCCATGTCGTCCCGGGGCAATAGCAGCGCGATTCGACCGCGCTGCTGCTCTTTACTCTGTTTTTTGATAGATGTCGCCATTGCGATATGCTCTCCATACATTTTCGAACCACGTATCTGGTGTCGGAATCGGGCGCACCGGCCGCCAACTGCTCACGCAGCCCTCCGGCGTCCACTGCATTTCCTGAATGACAGCAGTGTGATCCTCTCCATCCAGCGAATACCGAAATCGCTCCGGCAGCTCGGCAAGCGGCTTCTCGCCGTTCGCATCCCAGATCAGATACGAGCCACGGCTCTTTCCGCCATGCTGCATATAATCCAGAATTGCTTCCAGATACGTCTGCTGACTGACGAGCAGATCTTCCGTGCGATAATACCATCCCAGCTGTACCCGGTCGTGGATGTCCACCCGCAGTGTTTGCAGCTCCACCTGCTGCTCCTTTGTTTCCCACAATGCGGCCTGCACTTCTTCCAGAGAACGGATGCAAGCGCCCGCCGCGGACATGCGGCTGCCCAGTTTTTGAAGCTGTTTCTTCCAATTATATAAGGGACCTGTATGCTCTGCTGCCTGCTCCCCTCTGGCACGCACCTGCAGGATCTTGTCCCGCTGCTCTGCCGCAAGCTGTCCCACGGGCTTCGGCGCATCGGTATAACGACCGGCAATGTACTGTGCTGCCCGCAGTGATCCCACCTGACCGGAGTTCAATGCGGTACCGCCGGGACGATATACGCCGTGGGTGCCATTGACTTCTCCCACTGGGAACAAATGACGAAGATTGCTCTCCCACCATGCATTTCCTGCAAGGCCACCATTGTTGTGCTGGGCACACACTGCGATCTCCAGCGGTTCGTGATACAGGTCAATGCCGTGATCGGCATACAATTCAATCGCACCGGGATTCATGTGCGCGAGACGCAGGATTGGCGTTGCCTGATCTGCGCCGGACTTGCGCAGGTATTCCCCTGCTTCTTCTCCCAATACCGCAAAGTTCATCTGCTCCGCGCTGCTATTTTCCACGGTAGGATTTTTCCGGAAATCCAGCCACACTCTTCTGCCTTTGAGAACCGTCTCCTGATACACCAGCAGATCCACCAGAGACGAACCGTAGTCGGCAATCTTGCGGGGATCAAACGGCCACTGGTATCCTTTTCGGAAAATGGCAGTCAAAAGAGACTCCCCATCCGGGAAATATTCCTGCAAAAATTCCCGCTCATCTCCGCCGTCTGCATCTGTAGAAATATATGCAGGCAATACCTGCTGATATGTACCGGACAGATTCCAACGGAATTTCAGCGACGCGATGCCGTACTGGGATTCTGTCAGGTTTTTGCCTTTTGCTCCGGCCCGCAGCGCCAGTCCCATGCCGCCGGTCTGACTGACCGGATACACCGACTGCTCGTACATGCCAGCCTCACCGCCCGTGGCATACACGATATTTTCCGCAGAAATCACAAGCCACGGGATATCCGCCGGATTGCGGTTCAATGCAACTAATCCACAGACTCGGTCTTTTTCCGTCAAAAGCTCCACCGCCTGATAGCCGTCCAGTACCGGGATTCCACAGGCTTCCACTTCCTGAAACAAGGCTTCTGTCATAAATTTCGATGTCAAAGGGCCTGCGCTCGTGCCCCGCTGCAGTGGATCGTGGTCCGTTTTGTAACCCACATATTCGCCCAACTCATCAAAGGGGAACGGCACTCCGATCTGCACCAGATGATAAAAAGACCGCAGGGAACCTGCTGCCTCCGCCATTGCCAGATCTCCGTCCATGCAGCCGCCGGCAAATAAAGTCTGCGCCATTTTTCCGACGCTGTCTCCCTCGCTGCCACATGTTGTCATTTTATAATACGTCTGCTTGTCCGAACCGGTGTTGCGAGACGTTCCCATCTGTCTGCCCTCTGTGAGCAGCGCGATGTCCGTCACGCCCTGACGATACAGCGAGACCGCTGCATTCAAACCGGCTGCGCCTGTGCCGACGATCAAAGTCTGCACCGTCAATCCCCGCACGCCATCGTCCAATTCCGGTAAACCCACAAATTCCAAATCCATTTTCATTTTTGCGACCACCAGCCTTTTATTTTTATTTATTCTGCATACGGATTGTAGCCATCCCGGAACAGACTCATCATCTCCCGCGTCAGGCTGACTTCCGCATCATCCAGCTCCACATCCTCCGGTGCATAAAAATCCGCCTCGGACAGTTCTTCTTCCTGCAGTGTGATTGTGGGATCTCCTTCCACTTCCGCAAAAAAGCCGAACAACAGCGTTCCGGAAAATGACCACGGCTGGCTCTTGTAAAACTTGAGATTCTTGACTTTCAGACCGACTTCTTCCAGCACTTCCCGGTGCACGGTCTCCTCGATCGTCTCTCCGATCTCCGTAAATCCCGCGATCAGCGCAAATTTGCGGAAGCCGCCGCCTGCGTATTTACTCAGCAGGAGCTTGCCCTCGTGAATCACACCCACGATGACTGCCGGACAAATGATCGGATATACAACGGTGCCGCAATGCTCGCATTTCATCATACGCTCTTTGTGATCCTTTACGAGTGCGGAGCTGCAGCGACCGCAGTAGCGATGTTCTTTGTACCATTTGTAGAGCTGAAATCCGGTAATTCCCGCAAAGGAATAGTATTTCGGCTCTGCATAACGATACAGCCGTGTCTCTTTTAATTCAAATCCTTCCGGCACCTGAATGTCCATCCAGAATGCCAGAAAAAATTTTTCTTCATCAATCGAAAATAAGTAGATGCCCTGCTCTTCCGGTGCGCCGATGTCACCCCAGGTGGGATATGCGATCGTGCCGTCGGGCAGTTCCTTCATCAGTACCTTGCCCTTGTGATAGACGAGGGCGGTATCGCCCGGTTCCGGCAGAATGTTCCGGTATTGATTGTCGAATTTCTTTGGTGAAATGTCTTGGATCATTTCAATTCTCCTGTCTCTTTTGTCAGAACGCTATACATGATATTGCGGACTCTGCGCACGGTACGGGTGTTGCCGCTGCCCGGACGCTGCGTCATGAGTACCATCGTGATATTATTTGCCGGATCGTTGGCATAATAGGTGCCCATCCAGCCATCCCAGCCATACTCACCGAGACTGCCATTGCCCATCTCCCGATTTGGCATCTTGGAAACGCGGTTGAAGAAGCTGTAATTATAACCTTCCAGACGGTCGCTGCTCCATTTCCACAGATCCTGCATCTGACTGTCGTTCAGCTGTCCGCCGGTCATGTACCGAATTGTCTGCGGCTGCAAGATACGCACACCATCCAGCTCGCCGCCGTTTAACAGCATCTGTCCAAAACGGGCATAATCCTGCAAGGTTCCTACCATTCCCGCTCCGCCGGACTCAAATGCCGGAGGCACTTCCCGCAGATAGCGCATGCCGAGGTGATTGGTGACTTCTTCCTCGTACTGCTTCGTCTCCTCGTTCCACAGATATGCTTTTGCGAGGCGATCCTGCTTTTCCGCCGGTACCCAAAATCCGGTGTCCTTCAATCCCAGCGGATCTATGATTTCTTTTTTCAGAAATTCGCCGTACTTCATGCCGCTGACGACTTCGATCACAGCTGCCATGACATCCGCGCAGGTGCTGTAGCGGAAATGCTCTCCCGGCTGGAATGCCAGCGGCAGTCTGCCGATTGCATTTGCGATCTCATTCGTTGTCATGGCGTCCTCGGTATACAGTCTCCGGTCGATCTCCTGAAACAGCGGCGCTGCTGCCTGATAACCCGCGTCATCTGTGCCCGGATAGGACACACCCGCTGTCATGGATACGAGATCCCGCAGACGCACCTCTCGCTTTGCCGGAATGATGCCCGGCGCGGGATTTGCGAAAACACGCGGATTTGCGAAGTCCGGCAGATACCATTCCACCGGATCGTTCAGGTCAATGAGCCCCCGTTCTAACAGGATCATCGTCGCTGCGCCGGTGAATGGCTTTGACATGGAATACAGACGCACGATGGTGTCTCTCTCATAAGGTTTCTTCTGATCAATATCAGCATAGCCACAAGTTGCGTATAACTTTTCCTCTCCATCCTGCAGGATCAGCAGAGAGCCTCCGGCAAGTTCGCCGTGCTCCACTGCATCATCCAGCACATCCTGAATGCGTTCTTTCCAATCTTTCATGTTAAAATGTAAACCTCCCCAATCTTTTCACTCTTACCAGCGGCGCAGGAACTCGGTCATGAAGTGTACGCCGGTGGGCAGTGCTTCCGTCGGAATGCACTCATTGACTGCATGCGCAGGACCCCAGCCCTCGCCCTCAAACAGTCCGTTGAAACGGTAGACACAATCGCACATGTCTGCGTATGCTCTGGAATCGGTGCCGCCTGCGTTCATCTGCGGCTTCATCTCAACAGAACCAAACAGCTCGGTGCCGATCTCTTCAATGAGCTGCCAAGCTCTCGTATCGGTGCGGGAGCTGCGGGGCGGATTTCCACCGTCTACAAAGCGAGCCTTTACATCGGCGGGCAATACTGCATCAAAATGCGCCTGCATCGTCTCAATGGTGTCGCCCTCCATCGGTCTGCAGTTGATGATCGCATAGGCATACTCCGGCAAAATGTTTGCCTGTGCGCTGCCGCATGCCATCGTGACTGCGGTGGTGCTGCGCAGCTGTGCATCTACCATGCGATCCGTCTTTGCCAGCTCTTTTAACTCCTCCAGATGTGCCTCCGGATCGGCGAACCATGCTCGCTGTTCTTCCGGACGATCGTTTGCAATCGCACGGAACATCTGTGCAACTGCCGGGATCAGACGGTACGGCATCGGATTTTCCTCAACGGCAATGATGCCGCGAGCCAGTCTGCCAAGTCCGGTCGTTGCGCCGGGCATGCAGGCGTGACCGCCCTTGTCTTCCGTGTAGATCTCAAAATCCTGATAGCCTTTCTCACCAATGACAACGGCTGCTGTTGCGCCACTGCCATCTTTTTTCTTAGAATATCCCGGTCCCTCATCGAAGACAACGCCGGGCTTTACGCCCAGACTCTCCAGATGGCGGGCGATCTCACCGGCGCCGTGGCGGGCGGACATGATCTCCTCGTCCTGACCCAATGCCAGATAAACATCAAAATCCGGAGTGAAGCCCTCTGCCAGCAATGCTTCCACTGCCTCCAACTCTACAAGCATGGTGCTCTTGCAATCTACCGTGCCGCGGCCCCATACCTTGCCCTCTTCCAGTGCACCGGAGAAAGGCGGGTATTTCCATTTGGACCAGTCTCCTTCCGGAACAACATCCTGATGGGACATGAGTACAACCGGTGCCTTGTCCGAAGAAGTACCCTTCCAGTGATAGAGCAGGTTCGCCTTGCCAATAATCTCACGGGTCAGGTGCTTGTGTACCAGCGGATACAGCTCCTCCAATGTCTTGTGGTACTGCTCAAATGCAGCAAAGTCCGTCTGAGATTCCTCTCGGCGGGATACGGTCGGAACCTGGATCAGTCGGCTCAAATGCTCTGCATACAATCTCTCCTTGTCTTCCATGGTTTTCATGTACTCCCTTCGTTATTTCCCTGAAAATTTTTCGGGTGCTTTTATGACTATCATAGCATAAAACCAAATCTTTGCACAGTAAAAATAGAATCCTGCGGAGCAGGATTCTCCGCCTGCGGCGGGTCGCGAAGCGACAAATTCCGTTCCGTCGCAGTGCGATCCACGCAGAGTTCCTTTTTTGCATCATAGCAAAAAGGATGTCACACCAGAAATGTTTCCCAGTGTGACATCCTCTTTCTCTTTCAAGAATATCTGAATTATTCTTCGGTTGTCTCTGCAGTCTCAGTTGCAGCTTCTGCTGTCTCCGGAGCGGTGGTCTCTGCCTCTTCGTCTGCTGCAAAGTCCTCATCCTCACCGAAATCAAATTCCTGATTTGCAGTGATGTCGGTGTTCAGCTTTACGCCGCGGTACTTCTTCATACCAGTACCAGCCGGGATCAGCTGACCAATGATTACGTTCTCCTTCAGACCTACCAGATGGTCTACCTTGCCGTTGATCGCAGCTTCGGTCAGAACCTTTGTGGTCTCCTGGAAGGATGCAGCGGACATGAAGGAATCGGTTGCCAGAGATGCCTTGGTGATACCAAGCATGATTCTCTTACCGGTAGCAGGCTCCTTGCCCACTTCTTCCAGCTGCTCATTCATATCGTCGAAGTCCAGAACGTCCATAGAGGTGCCCGGCAGAATATCACTGTCGCCGCTCTCCTCGATGCGGATCTTCTTCAGCATCTGACGAACGATTACTTCGATATGCTTATCATTGATTTCTACACCCTGCAGACGGTATACACGCTGTACTTCCTGGATCATGTAATCTTGTACGGCACGAACACCCTTGATCTTCAGGATATCGTGAGGATTTACGCTACCTTCGGTCAGCTCATCACCGGCCTCGATCACCTGACCATCCATAACCTTGATTCTGGAACCGTAAGGAATCAGATAAGCCTTGGACTCACCGGTCTCATGATTGGTAACGATAATCTCGCGCTTCTTCTTTGTATCTTTGCTTGTAACAACGCCGGCGAACTCGGAAATGATCGCAAGTCCCTTCGGCTTTCTTGCCTCGAACAATTCCTCGACACGGGGAAGACCCTGTGTGATATCGCCGCCGGCAACGCCGCCGCTGTGGAATGTTCTCATGGTCAGCTGTGTACCAGGCTCACCGATGGACTGTGCGGCGATGATACCAACAGATTCACCAATCTGTACAGGACCGCCGGTTGCCATGTTGGAACCGTAACACTTTGCACAAACTCCTACGTGAGAACGGCAGCTCAGGATCGTACGGATCTTGATGCTCTTTCTTCCGCTCTTCTCCAGTGCCTTCATAACAGCGCCGGAACGCTTGGGAGTTACTAACTGATTTGCCTTCATAACTACTTCACCGGTCTCCGGATCCGTAATTGTCTCAGCCAGGTATCTGCCGGTGATACGCTCCTGCAGACCCTCGATGACTTCTGCGCCATCGGTAAATGCCTTGATCTCCATGAACGGAATCTCCTGATTGCCGTTCTTGTCAAAGCGGTTTGCACAACAATCTTCCTCACGAACGATCAGATCCTGAGATACGTCTACCAAACGTCTGGTCAGGTAACCAGAGTCGGCGGTACGCAGAGCGGTATCGGACATACCCTTTCTAGCACCGTGCGCAGAAATGAAGTACTCCAGTACGTCCAGACCTTCACGGAAGTTGGACTTGATCGGCAGTTCGATGGTGTGACCGGTTGTATCGGCCATCAGTCCACGCATACCAGCCAGCTGCTTGATCTGCTGGTTAGAACCACGGGCACCGGAGTCTGCCATCATGAAGATGTTGTTATACTTATCCAGACCGTTCAGCAGAGCCTCTGTCAGCTCATTATCGGTCTTCTGCCAGGTATCGATTACTTCCTTGTAACGCTCTTCTTCGGTGATCAGACCACGACGATAGTTCTTTGCGATCTTATCAACGGTTGCCTGTGCCTCTGCGATCATCTCAGGCTTGCGCGGCGGCACGGTCATATCGCTGATGGATACGGTCATGGCTGCACGGGTAGAATACTTATAACCCATTGCCTTGATATCATCCAGAACTTCAGCAGTTGTAGTAGCGCCATGCACGTTGATGACCTTCTCCAGAATCTGCTTCAGACCCTTCTTACCTACGTGGAAGTCGATTTCCGGTACGAGCTCATTGCCCGGTACGGAACGGTCTACAAAGCCCAGATCCTGCGGGATGATCTCGTTGAAGATGAAACGTCCGAGAGTGGATTCTACCACGCCGGTCATCTCTTCTCCGTTTACAACCTTTGTCACACGCACCTTGATCTTAGAATGCAGTGTGATAACTTTATTTTCATAAGCCAGAATGGCTTCGTTTACGCTCTTGAAAGCCTTGCCTTCGCCTGTTGCGCCGGGTCTCTCCTGTGTCAGATAGTAGATACCCAGGACCATATCCTGTGAAGGAACGGCTACGGGACCACCATCAGACGGCTTCAGCAGGTTGTTCGGGGACAGCAGCATGAAACGGCACTCTGCCTGTGCCTCTACGGACAAGGGCAGATGTACAGCCATCTGGTCACCATCGAAGTCTGCGTTGAACGCGGTACAAACCAGCGGATGCAGCTTGATTGCCTTACCTTCTACCAGGATCGGCTCGAACGCCTGAATACCAAGACGATGCAGCGTAGGGGCACGGTTCAGCATAACCGGATGCTCCTTGATAACGTCTTCCAGCACATCCCAAACTTCCGGCTGCAGACGCTCTACCATCTTCTTTGCACTCTTTACGTTGTGTGCGATACCTCTGGAAGCCAGCTCTTTCATTACGAACGGCTTGAACAGCTCGATTGCCATTTCCTTCGGCAAACCACACTGATAAATCTTTAATTCAGGACCTACTACGATAACGGAACGACCGGAATAGTCAACACGCTTACCTAACAGGTTCTGACGGAAACGTCCCTGCTTACCCTTTAACATATCAGACAGAGACTTCAGTGCACGGTTACCAGGACCGGTTACCGGACGACCTCTTCTGCCGTTATCGATCAGGGCATCAACAGCCTCCTGCAGCATACGCTTCTCGTTGCGGACAATGATGTCCGGAGCGCCCAGCTCCAGCAGACGTGCCAGACGGTTGTTTCTGTTGATGATACGACGATACAGATCGTTCAGGTCGGAGGTTGCAAAACGTCCGCCATCCAGCTGTACCATAGGACGCAGATCCGGAGGAATTACCGGCACTGCATCGAGGATCATCCACTCCGGACGGTTGCCGGATGCACGGAATGCCTCTACAACCTCCAGACGCTTGATGATGCGGGCACGCTTCTGTCCGCTGGCATCCTTCAGTGCTGCACGCAGTTCTTCGGAATCCTTCTCCAGGTCGATTGCCTGCAAAAGCTCCTTTACTGCCTCCGCGCCCATAGCGGCGCGGAAGCTTCCGTAACCATATTCATCTACTGCTTCACGATACTCTGTCTCACTCAGGATCTGCTTGTAAGCCAGTCCGGTATTTCCCTTGTCCAGTACGATGTAGGAAGCGAAATACAGAACACGGTCCAGAGATCTCGGAGAGATATCCAGGATCAGACCCATACGGCTGGGGATACCCTTGAAGTACCAGATATGAGAAACCGGTGCTGCCAGTTCGATGTGTCCCATACGCTCTCTGCGGACGCTGGACTTGGTTACTTCAACACCACAGCGATCACAGATGACGCCCTTATAACGAATCTTTTTATATTTACCACAATGGCACTCCCAGTCTTTGCTGGGTCCGAAAATACGCTCACAGAACAGACCGTCACGCTCCGGCTTTAAGGTTCTGTAGTTGATCGTCTCCGGCTTTGTTACCGCGCCTCTGGACCATTCCCGAATCTTCTCCGGGGAAGCCAGGCCGATTTTGATCGCATCAAAAGTCAGAGGCTGATACGCTTTATTTGTTGTTTCAGGCATGTTTTCCTCCATTCCTGCCGCTCGCGGCGTTTGTCTTATTCTATGGAGTCGTCCATATCATCAAAGTAGTCTTCTGCAAGAAGATCGTCGTCTCCTGCATTGTCTACATAATCATCTGCTGCTTCATCTTCCAGTTCGCCAGTCTCATCGTTGAAGCTCTGCTTCGTGTAGCCATATGCGCTCACGTTCTCTTCGTGATGATTGTACTTCTGACGATCTGCGTCTTCCATAACAGAACGGAAGTTGGTATCGGTATCATCGATGTTCTCAGTGATCTCTACCTCGGTGTTGTCATCCCGCAGAACTCTGACATCCAGACCCAAGGACTGCAGCTCCTTCAGCAGTACCTTGAAGGATTCCGGAATACCAGGCTCAGGAATGTTCTCACCCTTGATGATCGCTTCGTAAGTCTTTACACGACCGACAACATCATCGGACTTGTAAGTCAGGATTTCCTGCAGAGTATACGCAGCACCGTATGCCTCCAGAGCCCAAACCTCCATCTCACCGAAACGCTGTCCGCCGAACTGAGCTTTACCACCCAGAGGCTGCTGTGTAACGAGAGAGTAAGGACCGGTAGAACGAGCATGGATCTTATCGTCTACCAGATGGTGCAGCTTCAGGTAGTGCATGTGACCGATGGTTACCGGGCTATCGAACTCTTCACCGGTACGGCCGTCACGCAGCTGAACCTTTCCGTCGGGTCTGATCGGAACGCCCTTCCACAGCTCTCTGTGCTCCAGATGGCTGCCCAGGTATTCCATGATTTCCGGATTCAGGTCATCCTTGTGCTTCTCCTGGAAATCTTCCCATTCCATATTTGCGTAATCATTTGCAAGCAATAAGGTATCTGCGATATCGTGCTCGTTTGCACCGTCGAAGATCGGGGTGCTGATATCGAAGCCCAGTACCTTTGCGGCCAGACTCAGATGAATCTCCAGGACCTGACCAATATTCATACGAGAAGGTACGCCCAGAGGATTCAGTACGATATCCAGCGGACGACCGTTCGGCAGGAACGGCATATCCTCTACCGGCAGTACACGGGAAACGACACCCTTGTTACCGTGACGACCTGCCATCTTATCACCAACAGAGATCTTTCTCTTCTGTGCAATGTAGATGCGGACGCACTCGCTTACGCCGGGAGCCAGCTCATCGCTGTTTGCGCGGGTAAATACCTTTGCATCAATGATCGTACCATATGCACCATGCGGTACCTTCAGAGAAGTATCACGAACCTCTCTTGCCTTTTCACCGAAGATTGCACGCAGCAGGCGCTCCTCAGCGGTCAGCTCAGTCTCACCCTTCGGGGTAACCTTACCAACCAGAATATCTCCGGCACGAACCTCAGCACCAATACGGATGATACCGCGCTGATCCAGATCCTTCAGCGCATCCTCACCAACACCGGGAACATCACGGGTGATCTCTTCCGGTCCGAGCTTGGTGTCACGAGCTTCGCACTCATATTCTTCCAGATGGATGGATGTATAAACATCGTCCTGTACCAGTCTCTCACTCAGCAAGACAGCATCCTCGTAGTTGTAACCTTCCCAGGTCATGAATCCGATCAGCGGATTCTTACCAAGAGCGATCTCGCCCTTGCAGGTGGAAGGACCGTCGGCAATGATATCGCCGGCCTTTACGCGATCGTTCTTAAAGCAAACAGGCTTCTGATTGTAGCTGTTGCTCTGGTTGCTTCTGGCAAACTTTGTCAGCTTATAGACATCTCTTGCGCCATTGTCGCGCTTGATGATGATCTCATTGGAAGCGGAACGATCTACCACACCATCATGCTTTGCAACTATGCAGGCACCGGAGTCAACGGCTGCCTTATTTTCAATGCCGGTACCGATTACAGGCGGCTCTGTCATCAGAAGCGGAACTGCCTGACGCTGCATGTTCGATCCCATCAACGCACGGTTCGCATCGTCGTTCTGCAGGAACGGGATCATGGATGTAGCAACGGAGAATACCATACGGGGAGATACGTCCATCAGGTCAATGTTTGCCTTCGGGAACTCAGATGTCTCCTCACGAAAACGTCCGGATACATTATTATGAAGGAAATGTCCCTCTTCATCCAGAGGTTCATTTGCCTGTGCTACGATATAATCGTCTTCTTCATCTGCGGTCATGTAACGAACTTCGTCGGTTACACGAGGGTTCTTCGGATCAGACTTATCTACAATACGGTACGGAGCCTCTACGAATCCGTACTGGTTTACTCTTGCGAAAGATGCCAGAGAGTTGATCAGACCGATATTAGGACCTTCTGGTGTCTCGACAGGGCACATACGACCGTAGTGAGAATAGTGAACGTCTCGAACCTCGAATCCGGCACGATCTCTGGACAGACCGCCGGGACCCAGTGCGGAAAGACGTCTCTTATGTGTCAGTTCGGACAGAGGGTTATTCTGATCCATGAACTGAGACAGCTGGGAGCTTCCGAAGAACTCCTTCACAGCAGCCGTAACCGGCTTGATGTTGATCAGAGACTGCGGGGTGATGCCCTCCATATCCTGTGTGGTCATACGCTCTCTTACGACACGCTCCATACGGGACAGACCGATACGGTACTGGTTCTGCAGCAGCTCACCAACCGCACGGATACGACGGTTGCCCAGATGGTCGATATCGTCGGAAGTACCTACGCCAGCTTCCAGATGCATACAATAGTTAATGGAAGCAATGATATCTTCCTTAGTGATATGCTTCGGAACCAGCTCGCTCATATTCTTATGGATAGCTTCCTTGATCTCTTCCTCGGTGTCATTCTCTTCCAGAATGTCCTTCAGAACAGGATAGTAAACCATCTCGGAAATGCCTGCTTCTTCCGGATCAAAGTCCAGATATGCAGCAGCATCTACCATCATGTTAGACAGTACCTTTACGTTACGCTCTTCCGTCTGAACCATAACGTAAGGAATTGCAGCGTTCTGAATGTCGGTTGCGATCTGGCGGTTCATCGTGGTGCCTGCTTCTGCTACGATCTCACCGGTAACAGGGCTTACTGCATCCTCTGCCAGAATCTGACCATTCAGACGATTGCGGAAGTTCAGCTTCTTGTTGAACTTATAACGGCCTACCTTCGCCAGGTCATAACGACGAGGATCGAAGAACATGCCATTTAACAGGCTGGACGCACTGTCTACAGACAGCGGCTCGCCCGGACGAATCTTCTTATATAACTCCAGCAGACCATCCTGATAGCTCTCAGCGGTATCCTTCTGTAAGCTCTCCAGGATCTTCGGCTCCTCACCGAACAGGTCGATGATCTCCTGATTGGAGCCCCAACCAAGCGCACGGATCAGAACTGTAACCGGTACCTTACGGGTACGGTCTACTCTTACGTAAAATACATCGTTGGAATCGGTCTCATACTCCAGCCATGCTCCACGGTTCGGGATAACAGTGCAGGAATACAGCTTCTTACCGATCTTATCGTGAGCGATTCCATAATAAATACCAGGGGAACGAACCAGCTGGCTGACGATAACACGCTCTGCTCCGTTAATAACGAAGGAACCGGTATCGGTCATCAACGGCAGATCGCCCATGAAAATCTGGTGCTCCTTGATCTCGCCGGTTTCATGATTACACAGTCTCACAGTGACCTTCAGAGGAGCGGCATACGTTGCATCACGCTCTTTACACTCTTCGATTGTGTACTTCTTTTCATTGACGCACAGCTCGAACTCGCCAAGCTCCAGGCTCAGATGGCCGGAGAAATCGGAGATCGGAGAGATATCTTCAAATACCTCCTTCAAACCTTCGTCGAGGAACCACTGATAGGAATTCTTCTGAATCTCAATCAGGTTGGGCATTTCCAGAACTTCTTTCTGTCTGGAGTAGCTCACTCTCATGTTTTTTCCTGATTTAACAGGACGGATTCTGTTTTTTTCCATGAACACTTCACCCCTGTTTATGATCTGACTTCTAAATTCAGGCCCCTTCATTTGAACAGATGAGCCCAAAATACCAATATAGTGCACCTATCACTTTAACATTCCATTTTCAAGTTGTCAATAGCTTTTTCACGTTTTATTGAATTTTTTCAGAAATCACACCAAACTTCCCCTGCTTGTTCTTGCGTTTTAAGCATGAGTCTGCTATACTTTCAGTAATTGTATATAGGAAGAGGAGGATTTTACCATGCCTTTATGGCTCAGAATTGTACTGCTTGTACTGTTGGTAATTGTCGTGATCCTCGGTCTGCTGTACTATTTCGGCCTGAAAATGCAGAGAAAGCAGATGGCTCAGAGAGAACAGCTGCAGGCTATGGCTCAGACAGTTTCTATGCTTGTCATTGATAAGAAGATGATGAAGGTTCGCGATGCAAATTTCCCGAAGATGATCATGGATCAGATTCCGAAACGGATGATGCGCGCAAAAGCCCCTGTCGTCAAAGCAAAGATTGGCAACCGGATCATGACTCTGATGGCAGATCCCGCTATTTTCGACCAGCTCCCGGTTAAGACCGAGTGTAAGGTTGTACTGAGCGGTATTTATATCACGTCTATCAAGAGTGTCCGCGGGGGAGTTGTTCCCACTGCACCTAAGAAGAAGGGCTTTATGAGTCGTCTTCGCGCAAAGGCAAATCAGGCAAATGCTACAGTAGAAGCTGAAGCATCCACCAAAAAGTCCAAAAAGGGCTGATCGGATCCCTGATCCGTTCACCGGCATCCGATTTCGGATGTCGCATAAAAGAGAAGGAGGTATTAAGGATGAAGTTAATTCATGCGATTGTACGGGATGAGGATGATAATCGTGTCATTTCCCAGTTAAACCGCGCCGGATTTTCAGTAACAAAACTGGCCACCACCGGCGGCTTCCTGCGTGCCGGAAATACCACACTGATCATCGGTGTCGATGAGGATAAGTTGGAAGACGTTCTTGCGATCATCCGCAAGGAATGCGCTTCCAGAAAAACCATCATCACATCTGCTTCCCCTATGATGGGAATGTCCGGTTGTCCGGCGATGCCCGTCACGGTAGAGGTTGGCGGCGCAACTGTATTCGTACAGGATGTTGAACGTTTTGAAAAGATCTGATGGTCATTCTTCCACTTATGTGCAAAAAGGATCTGCTGCTGGCACAAGTCAGCGGCAGGTCCTTTTTCTTTGTATCCAGGTATCAGCAAAAAAAATCAACCACCTCAAAAAGCAAATATCTCCCCCTCCGTGACTCCTCGCTCCCGCTTTTTCCCGCGAAAACACAGCGGATAGAAGAATAAAATCAAATGTGGCATCGAGGAATAACATTGTGCGTATTTTCGTCGTACAGAAGGCGTTGCTTCCCTGCTGTGCGTCTGTTTGAGCCGCAAGGCGAGTTACGCACGGCAGGGTTTCTAAGCAACACCGGATGTACAGAAAATCGTACACGTTATTCCATGATGCCACATTTGATTTTATTGATATCTCGTTGCGTTTTCGTTTTTCAGTGCGTCGCCGTCACATGAATTGCAATCCTGCAATCCCGCATGGTTTCCTCCCCCGCGGACATATCATACCGCACTTTGATGTTTAGTTCCTGCTCCATATGATCTACGACAACTTCTCTCGTGATCATCTGCAGTTCCATCATGCCGAACGGGCTCTGGTATTCGCACACGCTGACTGTGCCTTCTTCAAATACCATCGTAGTTTCCACTGCACCGGTACGCTGCAGGCGCAGCAGTCCGGGGCTGAATTCCAGTCTTGTATTTAAAGGCGTTTCCAATCCTTCTATCGTTTCCGAAAATTCCACGCAGTGCTGTCCTTCGGAAAGAAAGTAGTTTCCGCGGGAAGCGGATGTCACCTGCTCATCTGCAGTGTGTTCGCCGACTCCCTCAATCTGTACCATTACTTCTTTTGTCATGATCAATACTTTCCTCTGCTTTCCCGCAAAAAGGCAGTCTGGATCAGTTTTTCCATCAGGGTGTCTTTGTCAAGACCCTTTACTTCCCACAGCATCGGATACATGCTGATGGCGGTGAATCCAGGCAGGGTATTTAGCTCATTGAAGACCGGACCTTCTTTTGTCAGGAAGAAATCGATTCTTGCCAGACCTGCGCCGTCTACTGCGCGGAAGATCTTCTTTGCATCTTCACGGATCTCATCCTCAGCACCGGCAGGAAATTCCGGATGCAGATCGGTACGGGATTCTGCATTGTGATACTTTGCTTCGTAATCATAAAATTCAGCAGCCGCCAGCACTTCGCCAACGCCGGAAGCATGAATGTCTTTTCCATCGTCCAGCACTGCACACTCGACTTCGCGACCAATGATCGTCTCTTCCACCAGAATGGTGCGATCGTTGTCTGCTGCGATTTTCAGACCTTCGATCAGCATCTCGCGGTTGTCTGCCTTTGTGACACCGCAGGAAGAACCGGCGCAGGAAGGCTTGATAAATACCGGATAAGAAAGCTTTGCTTCTACGCGGGCTACGACTTCGTCCATATTTTCCAGCTCACGCTTGCGAACCGGCACATAAGCTGCCTGACGGATACCCAGATGGTCTACGATCTGCTTTGTGTAAAGCTTATCCATGGAAACGGCACTTGCCAGTACACCACATCCGACGTACGGGATCTTTGCCAGCTCGAACAGACCCTGAATCGTGCCGTCCTCACCGTACAGACCATGCAGAACCGGAAATGCAACATCAACCGGCACTTTTTCGACTGCGCCATCTTTGATCAGATACAGGCACTTCTCAGATGCATCCGGAGAAAGGATCGCCTGTGTATCGCCGTCTCTCCAGGTGTCGTTTGCGATTGCTTCTGCGTTCGGAACGGAAACCCAGTGACCTTCTTTTGTAATTCCAATGAGACGGATCTCATACTTTTCTTTGTTGATGTGAGAAATGACATTCTGTACGGACATGCAGGAAACCTCATGTTCAGAAGACTGTCCTCCAAAAAAAACCGCAACTGTCTGTTTCATTTTTCTCTGTTCCTTTCTGGTTATCTCTGTCGGATAACATTGATATTCTCTATTCCATAATGTGCAAATAAGGAGATCGCGGTCTCATCGATCCGCTCTCCGCTCACCGCAATCGGCACTGCCGGTGGACATCCCACCGATGGCGCTGCCAGTACACGCCCCAGCGCTTCTTTGCACGGAATCCATTCTGCCGAAGCGAACAATGCCTCCCGCGGCGTACAGACTGTCTCCGGTCTCCAATGCTCTGCTGCGAACAAAACCTTTTTCTCTGCTGCAGCATCCGCAGACAATTTTTCATTGCTGCATGCGAGAAGCGCCTGTTCCATCCGCCGCAAATCCTCCGCAGAATTGGACGGTGTCAGCATCAGCACCACATACTCCGGGTCTGCAAATTCACATTCAATATAATACGTTCTCAGTTTCTGTGCAAGCACGATTCCATTCCAACCGGACTTTTTTGTCTCGATCGTGATCTTCAGCGGATCCTCGTCACCGATCAGCTGCCATCCCGCTTCCTGCAAATGCTTTTTGATGCCTGCAAGCTGTTCCAAAAATGCCTGCAGCTTTTCCGGATAGCCATCTGCCAAGATCCGATTTTCCAGATCCAGCGACTGCAGGATCAGATACGATGGGCTGGTAGAGCCAAACATTTCCAATGCACGCTTTGCATTTTCCGCAAATACCTTCGGAGCGGTCTTTGAAATGTGTAAATACGCACCGCCGGTCAGCACATCCAGCGTCTTGTGGGCGGAATCGCTGCAAACATCCGCGCCCAGCTCCATCGGGTGGTTTTGTCCCGGCAGAAATTTTCGATATGCGCCATGGGCATCGTCCACAAGCAAAGGCACCTCAAACCGATGCGCTGTCTCCGCCAATCCGCGGATGTCCAGCACGTTGCCCAGATAATCCGGCGATGTCACATACACCGCGGTCGCCGGTCTTGGCAATTCTTCTAACGTCTTTGCCAGCTGCTCCGGCATCACCAGACATCGGCACAGCGCAAACGGTTCCTCTTCCTGCCACAGCCACACAATCTCGTAATCCAGCAATGCCGCTGCAAGCAGCATTGTCTTATGCACATTTCGCGCTGCCACAACGATCGGTCGCTCACCGGGGCGATCCTGCCCCTGCTCTTTTTGATTCAAAAGAGCAAGATACAGCATCGCACGGATGCATTGGGATGAGCCTTCTGTGGAATAACATGTCCGCGCCGTCTCAAACAATTCCGATGCATTCCGCTCACTGCAGTCAATAATGCCGTCCGCTTCGTACAATGCGTCCGCCCCCGCAATTTCCGTAATATCCAGAGCTTCCGTACCGAGAAGCCCCTGTCCTTTATGACCGGGCATATGCAGGCGGGACATCCCGCTCTCCCGGTATGTTTTCACAAAATCTGCAATCGGTGTTTCCATCGTTGTCTCGCCTCTTGCTTATTTGCCGAGCTTTTCCGCAACCTGAATCATGATCGCACATTCCATACGCTTGCGGAACAGTTCACAGCCATACTCATAAATGCCCTGAATGCTGCCGGTTGCATGATACGCATTTGCAGCACAGCCACCGGAGCAGTACAGCTTTGCCCAGCAATCTGCACATTCCGGACGGGTGTAGGCATTGCATCCACGGAACTCATTCTGGATCGCGGTGTTATCCACACCGTTCCAGATATCGCCCAGGCGGAACTTTTCATCGCCAACGAACTGATGGCACGGATACAGGTCGCCCCAGGGGGTAACTGCCATATATTCCGTTCCGGAACCACATCCGGAAATTCTCTTATAAATGCAGGGACCGCCGGTCAGATCGATCATGTAATGATAGAACGTGAACGGCTTGCCAGCCTTCTTGCGCTCGATCATCTTCTTTGCCAGAAGCTCATACTGCTCCAGCACGATCGGCAGATCTTCCTTCGTCAATGCAGCAGGATCATCCGGTGCACAGACAACCGGCTCCATACTCAGCTCGGTAAAGCCAAGATCCAGCATCGTCTCAATATCCTTTACGAAGTCAGGGTTTGCATGGGTAAATGTACCGCGCATGTAGTAATTCTGATTGCCGCGAGCTTCCACAAGCTTCTGGAACTTCGGAACAATGCGATCCCAGCTGCCATTGCCTGCGTAGTCTACACGACAGCGATCGTGAATTTCTTTTCTGCCATCGAGGGACAGAACAACGTTGCTCATCTCACGGTTTGCAAAGTCGATCACATCGTCATCGATCAGCATACCGTTTGTCGTCAGGGTGAAACGGAAGTTCTTGTGCGCATCCTTCTCGATGCTGCGGGCATAAGCAACGAGCTGCTTTACAACGTCCCAATTCATCAGCGGCTCACCGCCAAAGAAATCGACTTCCAGATTCGTGCGGCTGCCGGAATGTGCTACTAAGAAATCCAGTGCCTGCTTGCCGACCTCAAAGCTCATCACTGCACGGTCGCCGTTGTATTTGCCCTGACTTGCAAAGCAATATCCGCAGTTCAGATTGCAGGTGTGTGCTACGTGCAGACAGAGTGCCTTGATGACTCCGTCGCTGCGCTCCTTGAACTTATCTGCCAGCGGTTCAAAAGTATCCGGGGTAAACAGCTTTCCAGCCTCTTTCAAAGAAGCAACATCGCCGATGCACTGGCGGATCTCCTCCTCGTTCACATCTTCCCGGTCTCCGTATTTTTCCATCATTGCAGCAACGATCTCGTCTTCGCTGTGATTTTCAAACATGCCAATAATGTCATATGCCACTTCATCCACTGCATGTACAGAGCCGGAACAGGTGTCCAGCACGATGTTGTAGCCGTTTAACTGATACTGATGTAACATATCTCCTCCATAACTAAAAAAGCATTTCTAATCGCACCAAAAAATGCCGCCGATACGGCGGCATTTTGGAATGCTTCTGATCTCAGAAAGCGTTAATTACTTGTTTTCGCTCTCGCACTTCTGGTTTGCGATACCGCAGCTGGTTTTACATGCAGACTGACAGGAAGTCTGGCACTCACCGCATCCGCCATTCTTTGCGCTGTCACACAGGTTACGAGTCTCAAGTGTTTCAATTCTATTCATAATGCTTCTCTCCAATCCTGTCCGTTCTGCCGCACTGTGCGGGCACAGACATAATATAGTGAAATCGTAGCACATCCAATGTGGAATGTCAAGATGGTTGCGGTTGAGTTTGTGCCTTCTGCTCCGCCATTTCGGATACCAATGGCACAAATCCCCGCAGCGAAAGCAGCACTCCTCGGCATATACAGCCACAATTCTCTTTGTCCCATGCATAAAAAATCTCCCCGCGTCAACACTCTCACCAGGGAGGTATCACACATGACTCATTTTTCTTTATCCAAAACCATCTTCCACCTGCGTTTCCTCTGCACGGCTGGCATTTTGATTTCTGTATTTTTCCTTCTGACCGGGCTTTTTCGTCTGGAACGGGAAACACAGTTGCAAGCGCAACTTCTCTCCAATTCGGTGCTTCGTTTCCACATCCGTGCAAACAGCGATTCTGACGAAGACCAGCAGTTGAAGCTCCGTGTCCGGGATGGAATTCTCGCATGGGCAGCGCCATTGTTAGATCGTGCCTCTGACCGCAGCGAAGCGGAAACAATTTTGCGGGAGCATCTCTCGGAACTGACCGCGGAGGCGGAACGACTGACAACGTTATATGGAAATGGTGAATCCGTGCAGGCGCAGCTTATGGAGGAACACTTTCCGGTTCGCGTTTATGGCACCCATATTTTTCCCGCCGGAACGTATCATTCTTTGTCTCTGTCCATCGGCTCCGGAAATGGACACAACTGGTGGTGCGTGCTGTACCCGACACTCTGCTTTCAGGATGCTGCTTCGGGAGAAGTCACGGCAGAAAGCGATGAAATGCTCTCCACCTTGCTTCCCGATGACACAGAAAAAACCGGTCAGATCGTCTTCCGCTTTCGCTTTCTGACATTTCTGAACCGGTTTTTGTGATTCTTTTTAGTTTTCGTGCAGCAACCGTTCTCTGACGTTCATCTCCTGATTGCTGATGTGCGTGCAGATTGCTTCTCTTGCAGCTGCAACGTCCTGCGCTTCCAATGTCTCGATGACTTTCGCATGCTCCTCCAAAATGACAGGCCATTGTTTCAGATCCTTGATGTATTCGAGACGATAGCGGTAAATCTGCTCCTGCAGGTTGTTGATTAACTGCTCCAGACGCTGATTGTCCGCCGCCTTGTAGATCGCATCGTGAAAATCAATATCTCCCTGAATGAATGCTTTCACATTTTCCTGCGCCATTGCATTCTGTTCTTCTTTGAGAATCGCTTTTAACTGCCTCAATCCATCCTCACGAATCCGGGCGCATGCAAGCTCTACGGACAGCTCCTCCAATGCACGGCGCACTTCCAAGACATCCTGCAGCCCTTTTTCGGAAATGCGAGCAACCTCTGCGCCCTTGCGCGGGATCATCAGTACGAGCCCCTCCAGCTCCAGCATACGGATCGCTTCGCGGATCGGGGTGCGGCTCACGCCAAGGCGATCCGCCAGATGCAGCTCCAGCAAACGCTCACCGGGCTTTAATTCTCCTTTTAAAATTGCCTGCCGCAAGGTGCGGAATACAACTTCCCGCAGCGGCAAATACTCCTCCATGTTCAGCTTCAAAAAATCTTCTGCCATCTTTTGATTCCTCCCAGTACATCTTTCAAACAGGCGATTACCATCTGCCCTCACAAAAGTGTGTCACATAACAATCTGCCTCTTTGCCCAGTTCCGACTCCAGCTGTTTGCACGCAGCCTGCGCCTCGTCTTCTGTCCGAAACAATCCAAATACGGTCGGGCCACTACCGCTCATGAGCGCCCGAACTGCTCCCATCTGCTCCATTTGATCTTTGATCTTGGCAATGATCGGATGTGCCGGAATTGTCACACACTCTAAAATATTTCCGAGGCTTGTCCCGATCTGTTCCAGACTGCCCGCCTCCAATCCTTTCTTAACACCAGCCATGTCCACATGGGGATATGCGCCCCGCGTCTCAATCTTCAGATTGCCATAGACAAATCCGGTGGAAACACCGATGAAAGGCTTTACAATCAGAACTGCGCACTCCGGCGGTGACGGCAGCTTCGTCAGAATCTCACCAATCCCACCTGCATGCATCGTACCACCTGCGATACAGTACGGCACATCCGCACCAAGACGCACCCCCCGCTCCTGCAGCTGCTCCGTCGTCAATCCCAGCTCAAACAGGCGGTTCATACCGATGAGCGCTGCTGCTGCGTCCGTGCTGCCGCCTGCCATACCGGCTGCAACTGGGATCCGCTTCGTGAGCGCACAGGAAACTCCCCCGGGAAGGGAAAATTCCTCCTGCAGCATCGCGATGGCCTTCCAGATCAGATTGTGCTCATCACAGGGAATGCTTTCTTTGTTTGCGGTCAAATAAATCCCCGGCTCCGGCACCTTCTTCAATACCAGATCATCCCACAGATCTACCATCTGCAGGATCATATCGACCTCATGATAGCCATCTTCTCTGCGGCGTATGATGTCCAAACCAAGATTTACCTTTCCGCACGCCTGTAAAAACACTTCACTCATACTACTCCTTTCCGGAGCGCTTTCGCGCGATGGGACGACAAAAATCGCAGATACGATTTCCGTCAGCCATCAACACCCTGTTTGGATGCTCCGGATTGTATTTATTTTCCTGATTTTTGTTTTTCGTATATTGTATACAATTATAAGCCTATTATAACGTACTTTTCCCGTTTGACAACCCTGTAATTTTTACTTTTTTGTGAAAATTCCCGTGCTTCTGGACTGGAATTTTTTTCTCGTCACGCTATAATAAGAGCAGGTTGATCAAAGGGGATGACGCAGAATGCGGCATCCCTTTTTTTCTACCACCGGCAGCAGAGCTTACCCCTCACACTGCTCCCACTGCTGCGACCTGACCTCGCCGCAGTCCGACGCAGTCTGATCTGTTGCCAAACCAACTTTCCCTCACATAACATTGGAAAAAACGTCCCGGTCCCCTCCCGGACGTTTTTTTCGTATCAAGGGAATACTCCCTTGATACGAAAATACACCAATTATATCGCGCTGCGGCGGAGTAGACTATATCAAGCACCAGAAACTGCAGTATTTCACTTAGGCGGGCACATGGCAAAGACAGTAAGAATCACTTCTGATGCAAATCTTCTCACTTTACCATATGCACCTGGGGCAGTCCCCGCTTCTTATTTTTCCAACAGTTCCGTTCTTTTCTGGATCAGCAGACGATCTCCCGTTTTCACCTCTCCTCCCGTCAGATGATTTGCCGTGATCAATTGCTCTGTCGTTGTATAAAACCGCTTTGCCACATCCCACAATGTCTCACCGGGCTGTACGATATAGCCGATGATACCTGGCATTGCCTCCAGCACATCCTGTGGAATCGGCTGAATTTCCACATTTTCTACAATAGGCTGCACATCATTACACAAAACCAGCGTCTCCAAACTGAGTGTCGCCCGGACTTCCAGTTCCTTTCCGCCGGACACGCTGCACTCCGTCTGTTCCAGCACTGGTGTCACCCGGTATTCCCAGTCTTCCTGCATTTCCGGAAGCTCGATCTTATGGGAAAATGGCACCGATCCCTCCAACGAGCGGAATGGAACGCCCTCCTCACTTGTCAGATACAGCACCGTCACACTGATGGCGCCTTCCGCCTGCAGTCCATCCTCCAGACGTTCCACCCGATCCAGCTTTACCGTTCCGCGACTGCTGCAGATCTGCAGGATCGGCTCCTGCCCGGTGGCGGGAACTTTTTCGGTCACGCGGCATTTTGCGCTGTTCCGCACAACAAGGCTTGCAAAGTGTGCCTCCCCAAACTGGATGTTCAGCACTTTTCCCGGCAAATACAGATCTTTTAAAATCTGCAATTCTTCCTCTTCGTACAATCGCAGTTGGACCTCCAGACTTGCTTTCAGCTCCAGAATCCGATCTTCCCCATCCTCATCCGGGCGAATCTGCAGATCTTTGTGAATCAGCTGTACACTGCTGCCGGAAATCTGTTCCGGGCGAATGCTGCTGCCTTCCATTTCCGCCTCAAAGGGCAACGACCGCTCCAGCCATTGCATCGGCACATTCTGTCCATCTTCCGCCTGATACAGCACGAACAGCGCCAGATCTCCCGAAAGCTTGACACTCCCTTCCTGCGGGCGGCACTCCGCACGCTCCAGCTGCGCGCTCTGCCACAGCACCTTTCCGATGTTGGGGCGATTGCCCGGCAATTCTAATTCTGCCCGGATTGGGCACAATTCCTTTTTCTGAACGGCCAGTTCTACAATCTTTTTGGTCTCGCTGCGGCTCTCCAATTCCTCCTCGCCTTCTGCTGCGGTTGCCGCCTCCGCGTCATACAGGCTCTCCCCACGTAACGTCAATGTCACTGCCACCGCCACGTGCATTTTACGGGAATGCATTACTTCTACTGATAAATCTTCCAGACAGCTCGTTGCCGTCAGCACATCCTGCGGCTCCAGTCCAACAAATGGAACCTGCTCCTCAAAGCTCATGCTTCCGGAAAAGCAATCCAGCTCCTGCGCCCCCGGTGTACGATATAGCACTTCAAACAATACACGCCCGCGGATCTCCGCCTGATTTTCCCCGCTGTGCAGCGAATCCACAATGATCTCCCCCTGCTGCAGCACGATTTCTTCCAGATCCGGCTTGCGTTCCGGGAGATGGTATTCCCCCTCCGAAGTAAACAGCGTCTGCTCCGTTCCTTTGATCCGGTTCATATGTACCAGTCGTTTTTTGAGTTCCATACACTTCTCCATTCCGGAGCGTTTTCGCAAACACCAGGTTTGTGACGCTCCGACACAAACCGGATGGGAGAAACCTTTTACTCATACGTCACGGGTTCATCACGGTATTCCGTCAAAACCACAATATACGGTGTGCTGGGCGCGCGCCCATTTCCTGTTGGCTCCGTCTCCGGCCCCAGCAACTCCGTATCCAGTACCAGTCCATTTTCCGTCCGATAAAAATCCGGCACCTGAATGCTGTAGCCGCTGCTGTCCTGACGTCCATAGCCCACCGCCAGATACCATGCACTGCCGTCCTGATAAGACAACTGAAACGGCGCCTCTTTCTGCTCGTCGATCATCTGCTTCAGCGTATCCGGAATCTCTTCCTCCGCCAGCACGGTAAACTCCACCGGCTCCCTTTGCCCTTCCGATGTTCCACACCCGGTGCCAAAACAAAGCAGCAACACCGGCAGTGCATACCGAACTGCTTTTCGAAGCATTTTCCATCTTTTCTTTTTCTGATCCATACAAAAAACCCTGCGGGAATCACTGTTGCTACAATGTATTCCCACAGGGTTTCGGATATTCTATAAAATTATTTCAAAACATCTGCCAAAACCGATGCCACGATGTCATTCTCCTCGTCCGTCTTCACCGACAGTCGAATGTAATTTCCACCGTTCAGACCCTCTTTTGTGGAAAGGTCCTTGATCAGAATGTTATATTTGTTCAAAAGCATGTCTGCCAGCTCTCTGGAAGAATAGCCATTTTCCAGATGACACATCACATAGTTCGCCTGAGACGGGAACACGCGCAGTGCCGGAATCGCATTCAGCTTTGCCAGGTAGCGCTCACGCACGCCCATGAAACGCTGCATCGCTTCTTCGTAATCATCCTTATACTTCTCGATGATCTGCATGTAATACTCTGCAAAAGAGTTGATGTTCCAGATCGCCAGATCCTTCTTCATCGCTGCGATCATCTGTGCATCTGCAGTCGCCAGCACACCAAGACGCAGTCCCGGCACACCGAAGGACTTGGAAATACTCTTCAATACAATCAGATTCGGATGATTGTCCAAAATCTCCTGCGTCAGCAAGGTCTGATCCGGAATGTCTGCAAAGTCCACAAAAGACTCATCCACGATCACATGAATGTTCTTTGCCCGCGCCCAATCTTCTAGACGCAGCAGATCGTTTCTCTCAATAAAATGACCGGAAGGATTGTCCGGATTGACAAGAACGATGGCTTCCACATCCCGCTCTTCATAATATGCCATAATGTCATCTACGGTATAAGAGAAGTCTTCGTTGATAACCCAGAACGGATCTAACTGCTCCGGCTTTTTGCGGTGCGGATACTCCTCGAAGGTCGGGTAGATCAGTCCGAGACGACCGGAGAAATTCTCCATCAGGGACTTGATCAGCTCGGCTGTACCGTTGCCGACACAAATCTGCTCCGGGCGCAGTTCAAAATACTTTGCTGCCAGCAGGCTGTTGACTGCCATACCGGAAGGATACTCGCGGATCAGCGTCTCAAAGTTTGTCTTCATCTCGTCCATAAACCGCTGATTCGGGAAGAACGGATTCACCAGATAGCAGAAATCATGCATGCCATGATACCGCCAGTAACCACCAAAACGACGCATATAGCGGGTCAGCTTTTCATCGCCTTCCGCGAAAATGCTCTCGGCAATGTCCATATCCTGAATGTCATTGATCTCATACCACTTTTCGCCCTGCAATACAATCGTTGCGATCGTGGGCTTATCCTGAAATGCCACAACTCTCAGTGCAGACTCGTAATGAGTGTCCTTGCCCCAGACGCGCACATACGCTTCCAAAAACGGCAGATAGGTCTTTCTCAGATACTTGCCGCTGAGACGATACATGCTGACAGTCTTATAGTACTGATCCTTTTCCTCAAAGCGGAAGTTCTCTGCATTGATGAATTTCTTAATATAACCGTTCTCATCCAGTGTCACAAGAGAACCATCCATCCACGGCTCCGGCTTTGAAACGAAGGTCAGACAAGGCTGCTCCGAAGCCAACATCCGGTCTGCCAATGCCTTTTCAAAAATGACATCAGACTCAATCACCAGCGTATCTTCCTGCACCAGATACTCCTTCGCCAGAAGCAGCGAATACAGATTGCTCGTCATCTCATACTCTGCATTGTGTACAAACACAATCGGGGTCTGAACTCCCAGACTCTTTACATGCTCCACCAGACCGTCCGCCTGATAACCGGTCACCAGCACGATCCGGGACAGTCCTTCTTGATCCAGAATCCGCAATGAACGCTCGATCAGCGTCATGCCGCCTACCTGAACCATACACTTTGTCTGATTTTTCGTATGTTCCTTCAGCCGCTTCCCCATTCCGGCTGCCAAAATCACTGCCTGCATATTTCCCTCATTCCTGTATCTTTAATTTCTACCTGTTTTCTGTGCGATACTCAGTCTGCGTAACCGCTCTTGACCCATGCAACTGCATGCTCATAATCTGCCATCGTATCAATCTCTTTTGTCCGGATCAACTCCATCGGCAGCGGCAGCAGCGGCACCATCATATCACAAACATGATGATCTCCCGGTGTCAGACGCGCGGTGCGCACCTGCGCCAGACCGGTCCACTCATACTCGCCCTCTTCTCTCGAAAAGCCAACGCCATAAGTCTTACCATCCTGCACCAGTGTCTTCATCAGCATCGGATCTTCCGTACAGGGAATCCCGCCGCAAACGCACTCTTCATCACTCGCCAGCACCCGCGCCAGATCGTCCGGATGTACCAGCAGATCACCGTCCAATGAAACGATCAGCTCTCTCGCATGGCGCATCGCCAGTGAGAAGCTGCCGCCGGTACCGGTGTTGCGATAGTTCTGATTCAGAACAAATAAAATGTCTTTGCGATAGGAATTTACCACTTCCATCACACGTTCCATCTGGTAGCCGACCACGATCCGGATGTCATCAAAATCCTTCAGCTGCTCCAACTGACGGATGATCAGAGGCTTTCCATCAATATCCACCAGGCACTTCGTCGTACCAATGCCAAGGCGGGTGCCCATACCGGCACAGCTTATAACAATTGTCTTAGAAACTGACATAACTTTTCCTCCGAGTAAGTAGCATGAGTTGCACAGCGCAGCAGAGACGGGGCAATGTTTCGCACGCCGCCAAATCCGATTCCGATTTCTGCTGCTGCCAGCATATCCGCATCATTATTTCCATCGCCGACAGCCACAAACGGACGTCCTGCAAACTGCCTGATCGCAGTGCCCTTGTCCATAATCTCATCGACGCTCACAACCTGATCGTTCTCCACCGTTGCATGGGAGCTGATGCAATGATCTTCCATCCCCATCGTTGCCATCAGATCACAAATCCACACATCCAGATTCCCCGTCACAACGTAGCAGCGCTCCTTATTCTCCCGGATAAACTGCGCTAATTCCTCGTGTACCGGAATCTCGCGGATCATCTCCCGTGCCACACTGACCGGTACTTCCTTCAAAATGTTTACCCGCTCTAAGAAACTCCGTTCAAAAGGAATTTCGCCCTGCATCGTCCGCTCGGTCAGTTCTTTCATCTCTGCTTCCTTGTGAAGCTTTCCGGCCAGCTCCGGCAGAATCTCTTTTCTGGTGATAGTTGCATCCAGATCAAATAAAAATATATAGTCGCTCAACGAACGATCCCTCCTTCCGGGCACAAAATCCCCCGGGCATACTTTTTCTTATCATATCACCTTCGAGGGGGGAGTGCAAGAGGTTCATGTTACAAGAATGCGATCGTAAGTTTCATACTCACCTCATTAACAATAAACCACTTTAAACTCTTCCAGCACACAATCTCCGCTTTCGTCGAAGTCGAGTCCCGCCGCCTGATAATCCGGCAAGAAAGCTCGATAGTGAACTTCCCGCCATTTTTCCAGACTGCGGTCATCCTCGCCCTCTTTTTCTGCATGCTCCGCACAGACCTGATCAAACGGCACAATAGACACTTTTACGTCCTGAATCACACAGGCAGCTTCCCCGCTGTCAAATAAAATTACACTGTATGTCCCAACTTCCGGCAGTTCTTCCTTCGCCTGCTCATAAGAAAGCTTTGTGCTCGAAGTTGCCGTCTTTTGCCCTGCCAGCACCAGTTTTGCCAGTTCATCCGCAAATTTACCGCCGCCACAAAACTTCCAGATGTCATGCCGTATCGCACTGTCTGTATGCGTGGAACGACAAAATTCCTGCCACATCTGTTCTCCTGTCATATTACTCCTCCTCACAGACTACTTCCTTTTTAATTCTTCAAAATGATACCGCGGCTTTCCAATACTCTTTTTTCCGTATTCGATGGCTTTCATCGGGCAATAGCAAATACATGCCATGCAATGCGTGCAATTCCTGCCCCACCCCGGTTTTCCATCTTTCAGATGAATATTATTCAGTGGACATTTTGCAACACACGTTCCACAGCCGGTGCATCCGTCACTCGCCTGAAATGCATCTGCTTTCACAAAGAACCGATAAAAGATCGGATTCACCGGGCCACTCATAAAACGATCGTAGAAATTATTTCGTGGTGCGGGAAATGCTCCGTTTGTCTTAATATGCAAAATGACATCTTCTATGTCCGGCTCTGCCCTCTCCACAATTTTTCTGGCCTTTTCTGTTTGCGGTGCGTCAAACATGGCAATATAATTTTCCGGCATAACGATCTGCGCCGTTCCCATGTAGGATAGCTGCTTTTTCTCTGCAAGGAGACGATTGTATTTTGCCGCATTACCGATTTCTCCACCGCAGTCCATCACAAACCAGATGCGTTCCGCACCCATAAGCTCCGTTTTGGAAAGCCAGTCTGCTACAATACGTGGAATCCGCCATGCATAGGTCGGCGTCACAAGTACTACATTCTGCCCTGTCCGCACCGGCGCATCATCCTGCTGCTTTATTTTTTGATTTAGATCTACCACTTCCTCCCGCAGCGCCTCTGCGATACGCGCTGCGATGTACCGACTGTTCCCGGTTCCGGAAAAACAAAAGATCATAAGAGCAACACCTCCGTAAAATGTAATTTCAATCTGCCTCGCAATAAAAAAGAATATCCGCCTTCCCTTCTTGCATACTGTCTGTCATAGAATCATCCTTCCAAACAGCGGAAACGGCTCATTCGAAATGTTGATATCTGCCTTGTGTTCTTTGGCAATTCTTCTGATTTCGATCATTTTATATCGCTTTTCAGCTTTTCGCTTTATGTTTCTCTGTACTTTCACGTTCGGATTCGTATACTGTCCATGCTTTTTTGTATTGCTGCCGTACTGAATCGAAAATTTGGGACAGCGATGCAGCTTAATTCTTTCACAATACTCGGCAGTCCCCAGAAATACGTTGGAGAAACAATCCCAATCTGATCACCCGTAAAAGAATACTCGCCGCGTTGTATGCAATCCACAATCGAAACCGCTTCCTGTCCCAAAGCTGCTCCAAGTCTCGACGTAACATACTTGCAATTTCCAGTTGCCGAAAAATATAAAATCATGCACTCGTTCTCACTAATTTGTGAAATAAGACATTATCCAACTCACCTTACCAGTCGCGCTCTGTTTCCGCCAACTTTTCTCTTAAAACCTTTTCAAGCTCTGTAAAAGCGGGGAGGAAACTATTCTCTATCAACAGAACCATTTCGTCAATTTCATCTTCATTGTAGATATGAACTGACGTATTTCGTTTTTTTAACATTAACAGCCATACTGCTGAGTCATTCAAAAATCCAACTTTATAAGCAAGCTGCAAAACCTCTCGCGGAGAACCTGTAGCAGCTTCCTCAATACCATGTAATTTCATTACTTCCTGCAAAGCTTTCCATGCAAGTTCGAAAGTCAGATTAAATTGACCGATAACACCTGTTCTGTAAATATCATTCGTTTCTGCAAATTTAAAATCAGCACTTTTCAATATCGACAGGCAATTCGAGAAATTATCCAACTTTTTCATAAATAACAATCCCATCCCTTTCTATTTCTTTTTTTAATTCATCAGAAATTGGCTTATCCGCCTGCACAATATCAAACATCAGGAGAGAATGTATTTTTTCTTTGACATCCCAATAAAATCCATCAAAATCTCCGCCGTACACAGCAATATCGATATCGCTTCTTTCCGTATTTGTGCCTCGCGCACGCGAACCAAACAATATAATCTTTGTAACAGAATACTTTCGAGCAAAAGAAGAAAGCTCTCTTAAAATCCGATCTGGCAAATTACATTTCATATCTTGCGCCCTCCAAATTCAACAATAAAAGACTCATGCTTGATTCATAAGTATTTCCAATATACATTCCCAACAAACGCCTCTGCTCACGCCCTCTTTCAGCAAACACTTTTCTGTGTAGAGCCAGAGCAACCACCGCGCAATCCTGTCTGCATCACATTTCCAATCAACATCGCTCTCTCGAAATATCCCACCGCAGGACAGGCAATCCGTCTGTTGCCCGTCCTGCATGGGACTATTTTGAGAAACTGTGTTTACTCCCGTTCCAGCAGCACCACATTCTCAATATGCCCTTCCGTCCCCGGGAACATATCCACAGGCCAGTCTCTCACCGCTTCATATCCCTGCTTGCGGAATGTTTTCAGGTCTCTTGCCAGCGTATCCACACCACAGGAGATGTATACCACTCTCTTTGGTGCAAGCTTTGCGAGAGAACGAATAAAGCTGTCAGTGCTGCCGCTGCGGGGTGGATCCAAAAAGACAACATCAATTTTCTCACCAGCGGCTGCCGCCTGTTCCATCCATTCCGTCGCGTCTGCGCACACAAAGCGGATGTTTTTCAGCTGGTTTGCCTTTGCATTGCCAATGGCATCCCGCACAGCATCGGGGTTCAGTTCCACGCCAATGACCGGATTTTTCGTGACAGCTGCCGCCGACATGCCGATCGTTCCAATGCCGCAATAAGCATCCAATACGCGCTCGCCGGGCTGCAGATTTGCGGCCTCGATCGCCAGACGGTACAGCACTTCGGTCTGTTTCGGATTGACCTGATAGAACGATGCCGGGGAAATTGCAAAGCTCAGTCCCATCAGGCGGTCGATGATCTTGCCCGGTCCGTACAGCACTTTATTTCGGTCGCCCAGCAGAAAGGTCGTGCGCTTTGGATTGACATTCTGAACGATGGTGGTGATCTCCGGGTGCTTTTCGCGCAATACTTTTACGAAGTTTTTCGCGCCCGGCCATGTGATCTCTGCAGTGACAAGCACGACCATGACCTGTCCCGTGGCTACAGCGCGGCGCACAATGACATGGCGCAGGAAACCGCGCTCGCTGTCTTCATCATATGTCCGAATTTTAAAAGACGGCAGCAGACTCCAGATCGTGTCGATGATTTTCTGACACTGGCGATCTTCGATCAAGCAATCTTTCACCTGAATGATATCGTGAGTTCCCTGCTTGTAAATGCCGTAGATCGGGTGACCTTTTTTGTCCAGACCGAATACGCGATGCACTTTGTTGCGATAATAATAGGGATAGTACATGCCTGCCACCGGCTCCACCGGGCAAAACGATCCGATCAGACGCTTTACCAGACGGTGCTTGCGCTCCAGCTGCTCCTCATATGCCATTCCCTGATACTGACAGCCGCCGCACTTTTTCTGAAAATTGCAGCTGCGACAGACTTCTTTTTTCTCTTCTGCCATAAATCTATACTCCCATCCGGAGCATCGGTTTCTGTGATTCCCGACGCTCCTGTTTCTGTTCTTTTTCTGCGAAAATCTCTGTGATTTCTGTTCCTTTATCATCGCATATTTTCCTCGAAAATACAACGGCGGTATTTGTGTATTCGAAAAAATACAGAAACCCGATTGACAAATACCGTAACATCGCTTATTATGATAGCGCACTTGTATATACATGTACAAACAGTTTGATACATGTATCACAAACTATTTGTACGATGCTGTATACACAGGTACGACCGTTGTAACCCTGCAAACACAGTTGCCGATCCCATTTTCCGATCGGCTCACATCAAGAAACGGAGAAACAAATCATGAAAACCAATTCTATTTTAACCGAATTACAGAACGCAAAAGCACATTCCTACGCGGTAGGCGCTTTTAATATTTTCAACTATCTGTCCGCCCGTGCAGTTATCCGCGGCGCTCAGAAACTGGCTCTGCCGGTTATTTTACAGACTTCCATGCAGACGGTACGTCGTTTCGGACCGGAAGAGCTGGGTACGATGCTGCGTCAGCTGGCATGGAACGCTTCCACAAACGTGATCATTCATCTGGATCACTGCACAAATCTGGACATGGCAAAGGCTTGTATGGATGCCGGCTGGGATTCCATCATGTTCGATGGTTCCGCACTTCCGTTAGAGGAAAATATCCGTCTGTGCCAGGAGGTTGTTTCTTATGCGCATCCCCGCGGCATCTATGTCGAAGGTGAACTTGGCAGAATCGGCGGCGTTGAGGACGACATCGCAGTTAAGGCTTCTGAGACTTCTCAGGCATCGGTAGAGGAAGCAATCCGCTTCGTAAAGGAATCCGGCATTGATACCTTCGCTCCGGCAATCGGTACTGCACATGGTCAGTATCACTCCGCTCCCAAAATCAAGTTTGACCTCGTTGCGGAATTAAAGAATGCCGTTGATACCCCCATCGTTATCCACGGCGGCACCGGTCTTCCAGAGACCACTTTCCGCAAGCTGATCCGCAACGGCGGCGCAAAGGTCAATGTTTCCACCGCCATTAAGCAGGCTTACATCCATGGCTGCCAGGAATACATGAAAGAAAATCCGGAACTGTTAGACCCGATCGGATTTGACCAGTTCCTGAACTGCCGCATTGAGGAGACTGCTATGAAGCACATGGAGCTGTTCCATCGCGACTTTCTGTAATTTCAAGTAGTGAAACGGATTGCAAATATCCGCCTGACGATACACAATAAGCGCTCTGCTTTCGAGACAGAGCGCTCCAGAATGGAGAGACTATGACACAGACACCCGCCGCTGTTTATCCTGTTGACCTGCACACCCACAGTACCCGTTCCGACGGCGCTGACACTCCGATGGAGCTGCTGCAGCATGCCGCCGAAGCCGGTCTGAAAATTCTCGCATTGACCGATCACGATATTATTCCGGAGGATCCTGACGGACTGCGCGCCGCTGCAAAAAAACTCGGCATTCAGGTGATCCCTGGGATTGAGATTTCCTGTGACACTAATCTGGAGGATGTGCACCTTGTCTGCCTCGGCTGTGATTGGAGTCATCCGTGGTTCCGGACGATGATGGACGATGTGGTGCAGTCCAAGATCGACGGCTACGGAGAACTGTTAAAACGCCTGACTGACGCCGGTATGCCGGTGAGCTGGGACGAGATCGTGACGCCGGATGGCAAAGCTGTCCCCCGCGATCAGGTGCAAAAAAAGATGATTTTTGAGCTTCTTGCGAAAAAAGGCTTTACAGAAACCTGGCAAAGTGCGAAACTGTTAGTAAAGAATCGACCGGAGTTTCAGGTACGCCGCAGAAAGCCCGATCCCAGGGAAGTCATTGCCCATGTTCATGAGGCTGGCGGCATTGTGATCCAGGCGCACCCGTGGCTGGTGGCTTTGCCGGAAGCAGAGCATGCTGCTTATCTGAACGGACTGATCGAAGCAGGTCTTGACGGTATCGAAGGCAGTTATACTTACGACAAGACCAGCTACGGCGGCACAATGACTCCGGAAGAAATTGAGGCAATCGTTCGCAGAGACTACGCACCTCGCGTTTCTATTTTATCCGGCGGCTCTGATTATCATGCAGATGCCCGCAAAGGTGTCAAAAATGCCAGACAGCTCGGCGAGCGCGGTTTGACACTGGATGAATTTTATGGAAATTCCATTCTGACCGGATTGCTCTCAGACTGATGAATGGAGGAGCCCTTTCTATGTTAAACCGCAACAATCCCGAACCGCTCTATGCTCAGCTGGAACGTATTCTCCGTCAGCAAATTGCAGATGGCACCTGGGCACCGGGCACTACGATCCCCTCAGAAAATGAATTGAGCCGTCAGTATGGCGTCAGCCGGATGACTGCCCGTTCTGTTGTGACCGCACTTGTTCGGGACGGTCTTTTGTACCGCGTGCAGGGCAAGGGCACTTTTATTCCGGAGCGCAAGATCTCCACACAGTCCCCCGCATATCTCGGTATTCGGGAACAGTTAGAGGCACAGGGCTACCGCACCGAGACGAAGCTGCTCTCCTTCGAAAAGGAGCCCGCTTCCTCCCGCATCGCATCCTCCCTGCACATTCAGGAGGGTGAACCGGTGTATGTGATCTCCCGTCTGCGCCTTGCCGGACAGACACCTATCAGCATTCACATGTCCTATCTGCCTGCTGCCCTTTGTCCGAATCTGCAGGCGCAGGACTTTTCCGGCGAACGCCAGCTGTGCCACATTTTACAGCAGGACCATCATCTCGTGACCGCTACCGTCGAAGAAGCATTGGAATCCGTTTTGGCGACCAAACGTCAGGCGACACTGCTGGAGATTCCTCCGAAATCGCCGCTGCTGCTGCTTTCCGACTGCAACAAGGATGCAGAGGGCACGATTTTTGAGTATTCCCGGATCTGGTTCCGCGGGGATAAGATCAAGCTGCACTTTACACTGCAGGCAGGTGAAGCTCCGGGACTTTCCTTCTAATATTTTACTTCCGATATTACAAAAGCTGCGTTTTCTGGCTTTTCCGAAGCGTTCGGAGCTGCCAGATACGCAGCTTGTTTTTATGCAAAGAATTGAAATCCCATAACGACGATTCCAAGGATTACAAGAATAATACCCGTCGCGCGATTTAACGTCTTTGGCGTTGCTTTGTTTGCAAAGACTGCCGCAATTCTCGCCCACAGCAGAGTAAAGACAACGCATAAAATCCACACAGTCCAATCCGGCGCTCCACCGATCGCAAAATGGGAAACGGCTCCGGTGAGCGCTGTGAATGTCATAATAAAAACACTTGTACCAACTGCGGTTTTCAACTCATAGCCAAGCACACTCGTCAGAATCAACAGCATCATCATGCCGCCGCCCGCGCCGATGAATCCACAGATAAATCCGATCAGGATTCCACAGACGATTGACTGGATCGCACGCTTCTTTGCGGACACGCCTTTCATCGCTTCTTTCGTCGTCATAACCGGGCGCACAATGAATTTAATACCAAGCAGGAATGTCATAAAGACCGAAAAGCCACCCATTGTCTGAGACGGTACGAGACTTGCAATATAACTTCCTATCATCGTAAAAATCAAGACGGTGACCATCATGATCAAACCGTTTTTGATATCGAGATTTTTATTTTTTCCGTAAGTATACGCCGAAACTGCACTCGCCAATACATCCGATGACAGCGCAATGCCCACTGCCATGTACGGATCCATGCCCAAAAAGGTGATCAGCATCGGGCTGATCACCGCTGCAGCGCTCATGCCTGCAAATCCGGTGCCAAGTCCCGCGCCCATTCCTGCAAAAAATGTGACCAGAATTGTAAGTAATAATTTCATCCTTTTTGCCTTCCTTCATTCTGCGATTTCTATCATCATGTGTGAAAAAATTCGTCAGCGACATTTTCACATCACTGCTCTAATAGCTGCTCCACATTTTCTTCCATCTGTTTTAGCACACGCAAAAAGCACGCTTTGTCCGACTCATTCACACCCATTAACAAGCGGTCCCCAAATTCTTTTTGTAATTGCCGCCCCTGCGCAATGACCGGCTGTGCTTTCTCGGTGCAGACAAGCTGCGTCTTTCTCCGGTCACCCACAACTACTTCCCGTTGCAAATACCCTTCCTGTACGAGCTTTTCTACATTGACCGAAACAAGATTCGCCTTGATTTTACGAATTTCTACAACGTCGCTCGCAGTCCGGTACTGCGGATTATTTCCGAGAAACAGCAGGATGTCAAACGCAGTCTGCGGCAATTTCAACTGCTGGCAAAGCGGCTTGCACATCGCGGTGTATGCAGCAGATAGCTTTCTCGCCGGTTCAATTCCAATCTCCATCTTGTGTTATATCCTCTCTTTTTGAATATTTCAATTTTGAACTAATTATATAACAAATTTTACAGCTGTCAAGGAAATTATGAAAAAAATCTTCTTGTTTTTCGAAAGATTGCAATTTTTTCTCTTGTATCTTTTACGCAATTTGTTATTCTAAAAGAAAACTCTTCGAATGGAGACTTTATGACTGATCAGGAATTATTGAATCTTTACAAATCCATGCTTCCCTTTCTGGCTGATGTTTGCGGCTCCGGCAGTGAGATCGTTCTGCACGACGTCACTGACCCGGAACATTCTCTGATTGCCATTGAGCACCCGCTTTCCGGGCGCCGCATCGGAGACTCCATGACAGATCTCGCCCGCGAACTGCAGGAAAAGGGAACCTACACAAGCGAATCCCACATTGCAAATTACAACGGCGCTTCCAAGGGGCGCAACTTCCTGTCCTCCACTTACTTCATCAAAAATGAGGGAAAACTCATCGGACTGCTCTGTGTCAATAAGGATATGACTGCTGTACAGGAGGTAAATGCTTCGCTGCATCAGCTGCTGGAGCTGTTCCGCCTTGAAGCCCCTTCCAGCAGCAATTACACCGAAAATCTGGATTCTTCGGTTGCGGACATCGTTCAGAATCGCATCGATGAAATCATCCAGCAATATGGCGGCTATACTGCAAAGCTCTCCCGTCCGGACAAAATACATATTGTCCACCAGTTAAACGATGAGGGTCTGCTGTCTGTGAAGGGAATCGTGCCAAACATCGCGGGGCAGCTTGGAATATCCGTACCGACGCTGTATCGGTATTTGAATAAAAGTGACGACTAAAAAATAAAACTCTCAACAACAAAGAAGCCGGTCACGTTTTCACCTTTGATCTGTTTTCTGCATTGTTACGGCGATATTGCGTTGGTGTCACCTCATAGAGCTTTTTAAATTTCCGACAAAAGTATGCTGTTTCCCGAAATCCTACCGCCTCTGAAATTTCTGTCACTGTTTTTTCTGTCGTCTGCAGCATTCTCGCTGCCTGCTGCAGGCGATAACGGATCAGATAGTCGATTGGGGATATGTGCAGATAGCGTGCAAAAAGTTTTTGTACGCTGCTTTTACTGACCATCCCAAATTTTGCGAGATCTTCCAATGTAATATTTTTTTGACTGTTATTTTGGAGATATTGGAGCATCATCTGTAATTGTACCTGTTTTCCGGTACTGTCCGATTCACTCTGCTGTTCTTCCTTCCAGGACATATTTTCATAAAGACTCTGCCACAGACTCATCAGATGCTGTACCGTTTCCCACTCACAGTCTTCTTTCCTTTCCTGTAACCTGAAAATGAATTTTAACTTCTTCAAAATCTCATCCTGCCATGCGCTTGTCTGTCGAAAGGTCTGGTACTCCGCCGCCTGCTTCAAAACAGGCTTCACATATTTCTGGTATAACAAACTGCTCTTTTCTGCCAGAATCTCTGTGGAAAATACGATGTTCGGAAGCTCCATCGGTTCTTCTGCTTCCAGACGATGCAGCACCCGACTGTTGATAAAAGCTCCTTCCCCCTGATTCAGTTGAAAACAATCCGTTCCCGCAAAAACAGTCAGACTTCCCTTTTCTATGTACAAAAACTCTACTTCCGGATGCCAGTGCCAGTCAATGCTGTGAAAATCAAATTCCCAGACGTTTTCATAATAATACGCAAAGGGATACTCCGCCTCTCTATAACTTGTTATTTCCCGGCGCTCCTCATCAACTTTAATTGCCGGATATTCATTCAATGCTTTCATTTTCTCACCTTCTTGTCATTTCCTATATTGTACAATATTATTACGATTTTGTGTAATGAAAATTGTACTTTATTCGCATATAATGCAAATTAGAAGTTACGAAAGCATCTAACATCATGGATTAAAATGCCCTGCATTTTAGAAAGGTGGACTTATGAAAAATAAATATCAGAGAACATTGCAGGCCTGTTACTTAGGTCTCATCACACAGGCAATCTCCGCAAACTTTGCACCGCTCCTGTTTCTGACGTTCCACAAAACCTGGGAGATTCCTTTTGGGAAAATCGCACTGATCTCTACTGTTTTTTATTTTACACAGCTGGTGATCGACATTTTTTGTGTAAAAGCCGTGGATCGCATTGGTTATCGAAAATGTGCTGTCGCTTCTGAAATTTTCTCCAGCATCGGACTGATTCTTCTGGCTTTTCTTCCCTCGCTTTTACCGGACCCTTTTGTCGGAATTTTGATCAGCGTTATTATCTATGCAACGGGAAGTGGATTGATCGAGGTGCTCTGCAGTCCTATCGTAGAGGCATGTCCTTTTCCAAATAAAGAATCTGTCATGAGTCTGCTGCACTCTTTTTACTGCTGGGGATCGGTTGGTGTTATTGTCCTTTCAACACTGTTCTTTTCTGTTTTTGGAATTGCAAACTGGCACATTTTGTCTTGCCTGTGGGCGATCCTTCCACTGTATAATACCTACAATTTTTTGATTTGTCCGATTGAGCATCTTGTTGAGGACGGAAAGGGATTGAGCGCCCGCCAGCTTTTAAGGCTCCCGATGTTTTGGATTTCCATTCTTCTTATGATCTGCGCCGGTGCCTCTGAGCTGACGATGTCCCAATGGGCTTCTGCCTATGCAGAATCCGCCCTCGGTCTGACAAAATCTCTTGGAGATCTCATTGGTCCCTGCCTGTTTGCTGCTACAATGGCAATCAGCCGAACTTTTTATGGAAAATATGGTGAAAAGATCAATCTGATGCGATACATGATTTTCAGTGGGATTCTCTGCCTGCTCTGCTATCTTGCCACGTCTGTTTCCAACAATTCCCTGATTGGTCTGCTCGGTTGTATTATCTGTGGTTTTTCAGTCGGTGTTATGTGGCCCGGAACGATCAGTATTTCGTCGAAAAAAATTCCGACTGGTGGTACTGCCATGTTTGCCCTTCTGGCAATGGCAGGTGATATGGGTGGTTCTGTCGGCCCTGGACTGATCGGATTTGTTACTCAGAATTCCGGAAATAATCTGCGTCACGGCCTTCTTGTTGGATCCATCTTCCCGACGATTCTGATTCTGTCAGTCCTCGCACTGAACCGAATGAAGATAAAAACCAATTAACAAGGAGGATGTTTTTTATGGATTTCAAATGGTTAAATGATGAGATTCTTTAATCTTCCCGTAGGCAACAATGAAAATCAATTTACCACGACCATTTCCCGGTTTGTCTTAAAGTACATTGCTCTGGAGATTTTACTTTTTTCCAGATAGTTATTTTGCTCCAAGTTTCCAAGCACCTGTTTTCTCAGATAAGTCGAATCGCTGATTCCAAGATATTCCGCGATTTCTGCAACTTTTCGCGCCCGATAATAGCAAAATGCCAATACTTTCGCATCATAATCCGTTCCATCCGGCACCGGCACAAAGCTGAGTGCCGGAATTTTGTCATCTTCTACCCCTTCCATATAAGTCAGATCCGGCAAAACCAGTGTAAAGTGATCCGATGACGAAGAAATATACGGTCGATGTGCCCCATCCTGCCCGGCGTATTCTTCGACGATCTTATCAAATCCCGTGCCCGCAGCTTCCATTACATTACAGCTTACCAGTATCGAAGTAATCAGTTCATTTCTTCTTTTTGAAATGATTCCCGACAAGTCATATGTTTTCCCTAATTTTTCTCCGCGATAAAAGCTGCCCGGCGATGAAATCTCCAGCCTGTCCCGAAACATATCTACCTGAATCTGTGTTCCGTCCAAGAAATAATCCCGGTGTGCAACTGCATTGATGATGCCTTCAAACAATGCTCTTTGCGGATATGCGTCAATATTTTTTCGCGTATTTTCCAGCTTTATCATGGAATGATTCATGCGCTGTGTCACAAATTCCATCATATAGTTGATATCTGCGATGATATTTCCATGAAAGCGGTTGATCGTCACGATTCGCTCGCTTCCCTTGTTAAAGCCAGAAAAGACAGAACACTGTACTTCTGTTTTTTTCTCTGCATAATTGTCTTGAAACAACACAGCTCCGTTTGCAAGCATTCCTTCTTCATCATAAAAGCCCATGGACTGCAGCGCTTTTTCCGTCAGAACTTTCCCATTATTATGAGCCGCATAAAATCCGCGCAATGTCTCAAAATTTGACGCTTCGTATTTCACATCGGAAATCAGAACATCGTACTGCTTATTCTGACTCTTGATGCTCATCTCTATAATTTCTTCATACGTCGCACCATTTGTAAACCCATCACGACGCATAAAAATAGACGGGATATTTTTATACTTCAAAATAATCGGTTTCACCACCGATTCCTCTACATGAACGCGAATAACAAATCGTTCTTTTTCCTTTATTTCATATCGAAAAAACGAAATCTTCATTTGTGGGCGCGGCACCAGATGCTCATTTACCTGATTGTTAAAATAATTCCGTTCATTATCCGCACCTGTTCGGTCAAAACCAATCAGCTTATTTGTCTTATCCTCGACTCCGATATAAAAATCTCCGCCAGACGCATTTGCAAAACCTGCGATACTTTTCAGCCAGCCAACAACATCCTCGCGATTCAGTTTACTTTTGCACTCAAACCGATCACTCTCTAACTGGACATCTTCTACCAATTCTTCCAAATACATCCGCGCACCTCCAACATTTTTGCTTCTACTTCAACTTTACTTCAAAGTCACTTCAAAGTCAACTTCAAAGTCACTTCAAACAAACTTCAATTTACTTTGAACTACTATTTTATTCTCTCTCCCGCCTATCTATTCTGACAAAAAACAGAGGGTGGTTTGTTGCTCCACCCTCTGCGAACGAAATCATGTTCTTTTATTTGGCACCTTTTTCTTTTTTCTTTTGTAGAAAAGACTCATGTATATCAACCACACAGAATGTCGATCGATATACATGAGTCTCATTATTTAAGATTTGCCAGACTACACTTTTCGTTATAATCAGAATGTTGACAAACCACACTTTCGCGCTAATTACTCCCTCGTGGAATATTCAGTTACTCGCTCCATCATGCCAAATAGAAAAGTATGTGTCAACTGATTTCAGCCGTTTTTGTGAGCAGATTCTGTCCTGATTTATGCTGCCTGCTTTCCACCTTTTCCATACAGCATCGGCTCTGCCAGATGTCTGTTAAAGAAGTCGATCAGCGGTCCCATGAAGAATGCCGTCACAATCGTTCCAAGTCCCGGGATTTCTCTTAAGATTGTTCCGATGATAACGCAGATGCAGTCTGTAAAAATACGAATGAATTTGAACGGTGCGATGTGACCGAACACTTTGATCTTACGCTCACCCAGTGACAGTGCGATGGCATCGTATGTAGACACACCGAGATCCGAAGTAAAATACAGCGCAGAACCAACACACATGATGACAACTGCCAGCAACAGCAGAATGAAGCGCACGCCGAGACTCGGATCCGGCAGCATTCTTCCTAACATCTTCTCGGAAAAATCGCAAATATAACCGGTCAAAAACAGGTTAATGAAGGTTGCAATACCGATTTTGTGACGATCCAGAAAAAATACAGCCACCAGAAGCAATAAATTCAGGATCGTATACAGACTGCCAAAACTAATTACCTGTGCGAGTGGATTATGAATTCCGTGTGCAAAACACTGGAACGGATCGACACCGAACGCGGATATACGAAACATTCCTACGCTGAATGCGCATACGACTACCCCGCCAAGCGTCATGCAAAGGCGCTTGATCATGAAACCTCTGTCTTTTTGATTCATTTGTTTGTACCCTTGTGCAGGATTCCTTCTCCTGCTTCCCCTTTTTTTGATGTCAGCGCCGCAATGTGGCACTGCATTTATGTGAATGCCCGTAAAAAGTTTTCTTTCTGATGGACAATACACTCGTTTTTTGCTTATTTTTGTGATTTATACCTCGATGTCCAGATGCTTGCCGCTGGGAACGTACTGCGTGTACGTTACGCCGGCTGCTTCCATCATACGCTTGGACGCACGCACGGAGGAAGTATCCGCATATTTGTCACATGCATATACAACCTGTCGGATGCCCGACTGGATGATCGCCTTTGTGCACTCATTGCACGGGAACAGCGTCACATACAGCTTGCAGCCTTCCAGACTGCCGCCGCGATAGTTTAAGATCGCGTTCAGCTCGCTGTGTGTGGAATACATGTACTTGTTATCGTAGGGATCTTCCTCTTCCTTGCCCCACGGGAAATCCTCATCAGAGCAGCCATTCGGGAATCCGTTGTATCCCATCGACAGGATGCGGTTGGACGGGCTGACGATGCAGCAGCCGACCTGTGTACCCGGATCTTTCGAACGCATGCCGGAAAGGATTGCAACACCCATGAAATATTCGTCCCAGGAAATATAGCCTTCTCTTGCCTGACTCATGCTTGCCTCCATAATTTCTTGTTATTTTCAACTCTTCGGAATCGGTGCTTTATTCGTTCTCACCCGGATTCTCGATCAGATGAATGCGGCGCTTATGACGCTCATCCTCGGAGAACGGAGTATCCAAAAAAGTATCCACGATTTTCAGAGCAACGCCCGGTCCTACCACTCTGCCTCCCATGCACAGAATGTTTGCATCGTTGTGCTGTCTCGTCGCTTCTGCGGAGAAACAGTCCGTGCACAGCGCTGCGCGGATGCCCGGAACCTTGTTTGCCGTGATGGAAATACCGATACCAGTACCGCAGATCAGAATGCCGCGGTCACATGCGCCGGAGGTGATGGCTGTCGTTACCTTGCGGGCATAGATCGGATAATCTACGGACTCTGTGCTGTATGTGCCGAAGTCCTGATACTCCAGTCCTCTTGCTTCCAGATGCTTCTTTACTTCCTGCATCAGTTCATATCCGCCGTGATCACAACCCAAAGCTATCATACTTTAACCTCTTTCCTGTTCTCTGCCACCCGGCAGGAAACTATTTTTTATCAGATTTTTTCTATTCTTTTTCCCCGGCATTTTCCGGATTTCAGACTTCGATGCGCCGATGTCCTGCCGCTTTTGTCAGGCGGTTCATGATTGCCCGTCCGAGATGATCTGCCGCAAATGTTTCGGAATAAATCACATCCGTCTTTGCATCGTCAAACTCCCGCAGTGCAGCGAACAGATGTCTCGCGATCGCCTGCTCATCCTGTCTGCTGCCAAGTACCTGTACGTCCGCGCCGGTGCAGCTGCGATACTGCTCGGCAGCCTCGGATGCGCACAGAATGCCGACCTTTTTGCCCTGCTCCTGCTCTTTTTTCACGCGGCGCAAAATCTCTGCGGTCACGCGCTCCGGATCTCCGGAAATCATCGTCATCGTTGCTTTCGGTGCATAATGACGGTACTTCATCCCCGGTGCCTTCGGTCTGCCGCTGACCGTCGTATTCATCTCCAGTGTCGGGTCCAATGCGATCTCGCCTGCCACTTCCTCCAGCATCTCTTTTGTGATGAAACCGGGACGCAGGATCATCGGAACCTCGCCTGTCACATCTACGATTGTCGATTCCAGGCCGATATCACAGCTTCCACCATCGAGAATCATCTCGATTCTGCCGTCCAGATCGGTCTTAACATGCTGCGCAGTTGTAGGGCTCGGTCTGCCGGACAGATTTGCCGAGGGCGCTGCAATGGGAACACCTGCCTCCTCGATCAATGCCTGTGCCACCGGATGTGCCGGCATGCGCACTGCTACGGTATCCAGTCCGCCGGTCGTCTCCCGCGGCATAATGTCTTTTTTCGGAAAGATCATCGTCAGCGGTCCCGGCCAAAATGCGTCCATCAGCTTCTTTGCACTCTCCGGCACCTCCGCTGCAATCTCATACAATCCCGTCTCATTTGCAATATGCGCGATCAGAGGGTTGTCCGAAGGACGTCCTTTCGCCGCATAGATTTTCGCCGAAGCCTCCGCGTTCAGCGCATTGCCGCCCAGACCATAGACGGTCTCCGTCGGAAATGCCACAAGACCACCATCCCGGATGATCTGCGCCGCCTCTTTGATGGCAGGCAGTGTGCGAAGCTGCTCCGGATCTCCATCAGCAGCAATCTCATAAAATAATGTATTCATTGTCATTCGTTCTTCTTTCCAATCTTTTTCACTATGAGTATCTTAACATTCTGAACCGTATTTTTCAACCACTGTTGCCGGATTCTGTCTTCACGCTTCTTTTAAAAGAATTTCCACAACGGTATCCTTCTCATCCGGTAACGGATAGCAGTCTGCCGTGGCCGGATTCAGGAAAAAGAATGCATTTTCCCCGTACTCTTTCAAGTTCCAGTAATCGCTCTGCCGGATTTCGGAACCATCCGCCAGCAGACGGATTCTTGCAACCCTGCCAGCCAATCCCGGCAGACAGATTGCGCCAGCCTGCGCTTCCATGACATGCGCATACAGGTGATTTCCCCGTCTCGTGTAGCGTCCCCACTCCGGCTTTTCCAGATCGGGCAGACCGCAGCCATAGATGGAATCGTGATTATTCTTCATCCACGCGCCAATCTCTTTCAAAATCCTGACCGACTCCTCCGGGAATTGTCCTCTGGCATTTGGACCGACGTTGAGCAGCAGATTACCGCCCTTGCTGACGCACTCCACCAGCATGTGAATGACCATTTTTGATGTCTTATAATGATGGTCTGCCGCCGCATACCCCCAGTTATTGTTCAATGTCACACAGGATTCCCACGGGATTGGATTGCCCTCGTCATCCCGCAGTCCGTACGGCGGGATCATCTGCTCCGGCGAAGCAAAATCTCCGGCATAAGAAGTCGGATTGCCGGTCAGGATCGAGCCGGAGCTTTCTCCGCTGCCTTCGAGACGATTATCCACCAGAATATCCGGCTGAATGGAGCGCACCATGTCGATCAGTTCTTTTGCATGCCAGGTTTCTGCCCGCATATTGCCGTAGGAAAAATCAAACCACATGATATCCAGCTTGCCGTAATTCGTCAGAAGCTCACGAATCTGCCCGAACATGTAGTCCAGATACCGATTGAAATCCCGTCCCTCGTTGGAATATGCCTCATTGTCCCGCATGGGATGATGCATGTCCCCATAATGGGGAAAATCCGGATGATGCCAGTCGATCACCGAATAATACAGTCCGACGCGAATACCCTCAGCACGGAATGCCTCGAGAAATTCCCGCACCAGATCCCGCTTTGCCGGGGTGTTTGTCGATTTGTAATCCGTCAATGCCGAATCAAACAGGCAGAAGCCATCGTGATGCTTTGCCGTCAATACCGCATATTTCATGCCTGCTTCTTTTGCAAGGTGCGCCCACTCCTTCGGATCGTATTGCTCCGGATCAAACTCCTGAAAGAACGGCTCGTATTCCTCTACTGTCATGCGTTCTTTGCTGCGCACCCACTCGCCCCGTGCCGGAATCGCATACAGCCCCCAGTGCAAAAACATGCCGAAGCGCGCCTCCTGATGCCATTTTACCCGTTCATTTCGCTCTTTTGCATTTTGATTCATTTTGTAAAACTCCCAATTCTGTTTTTATACCAGCGGGATCAGCTCCTGCAGCAATTTCCCCAATCCAACAAAATAACCAGCCTCACCAAATCTGCCTCTGCGCTTTGTGTCTGTTACCAGGACAAGCGGCAGCTTGCCCGGCTCCAGATACATCCGTCTCGCCGCAGCTTCCATTTCCAGATCAAAGTCCGCGGTATAGAGCTGCAGCTCCGGAACAAGCTCCTGCGCCCGGCGTAATGTCGGCTGCATGCTGTCTGCATGTTCTGCCAGCAATCCGTACACACCGATATTTTTCGCTGCAAAAATGTCCCGATATTCCATCAATTCATTCAACAGATGTTCCGTAGGCTCTGCTCCCGGCTCCAGCCACAAAAACAGCCCCGGACGATTCTGCACCAGCCTATAGAGCGTCGTCTGCTCCGTCGTTTCCAGCGGCTGCATCACCACATCCGGCAGATCGTAGTCCGTCAGCAATTCTTCGCTGCTCGCCTGCTGCTTTTCCAGCCAGACCTGGCGCACCTCATCCTCTGAAAGGGAGATCTCCACGCGACTGCCAAGAACCGTTCCGCCGGGCAGGCGATTGGCTGTCTCGATCCGATAATCGCCCGGCACAAGCAACATCGTCCGCTCCTCCGCGTCATATTCCACAATTACTGTCCGCCACGCATTGCCTTTCCACCGCGCCACCGTCCAATCCACACGATATTTCCACGCACCAGGAGCATGAACATGGAGCATTGCTTTTTGCGGTCGCGGCTCTTTTTCTTCTGCCATCTCAAATACATTCCAGTCCTCGCCATCCCACAGCTCCACGACATTTTCCGTTTGATCCCATCTTGCAGGAATCCCCAATGTTCGGAAAATCTGCACCTGCAGGATTTTATCGGAATCCCCGCTGTACCAGCCGCCGCTTAATATACCTGCCGCACTGTTGCGCAGCACCGGATATTCTTCTGATGGACAGCTTCGCAGCTTTGCCATCACATCCTGCACAAATTCCGCTGCAGAAAGCTTTTTTCCAGCCTCTTCCTGCGCCTTTTCATAGCGTCTCAAAATCTCTTTTCGATGGGGCACGAGCCGTTCTTCTGCAACTCGCGGACAAAACACAAATTGTCTCCACAGGCGCTCCCACTCTGTCGGATCACCGGCAGGCGCAATCCGCTCCGGCTGTACATCCTGTACAATGTTCCACGCATCCTCCAGCACTTCCTCCGTCACATCCTGCGCATCCTTTTCCGATAACATCGTCAACACCTGCTGCTGTTTTTCCGTCCATGCAGACGTTCTTTGTGCGGCATGCTTTTCCGCCCGTTTGTGTGCTGTCTGCTCTGCGATCTGTTTTTTTTGCTCCTGCTCCGCCGCGGTCAATACCGTGCGATTCTTCGCGGAATCCTGCGGCGCTTCAAAATGAAATGCATCCCACACCGTGCTTTCCTGTCCTTCCGCATGGGAAGTCACCGTCACTGTTACACACGTTTCTGACGCTGCATTCACAAGAGCTTCTCCGTACAATGTCCCTGTCTCAGCCGTCACAAGAATTGATCCCTTTCCGGTTTCCAGACTTGCCTGACCGTTCGCGTCCGTCATGCCGTTTGCGATGTCACCAAAGGCGGACTCATTGTATACCTTCCAATGGATGTCTGCGCCCTTTACCGGCTCACCGTTTCCATCCTGCACCGTCACCTGCACGCGCACCGTGTTCGCGTAACGCGACGTCTCATTCAACAGACGAACCATGCCTTCCGTGCCGGACACTTCTTCTGTCGGCTCCGTCGGCAAATACCATCTCGCATGTACCATCATCGCGCGGCTGGAGGCATTTGTAAACCAGCCACGATTTAAGATCGGTTCCGGCTCACAGGCTCCGAGAAATTTCCAGCCATCGCCGCACCATACTTCCACCCAGGCGTGATTGTCATCGCAATGGGACCACAGCGGTACATAGACCTGTCTTGCCGGAATGCCGACGCTGCGCAGTGCACTGACTGCAAATACGGATTCTTCCCCACATCTGCCGTATCCACTCCGATAAAAAGTCAGCGGATTTTCTGTACGGGCATCACTGCTGCGATACGTTCCCTGCTCCGCGCACCAGACATTCACCGCCAGCGCTGCTTCCTCCAATGATTTTCCTGCCACACGCTCCCGCAGCTGTTCCCAGAAAAATGCCCGGCAGTCTGCCAAATCCTCGGTATTGACTCTCGGATGCACCACATAAGCCGCGAAAAGCTCTTCCGAAATCTGTCCCGCAAACGGTCCCCGCTCCCAGAGCATCGCTCCGTGGGAGGCGTATGCGCCAAACATTGTCGGTTCATAATCCTGCACATCCGACAATGGACTGGAAGCAAGGATCATCGTCATTGCCTGACGCTCCTCCTCCGATGCCTCTCTGCTCCACGCCTCATACTGTCTCTTTCGTTCCGGCAATTTTTCCAGACGGCTTGCCGCTGCCGTCTCAAACTGTCCGATCAGTTCTTCTGAAAACAATGTAATACCTCCGCTGCCTGACGCACCTTCTGTTCCGATGTGCGCCAGATCTCATACTCGCTCATCGATGGCAATCCCATCGAAACACCGATCTGTCTGTAGCGCATCTTACTCTCGATTGTTACTTTTCCGGACATGTGCCATGTATGGATGCCCGTCTCCGGATACAACTGTTGGATTACCTCCGCATTGACTCCGGCTCCTGCCATAATATGAATCCTGCCTGCTGCCAATGTGTGCAGCCGCGCAAGGGTGATCACACCCTTCTCCGCGCTTGCCTCCTGTCCCGATGTCAGGATCGTATCAATGCCCAGACTGATCGCTGTCTCCATCGCTCTCGTCGGATCCTTGCACATATCAAATGCCCGATGCAGCGTAATTGGCAGACCATCCGCCGCCTTGATCAGACGCTTCATCTTCATTTCATATAAACTGCCGTCCGAGCGCAGTACACCGATCGCAAAGCCGTCTGCACCGCACTCCCGCAGTTCTTTGATTGCATCCTCCATCACATCCATCTCTGCTTCGCTGTAGCAAAAATCTCCGAATCGCGGACGGATCAGGCATCGGATCTTTACCCAGTGAATACCCTCTTCCACAAAGCGGCGGCGAATCTGACGCAGCAGAGCAGGCTCCGGTGTTGTTCCTCCGATGGGCAGATTCCCGCACAGCTCCAAACGATTTGCACCTCCTGCAACAGCTGCCATTGCGGACTCTACGCTGTCTACACAGCACTCCAGTAAAAACATCTCTTTCCCCCTCATCGTTTCACATATTTGCAGATCATTGCATTCAATTCTTCGAATTTCAACGGCTTGGACAGATGCTCGTTCATACCGCTCGCCCGACTCGCTGCGATATCGTCGGAAAATGCATTTGCCGTGACTGCAAAGATCGGGATTGTCTTTGCGTCTTCCCGCTCCATCGCCCGGATCGTTCTCGTCGCTTCCAGACCGTCCATGACCGGCATCATAATATCCATCAAAATCACATCAAACGCACCCGGCGCGGACGCTGCAAATTTATCTGCCGCTTCTTTTCCGTCCCTTGCCTGCGTTACTACCGCACCCTTCTCTTCTAACATATAGGTTGCGATCTCCAGATTCAGCTCATTGTCCTCCGCCATCAGAACTTTTACCCCGGCGATGGAACCCGGCTGTGCTTCCTGCTGTTTCTTCGCCTTGCGCTGCTCCGCTTCCAGATCTACCTTCAACGGCAGCGAAACCGTAAAGACCGTCCCTTTTCCTTCCCTGCTGACAAATCCAATCGTACCGCCCAGAAGGTCCACGGTCTTTTTCGCAATGGAAAGTCCAAGACCGCTTCCGCTGTATGTCGTCCGCGCAGTCTTCTGCTCCTGCGCGAATGTCTCAAATGCATGCTCCTGAAACTCCTTTGACATACCGATACCGGTATCGGCGCAGACAAACAGGAAGGTCGCAATACCATTCTCATAGGATGTCTCCCGGCACGATACCTGTACAGAACCGCCACGTCTGTTATATTTCACAGCATTGCTCATGAGATTCTGGAAAATTCTCTGAATGTTCAGAGGACTTCCGATCAGATTCCAATGCTCTCCCTGCGGCTCATCACACTGGAGCAAAACGTCGGACTCTGCCGCCTGCGCTTCGATCACTGTCCGTGTGCTTTGCAGCACTTCCCGCAGGTCAAAGGGGTCTTTCTCAATGACGACTTCTCCTGCCTCCAGCTTGCTCATATCCAGTACATTGTTCACCAGCTCCAGCAAATAATCTGACGCATTGTGAATCTTTGTAAGACAGTCTTTTACATGCTCCGCATCCTCCACGCGGTCCAGACCGACTTCCGCCATTCCGCGGATGCCGTTGATCGGTGTGCGGATATCATGACTCATACGGCGCAGGAAATCCGTCTTTGCTGCATTTGCGAAGTCCGCCCGCTCCGCCGTCCGGCGAAGTTGATCCTGATAATCCAGCTCTTTCTCTTTCTGCTCCGTGATATTGCGAACCAGAAGCATGACTGCCAATGTTCGTTCTTTTTCATTGCGGCGCTGCGGTACAAGCAATGCCTGATACCACTTTCCGGATACGGACTGGAAGCTCTGTCCGATAAAATGACGTCCATACAGTCTGCTGGAAATCGTTTTCAGGTTAACGAAACGTGCAAACTCACTACGGTCCTCCTCCGCTACAAGCTGCTCTCTGCAAATAAATAACATATCATCTGCCCGTTCAATGCCTGCCAGAGCTTCTCTCGTGCGTGGTGTCTCCAAAATTGGCTCCCATGTATTTTTCTCCAAATCAATGAGCCAGTTCACATCATATATGCTGCCAATTGCCTGAATCAGCGAATATTCTTTCTGCATCGTCAACAGCTTTTCTTTTCTGCGCACCTGAATCAGCAGTGCCGCTGTCAGCGCCAGCACAAGATAAACGCCGATGGACACAAGCAGCTGTCGGATGAGACCGGAATAAACCCGGCTGCCATGATAAAAAACATATAGATAATAATTGCGATAGCTGTCCTGTCGTCCATACCAGGTCTCACTGTCCGCATGCAGCTCGATCAACGTCGTGTCGCTCTTTTTGGCATCGCCTGCCACGACATTTGTGATCGGGCAATCCGATACCTGCATCCCCTCCAGGGATGGCTCACTGGAATACAAGACCTCCGTTCCATCTGTTACAACGATCGTCTCCTGCTTCTCAAGCGTATCAATATCCAGCATACTCCGCAGAGAAAGCTCATATTTGTCTTTCTGAAGCGCTGTGGTATCTTTGTAACTGATAATCAGCCCCGGCTCTGTCTTCCATGCAACGATGGCATACTCATAGATATTCTCTCCAATCTTAACCTGATTTGCGTAGGTCATCTGCTGAAAATTCAGGATCTGCGCTGCCTGCTCTTCGGAACGGATCAGCGCTAACAGCTCAGACTGCGCTTCTCGATCATTCGCAGTGCTGCTCACCAGTTCTAAATTCTCATCCAACACCATCAATCCGGAAAGATACTGATCCTTTGCATACTTTCCAAGCGCAGTTTCATCTTTCAGATCCACATCTGCGGAATACCAATTCAACATTCCGGCTTTGCTGATGAGCGCCTGCAGATCCTTTGTCATTACCGCCAGACGATAATTCTCATATTTCCGACATGTTGATTTCATCTGCTCCAGCTGTTCCCCTGCATTTGTGCGGAGCGTATCTTTTCCGTTCTGGATTGAAAGCGCCATTGCCAGAATCACAAATAAAATTCCGCCGATGATCAGTCCCGCCAGTGCCAATCTTTCAATTTGTCCTGTTTTATTCTGCTTTCGCGATGGCATCGTTCAACCCTCCATACAGATTTTTCTCTACATCCAGACCATATGCGGTCACGATTTCCTCAATCGTACCATCTTCCCGCATTTCCTGTAATGCCTGCTCCAGCTGACTCGCCAGCTCTGCATCCCCATCCGGTTGGAATGCAACACCCAGCGGTTCACTGCTGATACTCAGCATCCGATACTGATCGGGATATTCCTGCACATAGACACTGAGTCCGCCCTCCAGACCGGCGATAGCATCCACATAACCCTTTCGAAGTGCCGTGAACACCTCTCCCAGCTCGTCCAATACGGTCAGTTGTCCAAACTCCGGCAAGTCCGGGGTGCTATGATTCAGAATAATCGACTCGGATGTAGACCCGGTCTGCACTGCCACGCGCTTTCCTTCCAGATCCTGTAACGTCCTGATTTCACTGTCCCTCGGCACGACAATAACACGCTGTGCATACAGATACGGCCCTGCCCACAAATACCGGTCTTCCCGACCACTCATGGACAGGGCGGACCACACACAATCCACCTTCCCCTGAGACAGAGACTGAAAGCGTTCTTCCAGAGGAATAGGAATCTCCTGAAAGACCGGCTTGACTCCGATCCTGCGGCACGCCTCCGTTGCCAGCTCTACATCAATCCCGGCATAATCACCGTTGATGTCTCGATAAAAATATGGTTCATAGGTGCAGCCGCCGATCACAAGCTGCGGCAGAGCTTCCTCCTTCTGTCCCGCGGTGCTGCACGCGCACAACCCAAACGTCAGCAAAATGCAAAGAAAAATCAGCGAAAAGCGTTTCATACCGTTCTATTTTCCTCCCTATGTCTGTTCTTCGATCGGAATTCTATAGAAATTAAGACTTTTGACCTTCAAACGATGGCTCAAAAGCATAATATTTTCTAGTAGCATCATAGCATAAAAACAGGCAGATGCGTAGTAAAAATCACATCAACTACGCAGGTGATTTTCCGCCAACTCGCAAGTTAAATTTCCGCCAACTGACCAGTTTATTTTCTGCCAACTCGCAAGTTAATTTTCCGCCAACTCGCAAGTTAATTCTTCGCCAACTCGCAAGTTTTTACTTGTGATTTTGATTTTTTCGGGTATAAAAAAGGCTATCGCATAAACACGATAGCCACTCTTTTTATTCTGCCGCTTTCTTCGGCTGCTTCATAAAGATGATTCCCAGCAAAAAGATTGCCGATCCTGCGATGGTGATGACGGACAGCTTTTCCGAGAAGAACAGCACGCCCCACAGCAGGGAAAAGATCGTTGTTGTACTCTGGATGATCGGTACAACATGCAGCGCTGCGGTCTCCATGCCCTTTGCGTTCAGATAAAAGCCAATGCCGGTGATAAAACCGAACAGCGTCATAGCAAACAGTGTAGAACCCTGGAAACCACCGTAATAGCGTCCGCTCACGAACAGCGGTACTGCCGCTACCACGATGCTCACAAGAAAGATCGACAGGTTGGAATCTACGATATCCATGTCTTTTAACAGCATTTTCTGAGAAAAGACATGGAGCACTGCACCAAGACTGGTCAGCACATAGAACAGCGTGATCATCGCATTCTGCTCAAAGTATTCTGACAGAGATCTGCCGTTCCAGCAGATCAGCAGCACGCCCACAACACACACTGCCATACAGATCACTTCCCGCTTTGTGAGATGCTCTTTCAGTACGCACACTGCCAGCACTGCAGTCATAACGGCCTGCAGCGGCCAGGTCACGATATTACCATAAGACGGTCCCATAGACAGCGCGTAGTTTTCAAAGGAATACGCCAGCGCTTTTGAGATACCGCCGAGGATAACCCAGCGGTTCCAGATTTTGATCTGCGGCTTTTTTCGCTGGATCAGCTTCAGACACAGCAAAAAGAAAATGCCGACTGCAAATCTGGAAAATGTAATGTACTCCGGACTCATGACCGGTTTCATCAGCTTCACGCAGGTTCCGCCAAAGCTGAACAGACACGCTACGAGAAACAGATAAAAGTATCCCGACGCCCCAGATTGTTTGTTTTCTTGAATTTTCATAAATGATTACTCCTTTTTTGAACTGCTCCGCACAGCTCAGTCTCTTTCGTGTAACTGCAGCTCGTACAGCATCTTATAGATGCCGCCCTGCTCCAGCAGCTCCTGATGTGTTCCGCTTTCGCGGATCTTCCCCTTATGCATAACAAAAATCTTATCCGCATGCTGGATTGTGGACAGTCGGTGCGCAACCATGATCGTGGTTCGACCAGCCATCAGACGCTCCAATGCTTCCTGAATCCACTGCTCTGTCTCGGTATCAATGTTCGCTGTCGCCTCATCGAGAATGAGGATCTTCGGATCATGCGCCAGCGTTCTCGCAAAGGACAGCAGCTGTCTCTGTCCTGCGGAAAATGTCGCACCGCGCTCCGATACCGGCTCTTTGTACTTGTTCGGCAGATGGTCGATAAAGCGGTTGGCATTGACATGGATCGCTGCCCGCTCCACCATCTCGTCCGTGATCTCTTCGTCCCGCAGACGAATGTTGCTGGTGATGTCTCCGGTAAACACGAAGACATCCTGCTGCACCTGACCGATGGCGCCGCGGATTTCTTCCCGCGTCATATCTTTGATATTCACACCGTCAATGCGGATCTCGCCCTTCTGAATGTCGTAATAGCGACCAATCAGATGCAAAATCGAAGACTTGCCTGCACCGGTGGCGCCGACAAATGCCGCGCTCTGTCCCGGTTCGATGGTAAAGCTCACATCCCGCAGCACATAATTTTCTCCGTCATAAGCAAACCATACATGATCGAACTCGATGCGTCCTCTGACTTCCGGTAAATGCACCGGCTCCTCCGGATCGACTACTGCCGGCTTTTCATCCAACAGCGTGAAAATCTTTTCCGCGGAAGCAATTGCCGACTGCAGCGTAGAAAACTGCTCTGCCAATTCCTGGATCGGCTCGAAGAAGGTACTGATATAAGAAACGAAAATGTACATCATACCAAAGGTAATCGTACCGTCCAACACATTCCGGCTGCCGCCCGCCAGCACAAGGATCATTGCTGCGATGGACACCAGATAAATGATCGGTCGGAAGATCGCGGACACCAACATTTCTCTGCGATTTGCCCGGTACAGATCCTCACTGCGCTCCTGAAATTCTTCGTATTTCCGCGCTTCCCGGTGGAAAATCTGGATGACCTTCATTCCAGTCAGATTTTCAGACAAAAAGGTATTCAGCGCCGTGATCTTTGTCTTTGTGATCTGGTACACTTTTCTCGAAATATTCTTGAACACCACGATCAGAACAACGACCAATGGCACCATTGCGAAGGACAGCAGCGCCATACGCACATTCAGATACAACATGATGACAATGAGTCCGAGAATCTTCATCACATTTTTGAACAGCTTCACAAGGATGTTGGAATACAGCTCGTTGATGGCTTCCACATCGTTCGTGCAGCGAGTAACGATCTTGCCCACCGGTGTCAGATCAAAGAAGCGCATCGTCAGTGATTCCACATGTTCAAATACTTCCTGACGGACGTTGTAGATGATCTTCTGACCGGTCTTCTGCAGCAGCACATACTGAATGCGGTTGCAGATAAATAGCAGCACCAGCACGCCAATATACATGCCCGCTGCACGCAGGATTCCGGTAAAGCGCTCCGCTACCATTTCCCCCGCCGCGTAGTCGCCGGTGATGTATTTGTCGATGGCATTTGCGATGAGCATCGGACGGTACAGCTCCAGTCCGGTCACGATCAGGACAAGCGCAAAACAGAACAGAACCGTCTTCCAATACGGCTTCATGTAAGACATCATCCGCAGAAATGCGTTGCCTTCATAGCGAATGTCATTGGATTCATTCATCGTCGGCTCCTCCTTCCTGCTCTAACTGCTTCTCCAACTGCTGTCTGCGGTAAATATCCGCATAAATACCATCTGCTGCCAGCAGCTCCTCATGCGTACCGTACTCCGCCTGATGACCTTCCTCCAGCACGAGGATGTGATCCGCGTTCTGAATCGTAGAGATTCGATGCGCAATGATCAGCGTCGTCTTGCCCTGTCGATTCTTTCTCAGATTAGACAGGATCTGCTCCTCGGTATCCGTATCCACTGCCGACAACGAGTCATCCAAAATGAGGATCGGACTATTTTTCAGCAGTGCACGGGCAATGGCGCTTCGCTGCTTCTGTCCACCGGAAAGAGTCACCCCCCTCTCTCCCACGATGGTATTGTAATCTTCCGGAAAATCCATAATATTGTCGTGAATGCAGGCATCCTTCGCCGCCTCATAGATCTGAGATCTTGTCGCATGCTCTGCACCAAAGGCAATGTTGTGCTCCAACGTATCGGAAAATAAGAAATTATCCTGCGGCACATACGCGATGTCTTCCCGCAGCACTTCCAGCGGAATCTCGCACAGTGGATGTCCGTCAATGCGGATCATTTCGGAGCGGGTGTTATACAAACGCAACAACAGATCCACCAGCGTGGATTTTCCGCTTCCGGTTCGACCGAGAATAGCCAGCGTCTCACCTTTTTTGACATGAACATGCACACCGGACAAAACTTCCTGCTCCGGCTGATCCGGATACGCAAAGCTCAGGTTCTGAAAATCCAGTTCACCCTGCAAATGCTCGATGGCATGATCCACTGCCGGGCCGTTGACAATCTCCGGTTTTTCCTCAAAAATCACGCGGATACGCCTGAGGGAAGCAAGTCCCTGCGAAACATAGGTGATGCATTCTCCCACAGCGATCATGGGCCATACTAACAATCCAATGTAGGAGTTAAATGCCACGAACTGTCCGAGGGAAATATCTCCGGTGATTGCCAGATAACCACCATAAAGCAGTGTCAGCAGACTGCTGATGCCGACGATGAGATCCAACAACGGCATGAACAGCGCCTGCAGACGCACAACGCCCAGGTTCTTTTCCTGATTGCGGGCGTTCATCTTTGCAAAGGCATATAATTCCTTGCGCTCCTGCACAAATGCCTTGATGACACGAATGCCGGACACCGCCTCCTGCACCTGATCCGTCAGATCCGAAAACGCCTGCTGCTTTTCCAGAAAGCGCCTGTGCATCACTTTTCCATAGAAATAGTCTCCAAAAATAATCAGAATCAGAGGAATCACGCTGATGATTGTCAGCTTGAGATTGACATAGACGACCATCTTATACAGCACGAGAAACAGCATGACGCTGGCATCAAATGCCGTAATGACCGTCATACCCAGCAGCAGACGCACGGAAGTCAGATCGTTTGTAAAATGCGCCATGAGATCGCCGGTTTTATGCTCATTAAAATACCGCATCGACAGCGTTTCCAGATGTTCAAACATATCGTTGCGCAGTCGTTTTTCGATGCCGTATGCCGAACCGAACAGAAAATAACGCCACATAAAACGTCCTGCCGCGATGATCGCACCCATGATGGCGATGCGTCCGATCCATTTCCGGATCTCGTCCATCGTCATCGTGCCATACCGCAAACCGTCGGTGATCGTGCCGGTATACTGGGGAATATACACGTTCATCAGATCCACGAAAAACAGCGCCGCGATTCCCAGAATATACGCAAGCGCGTAGCGACGGACATACTTCCCCGCAAATTTCAGCTCCTTCAATGCTCCTCCTCTCTGAGACGCTCCCTTGCAAAAATCTGCTGCACACAGGCTTCATACTCTCTGCACTTCTGCGTCTTGCGGATCTTTTTGCGAACCGCATCCGGATCCGTAAAAGAATCCGCCCAGTACGCCCACAGCTCCTTCATTTTGAACAGCACCGGCGTCTCTCCCGACAGATCCTCCAAATATGTGTGATACAGCTGATTCCCAAATGCATAAAATTCTTCTTTGTCAAGACCGGCTCCGCCTTTTGCCTGTCTTGCAAGTGCCGGATTGCGCACAAGACCGCGCCCCAGCATGATCCGATCCGTATTCGGATATTTTTCCATGAAATCCTGAATGTCCTGCACCGTATTCAGATCGCCGTTGTAACACAGCGGCTTATCCCAGCGCTCACAGGTGTAGCGGTACCACTCTCGGTGTGCATTGCCGCGGTACATCTCCTGCTGCACTCTCGGATGCAGAATCAGCTCTGACACCGGATATTTCTGAAAAATCGCCAGCAGCCGTTCCCACTCCTGCGGCTCATATCTGCCAAGTCTTGTCTTGATTGAAATCTGAATTGGACTTTTCTCATACACTTCTGCGAGAAAAGCATCCAGCTCCTCCGGAAATGCCAGAAAACCGGAGCCTTTTTTCTTGGAGACAACGGTACCGGACGGACAGCCGAGATTCAGATTCATCTCGGTGTGTCCTAGCTTCTCAAATTCCCCTGCCGCCCAGAGGAAGTGATCCGCGCGGGCAACCAACACCTGCGGAATGGTCTCACAGCGGACGTTGTTCTCCGGTGCGATCTCCTTTTTCTCCCGTGTGATAAAACTTTCATTTTGGTTCGGGCATACAAAAGGGGTAAAGCAGCGGTCCACACCGCCATAGTATTCCAGAAAGGTCTGCCGGTAGCGAAAACCGGTCACTCCCTCCATCGGGGCAAGATAAAGCTTCAAGTAGCGTTCCTCCGTCTCTTCTTCGAATATAATTATGAAAATTGATATAACTGTTCACTAGGTCTGCGCACTCGCTGCGCTGACCGTAAGAAAGCATAGCTCAAGCAGCAAAAATCCCATCGACGCAGTCGATTTCAAATGGATTTTTGCCGTAACTATGAAGGCACTGAATAGTTACGACTCAATTTTCTTTAATGCACCGTCCAGCCAGTCTCCCTGGAATGTTTCGATCAGACCTGCATCGCACAGACCGGCGATCTGCGGTGCGATGGGCATCTTCGCCAGCACTTCCAGACCATACTCGGCAGCCGTCTCATCCACATGGCTCTCACCAAAGACATTGATGTGCCTGCCGCAGTCCGGACATTCTACATAGCTCAGATTTTCTACGATTCCAAGGATCGAAATGTTCATCATCTTCGCCATCTTTACTGCCTTGCCGACGATCATGGATACCAGCTCCTGCGGGGATGTCACAATAATCAGACCATCCACCGGGATCGTCTGGAACACGGTCAACGCAACATCGCCGGTTCCCGGAGGCATATCTACAAACAGGTAATCCACATCGCCCCAGGACACCTCTGTCCAGAACTGCTTTACAACAGACGCGATAACCGGACCTCTCCAGATGACCGGATCATCCTCATGGTCTAACATCAGATTGACCGACATCATGCCGATGCCTGCTCTGGACTGAGACGGAATGATGCCGCTCTCATCGGCAACTGCTTTACCGTGTACGCCGAACACCTTCGGAATCGAAGGTCCGGTAATATCTGCATCCAGAATCGCCGTGGAATGTCCGTTTCTTGCAGATAAAACAGCCAGCATGGATGTCACAAGAGACTTTCCGACACCGCCCTTTCCGCTGACAACACCGATTACTTTTTTGATATGACTGCTGGCATTTGGCTTTTCATGCATGTCTCTGCTTGCGCAGTCCTGACTGCAGCTGCTGCAGTTATGTCCACAACTTTCACTCATCATAGACTCCATTCCGGGACGTCCGAATCCATCCGGACGCCCACAATTTTTTCTTTTCTATCTCTTTACAGCGCCAGTGATCCCATCGGATCCCACGGTGCCAATACAGTCGGCTCTTCCTCATAAGCCTTTAACTGCTCTTTGCTCAGATACTTTTTATTCACAACGACCTGATACATGTACTCGTCAAACCAGCGGTCGGACATGATATAAAAGCCCTTATTTCCGCGGTCTTCCCCCCAGCTGTTCTCCACCTTCCAACGATTCGGCCTGCCCGCTTTGTCCAGATTCACACCGGTAAATACCATTGCATGAGTCATCAGACTCTCGCCGTAGTCCAGCCTCTGCGCCTTTGTCATCGGGAAGTCCGTGTCAAACAACAGACCGGCCTGAATGCCATCGGTGTCCATGATGCCCAGATCCTTTTCGTGGAACTGTCCCACATCACAGCCAAACCAGACAACCTGTCCATCCTGCATCTGTGTGATTGCCAGCTTCTTCATCTCCTCGATGGGCAGATTCAGATGGCGCACGATATGACCTTCTGTTACATTGCCCAGGTACTGCACGGTGTAGCTGTGATGGAACGGCTTGTCCTGTGTCGGGGCATTGATGATGCTCACATAATCGTCCAGATCCCAGCCCACATACTCGGCAAAGAACTGCTGCGGCGTGATGTCGGCAATGCGGATGAACTGCTTGTCCTTATCTCTTGTCTCCCAGGTGAAGGTCTTCGGCGGCTTGCCGAGCGCGATAACCAGCATCCGATAAATGACGCTCATCATCTCCTGTTTTTTCTCCTGCAGTTCTTCCATGGAAGCGCCCTTTGCGTAAGCGGTGCGCAGCGTGCAGGCAAACTCTCTCAGCTTCTTTGTCATCCAAGGGGTGATCTCTCTCGTGCAGGAGGAGGAGAAGGTCTCCGGCATCGCTTCCTTCGGCACAATGCCGTACTTGCGGATGATATTTGCCAGCATATCCCACTGTCCGCCGTCGTTTAACGGTGCCATGAGCAGCCAGCTGATGAGACGTCCATCGGTCGGCTCATCCACGGTATCCAGAATGCTCTCCAGAAAGTAATTTGCCTTTTCCAGCTTGTCATAGAACAGCGTATAATTCTGGCTCAGCTCCATATTCTCCAGATTCAGTTTCTTCATAACTTCCACACGCATCGTATTCAGCGCTGCGAACATCCAGCAGCGACCGGACTGCTTCTGGTTTGTTACTTTACCTGCCTCCAGATCAATGGAAAAGCTAAAGCGCTCTCGCTTCTCCAGATCTGCATCCCGCAGCAATGTGGTGATGCCGCTCTTTGTTGCAGCGTTCATCGCCAGCTTGTGTGCCGCATTTGCATCGAATTCCTGCTCCATCTTCTCCAGTGTTAAAGCTGTGATTTCTTTCATGATAGGTAATCTCCTTCCCTGTTTTCTCTATCAGTGTTCTTCGCGAAAGGCTTCCGCCTTCTGCAAAAGCAATGCTTTCTCGTTGTATTCCGGATGCTCCAGCACTTCCTCCAACAGACCGTTCAGGATCTGTCCCAGTAATCTGCCCTGAGGAAATCCCGCTGCCAGCAAGTCCGCGCCGGTCACAGCGAGTCCTGCCAGAGACGTACACTGTCCCCGCTCCAGCACCTCCTCGAATTGCAGTCGCGCCAATTTGATCTGCTCCCTGGCTGCCTTTGCTGCCTGCACCCGCTCTGCATCGTCAGATTGCAGATCTGCCTGCAGCAATGCTTCTTTTAACTCCATAAGCGGCAGGAACAGCACTTCTCCCGTCTCGTGCATCAGCTTTCTGACACCGTAAATTGTGCCGTCCAGCTCCCGGTCTTTCCATCCCACGAGCCGTGAGACATTCTGCATCGTGTCGGTATCAAATTTCAGACTCTTCAGAACCTTCTTCGCTCCGCTCTGTCCGCACTCTGCCAATAGCGCCGCATATCTGCGCCATTTTCCTGCAGAAATATGCTGCAGTGCCGCCAAAAGCTCCTCCTGATATTCGCGGTATACTTCCGCCAGCTCCGGCAGGATCACCGTCAAAATGCCGGTGTCATACAGCAGTTTCACGCGATCGGGATGTTTGGATACAAGCAGCTTTGTCAGCTCCACCTGAATCCGCTCTCTGCTCACAAGAGACAGTCGCGGCGCCAGCTCCTGCAGCGCTTCCAATGTCTGTTCCTCGATCGTAAAATCCAACTGCGCGGAGAACCGCACCGCACGCAAGATCCGCAGCGCATCTTCTGTAAAGCGCTCTCTTGCATCTCCCACGCAGCGCACAATGCCCGCCGCCAGGTCTTCTCTGCCGCCAAAGATATCCACCAGTCCCGTCTTCGGATGATATGCCATCGCATTCATCGTAAAATCTCTGCGTCTCAGGTCTTCCCGCAGATCCGAGGTATACGCCACCGAATCCGGATGTCTGCCGTCATGGTATTCTCCATCAATGCGGTAGGTCGTCACTTCAAAACCGTCTTTGCCCATCATGACCGTCACCGTGCCATGCTGAATCCCCGTGTCGATACATCTGGGAAACAATTCCTTTACCTGCTCCGGAGAAGCCTGTGTCGTAATGTCCCAATCCTCCGGTCTTCGATTCAAAATCGCATCGCGCACACATCCGCCCACGGCAAATGCTTCATATCCGGCATCCCCAAGTGTGTGTAAAATCACTGCAACCTTTTCCGGTATGATCAGTTCCATGCATCTCCTCCATTCGTTCAAAATCATTCTTAATTATATGAAAAAACGACATGCTCCGCAACCCGTTTTCCCCGTGCATTACTGCTCTTTTGCCGCTTTGTTCAGCTCCTCTAAGATTGCGCCGCGCTCATCCGCGCCTAATAACTGGCGGTTGTACCGGTCGTACCGCTCGCAGCCGTTCTCCCGGATAAACTGCAGACTTTCCGCCCGCACCGTCAGCTCCGTTACAAACACAACCATTTCCTGTCCGGAACCAAACGCATTTTCCATAAAGTCAAACGCATACTCCAATGCCTGCGCCGCTGCATCCTGCAAACCGCTCCGCTGTTCCGGCAATGCCGCAAACTGGCTCCGCAGCCATGCAAATGCCGCATCGTTCTCGATCCCTTCGCCCTGCTCTTTCAGTCCAGTCACATAGTTCCGCAAAATCTGTTCCACCTGTCTGCGCTCTCTGACACCGCTTCTTGTCACAAGCTTCGCCCGACGCAGTCTCGCGGTCTCCTCGGTCTGTTCAGTCAGCAGCTTCTCCAATGAATCCAACGGAGAAAGGCCATCCCGCATCTGCTGTTTGACCTGCACCAGTGTCTGGTGAATCGCAACTGCCAGACGGTCTGCCCGGTAAAACTCCCGAAAATAACCACCGAGACGATCCAGCAACAGCCCCAACACGCTGAGTCTCTCATCAAAGCCGCCCCGCTGCACCCGCGCATATACGCCGGGAGCCGCATTGCCCTGCAAAATATCTTCCACCTGATATTCCGCCTCGTAGCGATGATACAGATCGAGATATGCCGAGAAATCCTTCGCAGTCTCCGGATGCTGCAAATACTGCCCGATGACCTCCTGATCCACGTCTAAGCCCTGTTTTTCATATGCCCACATGAGTCTGGACAAATCTTCCCAGCCACGGGCAGTCACAAATTCCTTGCCGTCGATGGTCGTGCGCACCACATAAAACCGCTCCGGCTTGATTTCCAAATAAGACAAAATCGCCGGATGCACCTGCATCGCCAGCGCATATTCTCTCCAGATCTGGTAATTTTCTTCTACCACAATCTTTTTCACACGATCCAGCGTAACAATATCGAACTCCCGCACCGATTTGTTATATTCCGGCGGATTGCCCGCTGCCACGATAACCCAGCCCTCCGGAACCTTGTGCGTACCGAAGGTCTTCGCCTGCAAAAACTGCAGCATCGCCGGAGCCAGTGTCTCTGAAACACAGTTGATCTCATCGAGAAACAGGATTCCCTCGGAAATGCCGCTCTCCGCAATCCGGTCATACACCGATGCAATAATTTCGCTCATGGTGTATTCCGTCACAGCATACTCTCTGTCGCCGTATACTTTGTGCTCGATAAACGGCAGACCGATGGCACTCTGTCTTGTGTGGTGCGTGATGCTGTAGGACACGAGATTGATGCCGCAGTCTCTCGCCACCTGCTCCATGATTGCGGTCTTGCCGATGCCGGGCGGGCCGATCAGCAGAATCGGGCGCTGATGGATCGCCGGGATCTCATACTCGCCGCAATCATCCTTCTGCAAATAGACCTGCACCGTATGTCGAATCTCTTCTTTTGCTCTCTTAATGTTCATGGTCCTGTTCTCCCTGTTGTTCCCACATGTCCTGTTCTTCCTCCGGAATGACGAGCCGCAGCGCCCACGGCGGGAACTGCGCTCCCGGATCCGTCTCTTTCAAAAACAAAAACGCCGTCTCGTACTCCGTGCGCCGTTTCGGATATTCGCCTTCTCCATCCGTAAAATAAAGCAGTCCCTTCAGATCCCGCAATTCTCCCTGCGCCCGAAGCTGCTCCACATACGAAAAGACTGGTCGAAAATCCGTCCCGCCTCCGCCCTTCAGCGTGAAATGATCCATATATTCCTTCAGTTCTTCTTCTGAAGTAATCTTCACATCCGACTGCACCTTCGTGTCGCACTGCAAAATGCGGATGTGCATCTTGCGAGAAAAGGTCTCCTGTTCCCGCAGGATCGCATAGGTCTGTTCCAGAAATCCCTGCACCAGCGCGCCATTCGTAGACTGGGAAGTGTCGATGGCAATGACAAATTCCTCAATGCGCCGCACTTCTTTGAACTCCTGCGGCTCCACCAACGGCAGATTGCCGTACATCTCCAATCCAAACGTGTAAAAGATCGGATCAAAGGAATCCGGATCTACCTGCACTTCCTCCCGCAGCACCGCAAAGCACCGCAGGAAATCCTGATAGGAGCATTTTGCCCGATTTGCCACCTGTAGGGTCTGGAGCATCGCACCCTGTTCCTCACTCTGCTCTTTTGAAAATGTTTCCATAGACGTCTGAGTTTTCTGACTCAGATCGTTCCATTTTTGTTCCGTTTCCGCCTGCTGTTTTGGCGGAACATTCTGCCAGAAGCTGTGGTCGTCCACAAGAAACTCTTCTGCCAATACATCCAGCGTCCGCTCCGGCAGCTGCTTCTTCTGCAGATAGCGGTAAATGCCCTCCGCTGTCAGCACGCCCATCGCCTCGCCAAGCTGTCCGTACAGATCCTGCCGCAGACCGATGCGTCTGCGATCCTGCCCCCGCACGGTCACTGCCGGCAGTCCCAGTCCGTCGATCACAGACTCCACTGCAATGTCGCAGGACAGATTCCACAATTCTTTTTCTCTGTTTCCTCTGCGGAACAAATGTCGGTAAATACAGTGCAGCACCATGTGCAGATACAGACGGTTCAGCAGGATTGGATTTTCCTGAAACAGCCCGGCAACATACTCAAACCGATAGCCGATCTGACTGCCATCCGTTCCGGCAAAAAACGTCCGCACATCCGGCACAAACCGAAAGGACGACAATGCCAGATCCAGAAATCGCATTGACAGATACAGCTCCTGTCTGGACTGCCGCCAGATGCGAAGTCCCAGCGCTGCCTGCGCTTCCTCGTTTTCTATCATGCTTCTCTCCATTCTGAGACGGCACTACAGGTCAAAATCCCGCTCTGCCTTCTGTCTCGTCTCCTGTGTCCGCTGCTGCATCAGCCACGAGATCATGCTGCGCTTTCCACCGGCAATCGCCAGATCCAACAGCTTTTCCACAATTTCGGACGTCAATACGCCTTTCTCTTTCATCAGCTCCAACACATCCAGCGATTCCGATTCCACATATTGTGTGAGTCCTTCCACAGCGTGCTCCCGCAGCCAGTCCACATACCGCTGCTCTCCGACACGCCCCAGCTCCCACGGATATTGCAGCCTGCGCACTGCCACCCGTGCCGCCTGCGGCGCCAGATCCTTCTTGCAGGCAATCTCAAAATGCCTGTCATAGCTGACATAATCAAACTCCGGATCGTTGAAAAACTTACGGTACACTCTGCCGGAACCAATCGTAAACTCTTCAAAAATCCGCGCCGGGCCGTTTTCCACATATTCAACGAAATATTCCGGGAAAATCACCACCGCTTCGCTCTGTTTTTGTGGATAAACGAACGTCACTTCTACTTCCTGATACAACTCCGACAATAGCGGTTTCAGACTGCTGTGCTGTCCCTCCGGCAATTCCATTCGGATGCGGGTCAATTTATCACAGCCGAGAAACGCATCGTTGTCCAGATCTCGAATGCCGTCCCACATGGACAGCTCTGACAGGCCTCTGCAATTATAAAAAGCATAGGAATCCACTTCCAACAGGCTTTTCGGCAGACGCACTTCCTTCAGATGATTGCAGTCATGAAATGCGTAAGAGCCGATCCGCTCCAACCCTTCCGGCAGCTCCAGCAGACTGCATCCGCTTCCCTCAAACGCCTGCGCGCCGATCTCCGTCACCGGAAGCCCCTCGATCTGCGCCGGGATTTCTAACAGCATCTGATCCGTCTCCACACCAACAATGCGGGCAGCTCCTGCTCTGCGTTCCCACAAAAATCCCTGTTCTGTTTTCTCTCTGTTCTCTCCTGCCATGATCGCCGCTCCGCCTTTTCTGTACAGCAATGCGCTGCCGCCGAAAAACCGACAGCAGCGCATATAATGAGTAAAATTATTTGAAAAATCAAGTCGAACGCACGTGAGACCCGGCGCGCGATTCTGGTCATCGTATGCTGACATTTTCCTCTCAGAATCACTGTGCATTCTCGCGGTGCATAATCTCAGTCAGTCATTACATTTTCCACTGAGACTACACGCTCTCCGACTGAGATTAATATGCCTTGCCCCAATATACCATCTTCTTTGCAGGCTTTCCGCAGCAAACACAGGTGTCTGACAGATGCTCCTGCTTGAACGGCATACAACGGGATGTTGCAGTGGTGTCCTCTTTGATCTTCAGCTCGCACTCCAGATCTCCGCACCACATTGCCTTTACGAAACCAGGCTTATTTGCTATGGTGTCCTTGAACTCCTCGTAAGTTCTTGCCTCGTAAGTATGTGTCTCCAGATGCTTCTTTGCACGCTCCAGCATATCGTTCTGGATCGAATCTAACAGCTCGCCAACCTTTGTATCGATCTCGTCCAGTGCAACAACGGTCTTCTCTCCGGTATCTCTGCGGACAAGCACTGCCTGACCTGCTTCGATATCCTTCGGACCGATCTCGATACGCATCGGGATACCGCGCATCTCCTGCTCGGAGAACTTCCAGCCCGGACTCTTATCGGAGTCATCTACCTTTACGCGGAAGTTGCTCTTTAACTTATCTCTCAGCGCAAATGCTGCGTCCAGAACACCCTCTTTGTGCTGTGCGATCGGAACGATCATAACCTGAGTCGGTGCAATACGAGGCGGCAGCTTCAGACCACTGTTATCACCATGAACCATGATGATCGCACCGATGATACGGGTACTCATACCCCAGGAAGTCTCGTGTACATACTTTAACTGGTTGTCCTTATCGGAGAACTGGATGCCGAATGCCTTTGCAAAGCCGTCGCCAAAGTTATGGCTGGTACCGGACTGCAGTGCCTTACCATCATGCATCAGTGCCTCGATGGTATAAGTAGCTTCTGCACCTGCGAACTTCTCCTTATCGGTCTTGCGTCCCTTAACCATCGGGATCGCCAGATAATTTTCACAGAAATCTGCATACAGGTTCAGCATCTGAACGGTACGAGCCTCTGCCTCCTCTGCAGTTGCATGAACAGTATGACCCTCCTGCCATAAGAACTCTGCGGAACGCAGGAACGGACGGGTCGTCTTCTCCCAACGCAGTACAGAGCACCACTGGTTGTAAACCTTCGGCAGATCACGGTAAGACTGCACGATACGGGAATAAAAATCACAGAACAGTGTCTCAGATGTGGGACGGATGCACAGACGCTCCTGCAGCGGCTCCAGACCACCCTGCGTTACCCATGCTACTTCCGGTGCAAAACCTTCTACATGGTCCTTTTCCTTCTGTAACAGGCTTTCCGGGATCAGCATCGGCATGTATACATTCTCAACGCCGGTCTCTTTGAACATGGAATCCAACTGATGCTGGATGTTCTCCCAGATCGCATAACCATACGGGCGGTATACCATACAGCCGCGCACGTTTGAATAATCTACCAGTTCCGCCTTTTTACAAACATCTGTATACCACTGGGCGAAATCATCCTCCATGGATGTAATTGCTTCTACAAGTTTCTTTTCCTTTGCCATAACTCCTCCTGATCGGTGCGCCTTTTCCGGACACACCATATCTATTATACTAAATTTAAGCTTCCTTGCAAGGGGTTTGTCTTATTTTTCCGCCATTTTGCGCCGTTTCAGTGCAGGCAAAACTCCACCATCTCCTCTACGGATTCCACGATTGCCTTTGCACCAGCTTCCTCCAGCTCCCCCGGAGCCGCATAGCCGTAACGCACACCGAGGCACGGCAATCCCAGCTCCGCAGCTCCCAGCACATCGTAGCAGCGGTCTCCGATCATCCAAACCGCTCCGCGTTCCCGCGCCTGTTCCACATCAGGGATCTGCGCCAGCAAATACCGCAGAACGTCTGCCTTCGTGTTGCGCTTTTCATCCATCGAAGCACCGGCAATGATCGTGAAATATTTTGTCAGGTCAAAATGATCCAGGATCTGTCTTGCAAACAGTTCCGGCTTGGATGTGGCAAGCATCAGCTTACATCCCGCATCCTGCAGGCATTTCAGTCCTTCCGGAACACCGGGATACACTTCATTTTCGAACATGCCCTTCGGCCGATAATACTCGCGATAATGTACGACACACTCCTCCACCCGCTCTTTGGAGAATCCAAAATATTTCATAAAAGAATCTACCAGCGGCGGTCCGAGAAACGGCTGCAGCTGCGCATCCTCTGCCGTCATGTCGTAATACTCCAGCGCATGACGGATCGACTGAAAAATACCCGGACGGGAATCCGTCAAAGTCCCGTCCAGATCAAATAACAAATATTCTTTTTTCATACTTTTACTTCTGTTCCTGATTTTTTCTGTCGTGATGCAGCTTCATATAAATCTCCGCTGCGATCGCCTGATTGCCGTCAAAGTTCGGATGTACGCCGTCCGCAAATAACTCCGGACGATGCTCCGTGATCGCATACAGATCAATCAGTCCGGCTCCGGTCTCCTCTGCCGCCTGACGCACCATCGGGCGCACATACTTATCCATCAGACGTTCGTTGATATCGTACAGTACTTCGGTATTTCCCTCTACTGCGAATGCCCGCGGCGGCACCATCACATAAACCTTCGGTGCCTGCGCCAGCTTCTGATACCCACGGATAAACTCCACTAACTCCTGCTCATACGCATGACGGTTCCAGTTCTGCGGCTTCGTATCGTTTGTGCCCAGCATAATGATATAAGTATCGGCTCCGCACTCCTTTGACAGCGGATAAAACTCCTCTTTTGTGTAAGGCATATCGCCCTCTGCCAGCAGGGTACGACCGTTCAATCCATAATTTAATACCTGCTCTTCACCGCCAAGCAGAGTCTCTAAGATTGCCGGATAGCTCTGCGTATCTCTTCCGTGTACAACGCCATCTCCAAATGTGATGCTGTCGCCGACACAGGCAATGCGCGGACGTGTCGTATCCACCTCCGGCGCAATCTCCTTGCGCAGGTCAAGCTCTTCTTTTGCATACTTTCCAAGGACAGCAGCCGCAGCTCCTGCAACAGAACCGGCAGCAACTGCCATCACCAGCTTTGTAGATTTTTTCATTCTCGCAATCTCCATTTCTCTCGGCTTATTTTTTCTGATCTGTCACGATGACACCATGTCGCTCCCATGCGCCGCTGCGATAGTAAATGAACATCACCAGCGAACACAACAGCCACCCAAACGGATAGCCCAGCGCTGTGAGCACAAACGACTCCGTCAGTTTTGACAGAATAAACAGATAGATCTGACGGCACACGATAAAGCAGCCCATCATAATCAGGGTCGGAATCTTCGTATCTCCGGTACCGCGCATCGTACCTGCCAAAATCTGATTCACACAGCAAAGCAGATAGAACGGCGATAAGATCCGAATAAAGATGGCTCCATAATACAACACCTTTGGTGTAGAGTCAAATAGGGAAATCAACTGCGGTGCAAACAGCATCAACGGAATCAGTAAGAGAAACGTACTGCCGATAGACAGCACCATGGACTTTCTCGTACCCTCCCGCACACGATCCATCTTTCCTGCACCTTTGTTCTGTCCGGCAAATGTCGTATTCGCCAGCGCCAGGCTCTGCATCGGCAGCAGGCACAGCTGGTCAAGCTTGCTGTAGGAAGACCATCCCGCCATACATGCGGAACCAAAATGGTTGATATACGACTGCACGAATACATTCGAAAATGCTGTAATACCCTGCTGGATTGCCGTCGGCATACCAATTCGAATGACACTGCTGAGGATGACCGGATTCAGCTGCAGTTCATGCCAGTGCAGCTGATATGGACCATCGCTGCGCATCAATGTATACAAAACAAGCATTGCGGAAAGCGCCTGTGAGATTGCAGTCGCCCAGGCAACACCGGCAACTCCCATGTGAAAGCATAAAACAAACACCAGATCCAGCACAATATTTGTCACCGCACTGAAAATCAAAAAATACAGCGGACGCTTCGAGTCTCCCACTGCCCGCAAAATACCGGAACCCATGTTGTAGATCATGACTCCGGCAACGCCCCAGAAATAAATCGTCAGGTACGTCTTGGACTCATTCCACACATCGTCCGGCGTATTCATGATCCGCAGCATCAGCGGAACCGCCGCCACACCGATGATCGTAAATACCACACTCAGGATCAACGTCAATGCAACTGTCGTATGGACTGCATCGTGCACAGATTCGTGATCCTTCGCTCCGTAATATTGTGAAATGACAACACCGGCACCCGTGGAAAGTCCCATAAAAAATCCCACGATCGTATTGATGACGCTGCCGGTCGTTCCAACAGCCGCCAGCGCCTCCGTACCAACTGCATTGCCGACTACGACACTGTCCACTGTATTATACAACTGCTGAAAAACATTTCCCAAAAGTAGCGGCAGGGAAAACAAAATCAAATGTTTCCACGTGCTGCCCTGGGTCATATCTGTATCTCTTCTCCCCATTGTACTCTCCATTCTTTTTTGTGTACCGATCCTACCTCTGATTCCAGCAAAAACACATCTGCTTTCCGGTCTTCGGATGTCGGATCTCCAGCTGCCAGCTGCAAAGCTCCAATTGCGGCTGCACTTCCCCGGAATCCGTGCCTCCATAACGCCGGTCTCCCACGAGCGGTGTCCCCATATGCGCCATCTGCACGCGGATCTGATGGTGTCTGCCCGTCAGGAGCCGCACCCGCACGAGAGACTGTCCCGGCTCCACGCTCCACCCAAGCGCCGCCGTCACCTGCTCCGCTTCCTCGGAATCCCGCTTCACCACACGATATTCCAGCTTTGCTTCTTTTGCATCGTTTCGTCTCGGATCATCTTCCTCAATTACATAAGATGTGTTCGGCTCCCGGTCAAAATACAACAGATTTTCCAACGTTCCCTCTGCCTCTTTCGGACAGCCCTGTACGATCGCGTAATACACTTTTCCTGCCATCTTTGTCCGGAACTGCTCCGACAGTGCACCGGCAGCTTCTTTCGTCTTTGCATAAACCATCACACCGCTCACCGGCTTGTCCAGCCGGTGAATCACCGCGATATACGGCTCTCCCCGCAGCGGTTTGCCTTGCTTTCGCGCCTGCTCCGCCACATACTTCTTCAACAGACTGACCATATCCATCCCAAACCCACGACTGCTCTGCGCATCCACGCCGGACGGCTTGCGCACGATCAGCAGGTCGGAATCCTCGTAGATCACATCTGCTTTTTTCTTATTTTGAAAACTCATAATGTTCCTTCCTCATGGAAATATGTTGCGCAACGCGTATAAGCGGACATTCGGAATCCGCGATTTCATTGTACTAAATTTCGAACAATGCGTAAAGCAGTTATTCCGATTTTACAGGGGTGCGATTTTACGCTATAATCAGGTTAAAATTGTAGTGTATTCCAAACACAGGAGGTCGCTTATGAAAAAATCGGTTGATGTCCCTTCCCTGCTCAAAGACACTCTGATCCTGACAGTGGCAGTTGCAATCATCGCGGCGGCAGTATTTTTCTTTCTTGTGCCGAGCCATGCGTCTGTCAGCAGTATTTCCGGTCTCGGTATCATCCTCGTGAATTTTATTCCGCTGCCATTGTCTGCGATCACGATGATCCTCAATGTCCTATTGCTCATCATCGGCTTTTTCACCTGCGGAAAAGAATTTGGAGCGAAGACCGTCTATACCAGCATTCTGCTGCCACTGTTTCTGGCACTGTTTGAAAAGATTTTTCCGACGTACACTTCTCTCACCGGCAGTCAGGAGCTGGATGTTCTGTGTTACATCCTCGTTGTCAGCATCGGACTGAGCATTCTGTTTAATCGCAATGCCTCTTCCGGCGGTTTGGACATCGTGGCAAAGATCCTGAATAAATATCTGCATATGGATCTCGGCAAGGCAATGTCCCTCGCCGGGATGTGCATTGCACTGTCAGCAGCTCTTGTTTATGATTCCAAGACTGTCGTTCTCAGTATCCTCGGCACATATTTTAACGGGCTTATCGTTGATCACTTTATTTTCAATCACAATATCAAGCGCCGCGTCTGCATCATCACAAAAAAAGAAGAAGAATTGCGGAAATTTATTCTGCATGATCTGCATAGTGGTGCAACCATTTACGAATCCATCGGCGCCTACAACATGGAAAAGCGAAATGAGATTATCACGATTGTAGACAAATCCGAGTATCAGCGCCTGATGGCATTTATCAATCAGGAAGACCCGCAGGCATTTATCACCGTTTATACGGTGTCGGATATCCGGTATCAGCCGAAGGTTTAAATTTACGATTGAACAGGAGGAAGCTCTCTCATGGAACACTTAAAAGCATCTTTTCCGATCCATACCGATCGTCTGCTTATCCGATTTGTCGAGGCAGGCGATTGGAAAGACATTCAGCAAATCTGGAAGGATTTTGCCGCATCTCCCTATGTACAGTATGACATGCCACACAACACGGACGAAGAAGATGTTCGCCCCCGCATCGCACGTTGGGCTGCTGTCAATACCAGTGAAAATCTCGACCATCTGTTTTTCGCTGTCTGCCTGAAGGATACCGTCATCGGATATGCTGCTTTCAACAAGCGGGAGCTTGGCTATGAACTTGGCTACGCATTCTCCGCTGCCGGACAGGGAAAAAGCTACGCCAGAGAAAGCATCTCCGCAATCCTCCGTCATCTGGGACAACACGGCATCACCGAGCTTTCTGTACGCACGGCGATAAATAACACACCGTCCATTCGACTGATATCTGCGCTGGGATTTCAGCAGATCGGAACGGAGCAAGTGTCATTTTACAAAGATGAAAAGGGAGAAGATATCTACTTTGAAGGTGGAATCTTTCAGAGATGAGCAAGAGCCTGCGAGTCGAGATGACTCGCAGGCTCTCTATTCGTATAGCATCCTAAGATACTATTTTTATACTTCTGTCTTATGCAGATAAATATGATGCGGCAGTCCCTCGACGTAGATCGGAGTCAGCTCTGCCTGAATCAGCGGCATCGCATATGCGATGAATTCTTTCGTCATGTCAGTGTGTGTCTCGTTGATCCACTCCATCGGCACTTTCTTTTCCAGATTCGCGATCTGGCTGATCGGGAACAGCTCGGTCGTACACTGATACGGTGCGTTGGAAATACGCTTCAGCGCTACCATCTCGCCGGTGTGTCCCTCAAATGCAGCCTTCGCTGCGGCACCGCCAACCTGATATGCCTCGGTGATATCGGTACGGCTTGTCAGATGTCCGGCGCAACGCTGCAGAGTGGACAGTTCGATGCTTCTCGCCTTTACGTTCAATGCGCGGGCTGCAACATTTGCCAGATAGCGGGCTGTACCGGTCAGGGATTTATGTCCGAATGCATCCACTGCATGTACATCATCTGCCAGCTCACAGACATAGCGGCCATCCTCCAGCTTCACACCTTCGGAAACAGCAACAACGATGCTCATCTTCTTCTCCATCATGCCGCGCAGCTTCTCAATGAAACGGTCTACGTTAAACGGAACCTCCGGCAGACAGATCATGTCAACACCTTCGCAGTCCTCTGCACGTGCCAACGCTGCGGCTGCGGTCAGCCATCCTGCGTTACGTCCCATAATCTCCACGATTGTCAGGGAAGGGATTCCGTATACGCCTGCGTCGCGGATAATCTCTTTCATCACAACGCCGATGTACTTTGCTGCGCTGCCGTAACCCGGTGTGTGGTCAGTCATCATCAGATCGTTGTCGATGGTCTTCGGAACACCCATAAAGCGGATGTCGCTGCCAACGTGACGCCCATAGTCGGCAAGCTTTCCGATGGTGTCCATACTGTCATTACCACCGATGTAGAAGAAGTAGCCAATATCCAACTCACTCAGAATCTCGAATAACTTCTCATACACCTTCACGCCCTCTTCGTCCCGCCAATCCGGCAGCTTATAACGGCAGCTGCCAAGAAAGCTGGACGGTGTGCGCTTCAACAGCTCGATGTCGAGTGCACCGTGCAAATACTCGCCCATGTCGATGTACTGTTTCTGCAGAAGTCCCTGCACACCATTCTTCATGCCGTACACGTGCTCGGCGCCTCTGCGACTGGCAGATTCATAGACACCTGCCAAGCTGGAATTGATCACGGATGTCGGTCCTCCGGACTGACCTACGATTGCATTTTTACCCATGACTGTTCCTCCCTAAAATATTTAATTAGTCTGACTTTATTTTCTCCAGTATATCATTCTTTTTCCATAGATACAACCAGTTTTCCGAGATTTTCCATGTGAAAAAAGTAACGTAAAAACTTTAATGTAAGTGCTTTCATTTCTGAAATTTCCGTGTTACAATACAGAAAAATGTATCCGTAAATTTTCATCCGGAATAGGAGGTTTTTCCATGGCATTACATGTAATGGACGAGGCAAATCAGTGTCTCCAGTGCAAGAAGCCCCGCTGTCAGGAGGGGTGTCCGATCCACACCAATATTCCCGAGGTTATCCGTCTGCTCAAGGAGGGACAGCTGGACGAAGCTGGCTGGATGCTTTTTGAGAACAACCCGCTCACGACTGTCTGCAGCCTGATCTGCAATCATGAGAATCAGTGCGAGGGACATTGCGTCCGCGGCATCAAAGGCTCTCCCGTTCACTTTTCCGTCATTGAGAACTATGTTTCTTCCACTTACGCTTCTCAAATGACAAAAGGTCCCGCTCCGAAGAACGGCATGCGCGTTGCCATCATCGGTGCCGGTCCTGCCGGACTGACCATCGCAGTCATTCTTGCCCGCTATGGTTATGACGTTACGATCTTCGATACCCATGATAAGATCGGCGGTGTCCTGCGCTACGGTATTCCGGAGTTCCGTCTGCCGAAGTCCGTTCTGGACGATTTTGAGTATCGTCATCTTCGCATGAAGGATATCAAGGTTCGTCCGAATATCGACATCGGTAAGGCGCTGCAGATTGACGATCTGTTCCGAGATGGTTATAAGTCGATCTTCATCGGAACCGGTGTCTGGAGACCGAACGCCCTGCACATCCGCGGCGAGAGTCTTGGCAATGTCCATTTTGCCATCAACTACCTGTCGAACCCCGATGTATATCATCTGGGCGACCATGTCATCATCATCGGTGCCGGTAATGCCGCAATGGACGTTGCCCGTACTGCGATGCGTCATGGCGCACATCATATCACCTGCTTCTCCCTCACAAAAAAGGTCACTGCCAGCGATTATGAAGTCAGCTACGCAAAATTAGAGGGAATCGAATTCCGTTATAATAAAAAACCGCTGGAAATCTTCGAGGATGGTGTGGTATTCTGTGATCTGGAGGAAGCCGAGGATGGCACTCTGACAGAGATTCCCGGAACAGAAGTCAAGTATCCGGCAGACAGCACGATCATTTCCATCAGCCAGGGCCCTTGCACGACGATCACCGACAGCACGACCGGTCTGCAGGTAAATCCCCGCGGTCTGTTTGTGACAAATGAAGTCGGTGAAACCACCAGACCCGGTGTCTTCGCATCCGGCGATGCCGTAAAGGGCGCAAGAACCGTTGTTGAGGCAGTCGCATACAGCAAGAAGGTCGCAGAGGCGATGCACGAATACATGCAGAGTCTGCCAGAGGATGACACCGTCAGCCCGTATGCAGACGTACCGTTTGCCAAGGACTGATTTTCGGAATTTCTGTGACAAAAGTAGAAACGAAACGAGGTACATCACCATGAGTGAAAAGAAAACCGCAAAGCAGTTACAGGAAGAACTGCTTTACACCCCTGCTTATTTTGCAGACAAGGACAGTGACCTGTCCGCTCAGGCAGCTGCATTTTGTGAAGGCTACAAGCAGTTTCTGGATGCAGGCAAGACTGAGCGCGAAGTCGCTGCAGAATGTGAAAAGATGCTGGTTGCTGCCGGTTATCAGGCATTTGATCCCACCCGCTATTATCAGCCCGGTGAGAAGGTATATCTGATTCATCGTCAGAAATGTGTCGTTGCAGCTACCATCGGCAGCCGCAATGCCGAAGAAGGATTTCATCTGAATATTGCACATATTGATTCCCCTCGTCTGGATCTGCGCCCGACTCCGCTGTATGAAAAGAATCATTTCAGCCTGTTCAAAACCCATTACTATGGCGGCATCCGCAAGTATCAATGGACCGCAATTCCGCTGGCTATCCACGGTGTTTTCTGCAAGACAAACGGCGAGACCGTCACCGTTTCCATCGGTGAAGATCCGGCAGATCCGGTATTTTGCATCACCGACCTGCTGCCTCATCTGAGTGCAGATCAGAATCAGCGCAAGCTGGCTGACGGTGTTCGCGGCGAGGAACTGAACATCCTGATTGGCAGCGACAAGCTGGCTGATTTTGATGACGATGTAAAAGAAAGTGTAAAGCTAAACACGCTGCTTCTGCTGAACCAGAAGTACGGTGTCACCGAAAAAGATTTTCTGACCGCAGAGCTGGAGATTGTTCCGGCATTTACTGCCCGCGATATTGGTTTTGACCGTTCCATGATCGGCGCTTATGGTCAGGACGACCGTGTCGATGCTTACACCGCTCTCATTGCGGAAATTGAAACAAAGGATCCTGCATTTACAACCGTCTGCGTTCTGACCGACAAAGAAGAGACCGGCAGTGACGGCGTGACCGGTATGCAGAGCATGTATGCTTTCCATTTTCTGGAGCAGATCTGCACGATGCAGGAAGCTGATCCGATCCGTGCTTTCCAGAACAGCAAGTGCCTGTCTGCAGATGTCAGCGCCGCTTACGATCCCACGTGGGACAGCGCGTTTGAGCCGATGAACGGTACATACGCAGGTCGTGGTGTTGCGATCTTCAAGTACACTGGTTCCCGCGGCAAGGGCGGCACCAGCGATGCAAACGCAGAGCTGCTCGCTTATGTCACCGGTCTGTGCGATGCCAACAACGTCTCCTGGCAGTGCGGCGAGCTGGGCAAGCTGGATCTGGGCGGCGGCGGAACGATCGCAAAATACGTTGCAAACCGCGGCATCGACACGCTGGATATCGGCGTTCCGGTACTGTCCATGCACTCTCCGTTTGAAGTGACACACAAGGTCGATGTGTACATGGCATACAAGATCTTCTCTGCATTCAATAACGCTGAGAAATAATTTATTTTTTTCGAATGGTATACAAAAGCCCGTGGTGTTACGCGAAAATCATCGCAGCACCACGGGTTTTCTTCAAATCATGATTTGAGAATCCTTCAGCCCATCTTCCGTCAATTCATACACTTTGTCGCACACCTCCGCAATGTATTTTCGATCGTGGGAAATGCTGATGATCGCGCCGGGAAATTTCCGCAGCATGTTCCGCAGCACACCGCCCGATAGCGGAGAAAAATTTCGCGTCGGCTCATCCAGAATCAATACGTTCGCGCCGGATAAACTCATCTTTAATAACAGCACTTTTGCCCTCTGACCACCGGACAGTTCCCGCATCGGATGTTCCATCTCATCCGCCGTATATTTCAGCGAGCCAAGATACGTCCGAATCTTCCTTCGCATCTCTTTTTCCCCGGTCTCGTCAAGAAATTCCACCGGTGTCTGACTCAGATTCAGTTGTTCCTCATAATTTTGCGGCATATACTCCGCATGAAAATCTGTCCGCTCCAACAATTCTTCTGCAATCTTTTTCAGCAAGGTTGTCTTGCCCGCACCATTTGCTCCGACAATGCAGATTTTCTCCGAGCCGCGCACGCGCAGGAAAATATTTTTTGCCAGAACTCTTCCTTCTTCGCCCGGCGCCCGCAGCTCCTCTAACTGATACTCGATTACCGTCTTTCCGGCCGGAACTGCTGTATTGTTTTCACCTAATTTGAAAAAGATCGCTTCCTCCTGCTGCGGCATCTCTGTCATGTCCTCGTCTTCCCGCTCAAACCGCTTCTGCATGGATTTCACGCTGTGCATCTTGTCTTTCAGATTCTTTGCGACTCCGGGCGCCTGTCTGGAAACACTCCGCAACCCGCTCTCCACGCTCTGATAAACGCGCTGGAACTTTTCATCCCGAATCTTCTTTTCCTTTCGATCGCTTACAGCTTTGCGTCGCTGGTTTTCAAAAACATTCAGGCGATTTTCCACATACTCTCGATACGGCATCTTCGCCACCGTATATCGGCACTTTGTCTTGCGCATGATCTGCTCCAGATGAATCACCATATTTGCAGTGTTCTCAATCAAGGTCTCATCGTGGGAAATAAATAACACAATCCCTTTCCAGTCCAGAATCAGCCGCTCCAGCAATTCCAAAGTCGCAATATCAATATCATTCGATGGCTCATCCAAGAGAAGTGCCGTCGGTTCTTCCATCAAAAGCCGCAGCAACTGTACCTTCACTTTTTCGCCACCGGATAAGGTCCCCATTTTCTGATCCGCATAAAAGAAGTCTTCTCTCACTCCAAATTGCTTCGCAAATGCTGCCAGCTCCCGCGGTGTCTGATTCCAAAAGCACTCTTTTTCGGAAAAGAACTCATAAACGGTCTTTTCCCGTTCTTCTTTCGGAAGCTCCTGCGGCAAATATCCCAGCCGCTCTTTCCCAAGAATCCGGATTCCCTGCGCCTCGATATACTCTTCCACCAACTCCGGATCATAAATCCATTTCAGCAGTGTAGACTTTCCATTGCCCTCCTCCCCGATGATCACTGCCTTATCACCGGCATTTAACGTCAGCTGAAAATTCTCCAGAATCACCCGAAGGTCCTTTTTATGTGTCATTGTAAGATCACGAATCTGTAACATACTTTCCTCCATTTCTACTGCTCCAAACAGAAGCCCACAAAGCAAAAATCTGCTCCGCATATGCAGTTTCATTTGCATACACAGAGCAGATTCGAGATTCAAACATTCACCATCAATATTACACAGAACAGAATGCTTTTTGCTATTTTGCAAAAAGAGAGAATGCTTCTCACGATATCTGATTTCTGTGCATTCCAAATGAACTGCTGCCTTTTCGGACAGCAACAAAACCTGCTTTTCACAGGTCGCCCATCTGTTTCACTGAAATCAAATTACCGCTGATACATTCCCTCACCTTACACAAATTCGTGTTCTTTCTTTTGATTTTGTCTTACGACTTGTTCATAGTAGCACACGATTCCCGGCATTGCAACAGTTTTCGATATTCCAGCGGCGCCGCCATCTCTTTCGCCGTGATCCGCTTTGAAAGATCCTACAGAATCAACGCTTTCCCATCCAGCACTGCTTCCACCAACTGATCCTTGTCATAGCGTAGTTTCAGCGAGAAGACAGCTCGATCCTCTTCCATCAGGCGGAAGAATAGTTTGTCGCCCTCCCACAGATTCAACTTCTCAATGTCTTTTTTCGGAACCCACTCCAGCGTTCCTTCACTGCACTCCTGCATCTCGCCAGTCCAGCCCGTCGCCGTGTACAAAAACATGTACTCTGCGTCCCACGGCTCACTGCTGATAAACGTCACGATGCCCCGCAGACGATAATCCGTCAGCGTCAGTCCTGTCTCCTCTTTCGCTTCCCGAAGCAGGCATTCCTCCGGACTTTCCACACCCTCAAACTTTCCGCCGATGCCGATCCACTTGTCATGATTCACATCGTTCTTTTTCTTGACGCGGTGCAGCATCAGATAAGCGTCATCCCGCTCCAGATAACACAATGTTGTTAAAACCCCCTGTGCAGCCATGCTTATTCCTCTCATTCAATTATTTTCATGCAAAAACACGCAAGAAAACAATCGTAAAATTTTGCGATTGCTTTTTTGCGTGTTTATAATCATATTTCACGTGAATCGTTACGATTCACCTTTTTACTTACAGATACTTCTTCAGATCTTCTACCTTATCCAGCTTCTCCCAGGGCAGATCTACATCGGTACGACCGAAGTGACCGTATGCTGCGGTCTGCTTGTAGATCGGACGTCTCAGATCCAGCATCTTGATAATGCCTGCCGGACGCAGATCAAAATTCTCGCGAACGATCTCTACCAGCTTTTCGTTGGAAACAACGCCGGTTCCGTCAGTGTCGATGGTGATTGAAGTCGGATGTGCAACACCGATTGCGTAAGACAGCTGAATCTCACAGCGCTTTGCAAGACCTGCTGCAACGATGTTCTTTGCAACGTAACGTGCTGCGTAAGCTGCGGAACGGTCTACCTTTGTGCAGTCCTTACCGGAGAAAGCTCCGCCGCCGTGCTTTGCATATCCACCGTAGGTGTCTACGATGATCTTACGACCTGTCAGGCCGGTATCACCGTGAGGTCCACCGATTACGAAACGACCAGTGGGGTTAATGTACATCTTTGTGTTCTCATCTACCATGCCAGCCGGGATTATTTCGTCAAATACATACTTCTTGATATCTGCGTGGATCTGCTCCTGTGTTACATCGGGATCGTGCTGTGTGGACAGTACCACTGCTTCCAGACGGGCCGGAACACCATTCTCATCGTACTCTACGGTAACCTGAGTCTTTCCATCGGGACGCAGGTAAGGCAGTGTGCCGTTCTTGCGAACCTCTGCCAGACGACGAGCCAGCTTGTGGGACAGAGCGATTGCATAAGGCATATACTCTTCGGTCTCGTCAGATGCATAACCGAACATCATACCCTGATCGCCTGCACCGATGGTGTCCATCACATCAACGTCAGAAGCGTCTGTTCTCTGCTCCAGAGCCTGATTAACGCCCTGTGCGATATCGGCAGACTGCTCGTCCAGAGATACCATAACGCCGCAGGTAGTTGCATCAAAACCATAAGACGGATCGGTGTAACCGATCTCTGCGATGGTGTCTCTTACGACTTTGCTGATGTCAACATAAGCAGAAGTGGTGATCTCACCCATAACCACTACCATACCGGTCGTCGTGAATGTCTCACAAGCAACACGGCACATAGGGTCCTGCTCGATCATAGCGTCCAGAATGGCGTCAGAAATCTGATCGCACATTTTATCCGGATGTCCTTCAGTTACAGATTCGGATGTGAATAAATGTCTTTCCATGTTTTCCTTTCTTTCGTGTCGGATATTATATTACCTGCAGGCGAAACTTCTGAATCTCTTTCTCCGTCTTCACCCGTTTGATATCTGCGCCCAGCTTCTGCAGCTTGCCCAGAAAATCTTCATATCCTCTGTCAATAAAATGAATATCGTCTACAGTTGTCATCCCATCTGCTGCCAGTCCTGCCAGCACAAGGGCTGCTCCTGCCCGGAGATCCGGTGCAGTTACATTCGCTCCGGTCAGGCCCGGAACGCCGTCGATGATGGCAATATTGCCGCCCTCGACCTTGATCTTTGCGCCCATGCGATTCAATTCCCCGACGTACTTGAATCGATTCTCAAAAATGCTCTCGGTAATGATACTTGTGCCTTTGGACAATGCCAGCGCCACTGCGATCTGCGGCTGCATATCCGTCGGAAAACCGGGATAAGGCAATGTCTTTACATGGGTGTGATTGGTGTATGGCTTTCCGATCACGCGAACTGCTTCATCATACTCGATGACATCACAGCCGATCTCCCGCAGCTTGGAAGAAATGGACTCCAGATGCTTCGGAATCACATTTTTGATCAGAATATCGCCCTTTGTGATCGCTGCTGCAAACATGAACGTACCTGCCTCGATCTGATCCGGAATGACCGAATAAGAACATCCGTGCAGACTCTTCACGCCGTTGATCCGGATGACGTCTGTTCCGGCTCCGCGGATATCTGCGCCCATGCAGTTTAACAGGTTTGCGACATCCACAACGTGCGGTTCCTTTGCGACGTTCTCCAGAATCGTCTTGCCCTCTGCCAGTGCTGCCGCCATCATGATATTGATCGTGGCTCCGACAGAAACAACATCCAGATAGATATGTGCGCCGATCAGCTCTTTCGCATCACAGACTACCATGCCACCGCGAATCTCCACGGTTGCGCCCAGCGCCTCGAATCCTTTGATGTGCTGATCGATCGGACGGCTTCCGATATTACAGCCGCCGGGAAGTGCTACTTCCGCGTGACGGTACTTGCCCAGCAGCGCACCCAGCAGATAATACGATGCACGCATTTTGCGTACAAAGCTGTTATCTACGACACATCCGGCAATCGTCTTTCCATTCAGGCTGACCGTGTGCGGATCGATCCGATCCACTTCGGCGCCAATGTCCTCGATTGCATTCAGCAGAATCCGTGTATCACTGACATCCGGCAGATTGTCGATCACAACCGGCTCATCTGCAATAATCGCTGCTGCGAGAAGACCAAGTGCTGCGTTCTTTGCACCACCAATCGTTACCTCACCCTTCAGGGGATTCCCGCCTCTCATAATATATTGTTCCATTCTCAAGCTCCCTCGCGCTTTATGCTAATTTTCTCTATCTCTTCGCGTAAAAAGCACGAATAATTTCTGCATTATTCGTGTCTCATCTCTGCTGCTTTTTTCACTGTTTGTGTTCGTATTATATACCACGATTACACACTTTGTAAAGCAAATGAAACCATGCTTTTTTTACTTTATCGGAATTTGCATTGCATTTTCCAGCCACTTCCACTATAATGTAGAAGATAGAAAAAAAAGCAGCATGTCTTCGTAGCTCAGCAGGATAGAGCGACCGCCTCCTAAGCGGTAGGTCGGGTGTTCGAATCACCTCGGGGACAGTACCAACCGGGACTCTTAAAAAGGGTCTCGGTTTTTTTCTTTCGAAACTCTTTTTTGCAAAATAAAAGCCCCATCGAAATGATGGGGTTGATTTTCTGAGGTTATCCATTCCCATCATTCAAGCATTAGCACCTTGCTCTTCGCAGGTTGCTGTGCGGTCAGCGAGCTTGTCTCTCACGCACTCTCTATAGGATCTTGCATACTCTAGCATATTTTTCTCGTTTCCGCAAGGGGCAACTTTATTCTTTTTCCATTGCAAACGCAGTGTTTTTCTTATTTTCCCCGGTTTTTCTGAATTTATTAAAGATGGAATCTTACTTTATAGGAAATGTGACGCAATTTCCTATGAAAATAGAATCCTGCGAAGCAGGATTCTCCGCCTGCGGTGGGTCGCGAAGCGACAATTTCCTCTCCACCGCAGTGCGATCCACGCGGAGCGCTTTTTGCTTGTGCGTCTGTAGGCGCACAAGCAAAAAACTCCTGCGGGTCGCATTCCGCAGGAGTCTCTCACGCACAAATCTACTCTTTAGTTTTCCTTCGGTCCAGCCAGTTCCTTTAACTCATCCAGAGAAGAAACCTTCTTGGAGTACAGAGTCAGAGGAGCACGGGAAGTATCACCGATTGCTACGATGTCATATCCCTGAGAATCAATCTCATTCTGCAGATATGCCTTGTGCTGGAAGGAGTTCAGGTCGATCTCGCCGCTGTCCAGTGCTTCGTTCGGCAGGTTGTATGCATCAAACACGATTGCATTGATGTACAGTCCGGAATTTTCTTCATCCAGAACCTTCTGAACAACTTTCCATACGTCAGCGGAACCGCAGGTACCGATTTTGATTTCCTTCTTGCCGGTGGAATCAGACTGATAACCCTCCAGATCCTTTACGAAATTATCATCTACCGTGTAGTTCTCGTCATAATCAAATGCCGGAAGGGTTGCACCGTTGTTCTTCTCAACCAGATATTCTGCAACGAGCTGACTCTGATACGCCTTTACGATTGTCTGATAATCGGGATTATCCTTGTCCTCGGTTCTTGCTACGATGACATTGATGAACGGGTTGTCGGAGCCAACCTCCTGTGTCTCGGTGATCAGACCATCTTCTTCCGGATCCAGACCAGCGGGTACTGCATAAGTTCCGTTAATGGTAGCTGCACCGAAGTCATCCAGTGTTGCAACCAGTGTATTTGCCTGTGTAGGAACGATCTCAATGTTGTACAGATACTTGGTAACATCCTTCAGCTCCGGTGTATAACCAGCGTCCTCATTGATCTCGATCAGACCAGCCTCCTGCAAAAGCAGCAGTCCTCTTGCGCCGTTCGTTGCGTCTGCCGGGATACCGATCTTAACCGGGTCGCCGCTTGCATTTCCACTATTGTCAGAACCCTTTGCGCCGCATCCTGCCAACAGTGTGGTTGCCAGCAGTGCAGATGCCAGTGCTACGGTGCCAAGCGCTTTTCTCAGTTTCATAATTTCCTCCGTTTCTGTGTGAATGATTCACACACTCCTCTTTTCTGTTCCGTTTCTTTTCCCCATTTTTTATTTGTGGAACAGCTCTTTGTTGACAGTTGCTCTTGACAATGTGTTACCGATCAGCTGGATCAGAGAAACCACGATCAGCAGCAGAATCACACAAAGATTTACGATGTCCTGATAATGTAAGTTCTGTCCGTAGTTGATTGCGAAGCTACCGATACCACCGGCACCGACAGCGCCTGCGGAAGTTGTCAGACCAATCAGAGAAATCGCGGTGATCGTGATGACACGGATCAGATCCGGCACTGCCTCGTGCAGATAGACGCGGAAAACAATCCCCAATGTTCCGCTGCCCATCGCTCTTGCTGCTTCGATCTTACCGGGATCAACTTCTGCCAGAACGGTTTCGACCTGTCTCGTAAAGAACGGTACGGCACCGAAGATCAACGGTACAACTGCACCCTTTACTCCGATGGAAGTTCCGACCAGCATTCTTGTGAACGGGATCAGGAAGATCAGCAAAATAATAAACGGTACGGCACGGAAGATGTTTGTTACAACCTCCAGAACAAAATGAATGACTTTGTTCGGCTTGATGCCGTCCACCTTCGATGTGGTCAGTAAAATACCGAACGCTCCACCGATCAGCAGGGTAAATGCTCCTGCGATAAAGAACATCTGGAATGTGGCATCCAGAGCCTGTAAGAAAATGTCCCAATAGTTTGCCACATTCGGGAACCAGGTTGCAAAGGGTTCAGGCATTTTCGATCACCTCCGTCTCTACACCGCAGGAATGAATGTACTCCATCGCTGCGCTTACATTGTCCGCTGTCCCTTCAATCGTTGCAATGATACCACCCAGCGCCTCATCGGTAATGATATCGATGTTTGCCAGCACGATATTGACATCGACGTTGTAGTTTCTCGATACACGGGATATCAGTGCGTCGCCAACACTGTTTTTTGTAAAGGTCAGCTTGATCAGCTTCTTCTCCGGCGTATCCTCCGGAACAACTTCCTCGTCCTCGATCAGCCTTGTGATATTTCCAAGACTGGAAGAACTCTGGATAAACTTCTTTGTGATCGGCTGTGTCGGATGTGCGAATACTTCATATACATCGCCCTCCTCTACGACCTTTCCGTTTTCCATAACGGCAACTTTGTCTGCGATCGTCTTAATAACAGACATCTCGTGAGTAATAATGATGATCGTAATGCCCAGCTTTGCTTTCAGGTCTTTTAACAGCTTCAGAATGGATTCGGTCGCATCAGGATCCAGTGCGGAAGTTGCTTCATCAGAAAGCAGGATCTTCGGAGAATGGGACAATGCTCTCGCGATTGCCACTCTCTGCTTCTGTCCACCGGACAACTGACTGGGATAAACATATTTCTTATCCGTCAGGTCAACCAGCGCCAGCAGCTCATCGACTCTCCTTTCGATCTCTGCCTTCGGCACTCCACTGTGCTTCAGCGGATATGCAATGTTGTCAAATACAGTACTGCGGTCCAACAGGTTGAAATGCTGGAAGATCATGCCGATGGATCTGCGCAGCTCTCTTAGCTTCTTCTCCGTCAGCGGTGCGGTCTTGCCGTCCTTTGTCAGACTCAGCTTGCCATTATCCGAAGTGATCGTTCCAAAATCATTGATCGTGATGCTGCCGCCATCCGGAATCTCCAGGAAGTTCACACAGCGAACCAATGTACTCTTACCGGCGCCGGAATAACCGATGATACCATATATCTCACCATCACCGATCGTGAGGGACACATCGTTTACCGCATGCAGCTCACTTTTCTTCAGATGATATGTTTTTTCCAAATGTTCAATCTGAACCATTTCTTCACACTCATTTCTGCTAATTTTCTTTTTCCCTTTCGGGAACATTCACTAGTCTACCCGTTTCTGCACGATCTGTCTAATTGTGAATTTTTTGAAATGGTTATAAATTTTATTTATTGCACCGTTGTTGTCTGAAAGTATTCTTCCAGCTCTCGAATATAATTTTGTCCAATCTCACTGAGGATCGTGTGCTTGCGGCTGATCCAGCCAATTTCCATCACGGAATTGGGGTTGTCCGCATCCGCTTCGTATGGCACAGCCACATAGTCATCGCCGTTTAATTCCTGACAGATGACACCGGAACACAGCGTATATCCATTCAGTCCACGCATCAGATTCAGCATTGTTGCACGGTCATTTACCTTGATCGTCTGAGGAAATTCATTTTCCACCAGAATCTCCTCCGCCGTGTACAGCGATGCGTCCAATCCCTGATCAAAGGACATATTCGGGAAATGCTTCAATTCTTCATAAGTAATGGATTTTTGTTTTGCCAGCGGATGCTCCTTGTATAAGTATACAAATGCATCGCAGTCCGACAATTTGTGAAATTCCAGATTCCACTCGTCGAACAGTTTTGTCAGATAACGGCGATTATAACTGGATAAATATAAAATTCCGATCTCGCTGATGGAATTTCCCACGTCCTCAACGACATGCATCGTCTTCGTCTCGCTGATGGCGAAATCGTACTTCGCGGTGCCGTATTTTTTCACCGTCTCCACGAATGCCTTCGTTGCAAACGAATAATGCTGCGCCGACACTTTGAACTTGCGTCTGCGCTCTTCGGGATTTTCATAGCGCTCCGCCAGCAGCTCATACTGCTGGTAGATCTGTCTCGCATAGGTCAAAAACTCTCTGCCCTCATTTGTCACGGTCACACCGTGGGAGGAGCGGTTAAAAATCTGAATGTGCAGCTCTTTTTCCAGCGAACGGATCGCAAACGTCAGAGTAGGCTGAGAAATATATAATTTCTCAGCCGCCTGATTCATAGAGCCTTCTTTTGATACAGTCAATACATACAATAGCTGTTGTAACGTCATACCGGCATTTCCTTCTGATGATCTACGTGCCACTTGTGATCTTCCTTTACCTTCGCTAACAGCTCCGGATTCTCAAACAGATCCAGCGCGGTCCACGCCAGCGCCTTGGCACCCTTTACGATAGCTTCCAAACCCTTCTGACTTGCAGAAGCGTCTACCATCTGCTGAGAATGTCCTACGATCGGCACATCGGTAATGCTGATGTGCGGCTGGATCGTCGGAACGACCTGTGAGATGTTGCCCACATCGCTGCTGCCCGGCATTACGACATCCGGAACATGCTCCACGGTATTTCCCAGTTCGGTAATATTTTTCTCATAAATTGCATCCAACGACGGTGTCAGAACCATATTTTCCACCAGATTCTGATACAATTTCATACTGGATTTGCAGCCAGTCTGCAGAGCAGCGCCTTCCACGATCTTCTCCACCTTTTTGTACAGATCATCCAGAGTCTCACGGTCTGCTGCACGCAGATAATACTTCGCCTTTGTGTACTCCGGAATGACATTCGGTGCAACGCCGCCGTCCACGATAATGCCGTGAACGCGAATGCGGTTTGTCAGCTGCTGGCGCAGCAAACCAATCGCGCTGTAGGTCAGGATCTGCGCATCCAATGCATTCACACCATCCTCCGGGCATGCAGCCGCATGAGCGGGCTTGCCCCAGAACTCAATGTCAATCGGTGCGCAGGCATAGTTTCTTGTACTCAGACCATCGGTAGGCTTGGAGCCGGGATGTACGCACAAAGCAAAATCTACATCCTTCAGATAGCCTTCCCGCACGAAGGAGCCTTTCGCACTGCCGTTCTGACCGCCCTCCTCACCGGGAGTTCCGTACACGCGCACCTCACCGCCCAGCTCATCTACGACCTGCTTAAACGCTGCACCTGCCAGAGAAGAGGTTGCGCCGAAAATATTGTGACCGCAGCCATGTCCAAGACCTGCTAATGCATCGTACTCGGCTAAAAATGCAACCACCGGACCGGGCTTGCCGCTCTTATAAGTCGCTGCAAAACCAGTGCGGTGTCCTGCTGCGGGCAGCTCGATGGTGAAGCCCTCTTTCTGTAACTGCTCGGACAGTGTCTTGCTTGCGAAAAACTCAAAATCAGAAACCTCCGGTTTTGCGTGAATCGCCAACGCGATATCCTGATAGGTCTTTGCACTCTTGTCTGCGTAATCTGCGATCTGCTGTTTTCTATCTGCCATTTCGTCCTCCTCTTGCCAGCGTTTGCTGTCGTTTCTTATTTCTCTCAAGGTCAAATCCTTTTTCGCCTTGTCCATATTTATCCCGATGGTAAGAGTGTAAAACGAAATCCGCACAAAATCAAATTATAGTTCTTAATATCCGGTTATAAATTTAATTTATGTGACTGTTTTTACTGTTTATGCCCTTTCCGGAAGCATTTTCCAATGGATCGCATCCTCAGATGTCAGTAATCCAAATGTTGTATGATTATCTTTATCTTCTCCCATCAGAATCATCAGATACTGATCTTCCTCTCTCCAGATGAACGGTGCTCCATATCGAATGGCTGTCCATTTTGCCTCCGGGATTTCTACCTTCACACCCGGTGTCCAATGAATCAGATCATCGGATGTCGTATAAGCCAGATGCTGATTAACAAGACCCTCACTGTAGATCATAACCCAGTTATTTTTTCCTCTTGTCACGGTTACATTTTCTGCTCCATCTAAAGTCTTATCGGTAACACCGATCAGGGGTTTTTCTTTCGTTGTAATTACCCACTCCTTCAATTCCGGATCATCTGTATAGGCATGTCCAACAAGATTTGAAATATATCGGAAGCTGGTGCGATCTGTTCCGACAAAGAAACAGTGCAGTCTGCTTCCATCCACTACAAAAGTCGGATCGATTACTCTCTCTGCTTTATTCCACGGCAAATATCTTGCTTCCTCCAAAAACGGAACCGGCTCACTCCAATTTTTCAGATCCTCAGATGTACTATAGCATAACATCGTCGGTCTTTCCGGATAAGACTGATACGGTAAAATATACTTTCCATTCCAGAAAAGCAGATCTCCCGGTGACGCATATCCCTTTGGTGAGATGTCACGGTCTCCGGTGAATGTCACAAAATCCTTTGTAAATACATACCCGATCGACCAGTTCTCCGGTTTTTCCCAGTCTTTATTCGAATATCTGGAATAAAAAATATGATACCCTTTTTCATCCCGGTACACTGCAGGATCACGAAGATTATCTGATCGGTTCCAGACCGGATTTCTGAGTAAATCTGTGTTTAGCATAGTAATATCCCCCTGTCACATTTATTTTGTTTTTTATAAATCACTCGAAAGAAAGGCCCGATCTTTCGAACCTTTCTTTCTGAGTTTATTCGTTCCGGTTTTTTAGATTTAATTAGTTCTGCATATATCTGTCATAAGCTGTCTGATAAGCATCGATAACCTTCTCAATTCCCATGTCTTTTAATGTATCTACAAATTCATCCCACTTATCCAGAGATTCTCTGCCCATAATGAAGTTTGTAATCATTTCGTCTTTATAAGTACGAATTTCTGTATATACACTATTAATGGTATCTCGCTCTTCTTCCGTAAACGAAAGTGCCGGGATCGTAGGTTTAATGTATTGTTCCATCTCATCACGATATCCTACATATTCCGAATCAAGAAGTGCATTTTCATAACCAACATCCTGCTGGTAAGCCCATTCTCTATGACCATACACATTTAGCATAGACAAAATAGATCTGCCTTGCTCATCTGCCTTAATCACATCCGTATACGTTGGCTGACCATTTACCATCTCATAGGTCAATCCTTCAATACCAAAGTTATTCAGCAGGCTGCCCTCTTCCGAATAGAAATAATCAAACATCTTAACTATTTCTTTAATATATTCTGAGTCTGCATTAATTGCAGTATAGCCTCTGATTGCCTGCATCTGACTTGTTGTCATCTGATCGCCATTTGGTCCTTTGGGAGGCGCAACTACAATAAATTTTGCATCTTCATTTCCGGTTGCATCTTTTACCTGCTGACCAAGTGCATACGCTCTTGCTACAGTATCCTGACAGGAGCCTGCTTCATCATTCGTTATCTTTGATAACCAAATATTCGTATCATTCGTTGCGAATTCATTATCCAGCAAACCTTCTGTATACAGCTTATTGATATATGTCAAGGCCTCTTTACAACGATCATCTATGTATGCATATTTAATAGTATCGTCTTCAATGAAGAACTGTTCATTTGCCTCAAAGCCACTGATTCCCCACGCTTCCATAAATGCCAGTGGACCTGCTAATGCGTGCCTTGTGGTAAACGGAATTTCATCGTTCTCTCCATTACCATTGGGATCCTGCTCCTTGAATGCTTTTAATACATTATACCAATCCTCTGTTGTAACAGGAACATCCAAATTCAGTTTTTCTAACCAGTCTGCACGAAGCATCCATGTTTTCAGAGTATGAACAGCCCCAATAAACGGAAGGAAATAAATATGTCCGTCTTCTGCGGAAATTGCATTGACATACTCCGGGTTCGCATCTAAAATTGCCTTCAAATTAGGTGCATAGTCCTCAATATAATCGTCTAATACTGCAAAACTACCCTGCTCAGCTACCTTCATCATGTCTTCTTTAAATGTACTGACCATAATATCCGGCAATTCTCCAGATGCAACAATTACATTAAATTTCTCACGAAACTGATCTTCCGTATTGGGACCCGGAATAAAATCGAAATCAACTCCCGTTCTTTTCGTGATTTCCTGGATAATCGGTAAATCCGTACTAATCGCCTGATCCGCAGAATCCTGCAAAAACATACTAACCTTTACATTTTCCTGCTTCTCATCTGATTCCTTTGTTACTTCATCAGATCCATTTGCTGAACCTGAATCTTTCTGTGTTTTTCCGCATCCTGCAAAACAGGTAATTGTCATTACCGCTGCAAGTGCAAACGCTGTGACTTTCTTTAGTTTCATTTGAAAACCTCCTCATACTTGCACAACCTGTGCTTTTATTTCAGAATCCACCGGAACTAAGGATTCCAAATAACCTTTTACCCTTTTACACTGCCAATCATTATTCCTTTCACAAAATACTTTTGTAAAAACGGATATACTGCCATGATCGGCAATGTTGCAAATATAATTGTGGCATATTTTACGGCTTCGCCCACTACATCTGCACCTGCTACCATATCAATTGACAAATCATTTGTCTGATTCTGTATCACAATATCTCGCAATACGATTTGCATTGGCATTAGGTTGCGATCCCGTAAATACAACATAGCCGGAAAATAACTATTCCATTGTGTAACTGCATAAAACAAACCAACTGTCGCAATTCCGGGCATTGCAAGTGGTAATATTATGGAAAATAAGATTCTCATATGACTGCATCCGTCTAATTGTGCAGACTCTTCCAACTCATATGGTATCTGTTCAAAGAAATTTTTAAGAATCACGACATTAAAAGAGCTTACTGCTGTTGGAAGTAAAATCGACCATATCGTATCAATCATTTTTAATTTTGTCACAACCAAAAAAACGGGAATCATTCCTGCATTAAAAAGCATTGCACCTACAATCACCATTATCATAAGCTTTTGTCCCGGAAATGGACGCCTAGATATCGGGTATGCTGCCATTGCGGTCAGCAACAGGCTAATTGCTGTTCCGATTCCGGTATACAGAAATGTATTCAAGTATGCTCTCCAGATTTTCGGATACTGCAGAATTCTGGCATATGCATCCAGTTGAAACCCCATTGGTATAATACTAACCTTTCCTTGTGCCAGAAACGTATAATCGCTTACAGATGCTGCTAAAACAAACAATATTGGATATAATGTTATTATTACAAGAACCGACAATAACACATAATTAAAAATCTCAAATATAATTCGCAATGGACTCTTTTTTATATGATTTCCTGTGTTTACGTTTCCCTTGCTTCGCATTTTGACACCCCCCTTACCACAAACCAGTCTCCGTATATTTTTTTGATACTTTATTTGCAGCAATTACAAGAATAAGACCCAGTGCCGCCTGAAAGAAACCTACCGCTGATGAAAAGCTATATTCTGCATTCAAAATACCTCTTCTATATACATAAGAACCGATTACATCTGCCGTCTCATAAATACTGCTGTTATACATTAGAATAATTGTCTCATATCCAACATCCAAAACTCTTCCGAGCTTCATCAAAAATAATAATACAATCGTTGGCGTTAATCCCGGCAATGTTATATATCGAAGCTGTGCAATTCTCCCTGCTCCATCTATTCTTGCTGCCTCATACAATTCCTGACTGATTCCGGACAAGGATGCCAAATAAATAATTGCATTATATCCTGCGGTCTGCCAGATTGTCATAATTGTGTAAATTCCCCAGAAATACTTCGGTTCTGACATATAGTTTACTCTAGGTATTCCAAATGATGACAAAATATTATTTATTAAGCCATTTGTTGAGAGAAATGAAAGCACCATTCCGACAACTACAACACTGGAAATAAAATTTGGTAAATATGTGATCGTCTGGACTGACTTCTTAAACTTTTCCCGCTCAACCTCATTTAATAAAAGTGCTAAAACTAATGGTGCAGCAAATCCAACTGTAAGCTGCAGCAGGTTAATAACCAGTGTATTTCGAATTAATCTCCAAAAAAATACGGAACTGAGGAACTGTGTATAATATCGAAACCCAACAAACTTACTTTCCAGAATCCCCTTAGCCGGAACATAATTCTCAATTGAAATGATGAAAGACATTATTAATGGGATATACCGAAATACCAGATAATAAATTAATACAGGCAAAAACATAATATAGAGAGGAAAGCTTCTCTTTATGTTATGCTTTTTTGAAGATAATAATTTGGATTGTGCTTTTTTCATTTTGTCCCTTCTTCCTTTGCTTGATAATTTTACTATAAGCCTCGTTTTATGATCCGTAAATCATTCGATTTTCAGATTTCATATTCCATTTATCCCTCATAAAAAAAAGAAAAGACAATTCGTTTTTTTGAAATCGTCTTTTCTTTCTTCTCGCTATTTCTTTTTTTTGATTTTATCTTCCACTTTTTCGAAACTGTCCCGGTGTAACCCCGGTATACTTCTTGAATACCTTTGTTAAACTATTTGCATTATAGTATCCTACCTGTACTGCAATTTCGTTCAGAGTATCCTCTGTTTCAAGAAGAAGCCGTTTTGCTTCGTTAATGCGGTATTCACTAACATAATCAACAAAGCTATGTCCTGTCTTTTCCTTAAAAACCGTACTGAAATATGCTGGTGACAATCCAGCCTTCTCCGCTGCCGCGCTAAGAGAGATATCGTTTGGATAATTTTCTGCAAGATATTCCTCAAACTGCAAAAGCATCTTATCCTGTTTTGTACTTCTGGTTTGATTCACATATTCTGTAATTTTGTTGAATATCTTCAAGATATCCTCTTGCTTTTTTTTATGAGATTCGCTATTTCGAATATCTTGAAATGGCTTTTCATCTCCTAATACATCCGAAACAGCCAATCGCATTTCATGAATTGTTCGAATTGCGCTTGTTACCAGCGCCTGACATAAATTGTCATATTGTTCTAATGATACCTGGCTGATTTTCTGATTCTCTTCAAACACATCAAGTATTATCATTCTAACCATTGCTGCATTTCCGCCTTTTGCTGCAGTTATCAGCTGTGTTTCTTTTTGAACCGGATAATGCATTGCTTTTTCTGCTTCATCTGGAATTTCCTCTGCATAAATAGTAGTATTCTCTCCCTTTACCGCTCGGTATTTTACTGCCTGAAGTGCATCAATATAAGAACAATAGCAATTCGTAATTCCTTTGTAATTTTTTCCGATTCCAATTACATACTGCAGGGAACTGTCTTCTTCCAGGAAACGCTTCAGTTCTTCAACGAAATCACTAAATATGCCTTCTTCATAAAATGCAGCTTCTGCATTTATCAATACAACCAAGATATTCTCTTCTTTTTTCAGGCTATAACATTTCCAAAGATCCTTTCTCCCCACAACTTCCGCTGCATGCATCACGCATTCCTCTATTTTTTCAATTTTCGTGATTTTGATAACTTCTGAGTTTTGTATCAGCTCTGTCCTTACAACGAGAACCTGACACATTGAAAATGAGAATTCCAGTCCCGCTGTTTCCTGCATAATCTTTAATTTTTCTTGTGTGACCTGACCATTCAAAAGATCACTCAATAATTTGTCTTGCAAATATGGCTTACTTTGATCGTAAATCTGTTGTAAATGTTCTCTCTCATCAAATGCAAGTTCAATCATTCTGTTAATCTCTTTTAATTCATTGGTTTCTTTTCCCTTTTCCAGCACTTTTTTACCATTCATAAACTGCACGCACTTTAAAAGCTGGCTGATCGGTCTATAAGTATGCATAGCCGCATAAAATGCAAACACACTTGATCCCAGAATGCAGAAAACAGCAATAGCCCCTGCCCTTTGTAATAATTGGATCCTGCGATTTATAATATAACTAGTTGGTGTCGCGTAAATATAAGTCCATCCGGAATTTTTCGACTTTACAAGCTGTACTGTAAATTGCTCCTTTTTTTCCTCTATCCGAATATTTTTTATATGTTCTTCTACAACTGATTTTTCAGAATCCACTTTTTCTAGGATTTTGGAAAGAAGCTTATCTGCATCCTGCTCCACATTTGTATAAATCAATCTACCTTGGCCATCTATCATATAACAACTTGCAAGACCATTACCTTCCATATCCGGAATCGAATCTCCTAATGCACCGCCGCGAAGATTAAAAACTAAAAGCCCCTTTGCTTTTCCTTCATTTAGCGGCAATGCGATGCTGAATAGACGTACATCCTCCTCTCTTCCCCCATTTAAAATTGCATTTTCTCCCTGGTATGCATACCTGGGGCCATTTAGCAGCATTTTCTGTACATCTATTTCCTTCTCATAAGTACATACTTTCGAAAAATATAATTCAGGACTATACTTACTCCCCGAAATAATATAGTCCCCTTTTTCGCAATATAACCAAACATCCTTTAAATTATCATTATTTATTTTTACAGAGTTCAAATAAGCTATCGCTTCTACCATTTCTTTTGATTTTTGGATTGCTTCCTCTTTATCGTAATACAACACCCGATTCAAGCTCAAATTCATTGCAGACTGAATTGCAAGTGACTGCAGCCGATCCAACGTATAATCCACTTCAGACTTGGTTTGGTTTAACAAAATAGTGTTGTTTTTTTCCTGCTCTTTCAGCATCTCCTTCGTATAAAAATGTGCTGCTACTCCTGTTGATGCACTGACTGCAATCAAAGTCAGCAACATCATTATTAAAAAATATCGAATAAAAACACTATTGAATTTAAAAGTGCGAATTGTTTCTAATAATAGCTTCACTGATACATTCCCCCTGTAAACAAAAACGTCTGCTCCTTACTTTTCTCCTGAAAAGTCCTGTTTTCATTATACTTTAATTTTCTGTAAAGGGAAGCCGCAAACCTAAAAAAAAGAATGTGCCTTGGCACATTCTCCAGACTGTAGACAAAGAGGGTACTTGGCGATCATGCCAGGCACCCTCTTTTCCTGTTGCTTCCATTTTTCATAAAAG
>CAKQHB010000002.1 GCA_934234215.1 uncultured Cuneatibacter sp.
AACGCCTGTGGAGATAGTAGGTTACGAGGTCTGCGAAGCAGGAAGCCCATTGGCTTTAGACAATGGGTAGTTCACTATGCACCGCAAGGGCTTTACAACAGAACAGATCGCCGATATCGCAGACAAAACTCCTTCTGAAGTAGAACAGATTCTTTTGCAAGCAGGTATTACAATTTAACGAAACGAGAAAAGTGGCTGCCGCACCAGCAAAATGCTGGTGCGGCAGCCTTTTTGAAGTTCTTTCGGTCCCTGTTTTGTACTTACAAAAAAACAATCACAGCAATATCCTTATATTTTTCTTTCATCGCAGCAATATTCTAACTAAAAAATATGCGTTTTTCTGATAGAATACAACAGGCATTTGATTGTTAGAAAAGGAGTACGAGATGAAAAACACAAAGAAACTGATCGGGATTGCAGTCGCTGCAGCCGGTCTGCTGGCAGTCGCAGTGACCTTTTTCAAGGTTGTAAGCGAAAATCACACCGGCAAAGTGGAGATCCGCCTGGCGCATAACCAGTCTGCTGGATCAGAAATCGCAGATTCCATCGCAAAGTTCTCTGACTTTGTAGCAGAAGATGAATCTATGAATCTTGACATCAATATTTATGCGAGTGGTGTCCTGGGCAGCGAGAAGGAAGCCATCGAGATGGTTCAGGCAGGCATTCTGGATATGGCGAAAGTCAGCTCCAATACACTGGGACAGTTCGATGACCGCTATGCGATCTTCGCGATTCCGTACCTGTTTGTAGATCAGGATCACTACTACACTGCCATGGAAAAGAGTGAGATGGTACAGAAGCTGTTCCATTCCACCGAAGATGACGGTTACATCGCGATCGGTTACTATGCAAATGGTGCAAGAAACTTCTACCTGAAGGAAGATGTTGTCTGCGACAATCCTTCCGCACTGAAGGGCAAGAAGATCCGTTCTATGCCGAGCTCTACCTCTATGGAGATGATCCAGGCAATGGGCGGTTCCCCGGTTCCGATGTCTGCAAGTGAGACTTATACCGCACTGCAGCAGGGTATTGTAGACGGTGCAGAAAACACCGAGCTGGCGCTGACCGTTGACGGCCATCAGGATCTGGTAACCTCTTACACATATACCGAGCATCAGTATTCCCCGGATATTTATATTATCAGCACAAAGACCTGGAACAGTCTGACCGAAGAACAGCAGAATTATCTGGTTGAATGTCTGGAAAAGACAAACGAGAACTTTAAGAGTCTGTACAATGGCATGATGGAGGAAGCAATCGAGGAAGCGGAGAGCAATGGCGTACATGTATACCGCGATATCGACAAGACTGCATTCATCGAGGCTGTTCAGCCGATCCACGAAGCATTCTGCGAAAAGGGTGAGGCTTACAAGGCACTTTACGAAGATATTCAGAGCTATGCAACCACAGATTGAGGAGGATGCAAATGAAGAAGTTAAATAAAGTTCTGGAATACATCCTGGCATTTCTGATGGTTGTCATGGTTGTGGGATGTTTCTGGCAGATTTTCACCCGTTTTATTTTGAATGATCCGAGCTCCTGGACGGAGGAGCTGCTGCGTTATGCGCTGATCTGGCTGACGATGCTGGGCGTTCCGTATGCATATGGCAAGGAGCAGCACATCGCAATCGAGTTTATCACGAATACTTTCTCCAAGAAGGGAAAGCTGGGGGATAAAATCTTTGTAGAAATCATTGTTCTGCTGCTGAGCGTATTCGTTCTGCTGGCAGGCGGTATCATGGTAACAAAAAATGCATCCGGTCAGTTGTCTCCGGCAATGGGCATTCCGATGGAATTCTACTATCTGGGTATCCCGATCTGCGGTGTTCTGATGATTCTGTACTCCGGCCAGAGACTGATCCGTTTTGTAAAAGAACTCAAAGAAACAAAGAAGGAGGGAAAATAAATGCAGTTAGAAGCAGCAATCGTTCTTGTTATTCTGTTCTTCTTCATGCTGGCGATGAGCGTACCGGTATCTTTCAGTATTATCGCTTCTTCGTTGGTAACAATCATTATGTTCCTGTCTCCTGACTTTGGAATGTTTATCTCTGCACAGAAGATCGTCAGCGGTATCGACAGCTTTACCCTGCTTGCAGTACCGTTCTTCATTCTGGCAGGTCAGCTGATGAGCAGCGGCGGTATCGCAAAGCGTCTGATCAACTTTGCAATGCTGTTCTTAGGCCGTGTCCCTGGTTCTCTGGCCCTGACAAACATCGCAGGTAATGCAATGTTCGGTTCTCTGTCCGGTTCCGGTATCGCAGCTGTTACCGCAATCGGCGGCGTTATGAACCCTCTGGAAAAGGAAGCTGGCTATGACGAAGGCTTCTCCGCAGCAACAAACATTGCAACCGGTCCGGTTGGACAGCTGATTCCTCCGACCAACGCATTCATCGTGTTCTCCGCAGCAAGCGGCGGCGTTTCTGTAGCAACGCTGTTCATGGCAGGTTGGATTCCCGGACTGCTGTGGGCAGGTCTGTGTATGGTTGTTGCATTCTTCTATGCAAAGAAGCATGGTTATGTTGTAAAGCGCGACAAGCTGACCGCAAAGATCGTATTGAAGACCATCTGGGATGCAATCCCCAGCCTGTTCCTGATCGTAATTATTATCGGCGGTATCCTGTCCGGTAAGTTCACTGCAACCGAGGCATCCGGTGTTGCAGTTGTGTATGCATTTATCCTGTCTGTCTTTATTTATCGCAGCATCAAGCTGTCTGACATGAAGCAGATTCTTGTAAATGCAGGCGTGATGACTACCATTGTTATGCTGATTATCGGTGCATCTTCTGTATTGTCCTTCGTCCTGTCCTTCACTGGACTGCCGCAGGCAATCAGTGAACTGATGCTTGGTATTTCCAGCAACAAGATCGTCATTCTGCTGATGATCAACGTGATCCTGCTGATCGTAGGTACTTTCATGGATATGGCACCGGCACTGCTGATCTTTACTCCTATTTTCCTGCCTGTTATTCGCAGTATCGGTATGGATCCGATCCACTTTGGTGTTATGATGGTTATGAACCTGTCCATCGGTACGATCACTCCTCCGGTAGGAAGCGTTCTGTTCGTTGGCTGCAGTGTTGCAAACCTGAAGGTAGAGGCAGTTGTCAAGAAGCTGATGCCCTACTTTGTAGCAATCATCATTGCACTGCTGCTTGTAACCTTTATTCCGGCAATCAGCACCTGGCTGCCGAGCGTACTGGGACTGATGTAAATAAAATAGAGAAAAGGAAAGAGCGAGGAAAGTCTGAAAAGATTTACCCTCGCTCTTTTTGCTTTATAGGAAATTGCTCTGCATTTCCTATAAAGCAAAAAAGCGCTCCACGTGGATCGCACTGCGGCGAAAAGGAATTTGTCGCTTCGCGACCCGCCGCAGGCGGAGAATCCTGCTTTGCAGGATTCTATTTTTATTACATGAAAAGGAGGACGGTCCAATGCATAGAGAAAAAAGGAGAGAGATCACATAACAAAAAGAGAGAGGAATAGACTTAAGTTTACACAAAATCGTGTCTCTGCGGGAGAATTATAAGGATGATTCTTTCGTGGAGACATTTTGGGGATTGATGAATGAAAAGAAAACGATATATTTTTGTGCTCGTTCTCATCGTGCTTCTCACGGTAATCTTCGTAAAAAATCGGACCAAGGAGCTAACCCGAATAAAAAAGACGACCTATTCGGAAGAAAAGATCAGAGAAATTGCAAAACAAACACCTGAAAAAATAAAGCTTGCTTTTAATAGCAGAGGATTTTTTGCAATATACGGCATTGATTTTATTGCAACATATGAACTCAATTGGGATACAGAGAAGTGGAATTTTAAGGACGCAATTGATTTGTCAAACCTGGATATTGCATTGTTGGGGGAGGAGACCGGAAGTGCCAGATTTGGGTCGTCAGGTGTTTTTTTCTCTCCGCAAATTCAAAATGACAGTTTGCAGGATCAGACACCGGTATATTTCTATGATTATGCAGGGAAAACTTTGGAGAGATTAAAAGGAATAGCAGGAAAAGACTGGTGGAAAACAGAAACACAGCAAATTGAAATAGCTGGCGGAGACAGTACGCCTCTCATGGGAGAGATACTAAATAGCAGATTGAAGGAAGAATATTCAGCTCGGCTGATTGGAAGGATCGGTCCGTTTGAGTCGGCAACAGGTGCCTGGAAGAGTCGGATCAGTAATATGGAATTTGGATTTTTCGTACTGGATGTAGATGGAAACCTTTTTTATGGAATGTCCGATAATAAGGGGAAAGAAATCATGCTTTTTGATGTCTTTCATCTGCTGGAAGAGGCAGAGCCAGGAGAGTAAAACTCCTGGCTCTAATTCTTCGGCTTTCCGACCAGAGGGATGTTTTTCGTCTTACGGTAGCGCAGCGGCGAGATGATCATGTAGGTCTTGAATGTCTGCTCAAACTGTGTGATGCTGCCGTAGCCAACCATTTCTGCAATCGTCGCAATGCTGTAATCTGTCGTCTCCAAGAGCTGCTGCGCTTTCCGGATGCGGTTGATGCTGATAAATTCCAGAATCGTGTAGCCGGTGATCTCCTTGAATAAACGGCAAATATAATATTTGCTCAGGAAAAACTGACTTGCCAGCTCATCCAGAGAAATCTGCTCGCAGCAATGCTCGGACAGATAGTCCGCAATCTCGTACACATGGCGGTATTTTCCGTCACTCTGGGACAGTGGGAGCTCCTGAGAATGATAGTCTAGATCGCGGGTGAGCGACAGCAGATAGGACGTCACCGCCAGCTCGATCGCCTGCTTGTAATGGCGTTTTTTATCCCGGAATTCCCGCTTAAACAGGCGGTACAGATCCATAAACTGTTTCTGCTGCGCCGGAGTCAGGTGGTAAACGCCGGGGTTTTGGTGAAAAAACCGGACGAGGTTCAACTGCGGATACTGCTGATCAAACTTTTCCATCTGATCGGCAGTGACATACAGGATGATACGATTATGACCCGCATCTGCATCCGAGACAGAGCGGGTCATATGAATCAGGTTTGTATCAACCAGAATCAGATCTCCCTTGGATGCGATGAACGTGCGGTTGTGGAAGAAGAAAAGTCGTTCTCCCTCCAGAATATAAAAGATTTCATATTGCGGATGAAAATGTTTGACGCGCATATTAAAATGTCCGGAACGGATCATATGCTCAAACGTGATTCCATCTACCGTAGCGTCGTAAGTAATCTTTTCCAAGGAAGCTCCTTTCGGTCAGAACATCAGGCTGTCTTTGTATTTTTGTGAAGCGGGTGTGCAAGCAGGCACAGCAGGATCGTCACAACCATATCAGGCAACGTATTTCCAACCGGAATATCGATCCGCATGAGAATGCGGTACAGAACAAAACCAATCACCCAGATCAGCAGGTTCCACACATCAAAGGCATGCTTGCTGTGGTCTGCCTTTAACAGGAAGAAGTCTGCAATCTGAATTGCAATCATCGGTGCAAAGACAGAACCGATGAGGTACAGAAAATCGGTGATGTCGTCCATCGGGAAGAAAATCGCAGCAGCTGTACCGATCACCGTGACGATCAGGGCAGCGTATTTGCCGGAGAACTTCGAAGAGATGGACTCGGTGGAAATACCGGCAGAGTAAGCATCCAGAAACGTCGTGGTGACGGTGGAAAATACGATGATCAGCAGTCCGACAACGCCCAGACCAGCTTTTACGAGGATCTGTGCAATATCAGACTCTCCGGTGAACAGGGCAGCGCCCATACCGATCAGATACATCCAGCAGCTCACAATGCCGTACACGATGGCACTGACTGCGGTTGCCTTGACCGGCTGTTTTGCCTCTCTTGTGTAATCACTGATGAGGGGCAGCCAGGACAGCGGCATTGCGACAGACAGCTCTACAGCAGCGCCAAAACTCATGCCGTCGGACAGAGGTGTGGAGCTGATGGCGCCATCGAGGAAAATAACCTTGCACAGTACAAATGTCAGCACGAACAGAGCGGTCATGGCGATGGTATTGACTTTGCCGAGGTTCGTGATACCGATCAGAATCCAGGCGAGGATCAGAACGCCAATGACGAGACACCAGATCGCATGTCCGATGGGAAAAACACCGGAGGCTGCCACTGCACCGTCATAAATCATAATAGCAGTCCAGCCCACAAGCTGCAAGACATTTAAGACAGAAAACAGAAGACTTCCCTTCTGACCAAAGCTCATTTTTACGGTTTCCATGGCACTGCGGCGGGATTTTCCACCGATTACACCGGCAAGAAACAGCATAAGACAGCCGATGATATGGCCGATGAGAATGGCGAGCAGACCTTTTTTCAGACCGAGATCTGCCAGATAAGTACCGGTCAGAATTTCCGCGATCGACACGCCTGCGCCGAACCAGATCAGACCGTTTTCAAAGAGGGACGTTCTTTTTTCCTTACTCATGCTCGTGCCCCTCTTCAGATCCTGCGGCAAAGTCGCCGGTCAGATTGAAATTGTGCTGCATCGGACCGCTGCCGTGACCGAGATCCAGCATTGCACCCAATGCACCGGAAATATAGTCTTTTGCACGGCGCACGGAAGTATCCAGATCAAAGCCCTTTGCCAGATTGGAAGCGATGGCGCTGGACAGTGTACAGCCGGTGCCGTGGGTGTTGGGATTGTCGATGCGGCGGCCGTTGAACCACTCGTAAGAGCCGTTTCGATACAGCAGATCATTGGCGTCATTTAAGTTGTGACCGCCCTTGCAGAGAACGGCACAATTCCATGTCTCGCTGATCTTCTTTGCAGCGGTGATCATGTCCTCGGCGGAGTGGATCTCCATGCCGGACAGAACTTCCGCTTCGGGAATGTTGGGAGTCAGCACAGCTGCCAGAGGGAACAGTTTTTCCCGCAGGGTAGCAATGGCATCGTCGCTGATGAGTTTTGCGCCGCTGGTAGCCACCATAACCGGATCTACTACGATATTGCGGGCTTCATACTGCGTGAGCTTTGCTGCAATGGTCTCGATCAGATCGCTGGAAGAAACCATGCCGATCTTGACTGCATCCGGGAAGATATCGGTGAAGACGGAGTCTAACTGCTCACCGAGAAATTCAGGGGATACGTTGAAAATACCTGTTACGCCGGTTGTATTCTGTGCAGTGAGAGCGGTGATCGCACTCATGGCATACACGCCATTCATGGTCATCGTCTTGATATCTGCCTGGATGCCGGCGCCTCCACTGGAATCACTTCCAGCAATGGTTAATGCTGTTTTCATAACTTTTTTCTCCTTTTTGTATGAATTTATGCATCTTTTGTAACGCGACAGAAAGTGGTGCCCCCGATCTGCCGCAGAAATGCCTGAATCAGAAAATCAATTCTTTTCTACCATAGAAAGCGTTGCCTGTTTGAGATCAGCAGCAGCCTTCGGAATGTTGTCCTGTGCATAGATCGCACTGATAACAGCAATGCCGCAAATACCGGAGCCAGCCAGCTCCGAGACATTTTGCTGTGTGATGCCGCCAATGGCGATAACCGGGATGGAAACTGCCTCACAGATGGCTTTTAACGTCTCGTGAGTGACTTCTACGGCATCGTCCTTGGAGCTGGTGGGAAAAACAGCGCCGACGCCGAGGTAGTCTGCGCCGTGCTTTTCTGCGAGAATCGCCTGCTCCACAGTCTGAGCGGAAACACCGATGATCTTGTCCGGACCAAGCTTTTCCCGCACCATTCCGGCCTCCATGTCTTTCTGACCAACGTGAACGCCGTCTGCGCCAACGGCGAGAGCGATATCTACATTGTCATTGATCACAAATGGAACATGACGGTCGTTACACAGCTTTTTCAGCTGTTTTGCCTCTTCGAGAAAATGTCCGGAATCCAATTCCTTTTCCCGAAGCTGTACGAATGTCACACCGCCGTCCAGACTCTGCTCCACCACATTGTAAAGGGAACGTCCGTTCAGCCAGTGACGATCTGTCACTGCATAAAGCAGCAGATCTTTTTTATCGAATTTCATATTTTGCACCTCTTTCCAGAAGGTCTCCGGTCATATTATAGAGTGCGTCAATGATGCGATTGCGGTAAGTGGAGTTGCCATCGCCTTCCTGCATGTTGCTCCAGCCGATTTCACCGGCAAGTCCCATAGAAGCGACAGCGGCAGCAGCAGCTTCCAACTGATTGTCGGGATTGGCAACGAGATAAGCAGTCAGAACACCGGACAACTGGCATCCGGTTCCGGTAATGCGGCTCATCTCCGGGCGGCCATTGCGGATGACATAGCATTTCTCACCATCGCTTACCAGATCAATGGCGCCGGTGATGGCAATGATACTGCCGGCTTTCTTTGCAAAGTCCTTTACAAAGCCAACAACGGTGTCGAGGTTTTCCTCGGTCACAGCATCGGCTGCATCGGCATCCACACCGTGGGTCTTGCCGCTGCCCAGAGCCAGTGTCTTGATCTCGGAAATATTACCGCGGATCACGTTGAAATTCAGCGTGTCCATCAGCTTCAGCGCGGTCTCCGTACGCATGCGGCTGGCACCGGCTCCAACCGGGTCCAGCAGAAGCGCATGACCTAACTCCTGCGCTTTCTTTCCGGCGAGCAGCATACTCTCTACTGTGCGGGAATTCAGCGTACCGATGTTGATGTTCAGACCACCGCAGATCGAAGTGATATCCTCCACATCCTGGGGATCATCTGCCATGATCGGGCTTCCACCGCAGGCAAGCAGCGCGTTCGCCACATCATTGACGGTAACATAGTTCGTGATATTGTGAACCAGAGGGGCACTCTGTCTCACTTGATTCAGACAAGTAGAAAACATAAATCCTCCATTCTGCCGGGAGAGTAAATTTTGTACGGCTGTCCGAAAATAGTAACGCTGTGAAAATGCATACAAAAAACGGACGCCCCGATTCGGAATGTCCGCGAAAAACGAAAAATCAGTTCCCTACGTTGGCATTATCCAAATCAGGTTAAGGGTCGAAACTCCACAGTTTCCTCTCAGCCGCTTTTGCAGCTCCCCGACTATTGAAATTTACTTGACGAAGAATAGTATAGCGCAGATGCAGAAATTGCGCAAGCGTATCCTGAAATGGTACGAAAACAGGTTATAAATAAAACTAATAACAAGACCTAGAATATTGCAATAATACAGAACCTATATGACCTATTGACATGGTAGGCATTTTGATGGTATGATACGACCATCAAAAAGAAAAACACACGGAACCCGCGTAAATGCGTGGTTTTGAACAAAAAAGATAAAAGGAGACGACAGGTTATGAGCGAGTATAAGTTTGAAACATTGCAGTTACATGTTGGACAGGAAGAGCCGGATCCGGCGACAGATGCGAGAGCAGTTCCGATTTACCAGACGACCTCTTATGTATTTAAGAATTCCGCACATGCAGCAGCCCGTTTTGGACTGGCAGACGCAGGTAACATTTATGGACGTCTGACGAACTCCACTCAGGATGTTCTGGAGAAGAGAATTGCCGCTCTGGAAGGCGGTGTTGCAGCTCTGGCAGTTGCATCCGGTGCAGCAGCGATCACATATGCAATTCAGGCCTTGACCGGAGATGGCGGACATATCGTAGCGCAGAAGACAATCTACGGCGGCAGCTATAATCTGATGGAGCATACATTACCCCATTATGGTGTGACAACCACTTTCGTAGATGCACATAATCTGGCAGAAGTAGAGGGAGCCATTCAGGAAAATACCCGTGCAATCTATCTGGAGACGCTGGGCAATCCGAACTGTGACATTCCTGACATTGATGCAATCGCAGAGATTGCGCATAAGCATGGTCTGCCGCTGGTAATTGATAACACATTTGGTACTCCCTATCTGATCCGTCCCATCGAGCACGGTGCAGATATCGTAGTACATTCCGCGACAAAGTTCATCGGCGGTCATGGTACGACCCTTGGCGGTATCATTGTAGATTCCGGTAAGTTTGACTGGAAGGCAAGCGGCAAGTATCCGAACATTGCAGATGCAAACCCCAGCTACCACGGCGTATCCTTCGTAGACGCTGCCGGTCCTGCCGCATTTGTGACCTACATTCGTGCAATCCTGCTGCGTGATACCGGCGCTACTATTTCTCCGTTTAACGCATTCCTGCTGCTGCAGGGCGTTGAGACACTGTCTCTGAGACTGGATCGCCACGCAGAGAACACCAAGAAGGTCGTAGAGTTCCTTGCAAATCATCCGCAGGTAGAGCATGTCAACCATCCGTCACTGCCGGATCATCCGGATCATGCCCTGTATGAGAAATATTTCCCTCATGGCGGCGGATCTATTTTCACTTTTGAAATCAAGGGTGGACAGGCAGAAGCACATAAGTTTATCGACAACCTGAAGATCTTCTCCCTGCTCGCAAATGTTGCAGACGTAAAGAGTCTGGTTATCCATCCGGCAACTACGACACATTCTCAGCTGACCGAGGAAGAGCTGGCAGATCAGGGCATTAAGCCGAACACGATCCGTCTGTCCATCGGTACAGAGCACATCGACGATATCCTTGCAGATCTGGAAGCTGGATTTGCAGCAGTTCGTCAGTAATCCTTGCATCGCCCATTGGAATCGGGATTCCGTCTCTGGTGGGCGTGGCGATCACAGCAGCCACATATAAGTGGAAGAAATCAACATTTCTTAGCATCGCAGCAGGAACTGCAGGGTATATGGTGGCACTGAGGATGTTCTAAAATAGTGCTCGCAATGATGAGCCTTTTTTTCACGAAGAGATCCTACTTCAAAAGTCGTGGGAGTATCTTATAGTGGATAACACTGGAAGAAAGAGCAAATAAAATCAGGAGACAATGCAAAGGAGGTGTAAAAGCATCTCCTTTTTTGATACAGGAAAATAAATATGCTATAGAATAGAAAATAGAACCGCAAGAACTGACATCTAGCGAGCAGCCGTCAGTTCTGCGGTTCTATTTTACTTTCGCACAGTTATTTTGAAGCTTTTTAGAAATTGATTCCCACCGCGATCAAAATCGTAATCACAGCAGCAATCATCAGCACGCCTAAGAACTTCCACATGAATTTCACCCAGCTGGACCACTCGATTTTTGCAACTGCCAGAGATGCAATCAGGCAGCCGGATGTGGGAACGATGATGTTTGTCAGAGCATCACCGAGCTGGAATGCCAGTACGGAAGTCTGTCTTGTGACACCGAGCAGGTCTGCAAGCGGTGCCATGATCGGCATTGTGATGGCAGCCTGTCCGGAACCGGATACAACAAAGAAGTTGAAGACGGACTGGAACAGGTACATCAGCACTGCGGCAACGGAGCCGGAAAGTCCGGAAAATGCCTGCGAAATGCCGTACAGGATGGTGTTGATAACTGTAGGCGTGGACGGGTCAGATCCACCAAGAACCTGCATGATACCCTGTGCCATCGCAACAACCAGAGCGGCACCGATCAGGTCTGTTGCTCCCTTTTTAAAAGAGGCAGCGATATCATTCAGCTTCATATTGTTTAAATGGAAAATCATTCCGATCACACCGGCAACAACTCCCATAACAAAGAACTGGGTGGCGATTTCCGCCATGTAATAGCCTTTTACCATAACGCCCCAGATGACCCAGATCATGGTGGCAAGCAGCGTCAGAAGGACTAAGATATGTCCAATACCAAAGGTGTGCTTGTCATCCGTGCCGGTCTGTTCATTCTGATCGCGGAAGTACTGATCGGTCTCGTAGGCGATGGAAGTCATGGGATTCTTTTTGATTTTCGCTGCATACAACATCGTCATGGTACAGCCGAGTGTCGTGAAGCCGAGCCACATTACCATGCGGAATCCGGCACCGGAGAATACATCCAGTCCGGCAATCCCCTGTGCTATACCGACAGAAAACGGATTCATCCAGGAAGTACCAAAGCCAATCTGCGTTGCAACGTAGGTAACTAAGATGGCAATGACGGTATCATAGCCGACTGCAACGAACAGCGGACAAAGGATCATAGTAAATGGAAGCGCCTCCTCGCCCATTCCAAAAACTGCGCCGCCCAAAGAAAACAGCACAAAAAGAATTGGAATCAGCAGCTTTTCCGCGCCCTTTGCTTTTCGAATCAGGCGGATGAGTCCCGCTTCGATGGCACCTGTCCGGATCATAATGCCGAAAGAACCGCCGACGACTAATAAAAATGCAATGATCTGAATGGCAGAATCACTGGTAATACCATTGTACAGATAGTTGAAGAAACCGGTTTCGCCATCGCCGCTGAACAACGAAACGCCCTCCGTTACAACATTTCCAGCTTCGTCTGTCAGGTACTGAAAGCTACCGTCTTTGATGACGGTGCGAGTCTTTTCAACCCCGTTCATAATGTAGGTGACATCCTGTGTTTCGTAATACCCCTTCGGAACAAGGAATGTCAGGATCGCAGCCAGAATGACTACGAAAAAGATAATAATGTAAGTGTCTGGCATGTTAAATCCCTTATTAAAGGATTTCAGACCACTTCCCCTCTGTTTACTCATGTTGAGTCTCCCTTCGTTTTTTAATAGCGCACGAAGAGTAGTTTAACATACGAAAGCAAATAAAGAAATAGGGAATTTTTTGAATTTGTTCCGAAATACCTAAAATATATTGTAGTAGTTTCGGAAAAATGGTACTATCAAAGGGATGTATGTGATGGATCTGACAGAAAGAGGAGTTTTATGGAAGAAAGAATGGAGATTACCGCAGAAGAGCTGGAGCAATTGGCACCCGGCAGTTTTCAGGTATATGATATCAGAAGTGCGCTGGAGATTGATCATGGCTGCATTCCGGGATCAGTGGCGACATCGACGGAGAAGTTGATAGAGAATCCGCCGGAAAGTAAGGCGCAGAAGCTTGTGATCTGCTGCAGCAGAGGACAGTTCAGCCTGGAACTGGCGTATCAGCTGCAGGAACAAGGCTATGATGCTGTGAGTCTGAAGGGCGGCTATCGTTCCTGGCTGCTGCATGAGATGAAGAAGCAGCAGGCGGACGAGCTGTGTGAGCAGGTGGAGACAAGCCTGCGCAAGAAGTTCCGCAAGCAGATCTGGTGCAACTTCACAAAGGCGATCAACCGTTATGAGCTGGTAAAAGAGGGCGACCGTATTGCGGTCTGTATTTCCGGCGGTAAGGATTCCATGCTGATGGCGAAGCTGTTTCAGGAATTGAAGCGTCACAATAAGTTTGACTTTGATGTAAAGTTTCTGGTGATGGACCCCGGCTACAGCCCGGAAAATCGTCAGGTCATTGAGGAGAATGCCAGAAAATTAAAAATTCCGATCACGGTTTTTGAGTCTGACATTTTCGAATCCGTGTATCACATCGAGAAGTCGCCGTGCTATCTGTGTGCGCGTATGCGCCGCGGTCATCTGTATCATTATGCACAGGAACTGGGCTGCAATAAGATCGCGCTGGGACACCATTATGACGATGTCATTGAGACGATTCTCATGGGCATGCTGTACGGCTCGCAGATCCAGACGATGATGCCGAAGCTGCACAGCACAAATTTCGAGGGGATGGAGCTGATCCGCCCGCTGTATCTGATTCGCGAGGATGACATCAAGGCATGGCGGGATGCAAATGATCTGCATTTTATTCAGTGTGCCTGCAAATTCACAGATACCTGCACCACATGTAATAATGAAGAAAACCGTTCGAAGCGTGTAGAGATCAAGGAGCTGATCCGTACCTTGAAGCAGGTGAATCCGTATGTAGAAGGCAACATTTTCAAGAGCGTGGAGAATGTTAATCTGGATACGGTCGTTGCTTATAAGCAAAATGGTGTGAGACATCATTTTCTGGATGATTATGACACAAAGGCAGAATAATTATAATTTTTGCTGAAAAATGTCGGGGTTTTTAGTTTCATTTTCGGACAGAAACGTCTAAAATAGAAAATAAGAAGAAACGAAACCGTTTCTCTTAGAAAAATAATGATGAAATTCAAAAAAGGAGGAGTGACCGGCGAGGACGTCGGCACGAACAGACACAATGGGCAGAATTTATCATGTAGCAAAAACAGGATGTGACTGGAACGAAGGAACGGCAGAGCAGCCTTTCCTCACGATCAGCAAGGCCGCAAAGGTCGCAGAGGCTGGAGATACCGTTCTGGTTCACGAAGGCGTTTACCGTGAGTGGGTAAAGCCGGAGCATCGCGGAGAAGGCGAGCAGCGCCGGATCACCTATCAGGCAGCGGAAGGCGAGAAGGTCATCATCAAAGGTTCTGAGCAGATCACCACATGGGAGCCGGTAGAGGGCAATGTGTGGAAAGTTGTTCTGCCGAACAGTTTCTTTGGCGAGTACAACCCTTATGACACGCCGATCCTTGGCGACTGGCTCATCAAGCCGGACGAGTGGGATGTACATACCGGTGATGTTTATCTGAATGGCAAGTCTTTCTACGAGGCAACCTGTCTGGAAGATGTGAAGAATCCGCAGAAGCGGGAGTTTGGATTCCGCGTACCGTGGAAGGTTCGTCCGGAAGCAGTAGAAGATCCGGAGCAGAGTGTTTATCAGTGGTTTGCAGAAGTAGATCATGAGAATACCACGATTTATGCAAACTTCCAGGGCACAGATCCGAACAAGGAGCTGACTGAGATCAATGTCCGCCGCAGTGTTTTCTATCCGGAAAAGAACGGCATCAATTACATCACGGTTCGTGGATTTGAGCTGGCACAGGCAGCTACCCCCTGGGCACCGCCTACCGCAGATCAGCCCGGTCTGATCGGACCGAACTGGGCAAAGGGCTGGATCATCGAGGATAATATCATTCACGATGCAAAGTGCAGCGCTGTCAGCATCGGTAAGGAAGCATCCACCGGTCACAATGAGCGCACGATCTACTGCAGAAAGCCCGGCTATCAGAATCAGCAGGAATCTGTATTCCGCGCCCTGCAGATCGGCTGGAGCAAAGAGACCATTGGTTCTCACATTATTCGCAATAATACGATCTATAATTGTGGTCAGAATGGTATTGTCGGACATCTTGGATGCGCATTCAGCCGGATCTATCACAACCGTATTTACAACGTAGCCAGAAAGCATGAGTATTTCGGACATGAGATCGCAGGCATCAAGTTGCATGCCGCTCTGGACGTACAGATTTTTGACAACTACATTCATGACTGCACACTGGGAACCTGGCTGGACTGGGAAGCACAGGGGGTTCGCATTCATGGCAATGTTTACAACCACAACGATCGTGATCTGATGATCGAGGTAACACACGGACCGTGCCTGGTAGAGAACAACATCTTTATGTCCAACTACAACTTTGATAATGTGGCACAGGGTACTGCATATGTAAACAATCTTTGCTGTGGTCTGATGCGCAGAGTCAAGGTGCTGGATCGTTCTACTCCGTATCACTTCCCGCACACGACGCAGGTGCTCGGCTATGCACTGGTTCTGTCCGGTGATGATCGTCTGTATAACAACATTTTCGCAGGTATTAAGGATGTCGAGGAGCCGGACAGCACATTGGGTACGGTAGGCTACAATGGCTGTACCACTTCCATCGAAGAGTTCGAGGCAGCTGTCCGCGGAGCGCACAGCAGAGAGGATCAGTCCATGTTCCGCCGCATCGAGCAGCCTGCTTATGTCAATGCAAATGTCTACTATCAGAATGCACAGCCGTTTGATAAAGAGCAGGACAAGGCAGTTGTAACCGGATTTGATCCGAAGGCAAAGGTCGTAGAGGATGGCGATGGTGTTTATCTGGAAATCGAGTGTGATGGGAGCATGTTTACACTGCCGACGCAGATCCACGGAACGAGTACTCTTGGAGCTGTTCGTCTCGTGAATGCAGAGTTTGAAACACCGGAAGGAACACCGATTGTGCTGGATACCGATATCACCGGAGCAAAGCGCAGTGACAGACCGGTACCGGGTCCGGTAGAAGGTCTGAAACCCGGCAAGAACCGGATTCGTCTGACAAATCTGGACTAAGTAATTTTTATTATTAAGAAAAAATGCAGCGGACAGCCTGACGAGGGCTGTCCGTTTTTGATTCGCGACATGAGAATGTTCGCGAGGCAGGCATTCTGGTGGTCGTTGAATTCTATTTTGCTGCCTTGTCGGAATAGCAATCCTCCTATTGGGTGATAATTGGAACAAAACAAGACTTTTTTGCGCAAGAAAATGATAAAAAAGGTCAAGAAAGTAAAAAAACGCTTGACAAATCGAAAAAAAGCTATTAGCCTTGTACAGCAAGAAAACCAGTTTCTTGTTGTACAGAAAATTGCGCTATATTTTCTATACAGCAAAGAGGATCGCACTGCGGCGGAAAGAAAATTTGTCGCTTTGCGATTCGTTGCAGGCGGAGAATCCTGCCGAGCAGGAGTCTATTTCAGAGAATAAGAAAGGTAAAGGAATGTTTTATCAGGTTAAAAATAATGAGTTACAGGAGTGTGCGCTTCAGGAAGCCTTCTCTTTTTTGAGAGCGTCCGGACACGTTGTTTCCATCGTAGGAGCAGGTGGTAAATCCACGATTATGGAGCATCTGGCAGACGCGGCTGCAAAGCTGGGCTGGAAGACGCTGGTGATGACTTCTACCCATATGCGCATGCCGGGAGAACATCTTTATGCGGCAGATGCTGCAACGGTAAAGAAATTCTGGCAGGAGGGTCGCCCGGCTGTGATCGGAACACCGGCAGCAGATGGCAAGATGACACAGCCTTCTGATGAGCTGCGAAAAGCAGTTTGGCCGCTGGCAGATCTGATTCTGATCGAGGCAGACGGTGCGCGGATGATGCCGTGTAAAGTACCGGCAGCGTATGAGCCGGTGATTCTGCCGGAGACCGATACGGTACTGGGTGTGCTTGGCCTGGATGCGCTGGATAGGCCGCTGCAGGATGTATGCTTCCGTCTGCAGGAGACCGAAGCATTGTTGGAAAAGAGCCGGGAAGAGAATCTGACAGTAGAAGATGCCTGCAAGATTTTGCTGTCCCCGCAGGGTACGGTAAAGCAGACGACCGGCTGTCATTACCAGATTATTTTAAATAAAGCCGATGGACAGGAAGCCATTGCAAAGGGCATGGAGCTGGAGAAACAGCTGCGTGCACATGGTATGAAGGACGTTTATCTGTCCTGCTTCCAGGAAGGCTGAGACGAAAAGGAATAAAAAGATGGAGAAGCAGCGTATTATCGTGCGCGGCGGAGGAGACATCGCCACAGGTACAATTTATCGCCTGTGGCGATGCGGCTTTCCGCTGCTTGTTTTGGAAGTAGAACATCCGATGGCGATTCGCAGAACCGTGTCAGTGTGCGATGCGATTTATGAAGGACAGGCGAAAATCGAGGGGATGAAGTGCAGACGGGTTTCCACACTGGAGGAGGCAGAGCAGGTTCGAAGGGAAGGCGATGTACCGATCGCGGTTGATCCGACAGGAGCTTTTATCAAGGCATGGAAGCCGGATGTAGTAGTGGATGCGATCCTTGCAAAGAAAAATCTCGGCACAAATCGTCAGATGGCGTCCTGCACGATTGCATTGGGACCTGGATTTACTGCCGGTGTGGATGTGGACTATGTTGTGGAGACGATGCGCGGTCACAATCTGGGACGAATCTACGAGAGCGGTACTGCGATTCCGAATACCGGTGTCCCCGGCATAATCGGCGGATATGCTGCGGAGCGGGTCATCCATTCCCCCGCGACCGGCATGATGCGAAATGTACATCACATCGGAGATACAGTGGAAGTAGGAGAGGCACTGGCGTACATTGAGACGGCAGAAGGAAAACAGGTGCCGGTTCCGGCAACGATTACCGGTCTGCTGCGAGGCATTATCCGAAATGAATTTCCGGTGACAACGGGATTGAAGATTGCGGATATTGATCCGAGAAAGAGTGAGTATGCGAATTGTTTTACGATTTCGGATAAGGCGCGTAGCATCGGCGGCAGTGTGCTGGAGGCAATTTTAAGAGAATCTTAGCGTGTCAGCCATTTACAGAATTCGGATTTTGTGTTAGAGTAGGGCATGTCGCAGTGAAGACGAACTGAAAAATTACAGAAAGTAAGAGGAAGTCATGGACAAGAAAAAGCAAAACCGACGAAAGCTGATGCGGATTTTGTTGATTTGCGAGATCGTGGTAGTCGCAGTTCTTTGTATTACACTGATTCTTGTACTTCTGAAGGGACCTCAGGATGAGCATGGGATCATTCGCAGAGAAACGGAGACTGAATCAGAGTCTGAAACGGACAACGAGAAGAATTATCATGTAAAAAAAGAAAAATATATTGAAAACCCGACGGAAAAAGAGGTAGAATCTTATTGGGAGAACAGTTTGTTCTTTGGAGACTCCATCATGAAGGGCTTTGGAAATTATCTGTCCCTGCAGGAAGAAGGCACGCTGGGCGACCCGCTGGTAGATGCGATGGTCAACTACAGTCTGGTAGATGCGCTCAAGGGAGAGAACGAAGTGGAGCATCCGCTGTATCACGATGAGATGCACACGATCTTTTATGCAGCAGAGAAAGAAAAGCCGGAGAAGATCGTCCTGTTCTTTGGAATCAATGATCTGGGCATGTGTAATGTTTCTCAGATTTTGACGAATTATGATACAACGATACAGAAATTAGAAAAGATCTGTCCGGATGCAGAAATCTATGTTGCCAGCACGACACCGGTTTATAAGGGGCGTGAGGGCGGCAACCGCACCAATGCCAATATTCAGACATTAAACAGCAAGATGGAAGAATATTGTGAGGAGAACGGATATGGATTTCTGGATCTATATACGGAGATGTCCGATGAGGATGGCAGTCTGTATTCCGGTTACACAGCAGATTTTTATGTACATCTGAACAGCAAGGCGTATGTATCCTGGCTGCAGTTGTTCCGCCAGTATGCGTATGAAGCGTTGTCTGGAAAGACGGCACCGGAAAATCTGTATCCCATTACGAGACCGGATCCGGTGGCAACACCCAGCTATACAATTGAGTATGATCCGGAGAAAGAATCGGTGCTGAATTCACAGCCGGAGGAAGAAAGCTCGGTGACACCGTCCGCATCCCAGACCGAGACGAGTGGAACGAGCCAGACACAGCCGAGTCAGCAGGAGAGCACGGCACCGACGCAGGCCTCTCAGGCAAGCACGGAGAGCACGGCACCGACCCAGGCCTCTCAGACGAATACAGAGAGCACAGCTCCGACGCAGGCATCCACCAGCTCACAGCCGTCTGAGACACAGCCGGTACAGCCGTCGGAGTCACCGGCAGATAATCCGGCAAATTCCGGGGAAGATGTCGAGAACGCCGGCTAAATAAAAAAAGAAATACCCTATCGGGAAATTCTGATAGAAGGGAATGGAGAAAGAGTATGGAACTTACGATTTTAATGCCCTGTCTGAACGAAGCGGAGACATTGGAAGTGTGTATCCAGAAGGCACGTACCTATCTGGAAAAGAGCGGTGTAGAAGGCGAGATCCTCATTGCGGATAATGGCAGTACCGATGGATCTCAGGATATCGCAAGACGCTGTGGTGCGCGTGTAGTAGATGTTGCTGAGCGCGGATACGGCGCAGCGCTGATTGGCGGATGCAATGCCGCACAGGGCAAGTATGTCATCATGGGAGATGCAGATGACAGCTACGATTTCCTGCATCTGGATCCGTTTGTTGAAAAACTGCGGGAAGGCTATGACCTCGTTATGGGCAACCGCTTTAAGGGCGGTATCGAACCCGGTGCAATGCCTCCGCTGCATCGTTATCTGGGCAATCCGGTTTTGTCTTTTATCGGCAGACTGTTCTATCCCAGTGATATCGGTGACTTCCACTGCGGTCTGCGTGGTTACAACCGTGAGTCGATCTTAAAGCTCGGTCTGCAGACAACCGGTATGGAGTATGCCAGTGAGATGGTTGTAAAGGCAACTCTGTATAAGTTAAAGATTACCGAAGTTCCGACGACTCTGAAGAAGGATGGCAGATCCCATGCACCGCATCTGAGAAGCTTCCGGGATGGATGGCGTCATCTGAAGTTCCTGTTAATGCACAGCCCGAACTGGCTGTTCTTATATCCGGGTATTTTCTTTGTCGTTCTTGGTCTGGTTCTGCTCATCGCGTTGATGTTTGGACCAATCTCCATCGGCAAGGTAACACTGGATATTCATACGATGCTGTACGGCTCTGCATTTACAATCATCGGAGCCAGCACGATCCAGTTTGCCGTTTTTACAAAGACCTACGCAAAGAATTATGGTTTTATCCCGGTAGATCCGAAGGAGACGGAGAAGTTCACCGAAGATCGTGTAATCTTAGCTGGTGCGGTCCTGCTGCTCATCGGTATTATTGCGACAATTCTGGCACTGGTACTGTGGGGCAAGACTTCCTTTGGTGCTCTGAACCCGCAGCAGATCATGCGTCTGACCATTCCGGCACTGACTGCAATGGCTGTCGGCGTGCAGATGATCTTTGGCGGATTCTTTATTGGCATCCTGAACATCAAGCACAAATAAGAGGTGCTCTATGAATAAGAAAAATACAAACCATACGTTTGCAGTCTGTGCGTACAAGGACTCTCCGTACCTGGAGCAGTGCCTGAAATCCCTGGTCAATCAGACCGTTCCGACCAACATCATTCTGTGTACGTCTACACCGAGTCCGTACATTCAGAAGCTTGCGGATAAGTATGATATCCCGGTTTATGTGCGGGATGGAAAGAGCGACATTCAGGATGATTGGAACTTTGCCTACGACACCGCACAGACACAGTATGTGACGATCGCCCATCAGGACGATGTATATGGAAAGAATTATACAAAGGTACTGTTTGAAAAGAGACGACGTTATCCGGACATGTCCATTTTCTTCTGCAGCTACCATGCGATTAAGGGCACCCGCGAGGATGACAAAGAGCGCAGCAGTATGGTAAAGCGTCTGCTTTGCCTGCCGGTTTCTCTGACTGGAATCGCCCACTGGAAATGGATCAAAAAGAGCTGTCTGTGCCTTGGCAACAGTATTTCCTGCCCGATGATCACCTACAATAAAAACATCACCGGCGATACGATCTTTCAGTCCAAGCTGAAATATGCGCTGGACTGGGAGATGAATCTGAAGATTGCCTGTCTGCCCGGTCGATTTGTCTATGTGAGACAGCCGCTGGGATTCTACCGGATTCACGATGGAGCAACCAGCAAACAATTTCTGCTGAACCACAAAAAAGAGGCGGAGGACATCGCGATGTTCCGACACTTCTGGCCGATGTGGATGGTGAAGCTGATTATGGTGTTTTATAAGAAGTCGTATTCAGCCTATGACTGAAGCGAAAAAAGCAAAATAGAAACAATCAAAAGAGTATGAGATACCGCGAAATAACGTGTGTGATTTCCTATCCATCTGCTGTTGCTCTCATACTCTGGTGTGCGAAACTCGCCTGTCGGCTCAGACAGTCGCACCCCAGAGGAGCAACACCAGATGAATCACGGAAATCTTACACAATGTTATTCCGCAGTACCCATACTCTTTTTGCGTACTATATTCGCTTTTTGACAGATAAAAAAAGCTGGGATTCGTGTGATTCACTCAGCGAGCGACGAATTTCGGAATTGAGAAAAAGTTGTGGAAAATCAAAATGTGACAGCGAAAAATTACATTGTGCAGGTTTCCGTTGTATGATTTGGTGTTGCGTCTTTGATTTGCGACTGTTTGAGCCGTAAGGCGAGTTTCGCAAGTCAAAGAATAAACGCAACATCAAATCATACAGGAAACGCACACGTAATTTTTTACTGTCACATGTGATTGAGATTACTTTTTATAGTACTGCACCAGCGCCACATTTCCTAAGATCGGGCAATCATCCACGACTTCATAAGTATATCCCGGAATTTCTTTTGCCTTGAGCTTCATGTAGGTCGGGGTTGCCATGCCGCCGGAGATTTTGATGACAGAGCTGAGGGGCAATACCGCTGCGGCTTCCTCGATGGTGGTGCGCAGAACACCCTGCATTGCGGAGAGGACGGCTGCAAACATCTGCTGTCTGGTGCTGCCCAGTGTCAGTCCGTGCCAGGAAGCGGTCTTTTTCTCTAAGCTCTGACGGTCGCCGGACAGATATGGCTCGAAGGTGACATCGTTGCCGTCAAGGCATTTTTCGATGCACTCCGGAATGAAGTGATTGTAATATTCATCCTTTGTCATATCCTGTCCCAGCTCTTTGTAGAACCAGTCTACAGCAAAGCCGCCTGCCGTGGTGGAATAGATCTGCCACAGTCCGGGCAATGCTGCATTTCGCAGATAGTAGTGCGGGTTGGTAACGGGTTTGTCTGTCAGGATGCTGACCATCTCGCTGCTGCCGGTGGTATTCATGATCTGACCTGCGCGGTCGTTGCCAGCGCCCATCTGAGCAGCTGCGACATCATTTGTGCCGACAGAAACCGGGATACCGGCGGGGATACCAAGCTTTTCTGCAATGTCAGGAAGCAGAGTACCAAGCTGTGTGCCGGGATTGTAGATTGTGCCAAACCATTCTTTTTTCAGACCGAGCTTTTCGATGATCTCCCAGGCCCAGCCGCCCTGCGTTGTCGTCTCATACAGACCCATCATAGAAGCGTTTACGAGGTCTACCATCCACTCGCCGGTGAATTTTTTATGTAGGTAGGTGGGCAGATGGCCAACGCGGTACGTGCGGTCGTATACCCACGGTTCGTTCTGTAAAAACCACAGGAAGGTCATGGCAGAGCAGCCGCCGGGGAACGGGTAAATACCGGAAACTTCGCGGTAAGCGTCCTTTCCGATGATACGGTCGATCTCAGCGGTCTGAGCGCGGCTTCTGCGATCAAGATGGGTGATGATGTTTGGATAAACCAGTTCACCGTTCTCATCGAGAAAAACGGGAGACGGGGAGAAGGTGTCATAGCACAACCAGCCAACCTGTGCACGCAGTGCAGGATCTAATGACTGGCAGGCATCATAAACGGCCTGCATCATAACATGAGGATCCATTTCCGTCTTTTCACCGGGCAGTAAGATATAGGGATATTCCTTTTTTGCCCATGCCAGCGTCTTCTTTTCTTCGTCAACAAGCGAAAGCTTGACGGCGGATGTACCAAAGTCCATTGATAAATACAGCATTGTAAACCTCCATTTTTGGACAATTCCATAGAAAAACTCTCTATTTTAGGGTAACAAGAAGAAAATAGAATGTCAACCTTTGTTTACAAACAGTCTGTTTTGTGGTAGGATAAACTTGTATGTACATGTTGGTACGAGCTACCGCATGTAAAATCAGGAGAACGCCACATATAAGAGGAGGAGTTGTTCCAATGGAGGAAAAGTTGAAAGGTATTGTCATTCCGGCAGTTACTCCCTTCGATGAGAAGGAAGAGGTCAGTGTGGAAATGCTTGCCGCAAACTATGAAAAGTGGAATCAGACAGATGTAAAGGGATACATGTGCCTGGGAAGTAACGGAGAGTTCCGTGCATTGAGCGATGATGAGTCTCTGACTGTTATTAAGGAGTCTGCAAGACTGAGAAAGCCGGGCAGCACCCTGATTGCCGGTGTGGGCAGAGAGTCTTTATACCAGACATTAAAGTTCATTGACCGGGTACAGGAGCTGGATGCAGACATCGATTACATTTCCGTACTGGTACCGCACTACTTCGCAAAGCTGATGGATGATGCCGCTGTGATCGATTATTACAGTGCAATCGGTGACTTCGCAAAGATCCCGGTTCTGCTGTACTGTGCACCGGCATTTGCAAACAATCTTGCAATTTCCGCAGAGGCAGTAAAGGTTCTGGCAGATCATCCGAATATCGCCGGAATCAAGGACACTTCCAAGGATATGATGAATGCTTATATGGACGCAGCAGGCGGAAGAGACGACTTCACGATCATGGCCGGTTCCCTGAGCAATCTGATGACCTGCTATGAGCGCGGCGGCGCAGGCGGTGTTGTTTCTGCAGCAAACTACTTCCCACAGGAGTGCGCAGACATCTATACTGCATTCCGGAATGGCGGTCTGGAAGCTGCAAAAGAGTGCCACAAGACCGTGCAGGCATTGTCGAAGGCAACTGGCGCCAGAGGCAGCGTAGCCGGCGTAAAGTGCACGATGAATCTGCTTGGATATGCAGGCGGCAAGCCGAGACGTCCGATCCAGCCGATGAGCGCACAGATGGAAGCAGAATTTGCACAGGCATTAAAGGAAGCCGGAAAATTATAATCGTAAATTTGCAGAAGGCGTATTAAGCGCTCTGCACCATATAAAAAAGGAGAAGATAACTATGAAAATCGCAATGGGATGTGATCCGAACGCAACAGAGTTCAAAAAGACAATGATGGCTTACGTAGAGAGCCTTGGTCATGAAGTCGTAGATTACGGCAGTGATGATCCGATTTATGCAAATGTTGCATTCAAGGTAGCAGAAGATGTGGTAGCTGGAAAGGCTGACCGTGGCATGCTGTTCTGCGGAACCGGTATCGGTGTTGCTCTGGCAGCAAACAAAGTAACCGGCGCTTACGCTGCAACTGTTACAAACGTATATCAGGCACAGAGAGCTGTTCTGAGCAACAACGCAAACATCATCACCATGGGCGCTCAGGTAACCGGTATTGAAGTTGCAAAGATGATGGCAAAAGAATACCTGTCTTACACCTACGATCCGAATTCCCGTTCCGGCGCGAAGGTAGATCGCATTGTCGCTTACGAAGCAGCGAAGAAATGAGGCAAATTATGACAAAGAAAGAGATTTTGGAGCTGGAGCTGGAAGCTGCCCGCTGCCGCAGAAATGTGGTTCGCATGGTAGAAGCCAGCCATCACGGCCATCTGGGCGGCGCACTGTCCTGTCTGGATATTGTGACCGCACTGTATTTTCATACCATGAAGGTAGATCCGAGGAACCCGAAGTGGGAGGATCGCGATCGTTTCCTGTTATCTGCCGGACATAAGTGCATGGTTCAGTATGCAGTTCTGGCAGAAAAAGGATATTTTGACAAAGAAGTGCTGGATACCTACGGTTCCCTGCACACCCATATTCCGGGACATCCGGATATGCACAAGCTGCCCGGCGTAGAAGCAAACACCGGTGCACTTGGCCATGGACTTTCTATCGCGACCGGTATGGCACTGGGGCTCCGTTCCCAGGGCAAGGATTCCAGAGTGTTCGTTGTCATGGGCGATGGCGAGCTGGCAGAGGGTTCTAACTGGGAAGCAGCCGCAGCTGCAGCACATCACAAGGTAGACAATCTGGTTCTGTTTGTAGACTTCAATGGTCTGCAGATTTCCGGACCGGTGGATCAGGTCATGAACTTCACTCCGATCGCAGATCACTTCAAGGCATTTGGATGGGCTGTTAAGGATATCGACGGAAACAACATGGAAGAAGTTGTGGATACTTTGGATAATCTTCCTCTGGAGAAGGGGAAGCCTACTCTGATCGTTGCACATACTGTAAAGAGCAAGGGTATTTCCTTTGCAGAGAACAAGGCTGGATATCATTACTGGTCTCCGAAGGAGGATGAGCTGGAGCAGGCCATCAAGGAGACTGAAGCAAAGATCGCAGAACTGGAACAGGAGGTAGCAAAGGCATGATCGGCGAAAAGAAAGATCCCAGAAAAACATTTGGTCAGGCTGTCTCCGAAGTAGCAGAAAACGATGAGAGAATCGTCGTTCTGTCTGCAGACAGCGGCGGAAGCTCCGGATTTAAGGAATTTGCAAAGGCACATCCGGATCGTTACTATGAGTTTGGTATTATGGAGCAGGGTGTTACCGGTATCGCATCCGGTATGGCAACCACCGGCAAAATCCCGGTATTCTGTGCCATCGCACCGTTTGTGACCTGTCGTTCTTACGAGATGTTCCGTAACGACCTCGGTTATATGCGTCAGAATGCAAAAATCGTCGGCAGAAACGGCGGTTTCACATACTCGGATCTGGGCGCTACCCATCACTCTCTGGAGGATTTCGCGATCATGCGTATGGTTCCCGGTGCAGTTGTTCTGTGTCCGCAGGATCCCGGTGAGATTCGTGCAGCATCCAGAGCGATGTTAGAGTATGAGGGTCCGGTTTATATGAGAATCGGTAATCCGGCAATTCCGGAACTGTTTGAGGAAAAGCCTTTTGTCATCGGCAAGGGGAATGTTATTCAGGACGGTACTGACGTAACAATCATTTCCACCGGCACGGTAACCGGCGCTGTTATGGAAGCTGCAAAGGAGATCGAGGCAGCTGGTTATCATCCGCAGATCATCGGTATGCCGACCGTTTGCCCGATTGACGAAGAGCTGATCATCGAGGCAGCAAAGAAGACCGGTCGTATCGTAACCGTAGAAGAGCATTATGTACACGGTGGTCTGGGCACGATGGTAGCAGAAGTTGTCTGCGAGAATCATCCCGTACCGATGAAGATGCTGGGCGTTCCGAAGACGTATGCAACCTCCGGTCCTTACGATGAGCTGTTAGCTTATTATGGACTGGATGCAGCAGGCATCGCAAAGTCCGTTCTGGAGTTCCTGAAAAAAGATAGCGAGAACTGAAAATAGTTATTTCACTTTCCGAAAAATGTGATATACTGGAAACAGAAAAAGTTTATTCGGGAGGGATTCACTATGAAATTCTTTATTGACACAGCCGATGTTGAGGCAATCCGGGAAGCAAATGACATGGGTGTCATCTGTGGTGTTACCACAAACCCGTCTCTGATTGCAAAAGAGGGCAGAGATTTTAATCAGGTCATCAAAGAGATCACCGAGATCGTTGACGGACCGATCAGCGGCGAAGTAAAAGCTACGACCGTAGACGCTCCGACCATGATCGAAGAGGGTCGCGCAATCGCAAAGATCCATCCGAACATGGTAGTAAAGATCCCGATGACCGCAGAAGGTCTGAAGGCTACCAAGGCACTGTCCGCAGAAGGCATCAAGGTTAATGTTACCCTGATCTTCAGCGCTACACAGGCACTGTTGGCAGCAAGAGCTGGCGCAGCTTATGTTTCCCCGTTTCTGGGCAGACTGGATGACATCTCTACACCTGGTATTGATCTAATCCGCACGATCTCTGAGATCTTCGCAGTACATGATATTGATACTGAGATCATTGCAGCCAGTGTTCGTAACCCGATTCACGTAATCGACTGTGCAGTAGCAGGAGCAGATATCGCAACCGTACCTCCGGCAGTTATCAAGCAGATGATCAAGCATCCGCTGACGGATCAGGGTATTGCAAAGTTCCAGGCAGACTACAAGGCTGTTTTTGGTGAATAATTCAAAAGTACATAGCGAAAGCAAAGAGGGACTTGCCGTAAGGCGAGTCCCTCTTTTGTACTTTACACGAACTGATTCTGCTTCGCATCGTATTCATAGTCAATTAGCGAAAGTTTCTGACAGATCTCTTCTGCCATACATCCCTGCGCTTTACAAAATTCCTCCAGAGATGGATAAAAATCCCGTAATTGGGTATTGATATAAGAGAGTAAGATAACAGGATTCTGAGGTAATATCATGATGTTGTAGGTTCTCCTTTTATACAATGTAAGCACTTTCAATAATAAAACCAAAATCAAATTAATTATACTGCATAACTTACAAATATGTCAAGAAAAAACACAGGAATATTATTGTTCAAAATACCTATAAGAAAAACAAAAAAGACTTTACTTTTTGTTGAAATGTGTTATAATTCAAGAGTGAGCCACATGTCACATGAAGGAAAGCCTGCATGGGCATCTGGCTGATGTGAGATGACAAATGAAGAAGATGGACATCTCACGAAGAAGAGAGAATCTTTTTTAGGAGGAAGACAATGGCTAAATGGGTGTATTTATTTAGTGAGGGTAATGCCGGTATGAGAAACCTGCTTGGTGGTAAGGGTGCCAACCTTGCAGAGATGACGAATTTGGGACTTCCGGTTCCTCAGGGATTTACGATTACGACAGAGGCTTGTACCCAGTATTACGAAGATGGCAGAAAGATCAACGACGAGATCATGGGTCAGATCATGGAGTACATCGGTAAGATGGAAGAGATCACCGGTAAGAAGTTCGGTGATAAGGAGAACCCGCTGTTAGTATCGGTTCGTTCCGGTGCTCGTGCTTCCATGCCTGGTATGATGGATACGATCCTGAACCTTGGCTTAAATGAAGAAGTAGTAGAAGTTCTGGCAAAGAAATCCGGTAATCCCCGTTGGGCATGGGATTGCTACCGCAGATTTATCCAGATGTTCTCTGACGTTGTTATGGAAGTCGGCAAGAAGTATTTTGAAGAGCTGATCGACCAGATGAAGGCAGCAAAGGGCGTTACACAGGACGTTGAGCTGACTGCAGAGGATCTGAAGGAACTGGCAGAACAGTTTAAGGCAGAATACAAAGAGAAGATTGGTGCAGATTTCCCGACCGACCCGAAGGAACAGTTGATGGAGGCTATCAAGGCAGTTTTCCGTTCCTGGGACAACCCTCGTGCAAATGTATATCGTCGTGACAACGATATCCCTTATTCCTGGGGTACCGCAGTTAATGTACAGATGATGGCATTTGGTAACATGGGTGAGACATCCGGTACCGGTGTTGCATTTACCCGTGATCCCGCAACTGGTGAGAAGCATCTGATGGGCGAGTTCCTGATGAATGCACAGGGCGAAGACGTAGTAGCCGGTGTTCGTACTCCTCAGAAGATCGATCAGCTGAAGGAAGTTATGCCTGAAGTATACGATCAGTTCGTAAATATCTGCCATACTCTGGAAGATCACTATCGTGATATGCAGGATATGGAGTTCACGATTGAGGATAAGAAGTTATACATGCTGCAGACCAGAAATGGTAAGAGAACTGCAAAGGCTGCTCTGAAGATCGCCTGCGACCTTGTTGACGAGGGCATGATCGACGAGAAGAAGGCTGTTGCAATGATCGATCCGAGAAACCTGGATACACTTCTGCATCCTCAGTTTGACGCAAAGGCTCTGAAGGAAGCAAAGCCTCTGGCAAGAGCACTGGCTGCATCTCCGGGTGCCGCTTGTGGTAAGATCGTCTTCACAGCAGAAGATGCAAAGGAATGGGCTTCCCGTGGTGAGAAGGTTGTTCTGGTTCGTCTGGAGACTTCTCCGGAAGACATCGAAGGTATGAAGGCTGCCCAGGGTATCCTGACCGTTCGTGGTGGTATGACCTCTCACGCAGCAGTTGTAGCGCGTGGTATGGGTACCTGCTGTGTATCCGGTTGTTCCGAGATCGCTATGGACGAAGAAAATAAGAAATTTACACTGGCTGGTATCGAATTCCACGAAGGCGATGAGCTTTCCATCGATGGTTCCACCGGCTGCATTTATAAAGGCATTATTCCGACCGTAGACGCTACAATTGCTGGCGAGTTTGGTCGTATCATGGGATGGGCTGATAAGTATCGCAGACTTCGCGTTCGTACAAACGCTGATACACCTGGAGATGCAAAGAAGGCCAGAGAACTGGGAGCAGAAGGTATTGGTCTTTGCCGTACCGAGCATATGTTCTTCGAAGGCGACCGTATTGATGCATTCCGTGAAATGATCTGTGCAGATACCGTAGAAGAGAGAGAAGAGGCTCTTGCAAAGATCCTGCCGGTACAGCAGAGTGATTTCGAGAAGCTGTATGAAGCTCTGGAAGGAAATCCCGTTTGCATCCGTTTCCTGGATCCGCCGCTGCATGAGTTCGTTCCTACTGAGGAAGAGGACATCAAGAAGCTGGCAGATGCTCATGGCAAGACCGTAGAGCAGATCAAGACCATCATTGATTCTCTGCACGAGTTCAACCCGATGATGGGTCATCGTGGATGCCGTCTGGCAGTTACCTATCCGGAAATCGCCAGAATGCAGACCAGAGCCGTTATCCGTGCTGCAATCAATGTAAAGAAAGCACATCCGGATTGGAATGTTTGCCCTGAGATCATGATCCCGCTGATCTGTGATATCAAGGAACTGAAGTTCGTTAAGAAGATTGTTGTTGAGACCGCTGACGCTGAGATTGCAGCAGCTGGTTCTGATATGAAGTACGAAGTTGGTACCATGATCGAGATTCCGAGAGCAGCTCTGACTGCTGACCAGATCGCTACAGAGGCTGAGTTCTTCTGCTTCGGTACAAACGACCTGACTCAGATGACCTTTGGTTTCTCCCGTGATGATGCTGGTAAATTCCTTGGTTCTTATTACGACACCAAGATCTTCGAGAACGATCCTTTCGCAAAGCTGGATCAGACCGGTGTTGGTAAGCTGATGGAGATGGCTATCCAGCTTGGTAAGCCGGTACGCCCTGACCTGCATGTAGGTATCTGTGGTGAGCACGGTGGAGATCCTTCCTCCGTAGAGTTCTGCCACAAGATTGGTCTGGACTATGTATCCTGCTCACCGTTCCGTGTTCCGATCGCTCGTCTGGCAGCAGCACAGGCAGCTATTAAGGAAATGTAAGTAGGGTTATTCTTAGAGGGAATAAGTAATTGAAATAAAAGTCATGTAAGATGAATGAAGGCTCCTTCGCTGATGTGGAGGAGCCTTTTTTCGCTTTATAGGAAATCGCGTCGCATTTCCTATAAAGCAAAAAAGTGCTCCGCGTTGGCTCGCACTGCGGTGGAAAGGAATTTGTCGCTTCGCGACCCGCCGCAGACGGAGAATCCTGCTTTGCAGGATTCTATTTTCGCAAGTAAAGAAGATGTCAGAACTCGACTAAAGAACAAATGTTCGATATAATATATCTGAAATAGATTGTGAAAAAGAATTGGGTAGAGTATAATTCGAGTATAATATTGATTAGGGTGGTGAGTCAGATGGCGAAGAAAAATTTTGATATAAGCGCCTCAAACGACTATGCCTAGCGGGACTACTGTGAAGATGGAGACAACTTTGATGTTGATCCGGAAGATTATGAAACAGAGGAAGATATTGAAGAAAAATAATAATAAAAGGGGAAGCTTATGGAACTTCGGATTTTAGACTGGTTTCAGACATGGCACAATCCGGCTCTGGATCAGATCATGATATTTATTACGAGACTGGGAGATGCAGGGATTGTATGGATTGGAATGGCAGCTGCTTTGCTGCTTCTTCCGAGGACGAGAAAGAGTGGTCTTATCGTTGCGCTGGCATTGATTTTTGACCTGATTCTGTGCAATGGAATTTTGAAAAATCTCTTTGCAAGAGTTCGCCCGTTTGATGTGAATACAGCGGTGGAACTGTTGATCGCGAAGCCGATAGATTTTTCCTTTCCTTCCGGTCACACGGCAGCGTCCTTTGCGACGATCAGTGCATTGTTTTTTGCAGGGGAGAAAAAGCTGTGGAAAGCAGCGTTGGTTCTGGGCATTCTGATCGCAATTTCCAGAATGTATTTATATGTGCATTATCCGACCGATATTCTGGGAGGACTTTTGGCAGGTGTGCTGGCTGGATTTCTGGGTGCAAAGTGCGGAAACTGGATCGTGCAGAGAATAAAAAACAGAGGTTAAGAAATGAACAGGCTGATTTTTCATGTGGATGTGAATAGTGCGTTTTTGTCGTGGGAAGCGGCAAAGCGGGTTAAGGAGGGACTCCCGGATTTGCGGGAGATCCCTTCCTGCATTGGTGGAGATCCGAAAAAACGGACGAGCATCGTTGTGGCAAAATCAGTTCCGGCAAAAGCATTTGGCGTGCAGACCGGAGAGCCGGTGTCAATGGCGTTGCGGAAATGTCCGAATCTGGTCTGTGTGCAGAGTGATTTTAAGCTGTATCAGAAATGTTCCAGAGCATTCAAGGATATTTGTGCTTCGTACGCGCCGGTGATGGAGTCTTTTTCTATTGATGAAGTGTTTCTCGATATGAGCGGTACAGAGCTGATCTATCCGGACCCGGTGGCGACTGCCCATGAGATCAAAGACCGGATTCACAGAGAACTGGGCTTTACGGTCAATGTGGGGATTTCGGTGAATAAACTGTTGGCGAAGATGGCGTCGGATTTCGAAAAGCCGGATCGGGTCCATACATTGTATCCGGAAGAAATTTCGGAAAAAATGTGGCCGTTGCCGGTGCGGGATCTTTTGTTTCTGGGAAAAGCATCGGAAAAACGCCTGATGGAAAATGGAATTCGCACGATTGGAGACCTGGCGCACTGCAAAGAATCCGAAGTGCAGGCGCTGCTGGGAGAAAAAGCCGGACATCAGCTGTACCGCTATGCAAATGGCCTGGATGATTCGCCGGTGAAAGCAGAACGGGACGAGGCAAAGGGAATCAGCGTGGAGAGCACATTTGAGGAAGATATTATGTCGTTCGAGCAGGCATTTCCTATTTTGCTCAGGCAATGTGATATCGTGGCATCGCGGATGCGTAAAGACGGGAAGAAGTGTAACTGCGTGACGGTGTATTTCCGGACGCTGGAATTTCGAAATCGCTCGCATCAGCGCCGACTGGAAAATGCAACTGATGTGACGGATGAGATTTACGGACAGGTGAAGCAGCTGTTTCAGGAATCGTGGAAGGGAGAGCCGCTGCGTCTGATAGGCGTATCGCTGACCGGATTGACAGAGGAAGCCTTTGAACAGTTGTCGCTGTTTGATGATCCGAAGAGTAAGGAACAGCAGAAAAAGCTGGACGAGGCGCTGGACAGCATACGCAAAAAGTTTGGAAATGACAAAATTACTCGCGCCAGCACCATGAACATCCGAAACCGGAAGTATGATGACTGACGCGAGCAAAATAGCGGGAGTGATTATTTTTTACCAAAGAAAGCAACACCGATGGCACCGGGACCGATATGGGTGCCGATAACGCTGCCGAGGGCATATTCCGGCACTTCAGCGGTATCATTTTCCCAGATGCGGCGGCTGTCCTGAATATATTTTTTTAGCACAGTATCATTCAGACCGGACCATACTGTGCCGTAGGGCATGGAAAAATCAATGCCGCCGGTCTTTTCGATGAGGGATGTCAGCAGGTTGTTGACACGCTTGGAGCCAAGCGCTTTGCCAATGAGACGCACTTCTCCGTCGATGATGCTGATAACCGGTTTGATGGACATCAGTTCTCCGGCAAATGCGACACCAGCGGAGATACGACCGCCCTTTTTCAAATATTCCAGAGTATCCAGCACGGCAATCAGTTGAATGCGGTGTTTTTTTTCTTCTAATTCCGCAACGATCTCTTCCGCGGAAAATCCCTGCTCACGAAGATTATGCGCGAGTTCACACACGAGACGTTCACCGATGCAGGCGTTCAGACTGTCTACAACATACACATGCTCAAATTCCTCAGCTGCGGTGACAGCGGAAAAATATGTTCCGGACAGCTTGGAAGACAGCGTGATAACGATGACTTCAGAGCCGTCTGCAGTCAGTTCTTCCAGCTTTTCTGAGAAGCGATAGGGATTGACCTGGCTGGTGGTGGGCAGTACATCACTCTCGATGAGGCGATTGAAAAACTGCTCCGGCAACAGATCGACACCGTCAAAAAACTGCTCTTCTCCAAAGCTTACGATCAGTGGGATCAGTTCATAGCCTTTTGCTTTTGCTTCCTCGGCACTGATATCAGAACCGGAATCTACTAAAATTTTGATAGCCATATTTATTTTTCGATTTCAAAAAATCGATTCCTCCTAATTCTTCATCGCACTCATTTCGAGCGCGGAACTTGGAAGAGCATAGCACACAAGAGTTGACTTGTCAACAAAAATATAAGACAGGTCAACAACTCCGCCGCAGTGCGATCCACGCGGAGCGCTTTTTTGCTTTATAGGAAATGCAACGCAATTTCCTATAAAGTAAAAAAACTGCACGCCGAGGAGCTCAGCGTGCAGTTGAAAAATTTAGAGTTAATTCCGTATAGAAGGATCAGTGCAATGCCTCGATCAGTGCAACAAGGGTCAGAGCCTGGCCATAAGCCATCGGGTGAATGCCGATGCCCTTGTAGTGCTCTGCGTTCATGCCCATTGCAGTACCGGCAGATACGTTCAGAACAGTACCATCGGTGTCGATGTTGTCACACAGAGCCTCGATCGCCTTGTTTGCGCACTCGGCATAGCTTTCGTCCAGAATCCCCAGCTTTACGCCGCGCAGCAGACCAGCAGCGATTGCTGCGGAACCGGAAGTTTCCAGATAAGAAGTCGGATCGTCCAGAATGGTGTGGAACAGTCCGGATTCATCCTGCAGGTTGCGAAGGGTAGCGGCGTGGGTGCGGAAGGTGTCAACGATGAACTGACGAGTTCCGGCATCCAGATCGGTTGCATGCTCTAAGAAAATGGTAACACCCAGAGTGAACCAGGAGTTTCCTCTGTTCCAGAAGATGCCGCCGAAGTTATCATTTCTCAGGAAGCTGAATCCATGATACAGCAGGCCGTTGTTCTTGCAGTACAGGTACTTGATATGTACGAGCATCTGGTGAACAGCCTCCGCCTTCCAGGTTTCGTTGTTGTAACGGTTGCCCATCTGCTGCAGGAACAGGACAGCCATGAACATGGTATCTGCCCACAGTTCCTGATCGTTCAGCATAACGCCGTTGCGGTTGCCGATGGCGCTGGTTACATGCTGGAAGCCGCCGTCGGTGGTCTTCGGCAGACCATTGATCAGCCAGTCAGCGCGATCCTTACACAGCTGCTCGTATTCCGGGAAGTCCGGCAGCTGATCCATCACCTGAACCAGTGTCAGGAAAGGAGCCGTGGTATTGATGTTTTTGGACGGAAGTCCACGGTCGATGTTGCCGCGGTACCAGTTCTGCAGGAACTCGTTGAAACGACCATCCTTATAGTAAGCCTGCAGCATGCACAGTCCGTACAGACCGATACCCTGCGGCCAGTCCCACTCTTCAATACCAAAATCACGGGCGATATTACCGGTAGTCGTTGCCTCTTCTACAGAGATGTTCTTATCGCTGTCGTAGTCAGCGCCGCCCAGATGGATGAGCTTGTCCATCACAAGCTGAATTTTCTGTTCCAATACTTCGTTTGTCATGGGATATTTTCCTCCTGAATCGATCAATATGATCGAAATTTGTTCTGATACAACTATAACAAATGCCTTGTATTCTGTCAATCTCCGAGTGAGACAAGTTGCAGAAACCGTCTTTATTTGCATGAAAAGAGTCCGGATTTTTTTCGAGTGACAAAAGCAGGAAAATAAGGTAAAATAAAAAGAGCATTTACAAAAAAGAACTGAAATGCGAGAAGGACGAGGGACTGCATGAGAGGATTTGTAGTATTCACAGATGGAAATACAGATATACCGGCAGAGTATCAGAGCCGTGTCGAGATGCTGCCGCAGTATTATTATTTTAACCCGGACGAGTTGTACGGAGATGAGAAGGTGCTGGATCGTGACACCTACTTTAAGACGCTGGAGACGACGAGAGCGTACACGGCAGGCTGCAACCCGGATCTGGTTCACAGAAAGTTTGAGAAGGTTTTGAAAGAGGGAAAAGACATTGTCTGCATCACGTTTTCCTCTGAGATGAGTGGCAGTTATAATACGATCTGTGTTGTTGCATCTGAACTGCAGGAGGAGTATCCCGATGCAGTGATTGAAGTCATTGATTCCCGGAGTGCGACGCTTGGAACCGCTTTTTTATGTCTGGACGCACTGGATGCTGCAGACGCAGGCAAATCTGCATCGGAGGCAGCGCAGATCGTGAGAGAGCGTCTGGAAAAGATCGAGATTTATTTTCTGGTGGATGAGTTTAAATATCTGGTACAGGGTGGACGCGTTTCCCCGACCGTTGGTAAGATTGGTGATATTCTGAGCATTAAGCCGATTCTGACAATTCAGGATGGAAAGATCGTTCTGTTTAAGAAAGTTCGTGGACAGAACATGGCATTCAAGTCCATCAAAGAGATGGTGGATGCGCAGGAGAACGCCCGTGTCGGTGCAATCTATGTACACAGTCAGGAGTTGTTTGACAAGTGTGTGAAGGCAGTACCCTGCGAGACGGATATTAAGCTGAATCTGATTATTTCCTCTCATGTAGGTCCGAGAACGACCGGTATCGCCATCGAGCGGAAATAAAGAAAAGAACGATCAAAAGCGGAGGGGAGAGTGGTCTGCCTCCGCTTTTTCTTTACTTTATAGGAAATTGCGTCGCATTTCCTAGAAAGTAAAGAAAAACGCTACGCGTGGATCGCACTGCGGCGGAAAAGAATTTGTCGCTTCGCGACCCGCCGCAGGCGGAGAATCCTGCATCGCAGGATTCTATTATTATTAGGAGCAGGAAGGAGCAAAAGATGTCATTTGGATTTGTATTCCGGGAAGAGGATTGCATCGGCTGCGGCGCGTGTCAGATCGCGTGTAAGGATGCGAACAATCTGCCGGTGGGAGTGTTCTTTCGGCGGGTTAAAACGACGGAGAAGATGACGGAGCAGGGGCTGGTCTGTCACTTTGTGATGGAGTCCTGCAGACATTGTGAAAATCCTCACTGTTTGAATGCCTGTCCCCACGATGCAATTTTAAAAGGGCAGGACGGCGCTGTGCGGATCCTGTCGGCAAGCTGTACCGGATGTGGCGCCTGTGTGCGGGCGTGTCCGTTTGAGATGATCTCGCTGCTAAAAACAGGAAGGGAATCCTGTGCGGCAAAGTGTGATTCCTGTCTGGCGCTGCGCCTTGCAGGAAAGGAACCGGCGTGTGTGGCTGCCTGTATGACAGGAGCGCTTACGCTGCAAAAGTGATCTGCGGAGGAAAGAAGCGATGAGAGAAAAAAAAGAAGAACAGGCACGCAGATGCTACGGACGATTGCTGGCAGCATGCTCCGGATATGAGCAGGCGACAAAGTGCAGGATCCAGCCGTGTCCGTCCAGAGAGACTTACGAAGCGATTTTCTACGGGACAAATGCAGACATCTATGTGCCGCTCTGGGCATCCGCCTGCACCGATCAGGGAAAGCTTCTGCTGAACCAGACGACATTGGAGGTGATCTGCTTCTATAAAAAATATGGCTATTCCTATGTGAAGATCGATCATCAGCCCGCAGATTTTGTCGGCGAGATGTTTCGCTTTTTCTTGTATCTGACCGAAGGAATCATAGCGGCAAAAGAGAAGGCAAATCCGGGGGAGCAGAGCAGGCTGGAAGCTGCGCGGGAGCAGTTCCGCCAGAAGTTTTTGTTCCCGGTACTGCAGGCGATGAAAGATGCGATTCAGACGCAGTTACAGACAGAGGCCGGTGCGTGGATGAAGGAAATGATACGTCTGGCGGAGTCTGAATGTGACCTGTCGGAGTGTGAGGATGCGTGGGATTCTCTTCTGGATGCAGAGACGAAAAAACTGTGTGAGACGGTGGAACAGCAGGGGATCGGAGCGGCAATTCCGGTGGAAGAGCCGCGGGAGATTCTGACGGCCGGAGGAAATAACTGCGGAGGAAAGTGCGTGATCTGTCCGACCGTGCAGGAAGGATGCATGCTGCGGATCGAGACGGATACTTCGGATCGACACCCGCAGATCAAAGCCTGCTCCAGAGGACATGCCTACCGCAAGACATTTTTGCATGCGGAACGCCTGAAATACCCAATGAAGCGCATCGGCGAGCGGGGAGAAGGACGGTTTGAGCGGATCAGCTGGGACGAGGCGGCAGAGCTCATCAGCTCTGAATGGATCCGGATTCGGGATACTTACGGACCGGCATCGCGCTATATGCTGTACGGTGCAGGCGTGACGGGTGTTTTGCGTCCGTCGAAGATGGCGAAGCGTCTGCTATCGTTAGATGGAGGCTATCTGGATTATTATAATAGCTACAGCAGCGCCTGCTCCAATTATGTGACACCCTATATCTATGGACAGCTCAAAGCTGGAAATGGATTTTCAGACGTATTGAATACCAATTATCTGATCCTCTGGGGACACAATCCGGCGGAGACGATCTTTGGAACAGAGACGAATGTTTATCTGGCAAAGTTAAAGAAAAAAGGCGTTCCGATCATCGTCATTGACCCGCGGTGCAGCAATACGGCGGCACAGCGGGGCATGACCTGGGTGCCGATCCGCCCGGGCACCGACAGTGCGCTGGCGGATGGCATGGCGTATGTGATCTGGTCGGAGGGACTGCTGGATCAGCATTTTCTGGACACCTATTGTGTGGGATTTGATGAAGCACATCTTCCGGAGGGAGCGCCAGCCGGAGCGAGCTATGAAAGTTACCTGCGGGGCCGCTCAGATGGCATTCCGAAGACACCGGAATGGGCGGAGGCAATCTGCGGTGTCCCGGCAGAACAGATTCGAAAGATCGCACGGGATTATGCAAATGCAAAGCCGGGCTGTCTGCTGCCGGGACTTGGCCTGCAGCGGACGAGGAACGGCGAGCAGGGAGTTCGAAGCACTGCTCTTTTATGCTGCATGACCGGTAACGTGGGAGTTTCCGGAGGCGGAACCGGGGCAGCAGTGAGCTTTGGAACGCATCGCACCGTATCATTTCCGGAACCGAAAAATCCGTTTCCGGGACAGATTCCGGTTTTTTTATGGACAAAGGCCATTGAGCATGCGACAGAGATGGATTTCAGGAACGATGGCGTGAAGGGCGTAGATCATTTGCCGTGCAATCTGAAAATGTTATTCTCGCTGGCGGGCAACACACTGATCAACCAGCACTCGGATATCCGGGATACGGAGCGGATTCTGAAAGATACATCGAAATGTGAGTTTATCGTAGTATCGGATATTTTCATGACGCCCAGTGCACGATATGCGGATGTGCTGCTTCCGGCAACGTCGGTGTTTGAAACGTCAAATCTGAATTCTCCGTGGAGGGGCAGTAATTTCTTATTGTGTAACAATCAGGTGATCGATCCGATTTTTGACTGTCGTTTCGAGTGGGAGTGGCTGAAAGAAGTGGCAAAGCATCTGGGACTTTATGAAGAATTTACGGAGGGAGAACCGGATCTTTCCGTGTGGATGCGGAGACTCTATGAGGAGAACCGCAAGCTGGAGCCGATGCTGCCGGATTATGAGACGTTTCGGAGAGAGGGAGGTTTTCAGTATCCGGAGGAGCAGATTGTCGCATTTTCAGAGGAAATTGCCCATCCGGAGACAACGCCATTTGCAACGCCATCCGGAAAGATCGAGATTTATTCGGAACAGCTGGCGGATTTGGGAATGATTCCGCCGATTCCATGTTATACGCCGGTGGTGGAGGGCGTGGAAGACCCTCTGCGGGAGAAGTATCCGCTGCAGCTCATCGGCTACCATACAATCCGTCGTTGTCACAGTGTACATGACAACAACGACTGGTTGGAAGAATTGGACCCGACCAGACTTTGGATTCATCCGGAGGATGCATTTTACAGAAATGTGGTAGACGGGGACGAAGTAGAGGTATATAATGACCGTGGTTGTGTGAGATTAAAGGCATTTGTGACGAACCGCATTATGAAGGGAGTCATTGCGATGTCTCAGGGCGGCTGGTACAAAAAGGCGGCAGATGGAGCAGATATCGGCGGCAGCATCAATGTGCTGACGACGGCGAAGCATCCATCCCCTCTTGCAAAGGGCAATCCGCAGCATACGAATCTGGCAGAAGTGCGTCTCGCATCTCAGCAAGCAGGAGAGGGCTTATGAGATGGGCAGTCGGCATTCTGGCAGGCGGCAGGAGCCGTCGCATGGGGCAGGACAAGGCGAGACTTTCCTATGGAGACGGAACGCTGTTGTCTCATATGCTGAGTCGGTTTCCTGGCAGCGTGCTGCTTTCGGCGGCTGGACAGGAGGACTACGCAGATATTTTGGAAACGATGCCTGAGGTGACATGTTGTCCGGATCGGATTCCGGATTGCGGTCCGCTGGGCGGTTTGTACAGTTTGCTGTGCTCTTGCCCGGAGGAAGCGTTGTTTGTGTGCCCTGTGGATGTGCCGCTTCTTCCGGAATATCTTCCGGAGCGGCTGGCAGAAGCGATGCGACCGGAGGAGGATGCTCTGTGGCTGTCGGATGAGACTGGCAGGGTGCATCCGTTGTGCGGGTTGTATCGAAAGCGGATATGCGCAGAGGTTGAGGCACAAATATTGGCAGGCTGTCTGCGAGTGATGGAGCTGGAAAAACATATCCGTGTGCGTGCTCTTCCGGCAGGAGAGCTTGGCATTTCCGATATGGAACTGCTGAATTGCAATGTGCCGGAGCGATATGAGCTTGCCTGCAGTCTTGCGCAGAAAAAATCCGGGAAACCGGAGGGAAAGGAGGATGAAAGATGGACGAGAAGAAAGACTTAAAGGACGAACTGCAGAAAGTGCAGGAAGCCCTGGAGCCGGAAAACGAGACGAAAGATCAGACAGAATCGCCGCAGCATCCGGACTATACGGGCGAAATTTTAGAACTGATCCGGGGAAATGAATCACCGGAGCGTCTCCGCACGGAGCTGGAAGATTACCACGAAAAAGACATCGCGGAAGTATTGGAACAGTTGACGGTGCAGGAGCGAAAAAAGATCTTCCGGGTGTTGCCGGTGTCGATGCTGGGAGAAATCTTTGAGTATGTAGAAGAGAACATGAACATTTATCTGGATGAGATGAATGTGCGGAAAGCCGTGGATGTTCTCACAGAACTGGATGCAGATACTGCGGTGGAAGTCCTGAGGAGTATGAACCGGGAAAAACGCAATATTATGATCGAACTTCTGGATGCCGATTCCAGAAAAGATATTGCGCTGATCGCCTCCTTCGATGAAGAAGAAATCGGTAGCCGCATGAGCACGAATTTCATTTTGATCCAGGAAGGCATGACGATTAAAGAAGCGATGCGTTCCCTTGTGGGACAGGCTTCGGAAAATGACAACATTTCCACGATTTTTGTGGAAGCGAAGGATCATACCTTTTACGGCGCATTGGATCTGAAAGATCTGATCATTGCGCGTGAATCGGATCAGCTGGATGATCTGATCATGACATCTTTCCCCTATTTATATGCACAGGAAAGTATTGACGATTGTATTGAGAAGTTAAAAGATTATTCTGAGAGTCTGATCCCTCTGTTGGATGAGCAGAATCGGATGCTTGGTGTTATCACCTCCCAGAGCATCATCGAAGTTGTAGATGATGAGATGGGTGAGGATTACGCGAAGCTGGCAGGTTTGGCTGCGGAGGAAGATCTGAAGGAGCCGCTGCGGGAGAGTATCAAAAAGAGATTGCCGTGGCTGCTGATCCTGCTGGGACTTGGCATGGGCGTATCTACCGTTGTCGGTCTGTTTGAGCAGGTGGTACAGCAGTTGACGATTCTGATGATCTTCCAGTCGATGATCCTCGACATGGCCGGTAATGTCGGTACGCAGTCTTTGGCAGTTACCATCCGTGTTCTGATGGATGAGACACTGACGCATCACCAGAAGATGCAGCTTGTGTGGAAGGAAGCGAGAGTCGGTATGTGCAACGGTGCATTGCTTGGTTCTCTGTCCTTTATCATCATTGGTTTGTTTATTTTCCTGTTTAAGGGGAAATCTTTACTGTTTTCGTTCGCCGTGTCAGGCTGTATTGGACTGTCGCTGTTGATCGCGATGCTCATTTCCAGCTTGGGCGGTGCACTCGTTCCGCAGCTTTTTAAAAAGATCGGTGTAGACCCGGCAGTAGCTTCCGGTCCTCTGATCACAACCTTAAACGACCTGGTTGCAGTTATTACCTATTATGGTTTGTCCTGGTTCTTTTTGCTGCAGATCCTGCATCTTGCCGGTTAAAATGGAATTTTTGGGAAGAACAGTCTTTTGGGACTGTTCTTTTTTTGACGAATATGCTAAAATAAACTATTATAAGTTCTTTTATACCAAAAAAGTGAATAAAAGGCGACAGACCGTTGGAAGAGTACGGCTGTCTGCAAAATGGAGGAATGAGTATGGGTCTTATTCGTGCAGTAGTACAGGCAACAAGCAGTACATTTGCTGATCAGTGGAAGGAATTTTTCTATTGTGATGCGATGGATCAGGACGTTCTGGTACAGAAGGGAAGAAAGCGTACTTCCGGTAACAATCGCGGCAGTGATAATATTATTACAAACGGCTCCGGCATCGCAGTTGCAGACGGTCAGTGCATGATCATCGTGGAGCAGGGTCGTATCGTAGAGTTCTGTGCAGAGCCCGGTCAGTTTACCTATGATACTTCTTCTGAACCGAGCATTTTCAGCGGCAGTCTGGGAGAGGGCATTAAGAATACTTTCCGTACTATCGGTGCTCGTATTACAAGAGGCGGCGATACCGGTAAGGATCAGCGTGTGTACTATTTCAACACCAAGGAGTTGATGGATAATAAGTTTGGTACACCTTCTCCGATTCCGTTCCGTGTCGTAGATGCGAATATCGGACTGGATATTGATGTATCGGTTCGCTGCAGCGGTGTTTATTCTTATCGCCTGACCGATCCGCTTCTGTTCTATACGAATGTTTGCGGTAATGTTTCTGATGAGTACACGAGAGAAGAGTTAGAGACACAGCTGAAGTCTGAGTTTATCACGGCGCTGCAGCCGGCATTTGCTTCGCTGTCTGCAGCCGGTATTCGTCCCAGCGAACTGCCTGCACATGCACTGGAGCTGGCAGATGCGATGAATGCAGCTCTGACAAAGAAGTGGAATGAGCTGAGAGGCCTGTCCATTGTATCGGTTGCGCTGAATCCGATCACACTTCCGGAAGAAGACGCAAAGATGATCCGCGACCTGCAGAAAACAGCTGTTTACCGCAATGCAAACATGGCAGCAGCAGCAATCGTGGATGCACAGGCAGATGCGATGAAGACAGCAGCTGGTAATTCCGCCGGTGCGATGACTGGATTTATGGGTATGAACATGGCAGGTCAGATGGGCGGCATGAACGCACAGAATCTGTTCCAGATGGGACAGGGACAGCCTGCAGCACAGCCGGTTCAGAAACAGCAGCCTGCAGCAGATAGCTGGACCTGTTCCTGCGGAACGGTGAATACCGGAAAGTTCTGCAGCAATTGTGGTTCTCCGAGACCGTCTGCACCGAAGAAAATTCGCTGTGACAAGTGTGGATGGGAGCCGATTCCCGGTATGCCGACTCCGAAGTTCTGTCCGGAGTGCGGAGATCCGATCAATGACGCGGATGTGATTGACTGAGAGGTGAAAACGTGGCACAAATGTTAGAATACAAATGTCCTTGCTGCGGAGGTGCTGTCAAGTTCGACAGCGCCTCCCAGAAGGTAAAGTGTCCGTATTGCGATACGGAATTTGATATAGAGGCTTTTAAGAAGCTGGAGCAGGAAGCTGCAGCGAAGGAGCCGGAGCAGGAGACAAAGTGGGAGACTTCCGGGCAGAGCGAGTGGCAGCAGGGCGAAGCGGACGGCATGCAGGTATTTACCTGTCAGTCCTGCGGCGGCGAGATCGTTGCGGACGAGAATACCGCAGCGACCTCCTGTCCGTACTGCGGCAATCCGGTTGTTCTGACTGGGCGTCTGTCCGGCATGCTTCGTCCGGAATATGTGATTCCGTTTAAGCTGGACAAGAAACAGGCGAAAGAGGGATTAAAGAAGCACCTGATGGGAAAAAAGCTGCTTCCGAAGGTGTTCCGTTCTGAGAATCATCTGGATGAGATCAAGGGTGTATACGTTCCGTTCTGGATCTTCGATGCAAAGACCGATGCAGACCTGGAGTTCCGTGGTACGAGAGTGCGTCACTGGAGCGACAAGCACTATGACTACACAGAGACAAAGGTTTACTCCATCCAGCGCGGCGGATCCCTGTCGTTTGAGCACATTCCGGCGGATGGTTCGTCCCATATGGCGGATGATCTGATGGAGTCTTTGGAGCCGTATGATTTCAAGGAAGCGGTAAGCTTTGAGACCGCTTATCTGGCAGGTTATCTGGCAGATAAGTACGATGTGACTGCGGAGGAGTGCAAGGAGCGGATCAACCACAGAGTGAAAAACAGCACCGAGCAGGAGCTGCGGAACACCATCAGCGGATACGATTCCGTCACACTGGAGCAGGAGCGGTATCAGCTGAGCAAGGCAAAAGCGAGCTATGCGCTGTATCCGGTATGGCTGCTGCAGACGAGCTGGAAGGGACAGAATTACCTGTTTGCGATGAATGGACAGACTGGAAAGTTTGTCGGAAATCTCCCGATGGATAAGGGACTGTTCTGGAAGTATTTTGGCAGTATCACTGCGATTTCTGGAGCGATCATTTATCTGATTTTGTGGATCATCAATCTACTGTAAATTTATGAGAAACGAAATTAAAGGAGAAAAGACATGAAAAAGAGAAGATTTGCAGCGATTTTGCTGCTGGTTTGCCTGCTCGTCAGTGCATTTCCCTCTCTGGCGGCAGCCCATGATCCGAGACTGGTGGATGATGCAAATTTGCTGACATCCGAGGAGCAGTCCGATCTGGAGCAAAAGTTAGACACGATCAGTGAAGAGCTTCAGTTTGAGGTCGTGATCGTGACGACGAATACGCTGGGCGGAAAGACACCGACTGCTTATGCGCAGGATTATTATGATTATAACAATTACGGATACGGTTCCAATCACGATGGTATCCTGTTGCTCATCAGCATGGAAGACCGGGATTGGGAGATCGTTACTACTGGATACGGTATCACGGCATTTACGGATGCCGGACAGCGCTGGATCATGGATAGGGTGCTGGAGGATCTGAGCAATGGCGATTATGCATGGGCATTTGATACCTTTGCAGATCAGTGTGAGAAGTATGTGACAGAAGCGAGGACAAACGAACCCTATGACGTGAACCATGAGCCGAAGGAGCCACTGTCGGTACTTTGGATCTTTGGTGCATTTGGATTGGGTGCAATCATTGCACTGATCGTGACGATGTCGTTTAAGAGCCAGCTGACCAGCGTTAAGCTGCAGGCGGCAGCGCAGAACTATGTGGTGCCCGGCAGTCTGGCAGTGGCGAATCGCAGAGAGATGTTCCTGTACCGCAATGTTACCCGTGTGCGCAAGCCGGAGCCGCAGGAAAGCTCCGGAGGTGGAGGCAGTTCAGTTTCGACCGGATCTTCCGGAACATCCCACGGCGGTTCCGGCGGAAAGTTCTGATTGCAGGAATTACATACGGATGAAATAGATGCAGAAGCATCATTCATAGAAAGGAGAACGATATGAATCGTTTACAGGGGAAGGTAGCAATTGTAACAGGAGGAAATTCCGGTGTAGGAGCAGCGACTGCAAAGTTATTCGCAGCAGAGGGTGCAACCGTTGTCATCACAGCGAGAAGAGAAGCTGCGCTGGAAGAAGTTGCAAGGGAAATCACAGAAGCCGGTGGCAATGTCATGGCGATTTCCACGGATATTTCCAAGTCGGAAGATCCGGACAGACTGATGGAGGCTGTCATCGAGAAGTATGGCAGGATCGACATTCTGATCAACAATGCCGGTATTCTTGAGGAAGGCTTAAAGCCTATCGATCGCTGCACCGATGAAGATCTGGATCGCATCATCGAGACGAATCAGAAGGGCACGATGCGCTGCATCCGCGCCGCTTCCTCCAGAATGGAGACCGGTGCTTCCATCGTCAATGTGGCATCCATCGCAGGCGTAAAGGGCTGCGGCGGCGCAGCTTATGTATCTTCCAAGGCAGCTGTGATCGGTGTGACCCGTCATACTGCACTTCGCTTCCAGAAGAAGGGCATTCGTTGTAATGCGATCTGCCCCGGCACGATCGTGACACCGATGGTAGCAGGTTCGGATCCGGCAAAGCTAGATCCGGATATGTTTGACGCAATGATGACCCATGCAAATATGAAGACACAGCCTTGCATGCCGGAAGACGTTGCAAACATCCTGTTGTTCCTGGCAAGCGATGAGTCCAGAGCCATCACCGGTCAGATCATCAACACCGATTTTGGATTTTTCTTATAATCCATTCCTTTTTTGAGCGGGAAGAAGCTCCGCATGGGATCAATTTCTCATGCGGAGTTTTTTGCTTTATAGGAAATTGCGTTGCATTTCCTATAAAGCAAAAAGCGCTCCGCGTGGATCGCACTGCGGCGGAACGGAATTTGTCGCTTCGCGACCCGCCGCAGGCGGAGAATCCTGCGATGCAGGATTCTATTTTAATTCAATAGAAATTGCGTTGCAGGAAATCTGGCTGGTTAGAAAAATTTTAGAAACAAAAGGGCTTTCTGAAAAAGGAAAAAATGCTATACTATCAGTAGGAGAGACGCATTGAGAATACAGGAGGTTGAAGATGCCGGGATATGTATCCTTTCAAAATGTAAAGAAGAGTTATCAGATGGGAGAAGTGACTATTAACGCCTGTGACGGAATCAACTTTGAGATGGAAAAAGGAGAATTTGTCGTGATTGTCGGACCGTCCGGCGCTGGAAAGACGACCGTTCTGAATATCCTGGGTGGCATGGATTCCGTGACGAGCGGACATGTCCTTGTGGATGGTAGTGAAATCAGTTCTTATAAGGGCAAAAAGCTGATTGCTTACCGGAGAGATGATATCGGCTTTGTATTCCAGTTTTATAATCTGATGCAGAATTTGACAGCATTGGAGAATGTAGAACTGACGTTGCAGATCTGTAAAGATCCGCTGGATGCGGGACAGGTGTTAGAAGAGGTCGGTCTGGGAGAGCGCAGGGATAACTTCCCGGCGCAGCTTTCTGGTGGTGAGCAGCAGCGTGTGGCAATTGCGAGAGCATTGGCGAAGAATCCGAAGCTGCTGCTGTGTGATGAGCCGACGGGTGCACTGGACTATGTGACTGGTAAGGCGATTCTGAAGCTGCTGCAGGATACTTGCAGACAGCGGGGCATGACCGTTGTTGTCATTACCCATAATACAGCGCTGACACCGATGGCAGACCGGGTCATTCATATCCGAAATGGACAGGTGAAATCCATGGAGCTGAACCCACATCCGACACCGGTAGAAGAGATTGAGTGGTAATGCAAATGAAGAAAAATGTATTTATTCTGGATTCCCTGAGGGAAATCATGCGAAATAAGGGGCGGTTTATCTCCATTTTGCTGATCGTCTTTCTGGGTGCCGCGTTTTTTGCCGGAATCCGATCTGCCAGATATGACATGCGCAAGTCGGCAGATGACTATTTTGACCGGCAGCATTTGATGGATTTTCGCATCCTCAGCACACTGGGATTGACGAACGAGGATGTGTCTGACATCGAAAATACCGAAGGTGTGGCGGCTGCAGAGGGCGGCTATGCGACGGAGGGACTGGCGCAGATCGATGGGGAAGAATACGGTGTGAAGGTTATTGCCGAGACGCAGGACATCAATACGGTGTGGTTGGAAGAGGGAAGACTTCCGGAAGACAGCACAGAGTGTGTAGTGGATGCCGGAAAGGCAGAGCAGCTCGGTATCTCGGTAGGCGATACGATCCCTCTTGTACGGGACGATGGCAAGCCTCTTTCCGAGGATGGCAATGTGACGGAAGATACGTTTACCGTTGTGGGTCTGGGGCAGATTCCGTATTATCTGGATCTGACGCGGGGTTCCGGTTCGGTTGGCGATGGCAGACTGGATTTCTGGATGGTCATTCCGAAGGAGGTCTTTTCTTATGAAGCGTATACCGAAGTGTATGTGCTGGCATCCGGAGCGGAAGCAGAGCTTTCCTACAGCGATGCTTATGAGGAGATCATTGATACAGCAGAGGCCCAGCTGGAAAAGGTGGGGGATACCGCTTGTCACAGACGATACAATGAGTTGAATACGCAGCTGGAAGACGCAAAACAGCAGTTGGCGGATGGCAAGCAGCAGCTTGCTGATGCAGAACAGGCGCTGACGGATGGCAGAGCAGAACTGGAAGAAAAGCAGCAGGAGCTGGATGATGCAAAAGCGCAATACGAGGAAGGTGTGCAGCAGCTGACGGAGGCGAAGACCCAGTATGCGGAAGGTCTTGCCCAGTACAATGCAAATAACGCAACCTATCAGTCCGGTCTTGCACAATATCAGGCGGGCATGGCAGAGTATCAGTCAGGACTGGCGCAGTATACGGATGGCTATTCTGCATATCAGCAGGCATTGCCAGAATATCAGGCGGGACTGCGGCAGTATGAGAGCGGTCTGACGCAATATAATAATGGCTATTCCTCCTATCAGATCGCGCTGGCATTGTATCAGTCCGGCGAGACGAACTATGCATCACTGCAGGCGCGACTGGAGGATCTGAAACAGCAGCAGGAGGCTGGGAATGTCTCCGCGGATGTTGTTGCAGCAGCAGAGCAGGCCCTGAATGACTACCGGGCACAGCTGGACAGTCAGAAGGCAGATCTGGATGCAACGGCGGCACAACTGGCAGAGGCGAAAGCGCAGCTGGATGCATTTGAGGCAGTCAAGACGCAGATGGAGACAACGGAAGCGACATTGAACGCTTCGAAGGCACAGCTGGACAGCGCGAAGAGTCAACTGGATCTGACCGGACAGCAGTTACAGCTGGCGGCAACGCAGCTCTCGGATGCGAAGAAGCAGCTGGATGATGCGGCAGATCAGATCACCAACGGTGAGACAGAGCTGGAAGATGCGGCAAAGCAGATCAGTGACGGCGAGACCGCGTTGGAGGATGGCTGGAATCAATTAGAGGAAAAGCAGGCAGAGTACGACCAAGCAAAAGAAGATTCTGTAACGGAATTTGCGGATGCGGAAGATCAGATTGCAGCAGCAGAGGAAGAGCTGGATGGATTGGAGATTCCGGAGTGGTATATTTTAGATCGTGGCATGATTTCGTCGGTGGCGAGCTTTGGACAGGATGCAGACCGGATGTGGAGTCTCAGCATGGTATTTCCTGCGATTTTCTTCCTCGTGGCAGCGCTTGTCAGTCTGACGGCGATGACCCGTATGGTAGAGGAACAGCGCACCCAGATCGGTACATTGAAGGCACTTGGCTATTCGGATGGAGCGATCACCTGGAAGTATTTGGGCTATGCGCTGAGTGCAACACTGATCGGTGCGATTGCGGGCAGCTTGTTAGGGGAGATTGGATTACCGAGCGTTATCATTATGTCATATCAGATGCTGTATTCCGGTCTGATGATCGTGCGGACACCGATCAACTGGGATCAGACATTGTTGGCTGTGATGCTCTGTGTGCTCTGTACCGGCGGTGCAACGATCATGGCATGTTATCAACAGATGAAGGAAAAGCCGGCAGAGCTGATGCGCCCAGAAGCGCCGAAGAGCGGAAAGCGTGTCCTGCTGGAGCGTGTGACGATCCTATGGCGTCATCTGAGCTTTAATCAGAAGCTGACGATCCGAAATCTGTTCCGCTATAAGAAGCGCTTTATTATGATGCTGCTTGGTATCGGCGGCTGTATGGGACTGTTGCTCGTGGGCTTTGGCCTGAAAGATTCTATTACGCAGGTCGCGCTGCGGCAGTATGTTGAGATCTTTCATTATGATGCGGCGCTGACATTGGATCAGGCGTCGCAGGATACAGATCAGAATGCGTTGATTGAAACGATTCAGTCCGATGATCAGGTGGCTGCGGAGATGAAAGTCTCCATGGAGAGCGTGGACGCAGAATCCGGAAGTCACACAAAGACGGTATATTTATTCACGCCGGAATCTACGGAGGACATCGGCGCTTTCCTGACGATGCAGGATCGAAAGACAGGGGAACACTATAATTACCCGGAGGACGGCGTGGCATTGTCGGAAAAGACCGCAAAAGATCTGGGACTTTCCGTCGGGGATACGTTCACGATCCGAAAGGGTGATAACAGTCCGGTGAAGGCGACTGTGAGTAGCATCATTGAGAATTATATTTACCATTATGTGTTCATCAGTCCGAGCCTGTACGAAGAATTGTTCGGGGAAGCACCAGGATACAATCAGATCTATGTGAATCTGAGGGATACGTCTGCGGAGGCGCAGGATACTTTTGCGACGGAGATGATGCAGCAGACGGCATGCAAGGGCATCTCCATGACGACAGAGCTGGAGGAAGCCATTGACGACATGCTGAAGAGTCTGAACATGGTCATTTATGTGCTGATCGTATCGGCGGGAGCGCTGGCATTTGTTGTACTGTATAACCTGAATAACATCAACATCACAGAGCGGCGCAGGGAGCTGGCGACTCTGAAAGTACTGGGCTTTTATGATGGTGAGGTTGCCATGACGATCTACCGGGAGAATCTGATCCTGACACTCATCGGTATTGCAGGCGGTATGCTTTTTGGCAAGGTGCTGCACCAGTTTACGATCCGCACGGTAGAAGTGGAACTGATGATGTTCGGGCGGACGATCTCGGCAGGCAGTTACGTCATCAGCTGTGTGATCGCACTTGGATTTGCATTGTTCGTCAACCTTATGATGTATCGCAAAATAAAGAAGATTGATATGATCGAGTCCTTGAAGAGCGTAGAATAATCGGGTAAAATAGCATTATATAAAATGTATACATAAATGGAGGGAACAATTTATGAAAGGAATTCAGACGATTACCTCGTTTGACACAAAGACCGGAAAAGAAGCCTTTGAGACACGACCGGTGCAGATGCTTGCGGAAGCAGACCTGCCGAAACAAATTGAGTCAAACGTATTAGGCATTTATCCGGAGTATCGGTTTCAGGTATTTGACGGATTTGGCTGTGCGATGACAGAGACCTCCTGTTACCTGTTGTCCAGGATGGAGCCGGAAGTGCGGAAGGCTGCACTGTCCTGCTGGTTTGGACCGGAAGGCATGAATGCTTCGTTTGTGCGCATTCCTATCGACAGCTGCGATTACTCCCTGAGTGAGTATCAGGCAGTTGCAGATCCCATCGCAGATCCGGAATTGAAGACGTTTCACATTGACCGGGATCGAAAGTATATCCTGCCGGTGATGAAAGAAGCGATGGAACTGGCAGGTCGTCCAATCTCCGTGCTGCTTTCCCCGTGGTCTCCGCCCGCGGACTGGAAGACCCCGCCGGAACTGACACAGAACGATGCGGCAGTCTATGGCGGCATGGGCATGGAAGTGGATATCACAAAGGCCGGACGCTGCTTTGGCGGACGCTTAAAGAAAGAATATTATGGCCCATGGGCAAAGTATCTTGTAAAGTTTATTCAGGCATATCTGGCAGAGGGCATTCCGGTTACGATGCTGTCTGTACAGAATGAGGCAAACGCGGCAACCAGTTGGGACAGCTGTGTCTGGAGCGGTGAGCAGGAGCGGACCTTCTTAAAGGATTATCTGTATCCGGAGATGCAGGCAGCAGGCCTCACCGAGCGGGTGAAGCTGTACATCTGGGATCACAACAAGGAGCGCATGATCGAGCATATTGACGAGATGATGGCAGGCGGCATTGGCGATCTGATCGATGGATTTGCTTATCACTGGTACACCGGAGATCATTTCGATGCGCTTTCCATGCTGCATGAGAGATATCCGGACAAGGTGCTGATGCATTCCGAAAGCTGCGGTCTGCACATTCCCGGAAAGGTCTATGCATTTGAGCCGAAGGATGCGGTTCCCACAGATGGTCCGACTCCATTGGAAGTAGATTTTCGGGACGCGGAGAATTATGCGCATGACATCATCGGGGATTTGAATCACGGCATGAACCGTTTCATCGACTGGAATATGATCGTAGACCGGACAGGTGGTCCCCGTCATGTCATTGGCGGATTTGCAGCGCCTCTTGTAGCGGAGGAGGACGGCAGCTGGTCTAAGACCATCAGCTATCATTATCTGGAGCGGATTGCAAGCGTGGTACACCCCGGCGCGGTACGTCTGGGACGCAGCGTATACCGACAGGAGGTTGAGGCAGCTGCGATGCGCAATCCGGACGGCAGCATCGGTATCGTATTGCTGAACCGCCAGAAAGAGGAGCTTCCGGTTGTGATTCGCATGCAGGGAACACTGGCAGAGATCACACTTCCGGCACAGACTCTGAGCACGATTCTGTTAGAAAAGTAAAAAAAATGTCCACAGGTCAGAATTTTTTCTGGCTCTGTGGGCATTTTGTGTAAGTTCTAAGATGGAAAAAATTTAGATTAGATCTGCTCTGCACGGGCGATGGCATCGTCAATGTGTGCGCAGAAGTTTTCAGCACCGACTTCATCATAGAAACCGGATTTCTGCATGGCGTGCATCGGCTGGTCGTTTACATGAGAGAAGATCAGGGTAACGCCGTGCTCCTCACATCTCTTGCGCAGCTGCTTCAGGGAGCGAAGTGCAGTGGCATCCAGCGCCGGAACACTGCGCATCCGCATGATGAGCGCGCGGGTCTCTTTTTCGTGAGTGATGGTCTCAATCAGGTCAGCAGCGCCGAAGAACAGCGGGCCGCTCAGCTCGTATACCTGAATAGTGGGCGGAATCTGACGCAGGTTCAGGCTATCGGGATCATCCGCATCATCAACGTTTTTCCAGCTGTGGATGTTGGCCTCATCGCTCATGCGCTTCATGAACAGAACGCAGGCAAGTACCATACCAACCTCGATGGCAACGACCAGATCAAAGATAACGGTCAGGAAGAAGGTCAGCAGCAGAACGGCGATATCGCTCTTGGGAGCATTCTTTAACAGCGTCACGAACGGTCTCCACTGGCACATATCGTAAGCAACCTTGAACAGGATTGCGGCGATACAGGGCATCGGAATCAGTGCAGCATAAGGCATCAGAACGAGCAGGACAAGCAGCAGAGTGATGGAGTGAACCATTCCGGCAACGGGAGTACGACCGCCGTTTTTGATGTTGGCAGCAGTACGGGCAATCGCGCCGGTAGCAGGGATACCGCCAAACAGGGCGGAAGCCATATTTCCGGCACCCTGTGCGATCAGCTCCATGTTGGAGCGATGCTTGGTATTTACCATGCCGTCTGCAACAACGCAGGACAGCAGAGATTCGATGGCAGCCAGAACTGCGATGGTGAAAGCATCCGGCAGCAGTGTCTGAATCGTGTCAAAGGTGACATTCGGCAGATGGAGCTTCGGCAGATCGCCGCTGATGGTGTACAGATCACCGATGGTGTTGACATTCAGTTTCAGGAGCTTGACAGCGAAGATGCTGACAAGAACGGCAATCAGAGATCCCGGTACTTTCTCACTGACCTTCGGCCAGAAAATCAGGATCAGCAGACAGCACACACCGACAAGAGCCGCCTGAAGGTTGAACGTGGAAATGTTGGCGAAGAATGCCTGCAGCTTTTCCATCGTTTCAATGGGAGCGGAACCGTTTAAATAAGTAACACCGAAGAAGTCCTTGAACTGTCCGATAAGGATCGTAACGGCGATACCGGCGGTAAATCCGGTGGTGATGGTGTAAGGAATGAACTTGATGAGTGTACCCAGACGGAACAGACCCATTAGGATCAGAATAATACCAGCCATGATCGTTGCAACGATCAGACCGTCAATGCCGTTTTTGGCAACGATACCGGCTACGATCGTTGCAAATGCAGCGGTCGGACCTGCAATCTGGACGGTACTTCCGCCGAGAAAAGAAATGACAAAACCGGCTACGATCGCGGTGTAGATACCCTTTTCCGGGCCGACACCGGAAGCAAGTGCCAGTGCGATTGACAACGGCAGTGCGATGATCGCAACGATGATACCGGCGATCAGGTCTTTGGTGAATTGTTTTCCGTTGTATCCCTTCAGGACGGAAAACAGCATTGGTTTGAATGCGTCACGTTCCATATGTAATTGTTCCCCTCTTTTTATTTTTCGGACAATCTCCGAAGTGGACTTTTCATACGAAAATAACTCTAACGAAAAAACGGAGGTTTGACAAGGGACAGAATGTATTCTTTTTCATACAATTCGAAGCAATTTATGGAAAACAGCATTTACTTTTTGCTGTATCCATAGTAAAGTGGTAAGAGCAGCAAAAAAAGCAAGAAGAAGCACCGCTTGTGAGAGTGGCTTCAGAATAGAGGAAATATGAGAACAGTCAAACGAGAAGATGCGTTCATCCGGGTCGCAGCGGCAACACCGAAGATCCGGGTCGCAGATCCTGCATATAATGCAGAAGAGATCCTGAAGATGATCCGCGAGGCGGAGCAGAAGCAGGTAAAGATCGTGGTATTTCCGGAGCTGTGTCTGACCGGATATACGTGCAATGATCTGTTTTTACAAAATTCCATGCTGGAAGAGGCGAGACACCAGTTATACCGGATCTGTCAGGAGACGGCAGATACAGACATGCTGATCGTAGTGGGATTGCCGGTGGAGAAGAATCACCGCCTGTATAATGTGGCAGCTGTATTGCAGTCCGGTCATATTCTTGGCATGGTGCCGAAGACACACATTCCGAATTATTCCGAGTTTTATGAAAAGCGTTATTTCGCAGCCGGAAAGAGAACCGTGGAAGATTTCTTTTTGCCGGGTTCAGAGAATCTGTTTGAGTGCCCGTTTGACGGCATTCCCTTTGGCACAGATTTGCTATTTGCCTGTGAGGATATGCCGGAGCTTGTCATTGGTCTGGAAATCTGTGAGGATGTCTGGACACCGTGTCCGCCCAGCATTCGTCACGCGATGGCAGGCGCAACGATGATCCTCAATGCCTCCGCCTCCGATGAGACAACCGGCAAGGAGAGCTACCGCAGAGACCTGATCTTGGGACAGTCTGCCCGCCTTGTGTGCGCTTATGTGTATTGTAATGCGGGAGAAGGCGAGTCCACGCAGGATCTTGTCTTTTCCGGTCATAATCTGATCGCAGAAAACGGCAGCCGTCTGGCAGAGACCGCGAAGCGACTGGGACATGGCATGATCGTGGCGGATGTGGATCTCGGCAGAATCCGCAGCGAGCGCAGACGTATCGACACGTTCACCTGTGATGAATCCGAAGATCACACGATTGTATATTTCCATCTGCAGCGTCCGGAAGAGCAGGCGCTGGAGCGTTTCGTTGATCCGATGCCTTTCGTTCCCTCCGGCAAGGAAGACCGGGAGCGCAGGTGTGAGGAGATTCTGTCCATTCAGTCGATGGGACTGGTGAAGCGTCTGGAGCATACCCACTGTCAAAATGCAGTCATCGGCATTTCCGGTGGTCTGGATTCCACGCTGGCACTTCTTGTGGCAGTTCGTGCATTTGATTATCTGGGCATTCCTCGCAGCGGCATTCAGGCCGTGACAATGCCCTGCTTTGGTACGACGGACCGCACTTACACAAATGCCTGCGAGCTGACACGCCGCCTTGGTGCAACGCTGACCGAGGTACCGATTCAGGAGGCGGTTACGATCCATTTCCGGGATATCGGACACGATGCTTCCGTACACGATGTAACTTATGAAAACGGTCAGGCAAGAGAGCGTACCCAGATTCTGATGGACATTGCCAATCAGTGCGGTGGCATGGTCATTGGTACCGGTGATATGTCAGAGCTGGCGCTGGGCTGGGCAACCTACAATGGCGACCACATGTCCATGTATGGTGTGAACTGCTCTGTTCCGAAGACACTGGTGCGTCATCTCGTGCGTTATTATGCGGATACGGCAGAGGACAAAGCACTGGCAGAAGTGCTTTATGATGTGCTGGATACGCCGGTAAGTCCGGAGCTGCTTCCGCCGGAAGACGGCAAGATCTCCCAGAAGACGGAAGACATCGTAGGGCCGTATGAACTGCACGACTTTTTCTTATATTATATTTTGCGTTTCGGCTATCGCCCGGGCAAGATTTATCGTCTGGCATGTGCCGCATTTGATGAGACGTATGACAAGACGATCATTCTGAAATGGCTGAAGACTTTCTATCGGAGATTCTTCTCCCAGCAGTTTAAGAGATCCTGTCTGCCGGATGGTCCGAAGGTCGGATCTGTTGCAGTGTCTCCGAGAGGCGATCTGCGGATGCCCAGCGATGCATCTTCCGCAATCTGGATGAAGGAATTAGAAGAGTTAGACTAAATTTCAAGAAAACAACACATGGAGGGTAATCATGGAAGAGAATAAGAAGAAAAACGAGCTTTCTGCAGAAAGCCAGATGCTGAACTATTGGTTGGAGCGCTACAAAGACACACGCAACGAAAAAGACCGCGCAAGTGTCATCGACTGTCTGAAATCTGCACCGGTATTTCTGCCGGTAACACCGATCCAGTCGGACAATCTGCCTCTCGGTCCCAATGGAGAAAAGCAGATCCAGTTCCGCATGGCAATCCTGCAAACACCGGAAGGCGTATTTCTGCTGCCGGTATTTGCAGATCCGGATCAGATTCCGGCAGAAGAGCGCAAAAAGCATCCCGGCGGATTCCTGCGCGTGCCGATCTCGCATGTCATCCAGACCCTGCAGCGTGATGCAAACATCCAGGGCATCGTAGTCGATCCATACACCAACAAATTCCCGATGAACCGGGAAGAAGTGCTGGCGCTGGAGGAACAGAAAGAGGCGTAAAGAACTTCTAAAAAAACAACACTAGAATAAAAAAGAACCACTTCCAGGTCACAGCGAAAACAATGCAATGCTGTGATCTTGAAAGTGGTTCTTTTTACTTTATAGGAAATTGCATCGCATTTCCTATAAAGCAAAAAAGCGCTACGCCCTTTAATGCAATCCAAGAGCAGCACGTTCTGCCTTATTCGGCAGCCGCCCCTCTGTATAGCAGCGCTCCATGATCTCATACAGTCCGGTCACAAGGTGTATTTTGTCCTCGCTGACGTGAACGAGTGATTTCGGGAAGGCCTGAAACTGCTCCGGATGATTGAAGACCTGTTCGCACAGGTGTGTGAAAGGCATGATCTGTTCCACGGAGCAGCGCACGGGGATTCCCTTTTCAACAGATTCCGCCATGTAGAAATCCTTCTGAGAAGTGGTCTTCAAGCTATTGCCGGAACCGTAGTTTTTCTCGGTGCCGTCATGGAAAATTGCGCGAATATCGCCGTCTCCGTTTGTATCGTAGGTGACAACAGCATTTTCGAATTCATATATCCAGCGCGGGTTGGATTCCAGCTCTGCGGAATGGCTGGCAACGTAAGTAAACTGTCCGCCCTTGAGGAAGTTTCCGTGGATAATGGCGGTGTCGAACGTTTCAATGTCATTGGAACGGGCGAAGACTCCATCAAAATCAGCAGCCTCATCATCCAGAAGGAAGAACATATTATGCATGTAGTGGGCGGTGGCGTTGGACAGGATACTGTCGCGAACCGGAAAGCCCTGCGCATCCTTCATGCGTCCCTTCCAGGTGCTGAGTGTGTAGTAGGTTTCTGCGCGGCGCCAACTGGTCATCGTTTTCAGATGAACCGGCTTTCCGAGAAGACCGGAACGAATGTCCTGCTTCAGCGCATGGATCGGATCGCAGAAGCTGAGCTGGAAACCAACGCCCAGCTTGCATCCGCTGCGGTCACGCATCTCGCGAATTTCCTCAATTTCCTCCGGAGTGCCAGCCAGCGGCTTTTCGCAGAGAACAGAAATGCCGTGAGAAAAACAAATCTCGATCTGCGGCTTGTGACAGTCGATTGGCGTACAAATATAAGCCAATTGCGGTTTCTTTTCCGTCAGGCAGAGATCCAGATCATCATAGATCGGAATACCGGAAGCAACCAATTCCGGATAAACCGGAGCCTTCTTCGCAAATGGATCCATGACTGCAACCAGTTCTACGTTGGGAAGAAGACCTTCTTTGAAAAATTTGATGTGCATGGCGCCATAGCCGCCAACACCGACAAGAATTGCTCGAATCATAATGAATACCCCTCCTTCAAAAAGTGCTTCGTGTTTATAAGCGATGAATGTGGAAGCCGCCACCGGCTTCGATAACCTGTCCGGTAGCAAAATCCAGAGATCCGTCCGCACAGACCATCGCACATTTTGCAACGTCCTCCGGTTCCCCCATGCGTCTCGTGGGTGTCAGTCCGGCGGCGATGCGCTCCTCGTACATGGCAGTGACAGCGTGAGTCATATCCGTCCGAATAATGCCCGGCTGAATTTCAAAGACCGGAATGCCGATTTCGGCAAGGCGATGTGCGAACAACTGTGTTACCATCGAAATACCAGCTTTGGAAATGCAATATTCGCCGCGATTGATGCTTGTTGCATAAGCGGAAACGGAAGAAATGTTGATGATACGCGGAGTCCATTCCGGATGCGCTGCCTTCTCGCCGCACATGAAGCGGGCAATGCTCTGAGTCATGAAAAAGCATCCCTTCAAATTCGTATCCATCACAAAATCATAGCTCTCCTCCGTGGTCTCCAGAAGATCCAGACGAACCTTCGGCGCGGTGCCTGCATTGTTCACCAGCAGGTCGATAGGACCATATTCCTGCCAAACCTTTTCGGCGAACGCATGAATCGAATCCACGTTACTGTTGTCACAGGACATATAAATCAGTGGAGAATCTCCCAGATCCGCGGTCTCTCCGCGTCCGGTCACAATGACACGGTAGCCGCGCTCTGCCAGCGCATCGGCAATGGCGCGTCCGATGCCTTTGCGTCCACCGGTCACAATAGCTGTTTTTTGCATTGAAAAACCCCCATTCTGTAAATACTCTGATAATAGTATAACATTCCTGAAAGAGAAAGGAATGCAAAAAAATCGTTTCTTATCCTGAAAAAACAGACTGGTAGGAAAACGAAGGAAATTTTGAAAAATGCATGGAATTCTGAGCCCGAAACTGGTATACTCAGACAGAAGGCTCGATACGGAGAAAACGTCAGAAAGCAAGCATCGAGTCAGAAAAAATAATGAGAAAGTGTGGAGGCTGCTGCACTCGGAAAAGACGATACACTAAAGTCAGAAAGAGAGCAGCAGACTGGCACTGGAAAGTAGAGGAATAGCCAATGCTTCGGGAATTCAATAAGAAGAAGCCGAACGACAAGAAGAGGATTTCTGAGGAAGACTTTGAAAAGGCATTGACTGACATGCTGGAAAATCCGGACCCACATAAGAAGTTATTAAGTCCGGAGGAGCTGGATCGACTGGCAGACGCGGCGATGGAAGAATTCGAGAGAACGAAGCTTCCGGGAATTTTAAAGCAGTTGGAAGAGATGGATGATGAAGAAATTGCGAGACGCCGCCGCGAGTTGGAAGAGAAGGAGCGCAGTAGAAACAACTGGGCTGCGGAGATGGTTCGAAAAGAACACGAACGCTACAAGCGCCGGGAGTTAGAAGAAAGTCAGGAAGAGCCGGACGAGACGAAGTCGGAGTCTACAGAATCTGCAGAAGGACAGCCTGTATGCACAACTTCAGAAGCACAGAATCAAAAACGAAATCAAAATGCATCCGAACATCCGGATTCCGAACCGGACAAGAAGACGATGGTGGTAGAAATGATAGAGCCAACTGTGGCAGAAGCGCCGAAAACGTCCCAAATGTCTGAAAAAGAGCCGGAAAAGGTTGAAAGCGAAGAGCCGGATCGTGCCAGTGAGTTCGTCCGCGAAATGTCGGAAATGGAATCTGAACCGGCGCGAAGCAGCGAGCCACTGCATCCAGTCGTACAGTTCTGGAAACGCAACAAAAAGCGGATCATTCAGGTCTGCGGAACCGCAGCCGTCATTGCAATTGTAGTCACATTCGGAAAGAACCCGTTCACCTCAAATGGAACGTACAGTCCGGGAATGTCCAGTGATATGACCGGAACAGCGAGTTATCTTGATGCGGGGGACGCGGATAGAATTGAGGCGGATTCGACGAATGAAATCTTGCAAGCTGTTGCTGAAAAAGAAAAATTACCAGTGATTCAGTTGAATAAGTATGAGAAAATTGCAGGATATGAAGATGCTGGACAGGGCGGAGATATTCTAGTTGGTTTTCTGTTGCATATCAAAGAGAAAACGGTACATTTTCAATATTTATATTTGGAAAGTGGCGCAACTATAACAACAGCATCAAAAACAGAGCTGATTGAAACTATTCAAAACGGCGTTCTTGAAATACCGGTATATAGCCTTGAAAGCGAAGATGAAGAACAGTATTTTGCATATATAATGCATGATGCATGTATGATTTCACTTACTACAAATATGGAGTATGAAGAATTTTGTGATTTTCTGAAAGATCTTTCAATCAAATAGGGGAGATTTTCAGAGTATGAAAAAAGCAATCAGTGTGTGTCTGGTGTTGATGATGTTATTCGCATTTTCGGGAAGTGTATTTGCGGCCGAAAATGTGTCAGAGGTTGAGACAACGGAGGAAAGTTCTTCTTCGGTAACAATTTATTTTCCGGGAGACACAAATGCACGAGGAGCATTAGCAACGGGAACACTTTCCATTGCGAACCCTTCTGTCGGCATTGCAAGTACAACAGGAGCGACATATGCAAACGTATGGTGTTCATTATTAAAATTGTCGATTACACTGTATAAATATAATCCAGATAATAGTAGTTCTACTTATATTGATACCGTGAATTTTTACGGCGTAAATGGATATGCAGTTCTTGGAGAACACAGGTTTACGGTCCCAACACGCCATGAATATTATTATGCTGTAGGCGAGCATGCCTATAAGAGTGAAGAATATCAGTATTCTAAGACAAAGGCAATTAAGATCAACTAACTCAGTTGTTATTCCATTCCATCCATCAAACTCATCAAGTTACAGAGAAGGCATCTGCCCAGTGGGGCAGATGCCTTCTCTGCTGTCGGAAGCTTTTCAAAAACTTGCAAAGTGGAATTTACACAAAACCGAATTTTGTGGGGAAAACAGTAAGAAATCGCTTGAATTGGGGATTTCTGCATGTTAAAATAAAAGTGCTTACAGATGAAAACGAAAAGGATATGGAACAGAAAAATCAAACAGAGGAAACCTTGCAGGAGCATTACGAGGAGTGTCATGAGACCGTTCAGAAAATGACGCTGATGGACGATATTTTCATTCGGAATGTTCTGAAAGATCCGGCATGTACGGAGACGATTCTGCAGACTATTTTAGAGCAGCAGGATCTCCGCGTGAAAGGGCAGGTGATCCAGAAAGATTATAAGAATCTGCAGGGCAGATCAGCGGTATTAGACTGTGTTGCAGAGACGACCAGTGGACGGTTGCTGAACATCGAGATTCAGCAGGAAAAAGACGGCGCATCGCCAAAGCGTGTGAGGTATTACAGCGGATTGCTGGATATGAACAAGCTGAAGCCTGGACAGAAATTTGAGGAACTGCCAAAGAGTGATGTGATCCTGATTACAAGAGGAGATGTCCTTGGGTATCAGAGACCGATCTATCATATTTGGCGCACGATTCATGAGGTGAGTGAGGACTTCACAGACGAGTCCAGCATTCTCTATGTGAACGCGGAAAACGAGGATGAGACAACCGAACTCGGAAGACTGATGCATGATTTCCGTTGCAGGAAAGCATCAGAGCTGTACAATCCGATTTTGGCGAAACGAGTTTGGGAACTCAAAGAGACAGAGAAAGGACTTGAACTTATGAGCGAAATTGCAGATGAGATTTATAATAGTGGAGTGCAGCGTGGAATAGAAAGAACCAAAGCAGAACTGTCGTGTTCGTGGGTGAAGAAGGGAATGTCCACGGAGAATATTGCACAGTTGTTGAATGTGGATGTAACACTGGTACAAAAGTGGATTGCAGAAGCATCGCTAGTGCCAGTAGGCTGATTTAAATGAAGCATAGGAGGGCTGTTTTCGCTTTTTCGAAGCAGTCCTCTTTTTTTCTCCATTTTCGCCTAAAAAAGAGTACACAAATAACAGGGGACATGAAAATGTAAAAAAATGCCCCCTCACGCGATCGTATTTGTTCAGCGGATGAATTCCGTCTTACTTACTTGGATTTGGTTTCTTCCTGCGAAACGGTGTTGTTTTTCTCCAAGTCGCGGAAAAATTCCTCGTAAGCGCAATTGTAGATTTTCTGAAGTCGAACGAGGACACTGGTGCGGATGTTCAGCTCACCGATCTCATATTTTGAGTAGGTGCTGCGTGCAATGTCGCAGTTGTGCAGCTGTAACTGCAGGCAAAGCTTTTCCTGTGAGTAGCCGTGTTCGGTTCGAAGTCTGCGGAGATTATCTCCGAGCTTCCAATCTTGTTTGAGTTTCTGTTCCATAGTTGTTCTTCCTTGAAAAATGCATTATAATTGGTTGCACCTAACAATATTGTATGTTATAGTGAAGAAAAATATTGACCGCTATGCTGGTCAATAGATGCTTTGGGAAGGAGGGAAATGCATGAAAAAAGTAGCGGATTTTCGACTGCAGGATGAGCTGTTAGAGGGATTTGATCTGGATGATCTGGATGCACCGGAAGGACCTGCAAACTGGATTCCGGAGGAGCGGAAGACGAATATGCGACCGTCGACAGAGAAGAAGCGTTTTCTGGAAGAAGTCATCTATGAGAAGGCAGTCGAGGAAGCGATGGTTCAGGGCGGAATGGTGAGTCTGGAGATCAATGATGACGAGTTGTACGGAATTTTAATCTTTGAGGGAAAAGAGCTGATGCGTGTGCATCAGGATGATCGAATGGACGGGCTGGTACAGGATCTTTTGAGAGAGTCCACCTATTATTATATGAATGCAAAGGAAAATGAGATCCATCTGGAGTTTCATTTTCGATTGGCAGAAGAGACAGTATGATGCAAAAAACGGACTGTCCGCATGATGAAATGTGCGGCAGTCCGTTTTGTGTAAAAAGAGCAAATATTATTTTTCGTAATAGCCGAAGGTGTATCCGGCAGCACGAGCCTGGTCGATGAAGTCACCGAGAATCGCGGTGTTTGTGGAGGAGACTGCGTGCAGCAGATAAATCGCACCGGGATGCAGCTGAGAAACGACCTTCTGCAAGGTTTCCGCCTGATCCGGCTGGTCATCTGTCACCCAATCCCGATGGGCAAAGCTCCAGAATACGGAGCGATAGCCGAGGGACTGATTCAATGCCAGAAACTGTTGGCTGAAAATACCGGCAGGGCAGCGGAACAGGTACATGTCGTAGCCAAAGTTTTCTTTGACGTAGTTGTGGAGACTCATGACATCCTCTCTGGCAGCATCGAGTCCGAGACTGGGCATACCGTCTGCTGGATGGGTATTGCTGTGATTGCCGACAACGTGTCCCTCATCGATCATGCGCTGTACCAGCTCCGGCTGAGATTTCGCATAGGGCATAGTGATGAAAAAGACAGCACGGACATTCTTTTCTTTCAGAACATCCAGAATCTGCGGTGTGTAGCCATTTTCATAGCCTTCGTCAAAGGTCAGATAGATTGTGTTTGTGGTGCCTTTCAAAAAGTCGGCATTCAGACTGCCGTAAGCGGTCTGGTAGGAGATACAGCCGGTCGGACGGTTGAACTCATCCCGTTGATCGGAAGCATATCCGAAGGGAATCGAGGTATTGTCCAGTGCTGCGAGGTTGCTTGTGTCAATGGGGGTTGTCGGAATCTCGGTGGCAGTCGTTTCCGAAGAAGCGGTGCTCTCTGCAGTGGATTCTGACTCTGAAGCATCGGCAGTTGCAGCAGCCTGTTCAGTCTCAGATTCGGCAGAGCCGTCAGAAGCCTGCGCAGAGCTTAACGAAGATTCAGACAGATACTCTGTGGCGATGTAACACTCCTTACCGTTGTACTGAACGCGGCTCCAATCCTCGCTCCAGCCGGTGCGCACGATGGTGTCACCTGCCAGCAGGATAGCAATGCTGTCGGAATGATCGGAACAGCTTGTTCGAATGTTGACATTGGAAAGTGCGGTTGCAGTTTCTGAGACATCCTGAAAAGGAGAATCGTTTGCTTCTGTGGAAGCGGAAGCACTTTCGGATTCACCGGTGGATGGTGTGTTTTTCTGACAGGCTGTGAGGCTGAGAACGAGGGTCGCAGCGAGAAGAAAAGCAATGATTCGTTTCATATAAGACTCCATTCCGGAGCACAGAGGCTCCTGTTGTTGCTGGCTTGAGTATACCATATGTTTCACAAAAATACTATTTGAACAGGGCAGAAAAGATGATAACAGCATTCAAAAATACAAAAGCATTTCATAGCGTCAGGTAAGAACGCATGGATTTTAGTGCATTTTTTTCGAGACGGCTGACCTGTGCCTGACTGATGCCGATAGCTTCTGCCACTTCCATCTGGGTTTTTCCGTGGTAAAAGCGAAGATTGATGATGGATTTTTCCCGCTCCGGCAGTCGCTTGAGAGCTTCATTCAGGGAAAGCTCCTCGATCCAGTGTTCTTCCCGGTTTTTGCGGTCGCTGATCTGATCCATGACGTAGAGGGTGTCACCGGAATCGGTATAGACCGGTTCATACAAGCTGACGGGGCTTTGGATTGCATCCAGTGCCTGGGTGATCTCCTCGCTGGGAATGCCGATTTCATCTGCTATTTCCAGTACGGTCGGTTCTCTTAGATTTTTTCGCGTCAGACCTTCGCGGGCGTAAATGGCTTTGTACGCAATGTCCCGCAGAGAGCGGGAGACGCGAATGGCAGAATTGTCCCGCAAATATCGTCTGATTTCTCCGGAAATCATAGGCACCGCATAGGTAGAAAATTTCACCTGCAGCGAACAGTCAAAGTTGTCGATGGCTTTGATAAGTCCGATACACCCGATCTGAAACAGGTCATCCACATTTTCATTGGACGAGGTAAAGCGCTGTATGACGCTGAGCACAAGCCGGAGATTTCCGCGGATATAGCGTTCTCTGGCAGCTTCGTCTCCGGCTTTGATGCGGTGGAGCAGATGCTCCTTCTCTTCATTTTTTAGCAGCGGAAGTTTTGCGGTATTCACTCCGCAGATTTCTACTTTGTATCCTGGCATAAAATCCTCCATTTCGGGATGCATTCTGGCTGAGTGACAGCAGAGCTTGCGGGTCATCCTAGAAAAATCATGCTCAGTTTTGCGGAATTTATTCCGAGAGGAAAAGAGGTCTGTTCAGCAATAGAAAAGTATGCTATCATAAAAAACGGCAAAATCTTTTCAGAAAAAAGAAGAAAACAGCCGTGAGAGGTTGAAAGATGTCAGAAAAAGAGCAGAAGGATTCCGTATTGCAGACAATGCGGCAAAAAGTGCAGGAAGCGCGGATTGTTTTGATCGGAATTGGAAAAGAATGGAGTAAACAGCAGCCGGATGTTCGTAAGAAAGCATATGAGCAGTTGGCAAAGCTGGTAGAAAACAAAAACTATTTTATTTTGACGATGAATACCGACGATGAGATTTACGATGCCGGATTTCAGGCAGATCGCATCACAGCGCCGTTTGGAAGTGACCACCGCTATCAGTGCAGCGTGCCGTGCTGTGAGGAGCTGTGGCAGGAGGCGGATCGACCGGCAGATGGACGCTGCCCGCATTGTGGTGCGCCGCTTATTGCAAATGTGCGTGGGGCGGATCAGGCAGCGGTTTATGTGGAGCAGGGATATCTTCCGTCCTGGCAGGCATATACCCAGTGGCTTACCCATACGCTGAATCAAAAGGTCGTGATTTTGGAGCTGGGTGTTGATTTTACGATGCCAGCCCTCGTGCGCTGGCCCTTTGAGCGGATCGGAGTTCTGAATCTGAAAGCCCAGTTTTTCCGGATCAATCAGCAGTGGTATCAGCTTTCCGAGGAACTGGCGGAGACGGGACGGGCGTACAGTCTTGCAGAGGATAGCTGCAAGGTACTTACGGAAGGAGTTTTGAATGATTGCAATCATTGATTATGATGCAGGAAATCTTCGCAGCGTTGAAAAGGCGCTGGAGGCGTTGGGACAGCAGGTGATCGTGACAAAGGATGCGGAAACGATCCGACAGGCGGAAAAAGTAATCCTGCCGGGCGTTGGAGCATTTGGAGATGCGATGGCAAATCTGCAGCGACTGGGTCTGGTGGAAGTGATCCGGGAGATCGCTGCATCAGGAAAGCCGTTTTTGGGCATTTGTCTGGGCCTGCAGCTTTTGTTTGAGGACAGTGATGAGACACCGGGCGTGCCGGGACTTGGCATTTTGCGGGGACACATCAAACGGATTCCGGAGCAGCCGGGATTGAAGGTCCCTCATATGGGATGGAACAATCTGGAACTGCACCATGACGGTGCGCTGTTCCGTGGATTGCCGGAGCATCCATATGTATATTTTGTGCATTCTTATTATCTGGAGGCGGAAGATCCGGACATCGTGACGGCTACGGCAGAATATGGAGTGACGATCCATGCATCGGTGCAGAGCGGAAATCTCTTTGCCTGTCAGTTCCATCCGGAAAAGAGCAGCCAGATCGGGCTTGCAATTCTGAAAAACTTTGCGGAGCTTCCGGAGAAAGGAGCGCAGGTATGCTGACAAAGAGAATTATTCCATGTCTGGATGTAAAAGGCGGTCGTGTCGTCAAAGGTGTGAATTTTGTTGATCTGAAAGATGCCGGAGATCCGGTGGAGATTGCGGCGGCATACGATGCTTCCGGCGCAGATGAGCTGGTATTTCTGGATATCACCGCATCGTCGGATTCGCGGGAAATCGTGACCGATATGGTGCGCCGCGTTGCAGAAAAAGTGTTCATTCCGTTTACCGTTGGCGGCGGCATTCGCACCGTAGAGGATTTTAAGCGAATTTTGCGGGAAGGTGCGGATAAGATTTCGGTTAATTCCGCTGCAATCGACAATCCCCGTTTGATTGCGGAAGCCGCAGATAAGTTTGGAAGACAGTGCGTTGTTGTTGCAATTGACGCCCGCAGACGCCCGGATGGCAGCGGATGGAATGTCTACAAGCACGGCGGCAGAGTCGATACTGGTCTGGATGTGCTGGCATGGGCGGAGGAGGTCGATCGGCTGGGCACCGGGGAGATCTTACTGACGAGCATGGATTGTGACGGTACAAAGGCGGGCTATGATAAGGAACTCACTGCGCAGGTCGCAGATCTTGTGGGCATTCCGGTGATCGCTTCCGGCGGTGCCGGGACAAAGGAGCATTTTTATGATGCACTGACTGCAGGAAAAGCGGACGCAGCGTTGGCAGCGTCATTGTTTCATTATAAAGAATTAGAAATCATGGATCTGAAACGATATTTGGCGGAGCGCAAGGTGTCGGTTCGAATCTGAAAAGAAAATTAAGGGAGTAATTATGGCAGCAATCGACAATGACTGGCTGGAGCCATTAAAGCCAGAATTTCGGAAACCGTATTATGCAAAATTATACAAAACGTTGCAGGAAGAATACCAGACCCATCGGATTTTCCCGCCGGCAGATGATATTTTTGCAGCATTTCATCTGACCCCGCTGCATGAGGTGAAGGTTGTGATTTTGGGACAGGATCCGTATCATGGAGAGGGGCAGGCACATGGATTGTGCTTCTCCGTTCGCCCGGAGGTGGAGATTCCACCGTCTCTTGTGAATATTTATAAAGAACTTCATGATGATCTCGGCTGTTACATTCCGGATAACGGTTATTTGGTCAAATGGGCAAAGCAGGGTGTCCTGATGCTCAACACCGTTTTGACGGTGCGGGCGCATGAGGCATTTTCTCACCGGGATCTCGGCTGGGAAGAGTTCACGGATGCAGCGATCCGAATCCTGAATGAGCAGGATCGCCCGATTGTATTTTTCCTGTGGGGAAAACCGGCGCAGAGCAAGAAAGCGATGTTGAACAACCCGAAGCATTTGATTTTAGAAGCACCGCATCCGAGTCCGCTGTCCGCGTACCGTGGATTTTTCGGAAGCCATCCGTTCAGTCAGGCAAATCGCTTCCTGATGAAAAACGGGATAGAGCCGATCGACTGGCAGATCGAAAACAGAAGCGCGGGAGCAAGTGAGGCAGCAGAGGCCTCAGAATGGAGAAAAGCATGAATATTTTTGAATGGCTGAAAGTAATCCTGATCGGTATCGTGGAGGGTATCACGGAATGGCTGCCCATCAGCAGCACCGGCCACATGATCCTTGTGGAGACGTTTCTCCCGTTTAAGGCGACCGATGTGTTTACCGCCGATTTTATGGATATGTTTAATGTTGTGATCCAGCTCGGTGCAATCCTCGCTGTTGTCACGATTTACTTCAATAAATTGAATCCATGGGCAAAAGGCAAGTCTCGAGCAAAGCGCCGTGCAACCATCGAACTTTGGAAAAAGGTGATCATCGGTTGTATCCCGGCAGGCGTGATCGGTGTTCTGTTCAATGACTGGCTGGAAGAAAAAATGTACAATGCCTATGTAATCGCAGCAACGCTGATTATCTATGGTATTGCTTTTCTCGTTGTTGAGACACTGCATAAGGGGAAAGAGGGACGCATTCAGCGCTTCTCCCAGTTGGATTACAAGACCGTTATTTTGATCGGTCTGTTCCAGGTATTGTCCCTGATTCCCGGAACTTCCCGTTCCGGTGCAACGATCCTCGGCGGTATCCTGTTCGGCTGCTCCCGCTACATTGCAGCAGAATTCACCTTCTATCTGGCAATTCCGGTTATGTTCGGTGCCAGTGCATTGAAGATCCTGAAATTCGGCTTGGCATTCACCGGAACACAGGCGGCAGTGCTGATCCTGTCGATGGTCGTAGCGTATGTAGTATCTGTGCTGGCAATCCGGTTCCTGATGGGATATATCAAGAAGCATGACTTCAAGGCATTTGGATGGTATCGAATTGCGCTGGGTATTATTGTGCTGCTGGCGTTGGCGGTGTTCTGAATTTAATAATTAGTAATAAAAACGACTGCTTGGAAAAACTGTCCATTTTCGGCTCAGTCTGTACCTCTTTTTTTCCGTCACTCGCGAAACGCGCCTGCGGCTTGAACGATCGCTCGTTGACGGAAAGAGGCACAGACTGTGCTGCGAAAACACGACAATGCTTTTCCAAACAGTCGTTTTTTATTACATACCAAATTCAGACGCCATTGTGGAGGGGGTATGCAGGCTGTTTTTTGATACATGCCAATTTCATGGAAGAGGCACATAGATTATATACCAAATTGGAATACCGCTTTTGAAAGGGGGATGTTGACGGCGGATTTACTGGTAGTTATAATATAAGAAATTTTTTGGAAAGAGTGTGGTTTGTGATGCCGGAGGAGAAGGCGAAGAAGAAACATTACAGCAAGTTTTATAATGCGATGCTGAGTATTTTGCTGTCCGCGTTGTTTGTGTGTGCTTATACGTTTACTTTGCAGCGGATGATGAATGAGACGACTCTGAATCATGCGATCGAGGAGAACAGCAAGCGCACGGATGCGATGTATGCGGGCGTTCAGAATTTTCTGACGAAGGAAGATTTTTCGGAAATTAACGACAGAGCAGATATGAGCTCAGAGTTATATCGGACGCTGCAGGGACATTTGAACGAAATTCGCAGCATGAATTCAACGAGATATTTTTACACGGCGAAGAAGAATGCGGAGGGGACGCTTATCTATCTAGTGGATGGTCTGGATTATGATGCGGACGATTTCGCATATCCGGGAACCGCGATAGAGGACGAGATGGTTCCTTATATTGAGCGGGCATTGTCTGGAGAGATTGTATATTCACAGGATATTTTGGATACGACATGGGGACATATTTTCACTGCCTGCTATCCGATTCGGGAACAGGACAGCGGTGAGATCATGGGTTCTTTGTGCATCGAAATCGACATGGAGTCTACCTATGCATTTATCGAAAAGTGCAATCAAAAAGCAATCGTGGCGACTGCTTCGGGAACGCTGATCGTTGTGATAATTCTGACATGTGCGTGCATCTATTTGCAAAATGAGCACAGAAAGCGGGAAGAAAGAGCGAGAGCTCTGGAAAATATGGCGAATGCGGCGCTGGCTGCGGATCGCGCGAAGTCCACGTTTCTGTTTAATATGTCTCACGACATTCGGACACCGCTAAATGCGATTATTGGATATCTGAATCTTGCGAGAAAGCATTTGGATGACAAAGAGCGAATGACGGATTATATGGACAAAATTGATAATTGCAGTACGAATTTGTTGTCCATGCTGAGTAATGTATTGGATCTGGCGCGAATCGAGAGCAATAAGATCGTGCTGGAAGAGAGTCCACTGAATGTGGAAGAGGCATTTCGAGATTGCATTGAGATCTTCGAAAATACAGCGGCGGAAAATAAGCAGGATCTGACGGTGTCATGTGATTTATCGAGTTCACAGGTTTATCTGGATAAAACCCGTTTTTCGGAGATCGTGATGAATTTGCTCAGCAATGCTTTGAAATATACGGGCGAAGGCGGCAAGATTCATTGTGAGATGCATCAGGAATTTTCCAAAGAAAGAGAACGCTGGACAGACCTTATCTTTTCGGTGGCGGATACTGGAATCGGAATGTCCAAAGAGTATCAGGAGAAGATTTTTGATGCTTTTTCCAGAGAGCGCAATACGACGGAAGGCGGCGTAGAGGGCTCGGGAATAGGGATGTCGATTGTGAAAAAGCTGGTGGATGCAATGGATGGTACGATCGAGCTGAACAGTGAAGTTGGAAAGGGAAGCACTTTTACAGTGACGATTCCATGTCGTTTAGTTCAGGAAAGCTTTGCTCCGAAAAAGAGAGAGACAGAAAAGAAGGAAAAGTCTCTTCTGGAGGGAAGACGAATCCTCTTGGCGGAAGACAATGATTTGAATGCAGAGATTGCCATCGAGCTGCTGGAAGAAGAGCAAATGCTGGTGGATCGTGCTGCCGATGGCGTGCAATGTTTTGAAAAGATTCAGAAAAGTCCTGCCGGATACTATGCTCTGATTTTGATGGACATTCAGATGCCGAAGTTAGACGGCTATCAGGCAACGGCGAAGATTCGAAAATTGCAGGATGCGGAAAAAGCGAATATCCCCATTATTGCGATGACGGCAAATGCATTTTCGGAAGACCGGGAAAAGGCGTTGCAGGCAGGAATGAACGACCATGTGGCAAAGCCGATCGACATGGAGGCGCTGTTTGCAGCGATGTTAAAGTATGTATAATCAATGCATGTATTTCCAGTATGGAGAAGTCGAAACGGAATTTTTAAAGGCGAAGGATGTGCGCATGTGCCAGGTAATTGAGACAATCGGTCCGATTGAGCGTGTGGTAGATACAGATCTGTTCTCGTCGGTGGTGCATCACATTATCGGACAACAGATTTCAACGAAGGCGCAGGCAACAATCTGGGCGAGAATGCAGGAACAGCTCGGCGTGGTGAACGCGGAGACAATTTCGGCGGCGGATACGGGGCAGCTGCAGGCTCTTGGGATGACATTTCGAAAGGCAGAGTATATCAAGGATTTTGCGGAGAAGGTGAGAACGGGAGCTTTTGATCTGCAGCGAATTGCGGAACTGCCGGATGACGAAGCAATTCAGGAATTGGCTTCTTTGAAGGGAATCGGCGTGTGGACAGCGGAAATGATCCTGCTTTTTTGCCTGCAGCGTCCGAATATTTTCAGCTATGATGATCTGGCAATTCAGCGCGGTCTGCGTATGGTTTATCATCATAGAAAAATTGACCGGAAACTGTTCGAAAAATATCGCAGACGTTTCAGCCCCTATTGCAGTGTTGCAAGTTTATACTTCTGGGCGGTTGCAGGCGGAGCAATTCCGGAAATGCGGGATTATGCTCCGAAAAAGAAGTGAAAGAGAGAAATACAATGCAGTACATCAGTCATTACAGCTCACCGATTGGAGCGATTCTTTTAGCGGCGGATGAGATTGGGCTGACCGGATTGTGGTTCGAGGGACAAAAATATTTTGCCCTTCATCTGGAAAAAGAGCATGAGGAAAAAGAGCTTCCAATTTTCGAAAAGATCAAACAGTGGCTCGATCTTTATTTTTCGGGAAAGGAGCCGGACTTTTCGGTGCCGCTTCACTTTCTTGGTACCCAATTTCAGAAGGAAGTGTGGGAGATCCTTTGTCAGATTCCTTATGGGAAAACGACAACCTATAGCGAGATCGCAAGGCAGATCGCAGCGAAGAGAGGTCTGCCTCATATGTCCGCACAGGCTGTCGGCGGAGCCGTCGGTCACAATGAAATCTCCATCATTGTTCCCTGCCATCGGGTGCTGGGAGCAGATGGGAGTCTCACCGGATATGCGGGAGGAGTCGATAAGAAGAGAAAGCTGTTGCTGTTAGAGAACAGCGCTTTTGTCGAATGAAGAGTCGAATGAATCTCTGATATCATACATATAAGAAAAATATTTCATGGCATTCTGAATCAAAAAGAGAGCTTTCGTCAAATAAGACAGATCGTTTGCGAAGACTCGTCACGGTATCTGAGCTGAACCGCCACCGAGCGCACCTGTTTGAACCGAAGGTGAGTTGTGCGCGAATGGCGGATAAAAAAAGCTCAGATAGCGTAGAGTCTGTAGCAGAGAGATGTCGTTTTGATGAAAGCTCTCTTTTTTGATAAGAAGTTTCTTTGAAAACAAAACCATGGTTCTATTCTATAATAATGCCGGATTGATATTCATCCGGCAGCGTTTCTCGATATTTCTGCCAATAGATCAGTCGGTACAGGTTTCTTGCTTCAATGTCGATAGAAAGCTGCATCTGGGCATTTTCCGACAGCCCCGCTTTTGAGACATCTGCCAGTTTGGTGATGAGCGGAATGCTGCTGCTTTTTTTGAGCTGCGCCGGGACGGCGGAGCTTTTTTTGAGGCCGAGTATGCGTCCGTAGCAGCAGTCCGGGTCAGCACGGAATGTGGCGATGTCCGATTCGCGAAGGTCTAACAGTGCATGGCACAATGCGCGGTTGATGCGGGTGTAGGTGTATTGCCTGGTTTTCAGAAGGTCGCACCACTCGCCCCAGGTGTGGAAGGCGCGCAGGTTTGTGCGCATCCGAGCCTGCAGTTCCGGAGAAAAATCGAGGATGTCTTCCGGCAGGTGCGCCAGGCGATCCTGCAGCAGGACAGAAGCATCCTCCGGAAACAGAGGACGGGCGCTTACGTGTTTCAGGAACGCAGCACAATCCGCGGGCATTTGCTCCGAGACGACAGAAATGGGAGCAGTCGGAGAATCCGGAGCTTGTATGGTGTTGGATTGCTGCAAAATTGCACGGCGGAGTGCGGTGGCGGATGCCATCTGTCCTTCCGAAATCGCCGCATCCGAATAGCCACTGCCGTTTCGCTTTACAAGGAACGGTTGAATGCTGCTGTGAGTGCGGTGGAGCGCCAGCAGATATTCCAGTGCGAGAGTGGAATTTGGGGAAGAAAGAAGCGTCTGCATCGCAGGTGTGAACTGTTCTCCCAGGCAGGCGCGAACCGCCTGCTCCCGGGCAGCGGCAAAGGATAGCCCGGATGCGAGGGCATCTCGCAGTGCTTGTTTATAGGAAGAAGATTCTTCAGCAAGGAAGGAAACAAGCTGCTGCAGGGTAGCAAGATCGTCTGTCTCACAGCCGAAGCTGAGCCAGTTTACACAGCCGAGTTGATTTAGAATCCGAATCGCGCCGTCTGCAAAATATTCCGCGCTGCCGCAGGCGGAGACGGTGGGCAGCTCCAACACGACATCGGCACCGGCAAGCAGTGCAGTGCGGGTGCGAAGATACTTATCATAAATAGCAGGTTCGCCGCGCTGTACAAAACAGCCGGAGAGCAGCACAATGATGCCGTCCGCATCGGTGAGTCGTTTCGTTTCGGCAATGTGCCAGGCATGGCCATTGTGAAGGGGATTGTATTCTGCGATGATGGCAGCCAGATTCATAAAATTCTCCATTCTGGAGCGTGCTGTGTCAGATGATATGAAAAGCTTGGACACAGCGCTCCTGTAGTTGTTCTTATTTTACCGCAAAAAAGGAAAAGAAAAAAGGATGGAATGGATTTCTTTTCGTACATAGCGTTTTTTGCGGGACAAAGACTTGTTTTTTTGGCGGAGAGTGTTATATAATGGGAAAAGCTGAGGGAGCAGGGATATTCTGCTTCTGATATTAAGAAGGCTGCAGGATAAGCTGCAACCGCTTGAAAAAAGGGAAAGGAGTCATGAATCATGGGATTTATTGACACAATCAAAGAGAGAGCAAAGAAAGATATTAAGACAATCGCGCTTCCGGAGTCTATGGACAGAAGAACATACGAAGCTGCTGCACAGGCACTGAAGGAAGGCATCGCAAACATCGTTATCATCGGTACTCCTGATCTGGTAGAGAAGTATTCCGAAGGTCTGGATATTTCCGGCGCTACGATCGTAAATCCGGAGACTTCTGAACTGACCCAGGGCTACATTGATGGTCTGGTAGAGCTGAGAAAAGCAAAGGGCATGACTCCTGAGAAGGCAAAAGAGCTGCTGTTAGGCGACTACATGTACTTCGCTTGTATGATGGTTAAGATGGGACAGGCTGACGGTGTTGTATCCGGCGCTTGCCATTCCACTGCAAACACCCTGCGTCCGTCTCTGCAGATCCTGAAGACCAAGCCCGGCTCCAAGCTGGTATCCGCTTTCTTCATGATGGTAGTTCCGAACTGCGATATGGGTGCTAACGGTACATTCCTGTTCGCAGATAGTGGTCTGGAGCAGAACCCCGATCCGGAAAAGCTTGCTGCAATCGCTGCATCTTCCGCAGAGAGCTTCAAGCTGTTAGTTGGCGAAGAGCCGAAGGTAGCTTTCCTGTCTCATTCCACAAAGGGCAGCGCAAAGCATGCAGATGTTGATAAGGTTACTTCCGCAGTTGCAATCGCAAAGGAAGAGTATCCTCAGTACCTGATGGATGGTGAGTTACAGCTGGATGCTGCTATCGTTCCTGCTGTAGGCGCTTCCAAGGCTCCGGGCAGCCCTGTTGCCGGTCAGGCGAACGTACTGGTATTCCCTGATCTGGATGCCGGCAACATCGGTTACAAGCTGGTTCAGAGACTTGCAAAGGCAGAAGCTTACGGTCCTGTTACTCAGGGTATCGCAAAGCCTGTAAACGATCTGTCCAGAGGATGCTCCGCAGAGGATATCGTTGGTGTTATCGGTATCACTGCTGTACAGGCTCAGGCACAGTAATTGACCGAAAACAGAACAAACTTTTCTGTTGAGAAAAATTAAAAATAGTTATTGACAAAGAAATACGACCCGTGTATAATTGATTGGGTGCGTAGGAGAGAGACTATGCAACTGAATTTATCAGAGCTTCTGACCGTAGATGGAAGGAAGAAGGAGTATCAGGTTCCGCTTGAGATGGCTGCTCTTGCAGCACCCGGCGGGGAGTATCCGCTGAAGGAAGCACATCCGACAGTGACGCTTCATATCCTGCATACGAAGAATCGACAGGTAGTGATTGACGCAACAGCGGCATTTAGCTTGCTGATTCCATGCGATCGGTGTCTGACACCGGTTGAGACTTCTTTTTCTCTGGATTTCCAGCGGGAAGTAGATTTTAATGCTTCGGAAGAAGACCGGGCAGAGGCCTTGGATGAACAGCCTTATGTGATCGGATACGAGTTGGACGTGGATCGACTGGTGGAGAATGAACTCTTATCAGTTCTGCCAATGAAAGTATTGTGCAGAGAGGACTGCAAGGGTTTGTGCAGAGTATGTGGTGGAAACCTGAATTTGCATGCTTGCAGTTGTGACGACCATTCGTCGGAGGATCCACGTATGTCGGTCATCCGTGATATCTTTAATAATTACAAGGAGGTGTAACCCAATGTCCATTTGTCCTAAGAACAAGCATTCCAAAGGTAGAAGAGACAGCCGCAGAGCGAACTGGAAGATGAGCGCTCCCAACCTTGTAAAGTGCAGCAAGTGTGGCGCACTGATGATGCCTCACAGAGTATGCAAGGCTTGCGGTTCCTATAACAAAAAGGAAATCATCGCTGTTGACTAATCAGTAACAAACACAGGAAGACCAGAAGTTGAGAGATCAGCTCCTGGTCTTTTTGCTTTATAGAGAAATTGCTCTGTATTTCCTATCAAGCCAAAAGCGCTCCGCGTGGATCGCACTGCGGCGAAAAGGAAATTGGATGTTTTTTCTGCATGGTATAGACGGAAGAAAAAAAACATTGTAAAATAAAAAAAGCAAAGAAAATGCGTACAGCGTTCGTCTGAGGGCAGGCGGATCAGCTTACAGCAGGAAAACAGAACGGAGGATTTACGAGATGGCATTTTTTACGGGGAATTATTATAGCTTTGTACTGGGCAACAACGTGGATATCAGCGTTGTGATCCCGACACCGGAAGGACAGGAGCAGATCACGGACACAACGTCCGACCAGCGTTATAATTATGAGGAAGGTCTGCCGGTTGTATATCTGCTGCACGGTGCGTATGGCAATCACAGTTCCTGGCCGCGCTTCAGCAGTGTAGAGCGTTATGCGCAGCAGCATCGCTGCGTCCTGGTGACAGCATCCGCGGGCAATAACTTTTATCAGGACATGGTACACGGTGAAAAGTGGATGACGTACTTTACGGAGGAGCTTCCGGCGTATGTGAGACGTCTGTTCCCGGTATCGAAGAAGCGGGAGGATACGTTTGTTGCAGGATTTTCCATGGGAGGATACGGCGCTTGGTATCTGGCTCTGAAGCGCCCGGATGTCTATGCAAAGGCCGCCAGCATGTCCGGCGCACTGGGCATTGCAGAACTGTACCAGAGCATCGGCAAGGGCAGCGAGAACAATCCGTTCCCGTGGGAAGATATTTTCGGCGATCCGGAAAAGTTAGCGGGCAGCGAGGCGGATCTGTTCCACTTATATCAGAAAGATACGGCGGCAGGACTTGTTCCGGAGCTGTATCAGGCATGCGGAACCGAAGATTTTCTGTACGAGCATAACAAGTATGTCTATGCAAAGATGCAGGAGCTTGGCGCGAAGATTACCTATAAAGAGGGCGATGGCGGACACAACTGGGATTTCTGGGACAGAGAGATCAAAGACATTTTGGACTGGATGGTTCCGCGGAAATAACTATTGATTTCTGAACTCGTATCGAGTATAGTAATGCTAGTGCAAAAAGAAGGCAGACAGGAGAAGATACAATGATTCGAGTAGCAGTGGATGCAATGGGCGGTGATTATGCACCTGCCGAGATGGTCAAGGGTGTCGTAGAGGCAGTGACAGCCAGACAGGATATCACGGTAAATCTGATCGGAATTCCGGATGTCGTGAAGGCAGAACTGGCGAAGCATACCTACCCGGAAGGACAGATCACAGTTGTACCGGCAACCGAGGTGATTACAAATGAGGAGCATCCGGTTCAGGCAATCCGGACGAAGAAGGATTCCTCCATCGTAGTCGGACTGAAGCAGATCAAGAGCGGAGAGGCAGATGCATTTGTTTCCTGCGGTTCCACCGGAGCGGTACTGGCAGGCGGTCAGCTGATCGCAGGCAGAATTCCCGGTATTAAGCGTTCCCCGTTAGCACCGGTCATCCCGACGATGAAGGGTGTTTCCCTGTTGATTGACTGCGGCGCGAATGTCGATGCGAGAGCCGATCATCTGGTACAGTTCGCAAAGATGGGATCTATGTACATGCGGGATGTCATCGGCGTGAAGAATCCCCGTGTCGCCATTGTAAACATCGGCGCGGAGGAGGAGAAGGGGAATGCCCTTGTCAAAGAGACGATGCCGCTGTTGAAAGCATGCACAGATATCAACTTTATCGGCAGCATTGAGGCGAGAGAGATTCCCTACGGCGGAGCAGATGTCATTGTCTGTGAAGCATTTGTGGGAAATGTCATCCTGAAGCTGTACGAGGGTACTGCATCCGCTTTGATGAAGATGATCAAGGATGCGATGATGTCCACCACGCGCGGTAAGATCGGCGGAGCGCTTGCGATGCCTGCGCTGAAGGGACTGAAAAAAACATTTGATGCCAGTGAGTACGGCGGAGCACCGATGCTCGGTCTGAACGGACTGGTCGTAAAAGCACACGGTAATTCCACTGCTGCTGAGATTCGGAATGCGATCTTCCAGTGCGCATCCTTCAAGGAGCAGGAGATTACAGATAAAATTAGAAAAATGTTAGAAACAGAATCAGAAAGGAAAAAAGAAAATGAATAAGGAATTTGATAAACTGGTAGACATTATCTCATCTTTTGTTAGCACATACGACAAGGCAGATATCACGATGGACACGCAGTTCGTAGATGATCTGGGTACCGATTCTCTGGATCGTTACGAGATCCTGATGGCAGTAGAGGAAGAATACGATATTAAGATTCCGGATGATGCGATTGAGAACATTCAGACCGTCGGAGATGCAGTCAGACTGATTGAGAAAGCAATCGGCTAATCGAATCACAGGGCTGATGCAGGGGTTCCCCGGCATCAGCCTGTTTTTGCTTTAACGGAAATGCAACGCAATTTCCGTTAAAGCAAAAACAGGCGCTCCGGGTGGATCGCACTGCGGCGGAAGGAATTTGTCGCTCCGCGACCCGCCGCAGGCGAGGAATCCTGCGCTGTAGGATTCTATTTTGACTTTATAGAAAATTGCGTCGCATTTCCTATAAAGCAAAAAGAGCTCCGCATGGATCGCACTGCGGCGGAACGGAATTTGTCGCTTCGCGACCCGCCGCAGGCGGAGAATCCTGCGAAGCAGGATTCTATTTTGATTATAGAAGGGAGCAATACTTTGAAAGAGTATTCTTTACAAAACTTACAAAAAGTCATTGGGTATACGTTTCATGATCAGGAGTTACTGCGCCAGTCGTTGATCCACAGTTCTTATACGAATGAAGCCGGTCTGAAGCATGAGGATTGCAATGAGCGTCTGGAGTTTTTAGGAGATGCAGTTCTGGAGCTGACATCCAGTGAGTTTTTGTACAAGCGGTATCCGCATAAGAAAGAAGGAGAGCTGACGACGCTGCGTGCCAGCATTGTCTGTGAACCGACCTTGGCGCTGTGTGCCAGAGAGATCGAGCTGGGCGAGTATCTCATCATGGGCAGAGGAGAGGCAGCGACCGGCGGCAGAAAGAGAGATTCCATCACATCGGATGCGATGGAGGCTGTGCTGGGAGCAATTTATCTCGACGGCGGACTGGAGTGCGCGAGAACATTTGCAGAGCGTTTTATCTTGAATGATATTGAGCAGAAGCATCTGTTTTATGACAGCAAGACGATCCTGCAGGAGACTGCACAGAAAATCACCGATGCCCCTCTTGTATATGAGATTACAGGAGAGGAAGGTCCGGAGCATGACAAGAACTTTACCGCCAGAGTTCTGCTGGGGGGAAGAGAGCTTGGAAGCGGTCGCGGACATACAAAGAAGGCAGCACACCAGATGGCTGCCTATCAGGCATTGCTTCGACTGAAAAAACAAAAGCCGGAACAGAAAGACTGACCGGAAGAATAGGATAATGTATGTATTTAAAGAGCATCGAAGTGCAGGGATTTAAGTCCTTTGCAAATAAGCTGTGCTTTTCGTTTCACAATGGTGTGACTTGTATTGTCGGACCAAACGGAAGCGGAAAGAGCAACGTGGCGGATGCGGTGAGATGGGTGTTAGGTGAACAGAGTGCGAAACAGCTGCGAGGCAGCAGCATGCAGGACGTTATTTTCTCCGGTACAGAGAACCGCAAGCCGCAGAGCAGTGCTTATGTGGCAATTACACTGGATAATTCCGATCATGTACTAAATATTGAATATGAGGAAGTGACGGTTGCGAGACGCGTATACCGTTCCGGCGAGAGTGAGTATCTGATCAATGGCAATGTGTGCCGTCTGCGTCAGGTGCAGGAGCTGTTTTATGATACCGGTATCGGTAAAGAGGGTTATTCCATCATCGGACAGGGACAGATCGACAAGATTTTGAGTTCCAAGCCGGAGGACCGGCGAGAGCTGTTCGATGAGGCGGCAGGTATCGTAAAGTTCAAGCGCCGCAAGATGACCGCCCTCAAAAAGCTGGAGAGTGAGCACCAGAATCTGACCCGTGTCAATGACATTTTGTCCGAGCTGGAGAAACAGGTGGGACCGCTTGCAAAGCAGGCGGAGACCGCGCGTACGTATTTGAATCTGCGGGAAGAGCTGAAACGGGCGGACATTGATCTGTTCGTGATGGACTATGCAGATGCAAGAAAGCAGCTGGCAGCCACGGAAGAGCGCATCCGGATCGTGACGGATGAGCTGGAGGAGACGACGGGAGCAGCGGAGGATCTGCGCACGCGGTATTCCGAGCTGGAAAATTATTTTAATGAATTAAATACATTACTGGAGTCTGCGCGAAAGCAGCACAGCGAGGCGGAAGTTGCCTGCAAGCGGATGGAAGGTCAGATCAATGTGCTGACGGAGCAGATCCGCGCAGAGCATGACCGGGAGAAGACGATCACCGGTCGTGTGGAAACAATCGGAGAAGAGATCGGACAGAGAGAAGATGAACTTACGTCCCTGCGGAAAGAGCAGGAGTCTTTGAATGCCCAGCTCGTGAAAAAGAAGCAGGAATGGCAGGAAGCGTCCCGCATTCTGGCGCAGATGGATGTGAAGATTCAGGAAGCATCGGACTCCATTGACTCGGCAAAGGGCCGTATGATGGAACTGCTGAATGAAAAGGCATCGGCATCGGCACAGTCGGAGCGTTTTGAGACGATTCTGGAACAAAACGCACTGAGAAAGCAGGAATTGCTCACAAGGATGGAGCAATTGAAGCAGGGCAGCAGTCAGGCGCAGGAGCAGCTGGATGCGTGCATTGCCGAGCAGAAGGAGATTCAGGAGCGGGTTTCTGCGCTGGATGAGCAGGAGCGTGGCCTGCAGCAGCATTTGCAGGATTGTGAAAAGCAGTTCCGGGAAGCATCGGAACAGGCGTCACAGGCGCAGCAGGCGTACCATGCGAGTCATACGAGAGCAGAGTCCCTGCAAAACCTGGCAGAGCGCTATGAGGGCTATGGAAACAGCGTGCGCCGGATCATGGAGCACAAGCAGCAGTATCCGGGCGTGCGGGGCGTTGTGGCAGACCTGATCCACACCGAGAAAAAATATGAGACTGCCATTGAGACAGCTCTGGGCGGCAGCATCCAGAATGTTGTCACGGACACGGAGCAGACCGCAAAAGCGTTAGTCGCCTTTCTGAAAAAGAACCAGTATGGTCGTGCTACGTTCCTGCCGTTGAATGGCATTTCCGGAGACCGGGAGCTGAGTCAGAAAAATGTCCTGCGGGAGCCGGGGGTGTTTGGCGTCGCATCGGATCTGGTCAGCTATGATCCAGAATATCAGAAATTAGTCCGTCAGTTGTTGGGAAGGGTCGTTGTGGCAGACCACATCGATCATGCACTGGCACTGGCGAGAAAATATCAGCACAGTCTTCGAATCGTAACGCTGGAGGGCGAATTGCTGAATCCCGGCGGCTCTATTACCGGTGGTGCATTCCGCAACACGAGTAATCTGCTGGGAAGACGCCGTGAGATCGAAGATCTGGAGCAGGCAGCACAGAAAAGTCAGAAGGAGTATCAGGCTGCACAGGCGCGGATGACGCAGATCCGACAGGATCAGGAGTACAGCGCCGGACAGTTGGATGGTATCCGGCGGACGAGACAGCAGGAAGCAATCCGCTATAACACAAGCAGCTTGCAGCGCAAGCAGGCGGAAGAGCAGCTGCAGCAGCAGGATCACACGAAGGAAGGCTGTGCGAGAGAATTGCAGCAGCTGGAAGAGCAGGAAGCGCAGCTGACAGAGCGCAATCGGTCTATGATGGATCAGATCCGGACGATCGATGCGGAAAATGCCTCGTCAAAAGATACGGTGGAGAGCGGCGCAGAAGCGTTAGTACGACTGCGGGAGGAGCGGGAAGCTCAGGCACAGACGGTGCAGACCTTGCAGGTGGCATACACCGGCATGGAGCATCAGGATGGATTCCAGAAGGAAAACGAAGCCCGCATTTGTCAGGAAATCGCGCATTTGCAGCAGGAAAGCAGCGAGCTTGGCAGCGGTGTAGAGACGATCGGAACCGAAGTCGCAAAGAAAGAGGCGGAGATCATACAGCTGCGGGAGCAGATCCGACAGAGCGAAGAGGAGATGCAGCAAGTTCAGAAGACGCTGGAGCAGACGACCGCAGAGCGGGATCAGACCGCGGCAGAGCAGAAGCAGTTTTTCCAGCGAAGAGAGGAACTGACGGAGAAAGAGAGTCGTCTGGACAAAGAAAAGTTCCGTCTGGAAAGTCAGAAGGAGCAGCGTGAGAACTACATTGAGAACCGCGTAAACTATCTGTGGAATGAATATGAGCTGATGCCCAGTGAGGTGACGGAAAACGGCAATCAGACCGGTATGGCAGCTTCAGAATTGAAGCAATATGTCACGACGCATAAGAACCAGATTCGCGCATTGGGTCCGGTGAATGTCAACGCCATGGAAGAATACAAAGACGTTCTGGAGCGATATACCTTCCTGAAGGGACAGCACGATGATCTTGTGGCATCGGAGGATGCGCTGATCAGGATCGTGGACGAGCTGGACGTGGGCATGCGCAAGCAGTTCAGGGAACAGTTTGATTTGATTCAGAAAGAGTTTAACGTGGTCTTTCAGGAGCTGTTTGGCGGTGGAAAGGGTACGCTGGAGCTGACGGAGGATGAGGACATCATCGAAGCAGGTATCCGGATCATCGCACAGCCGCCGGGAAAGAAACTGCAGAACATGATGCAGTTGTCCGGTGGTGAGAAGGCATTGACAGCAATCTCGCTGCTGTTTGCCATCCAGAATTTGAAGCCATCTCCGTTCTGTCTGCTGGACGAGATCGAGGCAGCTTTGGACGATGCAAATGTCAGCCGCTTTGCAGAATACTTAAAGAAACTGACAGAACATACCCAGTTTATTCTAATCTCGCATCGACGCGGCACGATGATCGCGGCAGACCGCCTGTATGGTATTACAATGCAGGAGAAGGGCGTTTCCGCACTGGTGAGCGTCAACATGATCGAGCAGGATCTGGATCAATAAAAGAAAAACATTTGGAGGAAGTATGGGAGAAAAAAAGGGCTTTTTCAGCAAACTGGTAGCTGGACTTTCCAAGACGCGAGATAACATCGTAGCCGGAATTGATTCTGTTTTCCACGGCTACTCCGCTATTGACGAGGATTTCTATGAAGAAATCGAAGAAATTCTCATCATGGGAGATTTGGGAATCAATACGACATCCAAAATCATGGATGATCTTCGCAAAAAAGTAAAAGAGCAGCATATCAAAGAGCCGGCAGACTGTAAGGAGCTTCTGATCAGCAGTATCCGCGAGCAGATGGAGCTGACGGAGGAAGCATATGAGTTCGAAAACAGAAAGTCTGTTGTGTTAGTGATCGGTGTCAACGGCGTCGGCAAGACGACTTCCATCGGCAAGCTGGCAGGTCAGATGAAGGATTCCGGTAAGAAAGTATTGTTAGCCGCAGCGGATACATTCCGTGCTGCAGCCATTGATCAGCTGCGGGAATGGGCTGGTCGTGCCGGTGTTGATCTCATTGCCGGACAGGAGGGCTCTGACCCGGCATCCATTGTGTTTGATGCAGTGCAGGCGGCGAAAGCAAGAAATGTGGATGTGTTGTTAGTGGATACCGCAGGACGTCTTCACAATAAGAAGAATCTGATGGAAGAGCTGCGCAAGATCAACCGCATTATTGAACGCGAGTATCCGGAAGCTTTCCGGGAGACACTGGTTGTCCTCGACGGAACCACCGGACAGAATGCCATGTCTCAGGCGAAGCAGTTCATGGAAGTTGCAGATGTGACCGGTATCATTCTGACAAAGCTGGATGGTACAGCAAAGGGCGGCATCGCTGTTGCGATCCAGTCGGAGCTGGGCATTCCGGTCAAGTATATCGGCGTCGGCGAGCAGATCGACGATATGCAGAAGTTCCACGCAGAGGAATTTGTCCGGGCACTGTTTGATGTGCCGGAAAAGGATGATGAAGAAACTGAGACAGAAGAGAACAAAGATTGACAAAGGAGATAGAACAGTTATGGCAGAAACGACAGAATTGACTTTGGAGAAATTTGAAGAAGCAAGCGAAATCGTGTGCAGAGTAACACGTCCGACGAATCTGGTGTACAGTGAGTATTTCAGCGCACAGACCGGAAACAAGGTTTATCTGAAACCGGAAAATATGCAGGAGACCGGCGCTTACAAGATCCGCGGTGCTTACTATAAGATCAGCACCATGTCCGAGGAAGAACGCAGCAAGGGTCTGATCACAGCATCCGCAGGAAACCACGCACAGGGCGTAGCTGCAGCCGCAAAAATGTACGGTTGCCCGGCAGAGATCGTCATGCCTACCACCACACCTTTGATTAAAGTAAACCGCACCAAGGGTTACGGTGCAAAGGTTATTCTGCATGGTGATACTTACGATGATGCCTGCGCATACGCATTGGAGAAAGAAAAAGAAGAGGGTCTGACTTTTGTGCATCCGTTCAATGATCTGGATGTTGCCACCGGTCAGGGCACGATCGCAATGGAGATCATCAAAGAGCTTCCCACGGTGGATTACATTCTGTGCCCGGTAGGCGGCGGCGGACTTCTGACCGGCGTTTCCACTCTGGCAAAGATGCTGAATCCGAAGATCAAAGTCATCGGCGTGGAACCTGCCGGTGCAAATTGCATGCAGGAGTCTCTGAAAGAGGGCAAGGTTGTGACATTGCCGAAGGTTGATACCATCGCAGACGGTACTGCAGTAAAGACACCGGGCGACAAGCTGCTGCCTTATGTGCAGCAGAATGTGGACGAGATCATCACCATTCGCGATGAGGAACTGGTTGTCTGCTTCCTGGACATGATCGAAAATCACAAGATGATCGTAGAAAATTCAGGACTGCTGACCGTTGCTGCTTTGAAGCATCTGGACTTTAAGAATAAGAAGGTTGTTTCGATTCTGAGTGGTGGTAACATGGATGTCATTACTATGTCTTCTGTGGTACAGCATGGTCTGATCCAGAGAGGCCGTATCTTCACCGTATCGGTCTTGCTGCCGGATAAGCCCGGTGAGCTGGTAAAGGTGGCATCTGTTATCGCAGACAAGCAGGGCAACTGTGTGCGTCTGGAGCACAATCAGTTCGTTACCACAAACCGCAATTCTGCTGTGGAGCTGCGCATCACCATTGAGGCATACGGCAACGAGCACAAGCAGGAGATCGTACAGGCATTGGAAGAGAAGGGCTATCGTCCGAAACTGGTGAATGCCAGCTTATAAGGAAGGTATAGAAAAAACGAAATAGGGAGCTGTAAAGATGCAGCCCCGGAATTGGAGGAGTTTACAAATGAAGTACAATTTTGAGACAGCGCATTCCAGAAATGGTGTGGGAGCAATCAAGTGGGAAATGATGAAGCAGGCAAACCCGGAAGTACCGGATTCCATCGTGCCGTTTTCCGTAGCTGATATGGAGCTGAACAATGCGCCGGAGATCGTGGAAGGTCTGAAACAGTATCTGGACGAGATGATCCTGGGTTACACGGAGCCAACAGATGCTTATTTTGAGGCGGTGCAGAACTGGATGGAGCGCCGCCACGGCTTCCGTCCTGACAGAGAGTGGTTTATCCTGACACCTGGTATCGTTCCGGCAATCGGTCAGCTGATTGCAGCACTGACCGCACCCACGGACAGCATTCTGATCAACACACCGGTTTACCATCCTTTCCGTGCACAGGCAGAAAAGAATGGCCGTGGCGTAGTCGAAAATGAGCTGCTGATCGTGGACGGACATTATGAGATTGACTTTGCGGACTTTGAGGAAAAGGCAGCAAGACCGGATGTTACCATGTTTATTCTGTGTACCCCGCACAACCCCATCGGACGGGTTTGGACGAGCGAGGAGCTGCACAAGCTGGCAGATATCTGTCTGAAACATCAGGTGCTGATGGTGGCCGATGAGATCCATTCTGATCTGATCATGCCGGGACATACCCATGTTTCTCTTGGAACATTTGAGCAGAAGTATCTGGACAACACGATCATCTGTACCGCGCCGAGCAAGACCTTCAATCTGGCAGGACTGCAGACCTCCAATCTGTTTGTTCCCAATGCAGACATTCGCGAAAAGCTGGAGAGCGCAGGCGGCTACAGCTCTCTGAACATTTTCGGCTACAAGGCTTGCGAGCTGGCATATTCCAAGTGCGAGGATTGGCTGGAGCAGTTGCTGGTTCATGTGGATGGAAACAGACAGCTTGTAGAAGACTTCCTGGCAGAAAAGCTGCCGATGATCCATGCATTCCCGATGGAAGGTACCTATCTGCTGTGGCTGGATTTCAGAGCACTGGGCATGGATGAGAAAGAACTGGAAGACTTCATGGTACATAAGGCGCTGTGGTTTACCGACGAGGGTTATATATTTGGCGAAGGCGGAAAGGGATTTGAGCGAATCAATCTGGCATGTACAAGACAGGTGCTGCAGGATGCGTTAGACCGCCTGTATGCTGCAATTCAGGAAAGAAACGCCTGAAAATTGCGCGTCAAGTAAAAAAACTTGACAAAAATCAAAAAAAGCCTTGACTTTTCAGATTCTGTCCGATATAGTATGCAGGGTGATGGAATTGAGAGAAGAAAAAATCAACATAGTAGTAGAGCAGACGATGCTGTACGACTTCTATGGAGAACTGCTGACAGAACATCAGAAAGAGATTTATGAGGATGTTGTGCTGCAGGATTACTCGATCAGCGAGGTGGCTGAGGAGAAAGGGATTTCCAGACAGGGAGTTCACGATCTGATCCGCCGCTGTGACCGGATTCTTGCCGGTTATGAAGAGAAGCTTCATCTGGTCGAAAAGTTCCGTCATGCAAAACAGGAAGTAAGCAGGATCGAGCAGTTGGCGAAGGAGTCCGGGACGCAGCCCGATGAGGAGATTGCACGGATTGCCAGAGAGCTGCTGGAGACATTTTAACAGGAGGGCAGGCATGGCATTTGAGAGCTTATCTGAAAAACTTCAGAATGTATTCAAAAACCTGCGAGGAAAGGGCAGACTGACAGAGGCGGATGTTAAGACCGCACTGCGGGAAGTCAAGATGGCGCTCCTGGAGGCCGATGTAAACTTTAAAGTCGTAAAGCAGTTCATTTCTGCAGTGCAGGAGCGGGCTGTCGGTCAGGATGTGATGAACTCCCTGACACCGGGACAGATGGTCATCAAGATCGTAAACGAAGAGATGGTCAACCTGATGGGTTCCGAGACGACTGAGATCAAGCTTCGCCCGCAGAATGAGATCACGGTCATCATGATGATGGGTCTGCAGGGTGCAGGTAAGACGACGACGGCAGCAAAGCTCGCCGGTAAGTTTAAGATCAAAGGACGTAAGCCGCTTCTTGTTGCCTGTGATATTTACCGTCCCGCAGCGATCAAACAGCTGCAGATCAACGGTGAGAAGCAGGGCGTGGAAGTCTTCTCGATGGGAGACAGCCACAAGCCGGTGAACATCGCAAAGGCTGCGATGGAGCATGCGGCAAAGAACGGACAGAGCGTTGTGATCCTCGATACGGCAGGTCGTCTGCAGATTGATGAGGATATGATGCAGGAGCTGGTGGAAATCGAGAAAGCGATTCCTTTAGACTACCGGATCCTGACAGTTGATGCGATGACCGGTCAGGATGCAGTCAATGTGGCAAAGACATTTGATGAGCGCATCGGAATCGATGGCGTGATCCTGACAAAGATGGATGGAGACACCCGTGGTGGTGCAGCACTTTCCATTCGTGCTGTGACCGGAAAGCCGATTCTGTATGTCGGCATGGGCGAGAAATTATCCGATCTGGAGCAGTTCTATCCGGATCGTATGGCATCCCGTATCCTTGGTATGGGCGATGTCATGAGCCTGATCGAGAAAGCAGAGATGCAGATCGATGCAGACAAAGCCCGTGAGATGGAACAGAAGATGCGCAAAGCGCAGTTTGATCTGAATGATTATCTCGATCAGCTGAAGCAGATGCGTTCCATGGGCGGTATGAGTGCGATTTTGGATGCACTGCCTGGCATGGGCGGCGGCAAGAACATGGCAAAGATGAAAAATGCGATGCCGGATGCGGACGAGAGCGAAAAGCAGTTGTCCCGAACGGAAGCGATCGTATTGTCCATGACACCGAAGGAGCGTTCCAATCCGTCGATCATCAACCCGTCCAGAAAGGTCCGCATTGCAAAGGGCGCTGGCGTGGAAGTCGCAGAAGTAAACCGCTTCCTGAAACAGTTCGAGCAGATGCAGAAGATGATGAAGCAGATGTCCGGCATGATGGGAGGCAAAGGCCGCAAGCGGTTCAAATTACCGTTTGGTCTGTAAATGAGGGTATCAGGATCAAGAGAGTATCCTTAACCATAAAGAAAAAAGAAAACAACAATAATTACGGAGGTATGTAACAATGGTAAAGATGAGATTAAAGAGAATGGGTAAGAAGAAGGCTCCTTTCTATAGAATCGTAGTAGCAGACGGCAGAATGCCGAGAGATGGCAGATTCATCGCTGAGCTGGGAACCTACGATCCCAACGCTGCTGAGAGCATCATCAAGTTCGATGAGGAAGAGACCAAGAAGTGGTTAGCAAACGGCGCACAGCCCACCGAGACTGTTAGCAAGCTGTTAAAAATCGCTGGAATCGAGAAATAATTCAATTCTCGTTTCATGGAGGTGAATGACATGAAGAAACTGGTAGAAGTGATTGCAAAATCACTGGTAGATTCACCTGACGAGGTTGTTGTTACGGAAGTAGAAAAAGAAAATTCCGTTGTCATCGAGCTGAAGGTAGCGCCTTCCGATATGGGTAAGGTCATCGGCAAGCAGGGTCGTATCGCAAAGGCGATCCGTTCTGTTGTGAAAGCGGCAGCTTCGAAAGAGGATAAAAAAGTTATCGTGGAAATTCAGTAATACGAAAAGCTGCTGTGGTTTTTGCTACAGCAGCTTTTTTCACTTTATAGGAAATTGCGTTGCATTTCCTATAAAGTAAAAAAAGCGCTACGCGTGGATCGCACTGCGGCGGAAAAGAAATTTGTCGCTTCGCGACCCGCCGCAGGCGGAGAATCCTGCGGAGCAGGATTCTATTTTTACTTGGTTTTATATTGCGAAGGAGTATCGAGAAAGTATGGAACAATATTTCAGAGTCGGTGTTATCACATCTCCTCACGGCGTACGCGGTGAGATGAAGGTATATCCCACGACAGATGACGTAAGCCGCTTCAAAAAGGGGATGCAGGTCATCCTGGATACGAAGAAGGCGCAGGTGCCACATCAGGTAGAGAACGTAAAGTTCTTTAAAAATATGGTAATCCTAAAGCTGGACGGCATCAATTCCATGAACGATGCGGAGCTGCTGCGCCAGTGTGATCTGCTCGTCACAAGAGAAAATGCGGTTCCGCTGGAAGAGGGCGAGTATTATCTGGCGGATCTGCTGGATATGACTGTGGAAGAGGAAGATGGCAGTGTGCTGGGAACTCTGGTGGACGTTCTGGAGACTGGCGCGAACAGTGTCTATGTCGTCCGCATGGAATCTGGCAAGGAAGTGCTGCTGCCGAACATTCCGGACTGCATCCGTGCAGTGGACGTGGAAAACGGACGGATGACGGTACATGTGATGGAGGGCTTACTGGATCTATGAGATTTCATGTGCTGACGCTGTTCCCGGACATGATCACGCAGGGACTTGGAACGAGCATTCTCGGACGGGCATCCGAAAGAGGACTGATCGAGGTCGAGGCGCTGAACATTCGGGATTATGCGGAAAATAAACATAACAAAGTGGACGATTATCCATACGGCGGCGGAGCGGGAATGCTGATGCAGGCAGGCCCGGTGGTGCGTGCCTGCCGGGATGTAGAGGTGCGGATCGGCAAACAGCCCCGTGTCATCTACATGACACCCCAGGGACGTCCCTTTACCCAGAAAATTGCAGAAGAACTGGCGACAGAGGAAGATCTGGTCTTTCTGTGCGGACATTATGAGGGCATTGACGAACGTGCGCTGGAGCTGTGTGTGACGGACTTTTTGTCTGCGGGAGATTTCGTGCTGACCGGCGGCGAGCTTCCGGCGATGATGATGATCGACTGCATTTCCAGACTGGTTCCCGGTGTTTTAAATAATGAAGTATCCGCAGAGTTTGAGTCATTTCAGGATAATTTATTAGAGTATCCCCAGTATTCCAGACCGGTAGAGTTTGAGGGACTGCGGGTGCCGGAGGTGCTGCTTTCCGGACATCATGCCAACATCGAGGCATGGCGCAGAGAAAAGTCGCTGGAGCGCACACTGAAATGGCGTCCGGATCTGTTAGAAAATTGCGAGCTGACGAAAAAAGATCTTGCGCATCTGAAAACGCTGGGCTGGGAAAAGTAAAGTCCGGGTTTTCTTTTGAAATAGAGTGTGCTACAATACGAATCAGATTGGTCAAGGAGGAACGTATGATGAACATTCAGGAAAGATTTTTGAAGTATGTCAATATCCCCACACAGTCTGCGGAAGGTGTGAGCCATGTGCCGACCACAGAGGTACAGTGGAATCTGGCGAGAGAGCTGGAAAAAGAAATGAACGAGATGGGTCTGTCTGATGTGCGTGTCAGCGAGAATGCTTATGTTTACGGCGTGCTGCCGGCAACACCCGGATATGAAGAGTTATCCGGCATCGGATTCATCGCCCATATGGATACTGCTACCGAGTTTCCGGGAGAAGGTCTGAAGACGCAGATCATCGAAAACTATGACGGCGGTGAAGTAAAGCTTGGCACAAGCGGCCGCGTGCTGGATCTGGAGAATTTCCCGCACCTGCCTACATTGAAGGGCAAGACACTGATCACCACCGATGGCACCACTCTGCTGGGCGCAGATGACAAGGCGGGTATCGCAGAGATCCTGACTGCAGTTTCCATGCTGCAGGAGCAGAACATTCCCCACGGAAAAGTTTGCATCGGCTTCACTCCGGACGAGGAGGTTGGTCTTGGACCGAGCCATTTTGACATTGAGAACTTTGGCGCAGAGTACGCTTACACCATGGACGGCGGAGATCCGGCATGTGTCAGCTACGAGAACTTCCATGCATGCGCTGCTACTTTTGAGATCAAGGGTTACAGTATTCATCCCGGTTCTTCCAAAAACCGCATGATCAACGCTGCACTGGTTGGCTGCGAGATCAACAGCATGCTGCCCACCGGTGAGACCCCGAGAGACAGCGAAGGCAGAGAGGGCTTCTACCATCTGACCAGCTTCAACGGCTCTACCACATCCTGCACGCTGTCTTACATTGTGCGTGATTTTGATAGGGGATATTTCCGTGCAAGAAAGGCTACTCTGGAGCATATCGCAGTTTTGATGAATGAAAAGTACGGTGAAGGAACCGTTACTCTGACCATTCGTGATCAGTATCCGAACATGTACGAAGTGCTGAAGGACAAGATGTTCATCGTGGACAATGCTTACACTGCATTGCGCACTCTGGGTCTGGAGCCGTATGCACAGCCCGCAAGAGGCGGCACGGACGGTGCAACCCTGAGCTATCACGGACTGCCCTGCCCGAACCTGGGTACTGGCGGATTTGCTGCTCACGGTCCGTTTGAGCATGTCACCGTGGAGGATATGCAGACCTGTGCACAGCTGATCGTGGAGATTGTAAAGCTGCATTCCGCAAAGAAGGCGTAAAAAGTTCTGAAAAAGGGAAAAAACTACTTGCCAGAACTGCAAAGTTGTGGTAAAGTAAACGAGTTGTGTAAAGAAAAGATGGTCCGCTGTTGCAGAAGTTCTGCATTAAGAACATCCAAATATTAGGAGGTCACACAAATGGAAAACATTATTAAGAGTATTGAAGATGCTCAGCTGAAGGAAAAGGTAGATAGCTTCAATGTTGGTGATACCGTTCGCGTATATGCGAAGATCAAGGAAGGCAACAGAGAGCGTATCCAGATGTTCGAAGGTACTGTAATTAAGAGACAGCACGGTGGCGTTCGTGAGACTTTCACCGTTCGTAAGAATTCTAACGGTGTAGGCGTTGAGAAGACCTGGCCGGTACATTCTCCTTCTGTTGATCATATCGAAGTTGTTCGTTATGGTAAGGTTCGTCGTGCTAGACTGTATTACCTGAGACAGAGATCCGGTAAGAGCGCACGTGTTAAGGAACTGGTTAAATAATTTAACCAAATAACTGCAAAGCAGGTATTTGATTATGAGCAAGTAGCGGAGCGGATTGCGAATAGCTGCTTGACCAAAATGAAGTGTATGAAAAAGAGTTTCGCGTCTATGCGGAACTCTTTTATTACTTTATAGGAAATTGCGTTGCATTTCCTATAAAGCAAAAAGCACTCCGCGTGGATCGCACCGCGGCGGAGTGGGAAGACAGTTACTTCGGGATCCGCCGCTGCAGAATCAGGATATTGTACTGATGGATAAAATATGGTATGCTTTTCATAAAGTTGACCGCTTCGATGTGATCCGGTTTCAGAAGGCGCAGATGCCGACAATTTTTATCTGAAACGGGTCGTTGGATTGCCGGGTGAGACGATCCAGATCACAGATGGCATCTCAGATCCGCGGCAGGATCTGGCTTTGGCTGAGTTTCCAGGCAGGATTTTTGAAATAGTGATCTGCGCAGAGGAACATAGGAATTAGGAAATGGAGAGACAGATATGAAGATACAGTGGTATCCCGGACATATGACAAAAGCCCGGAGAGCAATGGAGCAGGACATCAAGCTGGTGGATCTCGTCATCGAGCTGTTAGATGCCCGGACACCCCTTGCAAGCCGGAATCCTGATATTGATAAGCTGGGGGCAAATAAGCTCCGTCTGATCCTGTTAAACAAGTCAGATGTGGCAGACCCGGCAGTTAACCGCAGATGGAAGAGCTGGTTTGAGAGCAAAGGCTACACCGTCGTATTGTTGGATTCCCGCTCCGGTGCCGGAAAGAAGCAGGTGCAGGCGGCTGTAAGTCAGGTGTGCCAGGCAAAGATTGAGCGTGACCGCAGGAGAGGCATTCTGAACCGTCCGGTGCGTGCGATGGTTGTGGGCATTCCGAACGTCGGAAAGTCCACGTTTATTAATACCTTTGCAGGAAAGGCCGTGGCAAAGACCGGAAACAAGCCCGGTGTGACGCGGGGAAATCAGTGGATCCGTCTGAACAAAGAAGTAGAGCTGCTGGATACTCCCGGTATTTTGTGGCCGAAGTTCGAAGATCCGGAAGTCGGTGTGCATCTGGCCATGATCGGCTCTGTGAACGATGAGATTTTGGATATCAGGGAGCTGGCATGTGAGCTGCTGAAGCTTCTGCGCACACTGTATCCGGAAAAGCTGCAGGAGCGCTACAGCTTTTCCGAAGAGGAGCTGGCACAGGAGACGAAGACCGGCTTTGAACTGTTGGAAAAGATCGCCAAGATCCGTGGCTGCCTGTTAAAGGGACAGGAGCTGGATACGGAGAAGGCAGCGAGACTTGTGATGGATGATTTCCGCAGCGGACGTCTCGGACAAATTTCTATCGAAAGACCAGCAGAATGATCGACGAGAAAGGGAACAGGGCATGAACAATACGCAGGACGAAGAAGAACTGTTTACGGAAGTCAGTCTGAAGGATACATCCGGAAAGAAGAAAAAGAAAGCAAAGAAAGATGGCGGGATCGGTGAGACGATCCGATATCTTGTTTTTGTGGTAGTCGCTTCGTGGCTGATCATCACATTTGTGACGCAGCGTACAGAAGTGCAGGGCAGCTCCATGGAGCCGCACTTACATAATGGCGAGAACATCATGGTAGACAAGCTGTCCTACCGGTTCCACGATCCGGAACGGTTTGATATTATCGTTTTTCGCTATTTATATAAGAAAAACACATTTTATATTAAGCGCGTCATCGGACTGCCGGGAGAGACTGTGCAGATCGCAGACGGTGTGATCTACATCAACGGAGAGCCGCTGGAGGAGGATTACGGACTGGAAGAGATCACGAATCCGGGACGCGCGCTGGAGCCGATCACGTTGGGCGAGGACGAATATTTCGTGTTGGGAGATAACCGAAATGGCAGCTCGGACAGCCGCGCGACGGACGTAGGTAATATTACGAGAAAACAGATTGTCGGAAAAGCATCATTGATTATCTGGCCGTTCTCAGAATTTGGCTGGGTCAGGCATTAAGGAGAGAAGATGGCAGAAAAGATACAGGTAATCCGAGAGCAGTTTCAGACGATTCCGACAGAGCAGTTGCCCGGATGGCTGGAGCAGTATCGGGAGGATCCCCGTGCAGGCGTGCAGACACTGGTAAAACGCGCAGAAAAGGTAATCGCAGCGCTGGAGCAGGAAAGGGAACGTGTCTGGGAGATGCAGTCGTTTGAGCGGGAATACCGCCCCTGCGGGGTCATTTGCGGCATTGACGAGGCGGGAAGAGGTCCTCTTGCGGGACCGGTAGTGGCAGCAGCAGTCTGCCTTCCGGAAGATTGCGAGCTGCTGTATGTAAACGATTCCAAAAAGCTGTCCGAAAAAAAGAGAGAAGAGCTGTTTGATCAGATCAGGGAGACTGCCGTTTCTTACGGGATCGGCATTGTAGGACCGGATGTGATCGACGAGATCAATATTTTACAGGCAGATTATGAGGCGATGCGCATTGCAGTCTCTCAGTTGAAGCCACAGCCGGAAGTGCTGTTAAACGACGCCGTTCGGATTCCGGGGCTTTCCATGAAGCAGGTGCCGATCATCCGCGGCGATGCCAAGAGCCTGTCCATCGCGGCAGCCAGCATTCTGGCGAAGGTGACGAGGGATCGCATGATGGCGGAGTATGACAAGATCTATCCGGAGTATGGATTTGCCGGAAACAAAGGATATGGTTCCGCTTCGCACATCGAGGCATTGAAGACCTATGGTCCCTGTCCGATTCATCGCCGCAGCTTCATCGGTCATTTTGTGGAGGTCTGAGCTTGAACAACCGCGAGACGGGGACACACTATGAGGAGAGGGCGGCAGCCTATCTGGAGCAGATGGGATATGAGATCCTGCTGCGCAATTACCGCTGCAAAAGCGGAGAGATCGATCTGATCGCCAGAGATGGAAGCTGGCTTGTCTTTACAGAAGTAAAATATCGAAAAGACGCTGCAAAGGGGCTTCCGGAGGAAGCGGTAGACATCCGCAAACAACAGCGGATCTACCGGGCAGCACAGGCTTTTTTACAGCGGTATCATGTACCGTTTGATACGCCGTGCCGCTTTGATGTTGTGGCGATCGAAGGGGAAAGCATCCGACATTTGCCGGATGCTTTTGGAGGATTTTAAGTTGGAACAGAAAAACGTAGATCAGAAGGCAGATCAGTATCCCTGGGTCAGAAAACCGGGGACTGTGCTGCCGGAAGAAATCATCCGAAATGGAGTCCCGTTTTTGTCCTTTCCGATGCTGGAGGAAACCGGACTCGTGGTGCAGGGCTTTACAACACGCATGGGTGGTGTCAGCAAAGGTTGTTTCGCCTCGATGAATCTGAGCTTCACAAGAGGGGACGATGAGGCGGATGTGCGGGAGAATCACAGGCTGGCGGCAGAAGCGCTTGGTTACGACTGGAAGCGGGCGATTCTGACCCATCAGACGCATACCGACAACATTCTGGTGGTGACGGAGGCGGATGCCGGAAAGGGCATCACAAAGGAAAAAGGTTACACCGGGATCGACGGACTCATGACGAACACGCCGGGCGTTGCACTGATTGCCTTTGGCGCGGACTGTGTGCCGCTGTATTTTCTGGATCCGGTGCGCAAGGTGATCGCACTGGTGCATTCCGGATGGCGCGGCACCGTACAGGAGATCGGTCCAAAGGCAGTGCAGATGATGCAGGATATTTATGGCAGTGATCCGCAGGATATTTTGGCATGCATCGGACCGAGCATCTGCGGTGATTGCTATGAAGTCGGCGCAGAAGTTGCAGATGTCTTTTGTGAGAAGTTTTCGCAGGCAGAGGCAGAGCGGATCGTCTGGGGCAATGCAAATGGCAGATATCAGCTGGATCTGTGGCGGGCAAATGAATTGCTTCTGGAAAAAGCGGGTATTCTGAAAGAGCATATGCAGGTGACGGGGATCTGTACAAGATGCAATCCGGAGCTGCTGTTTTCACACAGAAAGATGGGGAACGCCCGTGGGAATTTGTCCGCGATCTTATGTCTGAAGGAAGCGTAACTGCGCGAGCAGGGTTACAAAGAATCCTGATAAAAGGAGAACAACTATGTTGGAGTTAAGAACGGATGCTGCAAACCGCATTTTAACAGAGGCGGAAGCGCAGCAGGCACTTCGCGATCAGCCGATCGGCGTGTTTGATTCCGGTGTCGGCGGACTCACTGTCGTCCGGGAAATCATGCGCCAGATTCCGGAAGAGCGACTTGTATATTTTGGCGATACTGCCCGTGTTCCCTACGGCAGCAAATCCCGCGATACCGTCATTTATTATTCAAAGCAGATCACCCGTTTTCTGCTGACCAAGAACGTCAAGGCAATCGTCATCGCCTGCAATACGGCGACCTCTTTTGCACTGGAGGAGCTGGAAAAAGAGCTGGACATTCCGGTGATCGGCGTTGTGCGCCCCGGCGCAAAGGTGGCATCACTTGCCACGGAGAATCACCGCATCGGCGTCATCGCGACACAAGGTACGGTAGAAAGTGGCATTTACAAAGAATATATCCAAAACCTGAATCCGTCTCTGCAGGTTTACGAGAAAGCCTGTCCGCTGCTTGTATCCCTTGTGGAGGAAATGTGGCTTCATGATCCGATCACAACACAGATCGTGGAGCGATATCTGGAAGAAATGAAAACATTCGATGTGGACACTCTGGTACTGGGATGTACCCATTTCCCGTTGCTGCGTTCCACAATCCGTTCCGTCATGGGACCTGGCGTCAACCTTGTCAACCCGGCATATGAAACCGCAGTCGAGCTGCGACGGATCCTGGAATGGAAAGACCTGCTGCGGGGCGAAGACAAAGAGCTGAAGCCCGGCGAGTACAAATACGAGTTTTATGTCAGCGACACACCGGGAAGACTGCAGACATTCGCAAGCTCGATATTGCCGTATGAAGTGGAACACATTGAGAAGATTAAGATAGAGGAATATTGAGAAATCACGCGCCAGACAGAGCGTGCGAAATTTGCCATTCCTCTGGAAAAGCCTGCCTCATTTCCTGTGAACTTCGAACAGGTTCTTAATCGACATTTGCGCAAACTCGCCTTTGGCTCAGACAGTGCGCAAATGTCGGAACCTGTTTTCGTTCACGATGGAAATACCGGCAAAGCTTTTCCAGAGGAACGGCAAATAACCGCACAGACCATGCTGGCGAAGGTGATATTCAGGCAGGTAATCGCGGCAGCGTGGTTGTTTGCTTTTTCAACGAGAAAAACTGCTCGCTGGAAGCGCCTTGAGCGCAGTAATCTTTCAGGCAAAGAATTCTGTCGCAATCGCGAGGTTAGGTACTTTTTTGAACTTGGAAGTTTACTTGTTTATGCATCTCTCGCTCTGGTGCTGAAATGGCATTGCCGGTATTTCCGAGGAGACTGAAACAGGTTCCGTCAGACGCACACTGTCTGAGCCGTAGGCGAGTTTGTGCGTCTGGCGAATAAGAACCTGTGGAAAGTCGCCCGGAAATGAGGCACGCCATTTCAGCACCAGAGCGAGAGATGCATAGAAAGAGTAAAACTGTAAGTATAAAAAAGAAAGCCGCCGCAATGCGGCAGCTTTCGATCATCTTTTGAACTTCCCTGTTTAGCGATTCTTTTCGTTGTACTGACGGAGCAGCGCCTGAATCTCTGCGGTCGGGCTGAGTACCCGGCTGATGGACTGATCGTGGTTGATGGAGTGAATGATATTTGCCATTACAAGGCTCATATCTGCTTCTAGATACCAGGGCTTTGTCAGAAGCTCTGCCGGACGGTAGTTCAGGTTTGTGGTGATGACGTAGTCGATGTACTCTTTCTCGTAGTACTCGTCGAACTTGTCAAAGCCATCGGTGAACAGACCGAAGGTACAGCAGACGATAACTCTCTTTGCCTTGCGCTCTTTCAGTTCGCGGGCGGTATCTAACATACTCTCACCGGAGGAGATCATGTCGTCTACGATGATAACGGTCTTGCCCTCTACGCTGGTACCGAGGAATTCGTGAGCCACGATGGGGTTTCTGCCGTTGACAACGGTGGAGTAGTCGCGGCGCTTGTAGAACATACCCATATCAACCGACAGGTTGTTTGCAAAGAAGATGCTGCGTCCCATCGCACCTTCATCCGGGCTGATGATCATCAGGTGGTCATTGTCGATGACAAGATCCGGAATGTTCTGGAACAGCGTCTGGATAAACTGCAGTGTGGGAATGTAGTTATCAAAGCCCTTTAACGGGATCGCATTCTGGATGCGGGGGTCATGTGCATCGAAGGTGAAGATGTTTTCAACGCCCATGTTGGTCAGCTCTTCGAGACCCATTGCACAGTCGAGAGATTCTCTCTTGGTTCGCTTGTGCTGGCGGCTCTCATACAGGAACGGCATGATGACGGTGACACGCTTTGCCGGAGCAATGGAAGCACCGATGATACGCTTCAGATCCTGAAAATGATCGTCGGGAGACATATGGTTCGTATGTCCGCAGACGGAATAGGTCATGCTGTAGTTGGTGACATCGGAGATCAGGAACAGATCAGAGCCACGAACGGACTCTAACAGAGTTCCCTTTGCTTCGCCGGTACCGAAACGGTCATTGCGCATTTTCAGCAGGTAAGAATCCCGCAGATAGCCATGAAAATGCAGACGGGAAGTCTCGTCGGTATGATCTGCCTCGATGCTGCGGCGGATCTCAGCGATATGCTGGTCTACTTTCTCACCGAAATCACGGCAGTTTTCCATGACGCCGAGAGAAAGAGGTGCTACCGGGATGGTAGTTTCGTAAGTATATGAATTGGACATCGTTGTTCCTCCTATCGTAACGGTCTTTTAAAAACATACCATTGTTACCGGAAGACCGTCAAGGTGTTGAGAGGATATTTTGCAAAAAAATATAAAAAAGTGAGATTACTATGAAGAACAAAGGACATGTTATCACAAGAATTGTGCCGGGATCGATCGCAGAAGAACTGGAACTGGAAGCCGGCGACATCGTTCTGAAAATCGACGATCAATGGCTGGAAGATGTTTTTGACTATCATTTTCTGATTCAGGATGAAGAACTGACGCTCTTGGTGCAGAAGGCGAGCGGCGAAGAGTGGGAGCTGGAGATCGAAAAAGATGCGGAGGAAGATCTGGGAATTGTCTTTGAGAATGGTCTGATGGACGATTACCGCAGATGCAGCAACAACTGTATTTTCTGCTTTATCGACCAGATGCCTCCAGGCATGCGAGAGACTCTGTACTTCAAGGATGATGACAGCCGTTTGTCATTTCTGCAGGGAAATTACATTACACTGACCAATATGAAAGATGAGGATATTGATCGAATCATCCGCTATCATCTGGCGCCGATCAATATTTCAGTACACACGACGAACCCGGAGCTGCGGTGCAAGATGCTGCACAATCGCTTTGCCGGACAGGTATTGAGTAAAATTGACCGCCTTTATGAGCATCAGATCGAGATGAACGGTCAGATCGTACTTTGCAATGGCATCAACGATGGCAAGGAGCTGGAGCGTACGATCCGGGATCTGTCCCGGTACATGCCGTATATGCAGAGCCTTTCGGTTGTTCCGGTTGGTCTGACAAAATATCGTGAGGGATTGTATCCGCTGAAGCCGTTTGGAAAGGCGGAAGCAGAGGCGGCTCTGCAGATCATCGAGCGCTGGCAGGACGAGCTGTACAAAAAATGGGGCACTCACTTTGTGCAGGCGAGCGATGAGTTTTATATTTTAGCAGGGCGTGAGATTCCGGAGGAGGAGCATTACGACGGATACATCCAGCTGGAGAATGGTGTCGGTATGGTGCGCCTGCTGCTGGATGAGGCAAAGGCAGCGCTGGATGCAGAAACCGGGGACGAGGAAGTGCGGGAACTGTCATTGGCGACGGGACGTCTGATCGCGCCATATCTGATGCAGATCCGGGACTGGATGGTGGAAAAGTTCCCGAATTTAAAGCTGCACATTTATCCAATCCGCAATGACTTCTTTGGTGAGATGATCACAGTGGCAGGACTTGTGACGGGAACGGATCTGAAAGCACAGCTGAAGGATGTATCGTTGGGGGATCGCCTGTTGCTGCCGTTGACGATGTTCCGAAGCGGAGAAGAAGTGCTTTTGGACGATATCACCCGCGAAGAGCTGGAAAATGCTTTACAAGTGCGGATCAATATTGTAAAATCAAGCGGGCAGGATCTGGTACATGCGATTTTGCGGGAAAACGAAGGGATTGCGGTGCAAAATGCATTGTATCAGGGCTATGAGTCGGTGGATGATGTGGAGGAGATCGACATCACCGACGATGCAGAAGAACCAGAAGAGTGAGCGGATCATGGGATCCGCATTCAGAAAGATAGAATGAGGTAGAATATGAGTAAACCGGTAGTTGCGATTGTGGGTCGCCCGAATGTAGGAAAGAGCGCCCTGTTTAATGTACTGGCGGGAGAGCAGATTTCCATCGTCAAAGATACCCCCGGTATCACAAGAGACCGTATTTATGCGGATTGCGAATGGCTGAATCACAAGTTTACACTGATTGACACCGGCGGTATTGAGCCGGAGAGCAAGGATGTCATCTTGTCTCAGATGCGGGATCAGGCACAGATCGCCATTGATACCGCAGATGTCATTATTTTCCTGACCGATGTGCGTCAGGGACTGCAGGATGCAGATTCCAAGGTAGCAGATATGCTGCGCCGCTCTCACAAGCCGGTCATTCTGGTAGTAAATAAAGTGGACAGCTTCCAGAAGTTCATGGCAGATGTATATGAGTTTTATAATCTGGGTATCGGAGAGCCAGTGCCGATTTCCGCTACTTCCAGACTGGGACTGGGCGATATGCTGGATGAAGTCGTCAAGCATTTCCCGGAAGGTTCTGAGAATCCGGATGAGGATGAACGTCCGAGAATTGCCATTGTCGGAAAGCCCAATGTTGGTAAGTCCTCTCTGATCAACAAGCTGGCAGGTGAGAACCGTGTGATCGTTTCCAACATCGCTGGTACGACCCGTGATGCGGTGGATACGGACATTACTTACAACGGACAAGAATATGTTTTTATTGATACAGCAGGACTGCGCCGTAAGAGCAAGGTCAAGGAAGAGCTGGAGCGTTTCACCATCATCCGTGCGGTAACAGCTGTTGAGCGTGCTGATGTGGTGCTGATGGTCATTAACGCAGAGGAAGGTGTTACCGAGCAGGATGCAAAGATCGCCGGTATCGCTCACGACCGCGGTAAGGGTATCATCATCGTTGTAAACAAGTGGGATGCCATCGAGAAGGATGACAAGACCATCTATAAGTTCCAGGAGCAGATCCGCAATACGCTGTCCTTCATGACTTATGCAGAGATCGTATTTATTTCCGCGCTGACCGGTCAGCGTATCAACAAGCTGTTTGACACGATTCATATGGTCATTGAGAATCAGAATATGCGAATTGCGACCGGCGTTCTGAACGAGATCATGACCGAGGCAGTTGCGCTGCAGCAGCCGCCGACAGATAAGGGTAAGAGATTAAAGCTGTATTACATGACGCAGGTAGCTGTAAAGCCGCCGACGTTCGTTATTTTTGTCAACGACAAGCAGCTGATGCACTTCTCTTATGTGCGCTATCTGGAAAATAAGATCCGTGAAACCTTTGGATTCCGCGGTACTGCATTGAAATTTATCATCCGCGAACGGAGTGAGGACTAAAGGAGCAGTATGACTATTTTGATTCGAATGATCTGTCTGGCAGTGGGCTATGTATTTGGACTGTTTCAGACGGGATATCTATATGGAAGAAAGCAGGGCGTGGACATCCGCAAGGAAGGCAGCGGCAACTCCGGTGCAACGAATTCCCTTCGGGTATTTGGCATCAAGGCGGGCGTGATCGTATTTGCAGGAGATATGTTGAAGACTCTGATCCCATGCCTGATCGCGCGGGCAATCTTCCGTGAGAGCGCTCCGGACATGGCATATCTGTATATGCTGTATACCGGATTCGGAGCAGTTCTCGGACACAACTACCCGTTCTATATGAACTTTAAGGGTGGAAAAGGCATTTCCTGCACGGCAGGTCTGGCTCTGGCAGTCAATTGGAAAGTAGCTCTGTGCCTGTTCGTGCTGTTTCTGCTCATTGTCGGAGTGACAAAGTTTGTTTCTCTGGCATCTCTGGTGGCAGTGACCGGCGTGCTGATCACGATGATCGTGATGGCGACCAGCGGAGCATTGGGACTGGGACATGCAGCGGTGATTGAGTTTATTATTCTGGGATTTTTGTGGGCAGCGCTGGCATTTTTCAGACATCGGGCGAATATCGGACGTCTGATTGCCGGAAACGAGAACAAGACCTATTTATTTGGAAAAAAGAAAGACTGAGAAGCTACGAGAGGGACTGGATTCGCAAAAGAAAGCGAGCTCCAGTCCTTTTTGCTTTATAGGAAATTGTGTCGCATTTCCTATAAAACAAAAAGCGCTCCGCGTGGATTGCACTGCGGCGGAACGGAATTTGTCGCTTCGCGACCCGCCGCAGGCGGAGAATCCTGCAGAGCAGGATTCTATTTTTATTGCATACAAAAGTTTCGGGAAACATACTCTTTAGTACACTGACAGATGGCTTTTGGAAGGGGAGGAGTATGGATAGTTTTCCGGTATATAAGGACATGAAGGCACGCACAGGAGGCGAACTGTATATTGGAGTCGTAGGGCCGGTGCGGAGCGGAAAATCCACATTTATCAAACGGTTTATGGAGCAGATGGTGCTGCCGCAGATGGAGGAGGGTCCGGCGAGAGAGCAGGCGCGGGATGAGCTGCCCCAGAGTGCACAGGGCAAGATGGTGATGACGACGGAGCCAAAGTTTATTCCGAAGGAGGCGGCGAATATCACGCTGGGAGAAGACCTGCAGGTGCGGGTGCGGCTCATCGACTGTGTTGGGTACATGGTGGAAGGTGCGACGGGACATATGGAGGAAAACGGTGAGCGTCTTGTGAAAACGCCATGGTTTGATTATGAGATCCCGTTTACGCGGGCAGCGGAGATTGGAACGGAAAAAGTCATAAGAGATCATTCTACGATCGGACTTGTGATCACGACGGACGGGAGCATTGGAGAACTTCCGCGGGAGAGCTATGAGGCGGCAGAGAGTCGGGCAGCGGAGGAGCTAAAGAGCATCGGCAAGCCATTTTTGATGTTGCTGAACAGTCGTCGTCCGGGCAGCAGCGAGACGGTGGATCTGGCGGAGAAGCTGTCGGGACAGTACCAGATCCCGGTGCTTCCGGTGAACTGTGAGCAATTGAGTCGAGAAGATGTGTTTCACATATTAGAAGAAATCCTGCTGGAGTTCCCGGTGGTGGAAGTGGATTTCCGGATTCCGAAATGGGTGGAGATCCTGCCGGAAGAAAATACGGTGAAAGCCGGACTTCTCACCATGGCAGGCGAAATCCTGCAGCGCACAGAGCGGATGCGGGATGCCAGAAGGAGCAGTACGCTGGATGAGGTAGAAAAAGGCGAGGGTGTGCGGTTCCTGCGGGTGGAACGGATGGATCTTTCCTGCGGAATCGTGTCGCTGGAGATTCAGATGCAGCCGGAATATTATTACCGGACGGTGAGCGAATACGTGGGCATTCCCATCACCGGGGAATATCAGATGATGCGCCTGCTGATGGAGCTGGCGGCACAGAGTAAGGAGTATGCAAAAGTGCAGGCAGCTGTGGATGCAGTGCGGGGCAAAGGCTATGGGGTCGTGTATCCGGGCAGAGAGGAGATTCGACTGGAGGAGCCGACGCTGATCCGACATGGCAGCAAATACGGTGTTAAGATGAAGGCGGAGGCGGCGTCTATTCACCTGATCCGCGCTAACATTCGGACGGAGATTGCTCCGATCGTCGGCAGCGAGGAACAGGCGAAGGATTTGATTTCCTATATTCAGGATCGCAGCGGACAGGGGGAAAACGCGATCTGGGACACGAATATTTTTGGAAAATCCATTGAGCAGATCGTGGACAGCGGCATTCAGAATAAGATTTCCCAGATGACAGAGGATTGTCAGCAAAAGCTGCAGGACACGATGCAGAAGATCGTAAACGACAGCAATGGCGGAATCATCTGCATTATCCTGTGAGAGGATAGCAGTGAGGGAAAAATATAAATTTTTGATGTGTTAGTAATGGCAAAAATATGAAAAAAATCGAAAAAGATTAAATTTACTCCAAAATGAGATAAAAATATATCATTGACAGACAATCTGAAAGTGCTAAAATGGGTGAAGTTCCCTTACAGGAACAAAATGTACAGAAAAGAGGAGAGAGAAATGAGTGGAATTCTCATGATGGTAATCGCCATTGTAGTCCTTGGGGCAGGCTACATTTTCTATGGTCGTTACCTGGCAAACAAATGGGGTATCGACCCCAACGCAAAGACACCTGCTTACGAGATGGAAGACGGTGTTGACTATGTTCCCGCTGATACCAACGTTGTATTTGGTCACCAGTTTGCATCCATCGCAGGTGCAGGTCCCATCAACGGACCGATTCAGGCTGCTATGTTTGGTTGGCTGCCGGTTCTGCTGTGGGTTCTGATCGGTGGTGTATTCTTCGGTGCAGTACAGGATTTCGCATCCATGTATGCATCTGTAAAGAATAAGGGCCGTACGATCGGTTACATTATCGAAGAGTATATCGGTAAGACCGGTAAGAAGCTGTTCCTGCTGTTTTGCTGGCTGTTCTGTATCCTGGTTGTCGCTGCATTTGCAGACGTTGTAGCCGGTACCTTCAATGGCTTCAGTGTTGCAGATGGTGTTGTAACCGGTACCATCGAGGCAAACGGCGCAGTTGCCACCACGTCCATGCTGTTCATCTTAGAGGCAGTTGGTCTTGGTATGATCCTGAAGTATGCAAAGCTGAACAAATGGGTAAATACCGCAATCGCAATCGTAATGCTGATCGCTGCAGTTGCACTTGGTCTGGCATTCCCGATGTATATCAGCCGTTCTGCATGGCACATCATCATCTTCATCTACATTCTGATCGCATCTGTAGCTCCGGTATGGGCACTGCTTCAGCCCCGTGACTACCTGAACAGCTACCTGCTGATCTTCATGATCGTTGCTGCTGTTATCGGTGTATTTGTATCCAATCCTTCCTGTAACCTGGCAGCTTTTAACGGCTTCGAGGTAAACGGAAGCTATCTGTTCCCGATCCTGTTCGTAACAATCGCATGTGGTGCTGTATCCGGTTTCCATTCTCTGGTATCTTCCGGTACTGCTTCCAAGCAGATCAAGAACGAGAAGAACATGCTGCCTGTTTCCTACGGCGCTATGCTGATGGAGAGTATGCTGGCAGTTATCGCCCTGATCGCAGTTGCATCCTTCGCGGATGGCGAAGCAGCAGCACAGGGCCTGACCACACAGCCTCAGATCTTTGCAGGTGCTATCGCAAACTTCCTGTCTGTGATCGGTCTGCCGCATAACCTGGTATTCACTCTGATCAACCTGGCTGTATCCGCATTCGCACTGACCTCTCTGGACTCCGTTGCACGTATCGGTCGTATGTCCTTCCAGGAACTGTTCCAGGAAGATTCCGACACCGAGGGCGGTAAGCAGCTGTCCGTCTTTAAGAAGGTTGTAACAAACAAGTATTTTGCAACAGTTCTGACACTGGTTCTGGCTTACCTGTTAGCAAAGGTTGGTTATGCTGAGATCTGGCCTCTGTTCGGTTCCGCAAACCAGCTGCTGTCTGCTCTGGCGCTGATCGCTTGTGCAGTATTCTTAAAGAAGACAAAGAGACAGGGCGCTATGCTCTGGATCCCGATGGTATTCATGCTGGCTGTAACCTTTACCGCTCTAGGCATGACGATTGTAAAGCTGTTCCAGCAGTTAGGTGCAGGTGCTCTGACTCTTGGTACTGGTCTGCAGCTTCTGTTTGCAGTACTGCTTCTGATCCTGGGTGTTATCGTAGCAATTCAGGGTATCAAGAAGCTGACTGAGAAGAACAAATAATTTAACAGAATCGAAAGCGGATTACGATATCCGTAATTGTGCAGAGAAGAAGGACAGAGGCTCAATGCTTCTGTCCTTTTGTCGTTTCGGAATGTTGTCTCGCAGCCATTTGTCGCTGCTGCTGTCTGCGAAATTCTCTGCGGGTGATGGCAGCATCCCACTCTTCCCGCTCGTCGTCGGTTTCCAGAATAAGAGGAGCAACACGGCACGGTTTGCCGTCATCGCCCAGCGCCACTTCGGTCAAAAAGGCGCGGTTGATGAGGTTGCGGTCGCCGTTCATATGCTCCACATAAGTGTCCACGCGGACTTCCATCGAAGTGTGCCCGACATAAGTGACTTTTGAGATGAGCAGCACGACCTCATTCTGGGAGACACCTTTCAGAAATTCCAGATGATCTACGGATGCAGTGACCACATTGCGATGGCAGTGGCGCTTGGCAGCGAGAGCAGCGATCTCATCGATCCACTGCATCAGGACACCTCCGTAGAGACGGTTGGCACCGTTTAAATGGTTGGGACGTACAATATGAACAGATTCCACGCGGGAATCTGCAGCTTTTCTTCCGGGCTCTGTCATAGTAATTTTTCGCTCCATTCTAAGAAAATAATTTGTAGCACCAATAGTGTAACACAATCCGATGAAAATGAAAACTTGACAATCCAAAAGATTGTGTTACAATTAGAGAGTATTTGATTTTGAAAAGGCATGGATGGTGCCAGTAAGCTGCGATTATTCATGAAGAGAGAGGGAGTCACCGGCTGTAAGCTTCCTTATGTTCCGATCGCTGCCGAATTTCACACCGGAGCTGCATGGCTGAACCGATTTAGTAGGTCATGACGTATTCCTGCGTTAAAGGATCCGAGAGCCTGTCGCATGACAGGAATCAGGGTGGTACCGCGAGTATGTCTCGTCCCTTTGTGGACGGGGCTTTTTTACTTTATAGGAAATTGCGTTGTATTTTCTATAAATTAAAAGATCTATCTAAATGAGAGGAAAGAGGAAACCATGAAAGACAAACTGCAAAGCATTATCAATGAAGCGCAGAAGCAGATCGATGAAGCCGGTACACTGGATCGGTTAAATGAGATCCGTGTTGCGTATCTGGGAAAGAAGGGTGAACTGACTTCTGTTCTGAAGAGCATGAAGGATGTAGCTCCGGAAGATCGTCCGAAGATCGGACAGCTGGTAAACGAAGCAAGAACCAAGCTGGAAGAGCATATGGAGCAGGAGCGCAAGCACCTCGCTGCAAAGGCAAGAGAGATGAAGATGAAGCAGGAGGTCATCGACGTTACACTTCCTGCAACCAAGGCAAAGATTGGTCATAGCCATCCGAACACCATCGCGTTAGACGAGATCGAGCGTGTATTCGTAGGCATGGGCTATGAAGTCGTAGAGGGTCCGGAAATCGAGCTGGATTACTACAACTTTGAAGCATTGAACATTCCGGCCAACCATCCGGCAAAGGATGAGCAGGATACCTTCTACATCAACAAGGACATCGTACTGCGTACCCAGACTTCTCCGGTACAGGCGCGTGTTATGGAGAAGGGTCAGCTTCCGATCCGTATGATTTCTCCCGGTCGTGTATTCCGTGCCGATGAAGTAGATGCGACCCATTCTCCTTGCTTCAATCAGGTAGAGGGTCTGGTTATTGATAAGAACATCACCTTCGCAGATCTGAAGGGTACTCTGGCTGAGTTTGCAAGAGAGATGTTCGGTGAGGAGACAAAGGTAAAGTTCCGTCCTCATCACTTCCCGTTCACAGAGCCGTCTGCTGAGATGGATGTTAGCTGCTTCAAGTGCGGCGGCAAGGGCTGCCGTTTCTGTAAGGGCTCCGGCTGGATCGAAATCCTGGGCTGCGGTATGGTTCATCCCCGTGTACTGGAGATGCGCAACATCGATCCGGAAGAATACACCGGATTTGCTTTCGGCGTAGGTCTGGAGCGTATTTCCCTGCTGAAGTACGAAATTGACGATATGCGTTTGTTATATGAAAACGACATCCGTTTCCTGCGTCAGTTCTGATGAGGGAAGCGTAAAATAGGAGGAATTAGAACATGGATACAGCATTATCATGGATCAAAGCCTATGTTCCGGAACTGGAGTGTACGGCACAGGAATATACGGATGCAATGACATTATCCGGAACAAAAGTAGAGAGCTTTCATGAATACGACAAGAATCTGGACAAGATTGTTGTCGGTGAAATTTTAAAGATTGAGCGTCATCCCGACGCAGATAAGTTAGTCATCTGTCAGGTAAACATCGGCAGCGAGACGATTCAGATCGTAACCGGCGCACCGAATGTCAAAGAAGGACAGAAGGTTCCGGTTGTACTGGACGGCGGCAGAGTAGCTGGTGGTCATGATGGCAGTCCCCTTCCGGAGAACGGCATCAAGATCAAAAAAGGCAAGCTGCGCGGCGTAGAGTCCGACGGTATGATGTGCTCCATCGAGGAGCTGGGTTCTTCTAAGGAGATGTACCCGGATGCTCCGGAGCTTGGTATTTATATTCTGGGCGATGATGCAGTGCCCGGCAGCGATGCCATTGAATATCTGGGGCTGCACGATGTTGTCTTTGAGTATGAGATCACCAACAACCGTGTAGACTGCTACAGCGTGATCGGTATTGCAAGAGAAGCAGCTGCTACCTTCCGCAAGCCGTTCATTCCGCCGGTAATTGAACAGACCGGAAACAGCGAAGACGTACACGATTATCTGCAGGTAGAAGTAAAGGATACCGAGCTTTGTCCCAGATATTGTGCCCGTATGGTAAAGAACATTAAGCTCGGACCGTCCCCGAAGTGGATGCAGAGACGTCTGGCAGCCAGTGGCATCCGTCCCATCAACAACATCGTAGATATCACAAACTACGTTATGGAAGAGTATGGTCAGCCGATGCATGCATTTGACTATGATCTGATCGCAGGTCACAAGATCATCGTAGACCGCGCAGCAGACGGTCAGGAATTCCAGACACTGGATGGTCAGATGCGTAAGATGGATCACGACATTCTGATGATCAACGATGCAGAAAAGGCGATCGGTATCGCCGGTATCATGGGCGGTGAAAATTCCAAGATCACAGACGATGTTCAGACAATGGTATTTGAGGGCGCTTGCTTCAATGGTACCAACATCCGTCTGTCCGCAAAGAGACTGGGTCTGCGTACCGATGCTTCCGGTAAGTTTGATAAGGGTCTGGAGCCTCGTACCGCTATGGATGCTGTCAACCGTGCCTGCCAGTTAGTAGAAGAGCTGGGTGCCGGTGAAGTTGTTGGCGGCGTGATCGACGTATGCGCAGGTCTGCCGGAGAAAAAGCACATTCCGTTCAATCCGGAAAAGATCAACAAGCTGCTGGGAACAAACATCTCCGCAGAAGAGATGCTGGGATATTTCAAGGTTCTGGAAATTGAGTATGATGAAGCTTCCAAGGAGCTGATCGCACCGTACTTCCGTCAGGATCTGCTGCGTGAAGCAGATATCGCAGAGGAAGTTGCAAGATTCTTTGGATATGACAACATTCCGACCACACTGCCGAAGGGCGAAGCTACCACTGGTAAGCTGTCCTTCAAGCTGCGTGTAGAAGCAGTCGCAAAGAACATTGCACAGTTCTCCGGATTCTCCGAATCCACTACCTACTCCTTCGAGAGCCCGAAGGTATTTGATAAGCTGCTGTTAGACGAGGAGGACAAGCTGCGTCAGGCAGTTACCATCATGAATCCGCTGGGCGAGGACTACAGCATCATGAGAACCACGCCTCTGAATGGTATGCTGACTTCTCTTTCTACGAACTACAATCGTAGAAATAAAAATGTTCGTCTGTATGAGATGGCAAACATTTATCTGCCGAAGGATCTGCCGCTGACCGAGCTGCCGGATGAGCGCATCCAGTTTGTACTTGGTATGTACGGTGAGGGAGACTTCTTTACACTGAAGGGTGTTGTGGAAGAGTTCTTCGAGAAGGCTGGTATGCCGAAGCGCGTACACTACAATCCGGAGTGCGGGTATCCGTTCCTGCATCCGGGCCGCAAGGCAGAGCTGAAGTATGACGGTGTCTATATTGGTTATATGGGTCAGATCCATCCGGAAGTTGCTGACAACTACGGCATTGGCGAGGAGACCTATGTTGCAGTTATTGATATGCCGACCGTACTGAACTACGCAACCTTCGATCGTAAGTACACCGGTATCGCGAAGTACCCGGCAGTTACCAGAGACATCTCCATGGTAATGAAGAAGGAGATCCTGGCAGGTCAGGTAGAAGAGATCATCGAGAACAAGGGCGGTAAGCTGTTAGAGAGCTATCATCTGTTCGACCTGTACGAGGGTGCACAGATCATGACCGGTTACAAGTCGATGGCATACTCCATCACCTTCCGTGCTGCCGATCATACACTGGAAGAAAAAGAAATCACAGCAGTCATGGATAAGATCCTGACCGCATTGACAGAGCTGGGCATCGAGCTGAGAAAATAACTTGCTATTTTGAAGCGGGTATGCTATGATATTGCTTGTTTGACTAAAGGAGGTAAGAGATGGGTACCCTGAAAATAATCGTAACAGTGATTTTCGCATTGATCGGTCTGGCTTTGACCGTCATCATCCTGATGCAGGAAGGTAAGTCCGCAGGTCTGTCCGGTTCCATCAGCGGAGCAGCAGAGACATACTGGGGAAAGAATAAAGGACGTTCTATGGAAGGAAAATTGGAGAAGGCAACACGTTACCTTGTGATCCTGTTCTTCCTGTCCGCAGTTGTATTGAACATCAACCTGTAAGATAAGATGAACGCAGAAAGAGCCGATGCATACGAAAGTGCATCGGCTTTTTTACGCCATAGGAAATTGCGCTGCATTTCCTATGACGCAAAAAAGCGCTCCGCGTGGATCGCACTGCGGCGGGTCGCAAAGCGAAATGTACTAAAAAATAAAGGAGGTGCTATTTGTGGAGAAGACAAAGATGGAAAAGAGAAAAGAAATGATCCTGGCGTTTCTGGGAGAGAAGCAGTATCGCCCGATGCGCCGGAAGGAGCTGGCTGTGATGCTGCAGGTAGCGCCGGAGGATCGGGAAGCGTTTGCGGAGGTGCTGGATGCACTTCTGGAAGAGGGACGTATCACGATCAATAAGAAGGGACGGTATTCCCGTGTCGAGCAGATTCAGGTGACGGGTGTTCTGGAGACGAATCCCCGCGGGTTTGGCTTTGTGAAGGTTGAGGACATGGAGCAGGATGTGTTTATCGCGGAGGAGAATCTGGATGCAGCGATGCAGGGAGATACGGTGCGTGTGCAGCTGCTGTGCATGGGCAGCAAGGAGAAACGTCCGGAGGGTCGCGTGGTACAGATCCTGGAGCATGGCATTACGGAGATCGTAGGTACTTATCAGAAAAATCGCCGGTACGGATTTGTCGTGCCGGATAATCGCCGCATTGCCTATGATCTGTTCATTCCAGAGGGAAAGTCGATGGATGCAGAGCAGGGCGATAAGGTCGTAGCGAAGATCACCGAGTATGGCACGCTGCGCAAGAGCCCGGAGGGTGTTGTGACGGAGGTGCTTGGTGGCAGACGAGATCCCGGCGTGGATATTCTGTCCGCTGCCCGTTCCATGAATCTGCCAATGGATTTTCCGGAGGAGGTTCTGGAGCAGGTGAAGACGGTTCCTTCTGAGGTACATCCGGATGAATTAGCAGGCAGACGGGATTTCCGTGACTGGCAGACGGTCACAATCGACGGTGCCGATGCAAAGGATCTGGACGATGCCATCACGCTGACGAAGCTGGCGAATGGGCATTATCAGCTGGGTGTCCACATCGCGGATGTCAGTCATTATGTGACGGAGAGCAGTCCTCTGGACGAAGAAGCAGTGAATCGCAGCACCAGTGTCTATCTGCTGGATCGCGTGATTCCGATGCTGCCGCGAGAGCTGTCAAACGGCATCTGTTCCCTGAATCAGGGCGTGGATCGTCTGACAATGACTTGTCTTATGGAAGTGGATTCTGCTGGTGTTGTGGTGGATCATGAGATTGTGGAAGGTGTGATTCGCGTGGATCGCCGTATGACTTATACCGCGGTACAGCAGGTATTGGACGGAGAGGAAGCCGTGAGAGCGGAATATGCGGAGTTCGTGCCGTTCTTTGAACTCATGTTAGAATTGTCAGAGCTGCTTCGTTCCAAGCGCGGAATGCGCGGTGCCATCGACTTTGATTTTCCGGAGTCGAAGATTGAGCTGAATGAAAAGGGCATTCCGGTGGATGTTCACCCTTACGAGCGTAACAGGGCAGCCATGATTATTGAAGATTTCATGCTTCTGGCAAATGAGACGGTAGCGGAAGATGCATACTGGCAGCAGCTGCCGTTCCTGTATCGTGTGCATCAGGAGCCGGATACAGAGAAGCTGCGCCGCTTTGTGACCTTTATTCAGAATCTGGGTTATACGCTGCATCTGGGCGGTTCGGAGATCCATCCGAAGGAGCTGCAGCAGCTGCTGGACAAGATCGCCGGAAAGCCGGAGGAGCCGGTCATCAGCCGACTGATGCTGCGTTCCATGCAGCAGGCGCGGTATTCCACGACCAATGACGGACATTTCGGACTGTCCGCGAAGTATTACTGCCACTTTACGTCACCGATCCGTCGTTATCCGGATCTGCAGATCCACCGCATTCTGAAAGAGGCAATGCACGGCGGCATGCAGGAGAACAGACGGGCGCATTATGAGGAGATCCTGCCGGCAGTGGCATTGGAGACGAGCCAAAAGGAGCGCCGCGCGGATGAGGCAGAACGCGTCATCGAGCGCATGAAGATCGTTCAGTACATGACAAAACACATCGGAGAGGTGTATACTGGTATTATCTCCGGAATTACCGCATGGGGCATGTATGTGGAGCTGCCGAATACGGTCGAGGGACTGATCCATGTATCCAATCTGGACGGAGATTATTTCAACTTTCAGGAAGAGACGTATGTGATGGTCGGTGAGATGACCGGCAAGAGCTATCGTCTCGGCCAGAAGATCCGGATTCGTGTGATGGATGCGGATATGGAGCAGCAGACGATCGACTTTGTCCCGGCACGCGACTGGGAGTGAGGAGACAGACATGGGAAAAGAAAGTATCAAACTGATCGCAAATAACAAGAAAGCGTACCACGACTATTTCATCGAAGAGAAGTATGAGGCAGGCATTGTCCTTGTAGGCACAGAGGTAAAGTCTCTGCGTATGGGCAAGTGCAGTCTGAAAGAATCCTTCCTGCGTATCGAAAAAGGCGAAGTATGGATCTACGGTATGCACATCAGCCCTTATGAAAAGGGCAACATCTTCAACAAAGATCCGCTGCGCATTCGCAAGCTGCTGCTGCATGAAGTGGAAATCCGCAAGATCGGTGCCAAGATCGCTCAGAAGGGATATACGCTAGTGCCGCTGCAGGTGTACTTCAAAGGCAGCCTTGTCAAAGTCGAGATTGCACTGGCGCGTGGTAAAAAGCTGTATGACAAGCGTGATGATGCAGCAAAGAAGGATGTCAAGAGAGAGCTGGAGCGCAACTTCAAGGGAGCACAGCAGTATTGACGAAAATCCTTCGGCATGTTATAATATTTGAAGTTCTGAAATAGATGACGAAACAGCCATCTGACCAGACCCTTTCGGGGTTGTACTGGTTTCGACGGGGGTTTTGCAGTTTGGGAAGCCATCCGTGGGTCCGCATCACGTTAATCCGCGGAATTTAAAATTAAACGCAGATAACAATAGTTACGCGTACGCTGCCTAAGCGCGGCGTTGTCAGACTTTAATTCCCCGTAGTTAAAGACCCTGGCATCAAAGCATACGGGAAACTCCGTTGCCTAAGCTTTGCGGTGACGGAAAATTTTATGAAGCTACTGAAGGGAAGAGCCTGTTGTTCGGCGATTTCCGGAGGGAATGTCAAAAGAGCAACTGTGATGGAAGATGCCTGAATGAATAGGCTTTCGGACAGGGGTTCGATTCCCCTCAGCTCCATGAAAACAGAGCAAATGAAAAATAACGGCACGGTATGTTGCGAGAGTGACATACCGTGCCGTTATTTTTTCACTTTATAGGAAATTGCGTTGCATTTCCTATAAAGTGAAAAAGCGCTCCGCGTGGATCGCACTGCGGCGGAACGGAATTTGTCGCTTCGCGACCCGCCGCAGGCGGAGAATCCTGCGGAGCAGGATTCTATTTTCACGACCATAGAATGTTCGCAAAGCATGCATTCTATGGTATCGAAATATTCTCCAAATTGTGATATAATTATACATATTGTGAAAACGGAGGGAACGGTATGATTTTGGTTTGCTGTGTAGAAGACCAGAATGGTCTTTGTTTTAATCATCGCCGCCTGTCATCGGATGCGATTGTGACGCAGGATATTTTGATGCGCGCCGGGATGGCGACGATCTGGACAGATGCGTACAGCGCGAAGTTGTTTGAGCCATTTGATACGATAGATGTAGAAGTCAGTGAATATCCCTATGCGAATGCTGCTATGGGCGATTATGTGTTTGTGGAGCGGAGTGATCCGGCTGCGGAGATTGCGGAATGGCGGATTGAAGAGGGGCAGATCGAGGGCATGCTGCTGTATCACTGGAACAGACGGTATCCGTCGGATGTGAAGCTGACTCTGGATACCTCGGAGTGGCAGTGTGTATTTCGGAGGGAGTTTGCAGGAAAAAGTCATGAAAATGTGACATTGGAGATCTTGAAACCTTCGACGCAGAATGAGGAGGAGACGGACGAATGAAGAGTGAACAGACTAGGCACTTTATGAGACGGTTTGCCGCACTGTTGCTGTCAGCGCTGCTGCTGTTTACGATGAGCGGCTGCGAGGAGATCCTGAATGAACTATCAAATCAGTTGGATTCCCAGATGCAGCAGGCGGATGCCGGTGGAAATAGCGGAAAGAAAACATCTGCTTCACAGTCCTCCTTCGCATCGGAGTTTTCATTATCAGAGATTCCGGCATATTCGGGAGAACTGTATACCGTTGTCCATGACAATGTCCCCTATTTTTCGGAGGACGAGCTGACGACGGAAGCATTTGAGGACTATTCTCCGCTGGACGATCTCGGACGCTGCGGTGTGGCGATGGCATGTGTCGGAGAGGAGACGATGCCCACAGAGAAGAGAGGTTCCATCAGTGAAGTGTATCCCAGCGGCTGGATCAACCATCCCTATGATTTTGTGGATGGCGGATATCTGTACAACCGCAGTCACCTCATCGGCTATCAGCTGACCGGGGAAAATGCAAACGAGCGCAATCTCATCACTGGAACCCGTTCCATGAATGCAGAGGCGATGCTGCCCTTTGAGAATATGGTAGCGGACTATGTGAAAGAAACCGGCGGACATGTGCTGTATCGGGTAACGCCTGTTTTTGAGGGAGATAATCTGCTGGCGACGGGTGTTCTGATGGAAGCAGAATCTGTGGAAGATCAGGGCGAGAGCGTACTGTACTGTGTCTTTTGTTACAATGCACAGCCGGGTGTCACGATCGACTATACAATAGGAGAAAATTATGCCTCCGATCAGGCGGCAGACAGTGGAACGGAGCAGACTTATGTGCTGAACACCGGTACAAAGAAATTCCATTTGCCGGATTGCGAGGGAGCGAACAGCATGAAAGCGGAGAACCGACAGGAGTACACCGGTACGAGGGACAGTTTGATCGAACAGGGATACACGCCCTGTAAGAAGTGTAATCCATGATGAAAAGATTCCGAAAAACTCAGTTGGTGACGGGATATATTGACCTGATAAAATAAGATTGAAAATTGTGACAAAATAGAATCCTTAAGAAATCTGAAAAAATGCGCTTCGGCGCATTTTTTTATTGTATAAAAAGTTGGAAAGCGTATAATTGGAAGAACATGCGATGTACGGCAGTCAAAAGCGTTTATTGGCTGTCCGAAATAAAAAAACGCGAAAGTGAATTATGGAAAATAAAAAGAAGATGATATTCAATGTCGTGTTCCTGTTGCTCGTTTTTGGAGGAACACTGTACGGAATCTTTCATGGCGAGGATCTGGGCGAGATTGCAGAAATTTTGAAAACGGTCCGCCTGCCGTGGCTGATTCCAGGCACGGGCTGTGTCATATTTTTTATCTGGGGCGAATCCATCATTCTGCATTATCTGATGGGAAATCTGGGAATCAAGATCAAAAAGTGGACCTGTTTTCTGTTCTCCTCCGTGGGATTTTTCTTTAGCTGTATCACACCGTCTGCTTCCGGCGGACAGCCTGCGCAGATTTACTATATGAACAAAGAAAAAGTGCCGATCCCGGTGTCTACACTGGTTCTGATGATCGTCACAATTACATATAAGATGGTGTTGGTCGTTGTCGGTGTCGTGCTGACGGTGTTTGGACAGAGCTTTATTAGGTCGCACATGTACAATATTCGTCACGTCTTTTATCTGGGAACCGCACTGAATGTCCTGTGTATCGTGCCCATGCTGGTGCTGGCATTTCATCCGCAGCTGGCAAGACGCATCGCCGTATGGGTGTTGCGCGTTCTGGAAAAGCTGCGGATCATGCGTCACAAAGAATCCCGTCTGGAAAAACTGCACGCGTCCATGGATCAGTACCACAACGCGGCAATCTATCTCCAGAGCCATAAAAGAGTGCTCATGAATGTATTTAGCATTACCGTACTGCAGCGCTTCGCACTGTTTGCCGCGACCTGGTTCGTCTACAAAGCATTCGGACTGTCCGGTACATCTGCAGTCGTAGTCATCACCCTGCAGGCAGCCATTTCCGTGTCTGTAGACATGCTGCCGCTGCCGGGTGGAATGGGTATCAGCGAAAAACTGTTCCTCATGATCTTCCTGCCGGTGTTTGGAGAACGTCTGCTGCTGCCGGGCATGATCCTCAGCAGAGGAATCGGATACTACACGGAGCTGTTGATCAGTGCGGTGCTGACGCTGGTGGCGAATTTTACACTGGGAAAAAAGGGCAGCAAATAAAAAAAGAACATTGTATTACTAACACATATGTCTTTGAATTTTCAAGAAATTCTAGTGAAATGCGACTTTTCGATAAAAGGAACAACTGCCTCGCAATGTTATTGCCCGGCAGTTGTTCCTTCTTTGAAAGATGTGTGACTGGAAAATTCAGTTCAAATACTTATCCAACTCCGCTTCCACTACTCCATTTTTCCGAATACGGGGATGGTTGTACATGCGTCCCTCCGCAAATACGATCTCCACGTTCCGCAGCGCCCGCAGGTCGTCTAACGGGTTTTCGACAGTCACGATGAGGTCCGCGCACTTGCCTGCCTCAACGGTTCCGGTGACATCTCCCAGTCCTGCCATTTCCGCACTTCGGGAGGTTGCGGTGTACAGAGCGAAGGAATTGGAGACACCCACATATTTGTGGAAGTAGTACAGCTCTCTCCAGAAGTCGTACTGTGTGATCCACGGGCAGCCGACATCGTTGCCGAGAACAACTGGAATGTCATTCTCCAGTGCTGCTTTTGCGCAGGCGATGATGCCCTCAAATACGACATTGCCGTTATACTGCTCGACTTCGCTGGCATTTGTGATGGAACGGTCAAACAGTGCGTAGGGAAGAGCAGGAGAAAGGGTGGTGCAGAGGAAGGAGTTGTTCTCTTTGAACAGACGGATGATTTCCTCGTCCGGTTTTGCACCGTGTTCGATGGAATCCACGCCGTTTTCCAATGCAACGCGAACGCCTTCCGGAGATTCTACATGAGCGGCGACCTGATATCCGGCAACGTGAGCCTGCTCACAGACGGCGCGAACCATTTCCGGAGACATCTTCAATTCACCGGGAACGCCTTTTTCTTTTGCGTCCAGCACACCGCCGGTGATCATCAGCTTCACGAGATTCACATGTTCAGATTCGGACTGTTTCAGATGTGCCAGAGCTTCCTCTACGGAATGGGCAGCGATGGCGACAGACCCAGCCATGTGACCGCCGGGAACGGAAATGCCCTCATTCGCTGCAAGAATACGGGGACCTGGCTTTGTTCCGGCTTCGATCTCATCTCGCAGGCGGGTATCAAAGTTTCCAAGGCCACCCATGGTGCGGATCGTGGTGACACCGCTGAATACTTCATCTTTTGCGAAGCCACAGACCATTTTGTAAGCGACAGCGCGGGTCAGAGCGTTGCTCATGATGGTCTTCACTTTCTTTTCATTGTCCTGCTGCTTCTTCTGCGGCTTGCCATTTCCGGCAAGGTGAACATGCATATTGATCAGACCGGGCATTACATAATGACCGCACAGATTGATCACATGATAGCCGGACAGATCGGTGCCATCCGGTACGATATCTACGATCTTTTTGTCATCAATCAGAATGACAAGTCCTTCCTGAACCTGCATTTCCCTTGTTCCGTCGAGTATTTTTCCATTGGTTAAGGCATATTTCATGACATTAAACCTCCCTTTTGCGGGCAATCCGGACAGATTGCCTCTTTTCTGGAAAGTATAGCACATTCCGAAGGGATTTGCGACTGGATAACAGAGAAAGAAATGTCTGAATTGTGACAGAATCGTTACAAAAATATCAGGAAGAACTTGCGCTTTTTACCAAATCGTATTATGATAAAGAAAGGTAGAAAAAAATTAGGAGGATCGTATCATGTACAAGATTTTAAAGGCTGAAATGCTGGCGGATAAAATCTTTCTGATGGATGTCGAGGCGCCCCGTATTGCAAAACATTGTGAGCCTGGACAGTTCATTATTGCGAAGATTGATGAAGTTGGAGAAAGAATTCCGCTTACCATTTGTGATTTTGACCGGGAGAAGGGCATTATCACCATCGTTGTTCAGATCGTTGGCGCTTCCACTGAGAGAATGTCCTGGCTGAAGGCTGGAGATAGCTTCTCCGACTTTGTAGGTCCTTTGGGATGTGCTTCCGAGTTCGTAGACGAGCCCATTGAGGAAGTAAAGAAGAGAAAGTATATTTTCGTAGCAGGCGGTCTCGGTACTGCACCTGTTTATCCGCAGGTAAAGTGGCTGCATGAGCACGGCATTGATGCAGATGTTATCATCGGCGCAAAGAACAAAGATCTTGTCATCATGGAAGAAGAGATGAAGGCTGTTGCCGGTAATCTGTATGTAACAACCGATGACGGCAGCTATGGTCGTTCCGGTATGGTTACAAAATGTCTGCAGGATCTGGTAGACGAGGGCAAGCACTACGATGTCTGTGTTGCAATCGGACCGATGATCATGATGAAGTTTGTATGTAAGCTGACAAAGGAACTTGGTATTCCTACGATCGTCAGCATGAACCCGATTATGGTAGATGGTACCGGTATGTGCGGTGCATGTCGTCTGACTGTTGGAGATGAAGTAAAGTTTGCATGTGTAGATGGTCCGGAGTTTGATGGACATCTGGTAGATTTTGATCAGGCTATGAAGCGTCAGCTGATGTATAAGACAGAAGAGGGACGCGCTATGCTGAAGTTACAGGAAGGTGCCACCCATCACGGCGGCTGCGGAAATTGCGGAGGTGACGAATAATGGATGTATTACATAAAGTACCCGTCAGAGAGCAGGATCCGAAGGTTCGTGCTACAAATTTTAAGGAAGTATGTCTTGGTTACAACGAGGAAGAGGCTGTTGAGGAAGCTACCCGTTGTATCAAATGTAAAAATGCAAAATGTATGAGCGGATGCCCGGTATCCATCAACATCCCTGGATTCATCCAGAAGGTTATGGATCGCGACTTTGCCGGTGCATTCGATATCATTGGTGAGTCTTCCGCACTGCCCGCTATCTGTGGTCGTGTTTGCCCGCAGGAGAGCCAGTGCGAAGGTAAGTGTATCCGCGGCATCAAGGGCGAGCCGATCTCCATCGGTAAGCTGGAGCGTTTCGTTGCCGACTGGGCAAGAGAGAATGGCGTAGAGCCGAAGAAGGCAGAAGAGAAGAACGGCAAGAAGGTTGCTGTGATCGGTTCCGGTCCTGCAGGTCTGACCTGTGCCGGTGATCTGGCAAAGATGGGTTACGAAGTAAAGATCTTCGAAGCTCTGCATGAGCCGGGCGGCGTTCTGACTTATGGTATTCCGGAGTTCCGTCTGCCGAAGGAAACCGTTGTTGCAGCCGAGGTTGAAAACGTTCGCAAGCTGGGCGTTGAGATCGAGTGCAATGTCGTAATCGGTAAGTCCACCACGATCGATCAGCTGTTGAGCGATGAAGGCTTTGATGCGATCTTCATCGGTTCCGGTGCAGGTCTGCCGAAGTTCATGGGTATCCCCGGCGAGCAGGCAAACGGCGTATTCTCCGCAAACGAGTTCCTGACCAGAAACAATCTGATGAAGGCATTCCGTGAGGATCATGACACCCCGATCGTTGGCGGTAAGAAGGTCGTTGTTGTTGGCGGTGGTAACGTAGCAATGGATGCTGCCAGAACCGCATTGAGACTGGGTGCTGAGACCCATATCGTATATCGCCGTAGTGAAGAGGAGCTGCCCGCAAGAGCAGAAGAAGTACATCATGCAAAAGAAGAGGGTATCATCTTCGACCTGCTGACCAACCCGAAGGAAATCCTTGTAGATGACCAGGGCTGGGTAAAGGGCGTTGAGTGTATCCGCATGGAACTGGGCGAGCCGGATGCATCCGGAAGAAGACGTCCGGTAGAAGTTCCCGGATCTGAGTTCACAATCGATGCAGATACCGTGATCATGTCTCTTGGTACTTCCCCGAACCCGCTGATCGCTTCTACTACCGAGGGTCTGGAGACCAACAAGTGGAAGTGCCTCGTTGCAGAAGAAGAGAACGGTAAGACCACCAAGGAAGGCGTATACGCCGGTGGTGATGCTGTAACAGGTGCTGCGACCGTAATCCTGGCTATGGAAGCAGGTAAGAAGGCTGCAAAGGGCATTGACGAATACCTGAGCAACAAGTAAAATTGTAAAATAAGTAAGTGGAAGACCTCTCACCTTTGGATCTCCGAAGGCGAGGGGTTTTTGCTTTATAGGAAATTGCGTCGCATTTCCTATAAAGCAAAAAGCGCTCCGCGTGGATCGCACTGCGGCGGAATAGAAATTTGTCACTTCGCGACCCGCCGCAGGCGAGAATCCTGCGGAGCAGGATTCTATTTTTATAGGAAATTGCGTCGCATTTCCTATAAAGCAAAAAGCGCTCCGCGGGATGCGCACTCGCGCGAAGAAGAAATATGTCGCAAGCGACCGCGCTCGGCGCGAGAATGTGCCAAGGCACATTCTTTTTATATATGCAAATAAAATTACACCGCTCCAAATTGTGACCATGAAATTCACTACGAACCATAGCAAATTTCCTGTGAAATTTCCCACCGATAAGAAGCAGTTGCGATTTGAGAACACTCATGTTAAACTTAATCTGTATGCTTATGTAAAGTTTGAGTAAAGAGAGAAAAACAATCTGTCGAAAAATATGGAGGATTCCAAAATGAAAGTATTTGTGACTGGTGTTGCCGGACAGCTTGGACATGATGTAATGAATGAGTTGGCAAAGCGTGGCTATGAAGGAATTGGCAGTGATCTTGCTCCGGAGTACAGCGGAGTACAGGATGGCAGTGCAGTGACCGGGATGCCGTATGTATCACTGGATATCACAGATGCAGAAGCGGTAGCACGCGTTCTGAACGAAGTACATCCGGATGTTGTTGTACACTGTGCAGCATGGACGGCGGTTGATCTTGCAGAGGATGAGGATAAGATCGACAAGGTTCGCGCGATCAATGCCGGCGGTACTGCAAACATCGCAAAGGTATGTAAGGAACTGGATGCAAAGATGGTTTACATCAGCACAGACTATGTATTTGACGGACAGGGTACCGAGCCCTGGGAGCCGGATTGCAAGGACTACAAGCCGATGAATGTCTACGGTCAGACAAAGTTAGAGGGTGAGCTGGCAGTCAGCAGCACACTGGACAAGTATTTCATCGTCCGGATTGCATGGGTATTTGGTCTGAATGGCAAGAACTTCATTAAGACGATGCTGAATGTGGGCAAGAAGTACGACACCGTTCGCGTTGTCAACGATCAGATCGGTACACCGACTTACACGCTGGATCTGGCGCGTCTGCTGGTGGATATGATCGAGACCGAGAAGTATGGATATTATCACGCTACCAACGAGGGCGGATATATTTCCTGGTATGATTTCACCTGCGAGATTTTCCGTCAGGCAGGATATGACACAAAGGTTGTTCCGGTGACGACAGAGGAGTACGGCCTGTCAAAGGCTGCCCGCCCGTTCAACAGCCGTCTGGATAAGAAGAAGCTGACAGAAAACGGATTTACTCCGCTGCCGACCTGGCAGGATGCTCTGTGCCGCTATCTGAAAGAAATCGGATTTGAAAGATAAAGAACAGGAACATTCCTGTATGAGGTGAAAAAACTTATGACAATATACGATTGGTTTATCTTCTTTGGCGGTATTGGACTGTTTTTGTACGGTATGTCGATCATGTCTACCGGTTTCCGAAATGTGTTCGGTGATAAGCTGAAAGGAATTCTGGAAGGCGCAACAAAGAATCGTGTTCGCGCGGTTCTGATCGGTTTGCTGATTACGCTGATTATTCAGAGCTCTTCCGCAACAGACCTGATGGTAATCGGTTTTGTAAACTCTGGCATGATGACGCTGTCTCAGGCGATTGGTGTTATCTTGGGTGCGAATATCGGTACGACTGTGACGGCGCAGATTACCGCGTTTAACATCAGTGCATTTGCTCCGCTGTTCATCTTTATCGGTGCAGTTCTGGTGCTGTTTATGAAGCGTCAGTCGGTCAAGGGCGTCGGTAATGTTATCATGGGACTTGGTATGCTGTTTCAGGGTATTTCCCTGATGAAGAGCACGATCTCGCCTCTTGCCGAGACAGAGGCGTTTACCAGCTTCCTGTCTGCATTGTCAAACCCGCTTGCGCTGGTTCTGTTTGGTATTGCATTCACGGCATTGCTGCAGAGTTCCTCTTCTGCAACGGTTATCTTTCAGGCGTTTGCCGTGTCCGGCATTCTGACCTATCATCAGTCCGTTTATCTGGTCATCGGTTCTGCAATTGGTTCCGTTACGCCGAACCTGCTGGCATCTCTGACGGCAAACCGCAACGGTAAGAGAACTGCGTTCCTGAACCTGATCTTTAACCTGATCCGTGCTGTAGTTCTGTTGATTCTGATTACGATCTTCCCGCAGATCCTGACACTGATCCAGAAGATCACACCCAACGATGTTGGTCACCAGATTGCAAATACACACACTCTGTTTGCAATCTTTGCAGTTATCATTATGCTGCCGTTTACGGATTGGATTGTAAAGCTGTCGCAGAAGCTGATTCCTCAGAAAGAGGACGAAATCCGTCGGATTAACGACCGCAAGCTGCAGTTTATGACCTTTACCAGCACTGCATTACCGTCTATCGCACTGATTCAGGCGCGTAAGGAGATTGGTCGTATGGGGCGGATTGCCCATGAGAATCTGGAAACAGCCATTTCCTGCTTCTTCACTCCGGACGAGGAGAAAGAGCAGGAGGTTCTGGAATTGGAGGAGACCTGTGATTATCTGAACCGCGAGATCACTTCCAAGATGCTGGAACTGAAAAATCTGAATCTGTCCGAAAAGGACCTGAAGCAGATTTATTATATGACCCTTGTTTTGGCGGATGTAGAGCGTATTTCGGACCATGCAGAGAATATTGGTGAGTACGCTTCCCAGCTGCGCACAGGCAGGGCAAAGCTGTCTCCGCAGGCAGTGGAGGAGCTGCGCCGTCTGGCAGATGCAACACTGGATTCCGTGGAGACCTGTGTGGAGATCTTTGATCTGAATGAGTATGACCGCATTCCGGAAGCAGAGAAGAAGGAAGATCTGGTAGACGATATTCAGGCTGAGATCGTGGAGGCACACGCAGAGCGTTTGATGTCAGGTAACTGCGATCCGCTGGGCGGAGTCATCTTTACCGATCTGGTGACGGATCTGGAGCGTTGCTCCGATCACGCCATCAACATTGCAAATTCGTTTATTTATGACAATAACAAATAAAACAAATGCACAGGGCAGCGCAGTCTCAGAGGGGACTGTGCTGCTCTGTCCTGCATTCACGACAATAAAATGTTCGCGAAGCGTGCATTTTATTGTTTTGAGGAGGGTTACAAAATGTTAAAAAGAACTCTGGAACAGGGATGGACCCTGACAATCCTGGGAGAGAATGTATACGACATTCCGCAGAAACCAATCAAGGCAGCAGTGCCGTCTACGGTGTACAGTACCTTGCTGGAGCAGGGGCTGATGCCGGATCCGTATTACCGGGACAATGAACTGCAGGCATTAAAGCTTATGGAAAATGATTTTTTGTATGAGACAAAAATCATGATTTCCGAGCAGGAGCGGCAGGCGGATCGCGTGATTTTGCGGTTTCAGGGAATTGATACGATTGCGGATGTGTATTTGGATGGTGTGCTGCTTGGACAGACAAATAATATGAACCGGGTGTGGGAGTTTGATATCACCGAACAGATCCGAGACGATGCTTCCGAGACAGGATATTCACTCAGAGTTGTACTGCATTCGCCTACAAGGTTCATTGCAGAGGCAGAAAAAAAGTGTCCGGTGGGGGCATCTTCTGACGCAATGCCGGGCTTTCCGCACATTCGAAAGGCAGCTTGCATGTATGGCTGGGACTGGGGCCCTCGTCTGCCTGATGCGGGCTTGTTCCGCCCGGTGACAGTGCTGGCAGTTTCCACGGCTCGTTTGGAGCAGGTGGCAGTGCACCAGGAGCATCATGTCATCGGAAAGGACGTACATGGCAATCAGGTGGATTTTGTCGATCTGGATGTGCAGGCAGAGCTGAATTGGATCACAGATCAGACACCGGTACGCGTTACTTGTCAGGTGCATGATCCGGATGGAGCGCTGGTCGGAGAGGCGGGCAGTGTTCGCTTTTCAAAAAAAGAGGGACAGCAAACAGGATTGCACATTCGCGTGCACAATCCGAGACGCTGGTGGCCAAATGGCTATGGCGAGCAGGCGCTGTATCGCGTTTGCGTGGAATTGGAGTGCGGAGAACATACGGTGCTGGATACCTGGGAGAAGCGTATCGGTCTGCGCACTGTGACAGTGAATACGGATGCCAGGTCGGATGAGATTTTTGACGCTCATCTGAAAAATCAGCAGGAAGACCTGGATGATGGTGTGACATTTATCCAGAATGAAGGCGCGAATCGTATCATCCATACAGAGCGCCAATCGAAAAAAGTGGAAGGACATAATTTCGCATACGAAGTCAATGGATTGCAGATTTTTGCGATGGGCGCAGACTACATTCCGGAAGACAATTTGCTCACAAGGCAGACGAGAGAGCGGACGGACATGCTCCTGGCATCGGCGCAGGAAGCACATTTTAACAGTCTGCGCATCTGGGGCGGCGGTTATTTTCCGGACGACTTTTTCTACGATGTATGTGACGAGAGAGGATTGCTGATCTGGCATGACTTTATGTTTGCCTGTGCGTCCTATGAGCTGACTCCGGAGTTTGAGGAGAATATTTCCGAGGAGATCCGTCAAAATGTTCGGAGACTGCGGTCCCACGCATGTGTTGCACTGTGGTGCGGCAACAATGAAATGGAATCTCAGTATGTGCGGATGGATTGGCCGAAGACGAAAAAGCAGTATTTTGATTACATTCATCTGTATGAGTACATTATTCCGAAAATCGTGCACAAGGAGCATCCGGAGGCTTTCTACTGGCCGTCTTCGCCTTCTTCCGGAGGCAATTATGAGAATAGTGAGGTCGAAAATGTGGGAGATACCCATTATTGGGGCGTTTGGCATGGAAATGAGCCGTTCACCGCTTATCGAAAGCATCATTATCGCTTTTTGTCGGAGTTTGGCTTCCAGTCGTTCCCGGCATTGCAGACTGTGAAGCGCTTTACAGCGGAGCAGGATCACAATATTTTCTCCCGTGTTATGGAAATGCATCAGCGCAACACGGCGGCAAATGGTAAGATTTTGAACTATCTGTCACAAACCTATCTGTATCCGAAAAACTTTGATGAACTGCTGTATTGTTCCCAGCTGCTGCAGGCGGATGCAATCCGCTATGGCGTGGAGCATTTCAGACGGTTTCGCGGAACATGCATGGGTACCGTTGTCTGGCAGCTAAATGATATTTGGCCGGTGGCATCCTGGGCAAGCCTGGATTATTATGGAAACTGGAAGGCACTGCATTATGCGGAAAAGCGCATGTTTGCACCGGTTTTGCTGTCCTGCGAGGAACACGGGGAGATCGATCAGAAGCCATTTGTGAATACATTGCCGCATCCCATTGAGTTGAGTGCAGATCTGCACGTTGCAAATGAGACAGCAAAGGAAGTTCACGGAATCGTGCGCTGGAGTCTGCGCAATGCGGATTCGTTCGTTATAAAGGCGGGAGAATTTGCGGTGACGGTGCAGCCTTACGACGGTACATGGCTGCCGCATCTGGACTTTTCGGAATACGATCCGCTGGAAGTGCATCTGCAATATGCGTTAGAGGTAAATGGTGAGATCGTTTCTTCCGGCACGACATTGTTCTGTGCGCCGAAGCATTATCATTTCCGAGATCCGGAGCTGACGGTATCTGTGGAAGGGGATGTTGTGACCGTGACTGCGAAGAACTATGCAAAGTCCGTCAGCGTGGAGACGGAAGATGGAATTCTGCGTCTGGGTGATAATTTTGTGGACATGGAGGCTGGAATCAGAACCTTCCGTATTTTGTCGGATCGGGATTTCACAGGCGAATATCCGCCGTCTGGAGCATACCGTGTGCGCAGTGTGTACGAAATACAGGAACAGTAATGGAATATTCGTTCCGGGATACTTGAAAAACAAAAAAACATGAGGTATACTATTTCAGTTGCCTGTACCACTATGGTACGTTGATGCAATGAAGTGTTAAAGCGCTGTAAAGATTTTGCAGTGAATCGGGGGATTCAATACTTTTACGCGACAGAACAGAAATGTGGGGAGATTCCCCGGAGGTAAGAGAAATAGAAGGAAAAACAAAAAGAAGAGGATTTGCATTTCCAAGTGTGGATCTGACAGAGGGACCTATTGTCAGGAATCTGATTATTTTTATCATTCCGCTGTTTTTGGGACAGCTGCTTCAGCAGCTTTACAATGTAGCAGATGCGTGGGTTGTCGGAAATTTTGCGAGCAATGAAGCGTTCGCAGCGGTCAGTTCCGCCGGAAATCTGTGCTTTCTGATTATTGGTCTATTCAATGGTATCGCCATTGGCGGCGGTGTCATTATTTCAAAATATTATGGCGCGAAGGATCATGAACAAGTGGAGATCGCAGTTCACACAAACATGCTGGTAGGTGTGTGGTCATCTGTGATTGCGACGGTTCTGGGACTGATTTTCATTCCACAGATCCTTCGCCTGATGAACACTCCGGAAAATGTTATGCCGGAAGCAGTTGCATATTTCCGCGTTTACTTCGGCGGTGTCTGCACGATTATTTTCTACAACATCTGTATGTCCATCATGCGTTCTTTGGGAGACAGTATTCATCCGTTGTACTATCTGGCGATTTCCTCTGTCCTGAACGTAGTCATGGATCTGCTGTTTGTGGCAGTGTTCCACTGGGGCGTTATCGGTGCATCTCTGGCGACAGTTATCGCGCAGGGTGTCAGTGTTATTTTGTGTCTGATCCAGATGGCAAAAGCGACGGATGAGTCCCACATCAGTTTCAGCAAGATGAAGTGGAACGGTCCGATGATGAAGGAAGTGCTGGTGCAGGGACTTCCTACCGGCATTCAGAACTCGGTTATCAGTGTCGGAAATCTGGCAATTCAGACGAGCATTAACTCCTTTGGTTCTTATGCGATGGCGGGTGTCGGCGCTTACACAAAGATTGAGGGATTTGCGTTCCTGCCGATCACGGGTGTGTCTATGGCGATGCCGACATTCATCAGTCAGAATCTTGGTGCACGAAAAGTAAGCAGAGCGAAAAAAGGAGCAGCCATCGGCGTTTTCGGCGGCGTTGCCATCGCAGAGTTGATTGGCTTGGGCTTCTTCTTATTCACAGCACCGCTCATCCGGTTCTTCGTGGATGTGCCGGAATCCGTTGCATTTGGTGTGACACAGGCGCATACGACGACATTGTTCTACTGCCTGCTGGCATTCTCCCACTGTGCGGCCGGTGTGCTGCGAGGGTGTGGTAAATCTGTCGTACCGATGATGACCATGCTCATTTGCTGGTGCGGTGTCCGCGTTGTGTATGTCAATACCGCGCTGCGGATTCACCATGTATTCGGCATGATTGCGTGGGCATATCCGCTGACATGGTGCCTGAGTACAATTGTGTTCCTGGCATGTATGCTGAGAATGGATTGGGAGCACGCGTTGACGGGGCTGAGAAACTAAATTTCGGAATTGCAGATACATACAACACAAGGAAGGTCGATAGAACCTGAAAAAGCAATACGGAAATGCATTGAAAGAGTACTAAGGAAACCTTTTGCTCGTGGGAATCAATTATAATAAAGCAACGAAAAAACAGGAATGTGTAATTGAAGCTGTAGAAAAATAACCGTGAGATACGGAAGCGTTTTACTGGAGTATATACACTATGAAGATTTTAGTCAGCGCCTGTCTGTTAGGCGAAAACTGCAAGTACAGCGGCGGCAATAATGACAACAAGAAGGTTCACGATTTTGTGCAGGGACACGAGGTGGTTCCGGTCTGTCCGGAGGTTCTGGGCGGTCTGCCGACACCGCGCTGTCCATCGGAGATTGTGAATGGCGTTGTTACAAACAGAGAGGGTGTCTGCGTCAATCGGGAGTTTCGAAGCGGCGCAGCGAAAGCACTTGAGATTGCGATGGAAAAGAAGGTTGATCTTGCAATTTTGCAGTCCCGCAGTCCGAGTTGTGGCGTGAAGGAGATTTACGATGGGACGTTTTCTGGTACAAAGATAGCGGGGCAGGGCGTTTTTGCGAAGATGTTACTGGATGCAGGTGTGAAGGTTCTGGATCTGGAAGATGTGCCGGAGAAGAAATTGCAGTAAATTTTTGTTTGACTTTTTGAATAGCTCGAGGTTGGGATATGAGATGTGTGAGAACATCATCATTGAGTGTTGTGCGGAATCGTCCTTGTAACTGTTCCTGCGCATAATAAAAAAGTGATCCGATACGGTTTCATTTGCCATATCGAATCGCTTTTTTTATTTTTCTTTTTTGAAAAACTCAATCGCCAGAATCAAAAATCCAAAAACAACGATCAAAATAGCAATCACAAAAATAGGCATCAGTCCCATTTCAGACACCGTTGTCAAAAAACGTCCGGGAGGAGTCGCCCAGCTGCTGACTAAATTATTGCTGGCAGCAAACATAACAGCCAGCGTCCAAATACTACCGATCAAAGAAAGAAAACCACCGATCATTACTCGCTTCATGTCAAACCTCCAAAGATATTTACTTCGGGACCCGCATCTAGCCCCTGCGCATGAACCGATGCGCCATACAGATCATACAGATCAATGCTCATAAGAAAGTGCAGGAAACGGAGCACGTTGTTCCGGGACACGCTCTATTCTGTTTATTAAAGATTTTTGAATTCCGTGTTTACTCTGCTGTAAACGTAATCAACTCCGCCGCATAGGGCAGTGTCTCGATCCACTCACACAGGGTGTGCCATTCTGCCAGCTTATGATTCTTTCTCGCGTGATAGATGTTGATGAGTGTTTCATAGTTCATCGTGCAGGTACGAGTCTGGTTGTAGCTGCTGGGCAGCAGCTGGATCATGTCGTACCAGTCCTCTTTGTTCTTGCCGTTTTCCATATAGCGCAGACGGATCTCTTCCAGCTTAGCAACAACGGTTTCCATGTAGGCGTAAGTGGAAGGAGTCATGTGATCGCAGGAAAAATCGTCCATAGAGAACGGCTTGCTATGGATCTTATGCATGGTGCTGGTGGAGTTTGCAACGGTTGCAATCTTATAAGTGTCGTACTCTTTCCACCAGTAGAGCGGTGCAGTAATGTCTACAGAGACAAATACCATACGCAGATATTTGCGGTGGTCACTGCCTGCGCGGGCCAGTCTCTTTGCTAGACTCAGGTCATTGGGACCCAGAATATAATTGCCGTTTTCGTCGTAGGAGCTGTCCATACGAGCCCAGCTGTTCATGGGATTGCGGGCACCGCGGATGGCATTTTCCAGGTTCATCACGGAGTCTCTTGCAACTTGTAACATAGTATTCCTCCAAAAATAAAAGTAGTGTTTTCCACAATACAGCCGAAGCGAATGGTTCGCTCCGGCTGCGAGAAAAAAGTGACTTGTTCAGTTTACGAGACGAAAATTATGCGTTCTCGATGATCGTGCCGGTCTTTCCAGCAAGCCCCTCTTTTGCCTTCTCGATGGAAGTGATGATCGCTTTCCGTCCGGGAGCCCCCTCTACGAAGGAAACGGCTGCTGCCAGCTTCGGCAGACGGGATTCTGCTGCCAGATGTCCCTCGTCAACGAGTTCCTTTGCCTCAGAGACGGACAGCTTGCCGAGAACCTTTTCCTCCGGTGTGCCGGGGTGAATGGTCATCTGATCGGAAACGCTCAGGAACAGCAGCAGCTCTGCATCGGTCTCCTGTGCGAGAAGTGCGGCAACCGCATCCTTCTCAATGATGGCGCTGGCACCTTTCAGACGAGTACCCTGCTCGATGACAGGGATTCCACCGCCACCGCATGCGATGACGATCTGTCCGGCATCTGCCAGTGTGCGAATCGTATCGATCTCATAGATCTCTAACGGCTTCGGGGAAGCGATGGCACGTACATAGCCATGCTCGGTCTCAACAACGTGATTGCCCTTGAGAACTTCGGCATCGGCTTCTTCTTTTGTCATGTAGTGTCCGATGGTCTTGATCGGATCGTTGAAAGCGCGGTCAAAAGGATCTACCTTTACCTGAGAGATCAGAGTAGCGACCGGCTTATAAATACCGCGGTTCAGCAGCTCGGTACGGATCTCGTTCTGCAGATCGTAACCGATATAACCCTGACTCATGGCATCACAGACAGACATGGGCGCTGCGGTATATTCCGGATGTGTCTTGGAAAATTCATACATGGAAGCATGGATCATACCAACCTGGGGTCCGTTACTGTGTGTGATGATGACGTCATATTTTGCTTCTACCAGATCTGCAATCGCACTGGCAGCATCGCGGACAGCAACTTTTTGCTCCGGGAGAGTACGACCGAATGCATTTCTTCCGAGTGCAACAACAATTCTCTGCTTTTTCATGATATTGAAATACCTCCATTTATTCCGGTGACTTTACGAAAAAGTATACCATAATTTTTCGGGATTGGCTACTGAAAAAATCAAACTCAGATTGGATACAGGCGCGGTTTTCGATTTTCGAAGACAGCATAGTAGTGGAAACCGCAGCGGGCAAGCATCTCGGAAAGCTTGGAAAAGTCTGCGCCGATTCTGGTGGGATCATGTCCGTCGGATCCAATCGTGATCAGTTCTCCGTCCATCTCGCGGTAGCGCAGCAGAATCTCCGGTTCCGGATTCGGAAATGGGAAGCCATCTTTCATACCGGCTGTATTGACTTCCAGACCGATGCCTTTGTCAATGAGCTTGCGCAGGATCGTCTCGATGATGTCCCAGTAGTCGCCGATGTCATAAGGCGCGCCCTCTCTGCGTCCATAGCGGCAAATATAGTCCAAATGTCCGCACACATCATATCCGTCAAAACGGCAGACATTTTCATAGAGTGTCTCATAATAACGCAGATAGGCTTCTTTTGGACTGCGTTTTTTCCAATAAGAAGCATCATAGGGATCTTCCCCGTCTACCAGATGGGTCGAACCGATGATAAAATCAAAAGGCAGCTGCTTCTCCCAAAATTTCTGAATCGAGGTGGCAGCAGCTTTTTGTAATCCCAGTTCGATTCCGGCGAGAACACGGATCTGCCCATCGTAACGCGCCTTTGCATCCTGCAAAGCACGCACATAGGATTCTGGTTCTAACTGAAACAGTCCGGGCACAGGAAAATCCAAGTCATGATGATCGGTAATCGTGATCGTATTCAGACCAGCAGCGATGGCAGCCTGAATCTGAGCGTCCAGCGGAGAATCGGAATCGCTGGAAAATGAGGTGTGGGTATGACAGTCCACTAAGATCATAAAGCCTCCTTAATTAGTCCTCTGTCGGAGCGTCTGCGATATCGTCCGCTTCGATCGTCAACAGCATATCGTCGGTGAGCGTCGTATTGGAATCCTTTTGCAGCGCTGCGAGACGATTTGCCTGACGGACAACCGCCTGCTCGAACAGGTTGCGTGCCTCTCTGGCATTTGCGAAGTTTTCCGGCTTTTCTGCGCAGCGTTTTTCAAAATGCTGCTGCAGGCGAGCCTTTGCCTCATCCGAGAGCCGGAACTGATTTTTGTCACACATGCTGGCAAAGATTGCGGTCAGTTCTTCGGCAGAATAATCCTCGAAATAAATAAAACGGTTGAAGCGGGAACGAAGACCGGGGTTGGAGTCCAAAAACTCTTCCATCAGATCCGGGTATCCGGCGACAACGACAACGAGATCCTTGCGGTGATCTTCCATACCCTTTAAGAGCGTATCCACCGCTTCCTGGCCGAAATCATTTTCACCACGTTTTGCAGTCAGGGTATATGCTTCGTCAATAAATAAAACGCCGCCAAGCGCTTCCTCGATGACCTGAGTGGTCTTTGTGGCGGTCTGGCCGACATAACCGGATACCAGACTGGCGCGGTCCACTTCTACAAGATGTCCCTTTTTCAGAAGTCCGAGACCGGCATAAATTTCAGAAAGCATCCGTGCAACCGTTGTTTTACCGGTACCGGGATTGCCGGAAAAAACCATGTGCAGTGTGACAGAAGTAGCAGAAAATCCGCGTTCCTCCCGCAGCTTGCGAATGCGGATCAGGTTGACAAGGCTGGCAATTTCTTCTTTTACCTGTGTCAGTCCCACAAGACTGTTCAGCTCATCTAAGATCTCCTCGATGGAGCGGGGCGGCTTCACCGGAGCTGTCTCTGCGGCACGATCCGAAATGGGTGTCACGGCAGGACCGGATGTGGCAGGTTTGCCCTGAGGGATCGGCGCGGTAGCATCCTGATAAGAAGCGAGCCATGCGGGAAAATCAAATCCGGGACGATAGACGTCCATTTTTTTCAGATAGTCGGTCATGAGGTTGGTGTAAGCTGTGTACAGACGCACCATCTGAAAACGGCTGACGGCATCATCTGCGATAAAAGCTTCTCCGATGCGGGAAAAGAAAGCAACACACGCCTGACCGAAGGAAGTCTCTCGACCTTTCAGACGGTTCGTCAGATCCATGCGGATAAACTCCTGTACGCAGCGCGGTACTTTCGAAGAGAAGCTGACGCTTCCGAGCTGCTTGGCATAATACTGCTGTTCCAGATACTCTCTGGAATCCGGATAGGACATGACAGAGCGCAGGAACTCCCACTGATAGCGGGACAGCACACCGTCACAGTATCCGAGATACAGCAGGAAGTATTTCCATTCCAGACGCATACAGTCTGCCAGAGACATCGCCTGATTCTGGTAAACGCCGCCTTTTTTCTGTAAGTCATCGCAAAGAGACAGCATAGCGGCAGATTCTCTCTTAATAGATGCGGTTAAATCCATGTTTTCCTCCGGATAATAAAATCATTTGATTGTGGCTGTGCAGATCTCAGACAGCCATAAAATTAGAATAAAACACGAGCCGCCGAAAGTCAATGAAAGGGACTTGTTTTTTCAAAAAACGGGAAATCTCGCAAAAAAAACAGAAAAGTTGAAAAATGATGGAAAAAGCTCTTGCCTTTTACATCCAAAAAGAGTAAAATGATATCGATTTAACAATAGAATATAGTGCAGCAGTTTGCAGCATTATAAAAAATTCTAGGAGGAAATTCGACATGGCAGTAAAAGTAGCAATCAATGGATTTGGCCGTATTGGTCGTCTGGCTTTCAGACAGATGTTTGGCGCAGAAGGATATGATGTTGTTGCAATCAACGACCTGACAAAGCCTTCTATGCTGGCTGACTTATTAAAGTATGATACCGCTCAGGGTGGATATTGCGGAAGAATCGGTGAGAACCTGCACACTGTAGAAGCAGATGATGAAGCAAACACCATCACTGTTGACGGTAAGGTTCTGACTATCTATAAAGAGGCAGATGCTTCCAAGCTTCCTTGGGGCGAGATCGGCGTAGATGTAGTTCTGGAGTGTACTGGTTTCTATACCTCCAAGGAGAAGTCTATGGCACACATCACTGCTGGTGCTAAGAAGGTAGTTATCTCTGCACCTGCTGGTAAGGATCTGAAGACGATCGTTTACAGTGTAAACCAGGATACTCTGACCGCTGAAGATCAGATCATCTCCGCAGCTTCTTGTACCACGAACTGCCTGGCTCCTATGGCAAAGGCTCTGAATGACTACGCTCCGATCCAGTCCGGTATCATGAGCACCATTCATGCTTACACTGGTGATCAGATGATCCTGGATGGTCCTCACAGAAAGGGTGACCTGAGAAGAGCACGTGCTGGCGCTGCTAACATCGTTCCGAACTCCACCGGTGCTGCAAAGGCAATCGGTCTGGTTATTCCGGAACTGAACGGCAAGCTGATCGGTTCCGCACAGCGTGTACCGGTTCCGACTGGTTCCACCACTATCCTGACTGCAGTTGTTAAGGGTACTGATGTAACTGTTGATGGCATCAATGCTGCAATGAAGGCTGCTTCTTCTGAGTCCTTCGGTTACAACACTGATCCGATCGTATCTTCCGACGTTATCGGTATGAGATATGGTTCTCTGTTCGATGCAACTCAGACCATGGTATCTCCGATCGCTGATGATCTGTACGAAGTACAGGTTGTTTCTTGGTATGATAACGAGAATTCTTACACCAGCCAGATGGTTCGTACTATCAAGTACTTCGCTGAGTTAGGCTAATTTTTCTCTCGTAATTCATATTTCGGTGGACAGGCTTTTGCCTGATACACGAAAATGAGAAAGACTCATAAAGGGTCCGGTCTTTGGACCGGACCCTTTTTCACTTTATAGGAAATTGCGTTGCATTTCCTATAAAGTGAAAAAGCGCTCCACGTGGACCGCACTGCGGTGAAATGAAACCTGTCGTTTCACGACTCGCCGCAGGCGGAGAATCCTGCAAAGCAGGATTCTATTTTAATAATCGCATTTCATAAAAAGGAGATGTTTATCATGATGTTAAATAAGAAGACTGTAGATGATCTGACCAATCTGCAGGGCAGAAGAGTACTGGTTCGCTGCGACTTTAACGTACCGTTAAAGGAAGGCAAGATCACCGATGAGACTCGTATCGTAGCTGCTCTGCCTACCATCGAGAAGCTGATTAACGGCGGCGCTAAGGTTATCCTTTGCTCTCACTTGGGCAAGGTTAAGAATGGCCCGAACGAAGGCGAATCTCTGGCACCGGTTGCTGCAAGACTGTCCGAGAAGCTGGGCAAGGAAGTTACTTTCGTATCCGATTACAATGTAACTGGCGAAGCTGCTACAAAGGCTGTTGCTGAGATGAAGGACGGCGATGTTGTTCTGCTGCAGAACACTCGTTTCCGTGGCGCTGAGGAGACCAAGAACGGCGAGCAGTTCAGCAAGGAACTGGCTGATCTGGCAGACGATTATGTATGCGATGCATTCGGTTCTTCTCACAGAGCACATGCATCTGTAGCTGGCGTTACCAAGTTCATCACCGAAAAAGGCGGTTCCAACGTAGTTGGTTACCTGATGGAGAAGGAAATCGCATTCTTAGGCAATGCTGTAGAGAATCCGGTTCGTCCTTTCGTGGCAATCCTGGGCGGTGCTAAGGTTGCAGATAAGCTGAACGTAATCTCCAACCTGCTGGAGAAGTGTGATACCCTGATCATCGGTGGTGGTATGGCATTCACATTCCTGAAGGCACAGGGCAAAGAGATCGGTACTTCTCTGGTAGATGATACAAAGCTGGATTACTGCCGTGAGATGATCGCAAAGGCTGAGAGCCTTGGCAAGAAACTGCTTCTGCCGGTTGATACCGCAGCAGCAACCGCATTCCCGAACCCGATCGATGCTGCTATCGACGTAAAGATGGTATCCGTAGACGAGATGCCTTCTGATATGATGGGTCTGGATATCGGAACTGAGACTGCTAAGCTGTATGCAGACGCTGTTAAGTCCGCAAAGACCGTTGTTTGGAACGGACCGATGGGTGTATTTGAGAACCCGACTCTGGCACAGGGTACGATCGCAGTTGCAAAGGCTCTGGCTGAGACCGAAGCTACTACCATTATCGGTGGCGGTGATTCCGCAGCAGCTGTAAATCAGCTTGGTTTCGCTTCCAAGATGAGCCACATCTCCACTGGCGGCGGCGCTTCTCTGGAGTTCCTGGAGGGTAAGGAGCTGCCGGGCGTAGCTGCAGCTGATAATAAATAATAAGCATTACAGAACGGTTTGTCGTTTTCGTCCACAGGGAATCCCTGTGGACGAATGCGGTTAATTATGAAATGGAGAACAGACAATGAGAAAAAAGATTATTGCCGGAAACTGGAAGATGAATATGACTCCCAGTGAAGCAGTAGCACTGGTAGAGACACTGAAGCCTCTGGTAGCCAATGAGGAAGTTGACGTTGTTTTCTGCGTTCCTGCAATCGACATTATCCCGGTCGTAGAGGCTTGCAAGGGCACAAACATTCAGGTGGGTGCTGAGAATATGTACTTCGAGGAGAAGGGTGCTTACACCGGAGAAATCTCCCCGAACATGCTGACAGATGCAGGCGTTCAGTATGTAATCATCGGACATTCTGAGAGAAGAGAATACTTTGCAGAGACCGATGAGACCGTAAACAAGAAAGTCCTGAAGGCATTTGAACATGGTCTGACCCCGATCATCTGCTGTGGTGAGTCTCTGACTCAGAGAGAGCAGGGCATCACTCTGGATTGGATCCGTCAGCAGATCAAGATCGCTTTCCAGAACGTAACTGCAGAGCAGGCAAAGACTGCTGTTATTGCATATGAGCCGATCTGGGCAATTGGTACCGGTAAGGTAGCAACTACCGAGCAGGCAGAAGAGGTTTGCGCAGCAATCCGTGCATGCATCGGTGAAGTTTACGACGAGGCAACCGCAGAAGCAATTCGTATCCAGTACGGCGGCAGCGTAAGTGCAGCAAGTGCACCGGAGCTGTTTGCACAGGCTGATATCGATGGCGGTCTGGTAGGCGGCGCTTCCCTGAAGGCTGACTTCGGAAAGATCGTAAATTATAAGTAATTTGCACCAAGTAGGGCATGACAGAAATGGAGAAAAAAATGAGCAAGAAACCTACTGTTTTAATGATCCTGGACGGATATGGTCTGAATGAAAAGACCGAGGGCAACGCAGTTGCACAGGCAAAGACTCCGGTTATGGATGACCTGATGGCAACTTGCCCGTATGTAAAGGGTTATGCAAGCGGACTGGCAGTTGGTCTTCCGGATGGACAGATGGGTAACTCTGAGGTTGGACATCTGAATATGGGTGCTGGTCGTATCGTATACCAGGAGCTGACCCGTATTACCAAGGAGATTCAGGACGGAGATTTTTTTGAAAATGAAGCATTCCTTCAGGCAGTAGAAAACTGCAAAAAAAATGATTCTGCACTGCATCTGATGGGTCTGGTTTCGGACGGCGGCGTTCACAGCCACAACACCCATATCTATGCACTGCTGGAGCTGGCAAAGAGACACGGTCTGGAAAAGGTATTTGTACACTGCTTCTTAGACGGCCGTGACACTCCGCCTGCATCCGGTAAGGATTATGTAAAAGAGCTTTCTGATAAGATGAAGGAGATCGGCGTAGGCCGCGTTGCTTCTGTTATGGGACGTTACTATGCGATGGACAGAGATAACCGCTGGGATCGTGTAGAACTGGCTTACCGTGCACTGACAACCGGAGAGGGCAATCAGGCTGACTGCGGTGTTTGTGCAATCGCAAAGTCTTACGAAGATGGCAAGACGGATGAATTCGTAGTTCCCACTGTTGTTGCAGAAGACGGCAAGGCAATCGGCACCGTAAAAGATGGCGATTCCGTAATCTTCTTCAATTTCCGTCCGGATCGTGCAAGAGAGATCACTCGCGCATTCTGTGACGACGACTTCAGCGGATTTGCAAGAGAGAAGAGACTGGATCTGTGCTATGTATGCTTCACCGAGTATGATGTTACCATCCCGAACAAGCTGGTAGCCTTCAAGAAGGTCAGCATCAACAATACCTTTGGTCAGTTCTTAGCTGCAAATGGCTTAAAGCAGGCAAGAATCGCTGAGACAGAGAAGTACGCACACGTTACGTTCTTCTTCAACGGCGGTGTTGAGGAGCCGAATCCCGGTGAGGATCGTATCCTCGTAAAGTCTCCGAAGGTTGCAACTTACGACCTGAAGCCGGAGATGAGTGCATATGAAGTATGTGACAAGCTGGTTGGCGCCATCAAGTCTCAGGACTATGATGTGATCATCATCAACTTTGCAAACCCGGATATGGTTGGTCATACCGGTATTCTGGACGCTGCAATCAAGGCTGTTGAGGCAGTGGATGAGTGTGTTGGAAAGGCAGTAGACGCGATCCGCGAAGTAAACGGACAGCTGTTCATCTGTGCAGACCACGGTAATGCAGAGCAGCTGATCGACTACGAGACCGGCGCTCCGTTCACCGCACACACCACAAATCCGGTTCCGTTCATTCTGGTAAATGCAGATCCTTCCTACAAGCTGAGAGAGGGTGGCTGCCTGGCAGACATCGCTCCGACTCTGATCGAGCTGATGGGACTGCAGCAGCCGGCTGAGATGACCGGAAAGTCTCTGTTAGTAAAGGACTGAGAAAATCCGACAAAAAATTACTTTACGAAACCCCTGTTTTATGAGAAAATAGGGAAGACAGGAAAACTGTCCGATTCCTGCAGGCGGGGACTTCCGCCTGCGGGTATTACATAGTTGAAAGGAGTCTTAACATGATTTATTCACATGAAGTAGAAATGATGTGTCCTGTTGCACAGGGTGTGCATCATGGTGCTGCTCCGATTCCGGAGGAAGCAAAGTGGGTACAGGCAAAAGAAGTAAAGGATATCTCCGGTTTTACACACGGTATCGGCTGGTGTGCACCTCAGCAGGGTTGCTGTAAGCTGACACTGAACGTAAAAGAAGGTATCATCCAGGAAGCTCTGGTTGAGACCATTGGATGTTCTGGTATGACCCATTCCGCAGCTATGGCATCTGAGATCCTGCCTGGTCTGACTGTAATGGAAGCTCTGAACACCGACCTGGTATGTGATGCAATCAACACTGCTATGAGAGAGCTGTTCCTGCAGATCGTTTACGGACGTTCTCAGAGTGCATTCTCCGAGGATGGTCTGCAGATCGGTGCTGGTCTGGAAGACCTTGGTAAGGGACTGCGTTCTCAGGTTGGTACCATGTACGGTACTTTAAAGAAGGGCCCTCGTTACCTGGAGATGGCAGAAGGTTATGTTACCGGTATCGCTCTGGATGCTGATGATCAGATCATCGGTTACCAGTTCGTAAACCTTGGTAAGATGACAGACTTCATCAAGAAGGGTGATGATCCGAATACTGCATGGGAAAAGGCAAAGGGTCAGTACGGCCGTATTGCTGATGCTGTAAAGATCATTGACCCTAGAAAAGAGTAATTAGAGGAGGTAACGCAAAATGGCTTTATTTGAATCCTATGAGAGACGTATTGACCAGATCAATGCGGCATTAAACAGCTATGGAATCGCTTCTATCGAAGAAGCTGAGAAGATCACAAAAGATGCAGGTCTGGATGTATACAACCAGATCAAAGGCATTCAGCCGATCTGTTTTGAGAACGCTTGCTGGGCTTACACAGTAGGTGCTGCAATCGCAATCAAGAAGGGCTGCAGAAAGGCATCTGAAGCAGCTGCAGCAATCGGTGAAGGCCTGCAGTCCTTCTGTATCCCCGGTTCTGTTGCAGATACCCGTAAGGTAGGTCTGGGACATGGTAATCTGGGTAAGATGCTTCTGGAAGAAGAGACAGAGTGCTTCTGTTTCTTAGCAGGTCACGAGTCCTTCGCAGCAGCAGAAGGTGCTATCGGTATCGCAGAGAAGGCAAACAAAGTTCGTCAGAAGCCTCTGCGTGTTATCCTGAACGGTCTTGGTAAGGATGCAGCTCAGATCATTTCCCGTATCAACGGTTTCACCTATGTAGAGACCGAGTACGATCCTTACAAGAACGAAGTTAAGGAAGTATTCCGCAAGCCCTATTCCGAAGGTCTGCGTGCTAAGGTAAACTGCTATGGCGCTAACAGCGTTCCGGAAGGTGTTGCAATCATGTGGAAGGAAAACGTAGACGTTTCCATCACTGGTAACTCCACCAACCCGACTCGTTTCCAGCACCCGGTTGCAGGTACTTACAAGAAGGAACGTCTGGAAGCTGGTAAGAAGTACTTCTCCGTAGCATCCGGTGGTGGTACAGGACGTACTCTGCATCCCGATAACATGGCTGCAGGTCCTGCTTCTTATGGTATGACCGATACTCTTGGCCGTATGCATTCCGATGCACAGTTCGCAGGTTCCTCTTCCGTTCCGGCTCACGTTGAGATGATGGGTCTGATCGGTGCAGGTAACAACCCTATGGTTGGTATGACCGTAGCTGTAGCTGTATCGATTGAGGAAGCAGCAAAGGCTGGTAAGTTCTAATTCGAACAGAAATATATAAAAATCTTTTTCCGAAAGTGCCAAACGGCGTAATTCAAATGGAAAGACGATGGAGTGCAACAGTACTTCTTCAAGTAAACACGTCCGGAGTACCGGATGAATGGCGGCAAGGAACTGAAGAGACAGATTAAATGAGAGGCTCTCAATCACATGTTGGTGGTTGAGAGCCTTTTGCTATGCAGGATTCTATGTCATACCGTCTTTCGACTGCATACCTTAAAGATGAGAAAATAGAAAGTGCTGCAGCAATGGACAAATTTAAAATCTGTTTTATAGCCGCATTCAGCGCAATCTTTTCCGGGATGCATTTGCTGATACTTCCGGTTCTGCTGCTCGTGCTGTGCAATGTGATCGATTATGGCACGGGAATGGCAGCTTCTGTGAGCCGAGGCATTGCGCTGACACCGGGGAAGAGCCTGCGGGGCATCGCGAAGAAGGTAGGAATGTGGCTTTTGATCGTGATTGGCTGGGTGCTGGATGTACTGCTCGAATATGGAGCGAACACGATCGGAATGGAAAGTCCGATTTCGTTTTTGATTGCAACGATTGTGGCAGTGTGGTTGATCTGCAATGAGATTCTGAGTATTTTGGAGAACCTGGTGCAGATCGGAGTGGCTGTACCCGGCTTTCTGATGCCGCTTGTGCGGATGATTCAGAAACAGGCGGAGGAAAAAGGGGGACAGGAGAAGGGAGAAAAAGAATGAAGCGTTGGAATATTTGTTGTCAAAATGCATTGGTAATCTACGCAAATCGACATCGGTATGCGTATTTATACGGAGCGAATGGAGAGATTGGAAGCGATGCCCTGGTGGATCGTCTTTGGAATGCCTATTATGGAGCACATTTCAAGGAGGTAGTTGAAGGACGCGGGTATACGAAGCAGCAGTTGAAGGATCATGTGCGGGGGAAAATCTGTCTGGATTGCAGTTCATTCCTCTGCATGATCACACAGAATGATACAACGGATATTACAAAGCTTGGTGTAACAAGGGATTATAACAGTGATGGGCTGCGGGGGCTGTTTCAGAAAGGAACGGTGCGGACACCGCGAGAGGGAACTGCCGGTTCGATGCTCTGGAAAAAAGGGCATGTTGCAATCGATGTGGGATATGGTGTCTGTGTGGAATTTGCATCGGAATTTACGGATTGCAGGATGCGGCAGATCGCGGGTTCGGACTTTGTGGAATCCGGGGAACTAAACTATGTGGATTATACGGGAACAAATGCCAGATGACGGAAAATTAGTGAAAGTAAGACTTGACTAAAGTGGGCTTTCATTTTGTATAATAGAAAGAAAAGGATACTCTGAGCAGAGCGCTCCGAGAAGGAGGATAAGATGCATTTATCAGAGACGAAAGTTCCGGATGTCATCCGGGAAGTGAAGCATGCTGTAATTGGAAAAGACGAAACGGTAGAAAAGATGATGGCTGCGATTCTGGTAAAGGGTCATGTGCTGATCGAGGATATTCCCGGCGTCGGAAAGACGACGATGGCGCTGGCATTTGCGAAGGCGATGCAGCTGCAGCAGAAGCGTATGCAGTTTACACCGGACGTATTGCCCAGCGATGTGACCGGATACAATCTGTATGATCCGCGCACTGGCACATCTGTCTATCAGAAAGGCCCGATCATGACGGAGTTCTTTCTGGCGGACGAGATCAACCGTACCTCCCCGAAGACGCAGTCTGCGCTTCTGGAAGTTATGGAGGAGCGGAGTGTCACGATTGAAGGCAGAACGATGCCGGTGCCGGAGCCGTTTCTCGTTGTTGCAACGCAAAACCCGTTTGGTTCTTTCGGCACGCAGCCATTGCCAGATTCCCAGATGGATCGTTTTATGATCAGCCTGCGGATGGGATATCCGACACGGGAGGACGAGCGCACGATCTTAAAACGGAGAAATCACGCCGGTATGACAGACGGTGTGCATCCGGCGATGGACAAGCAGGAGCTGCTGCAGATCCAGGCGGAGATGCCGGAGATTTATATTGAGGATTCGGTATATGGATATTTGCAGGATCTGGTGGAAAAGACGCGCAATCACCCGTTGATTCAAATCGGTGTCAGCCCCCGTGGTGCACTGGCGTTGGCGCGGATGGCACAGGGTGTCGCATTTTTGAGAAATCGGGATTATGTGCTGCCGGAGGATGTGCGGACGATCTTTTCCGATGTGGCGAGACATCGTCTCGTGTTAGATACGAAGGCGCGACTGGCACAGAAGTCAGCGGAAGTGATCTGTGAAGAGGTATTGGGCAGCGTGCATCAGCCGCAGCCGTGGAGCGAAAAGTACAGCCATAAGGAGAAGTCATGATCCGGAATTGGGGAAAGCTGCTTGCTGCGCTTCTGATCAGCGGGTATATCTGCGTCATGTATGAGTTTATGGCGGGGCTGCGTCTGGTCGGATTTGGACTGGTCGTTTTTGCATTGGCGATGTGGTATTTGTATACCGTGCGGCGGCAGATCGAGATGGACGGTGTAGAAGAATTAAAGCTGGCGGCAAAGAATGATCCGGTTGAGCTTTGCTGTAAGGTGCGGAATACCGGGATACTTCCGGTTCCGTTCGCGTGTCTGATCGTGGAGCGGCAGGGTGAAAAAAAGCCGCAGAAATATGCGTTTCCGTTGGATGGAAAGGGAGAACGGATCGTGCGGATTCCGTTAGATACGTCCCGTGCAGGTGTATATCGGATGGAAATGACCGCAATCCGACTGCAGGATATGCTGTCGCTGTTTTCCATTGACCGGAAGATCGGGCAGGTGTCGGTGGTGATTGTATTGCCGGATCTGGACCCGGTACTGGTGGAGGCATCTCCGGCATTGCAGTTTTTTGGAGAAGAGAGTGCGCACAGTTCCGGCAGACGGGGCGCGGACGCCTCGGATATTCTCGGAACGAGGGAATATGAGCCGGGAGATCGCCCGCAGCAGATCCATTGGAAGCTGACGCAGAGAACCGGAGAGCTCATGGTAAAAGAATACGGCGATCCGAGACGGTTTGGTACGGCGTTGCTGTTGGATGCCAGTGTGATCACGGAGCCGTGTCTGGAAGCGCTGTTTTCGATTAGTCTGGCGCTGGGAGAGGCGCGGATTCCGCATTTTCTCTGCGTGTCCATGAGACAGGGCTGGGAGCGACGGATGGTTTATGATGAAGAATCTGCGAGAGATGCGCTGTTAGAGCTGTTGCAGGAAGTCAGTGGTGAGGACTGCCAGTTGGCAAGGCAGGACGAGCAGGCATATGAGGCACAGTTTGGAGTTGGAAGCTGTAGAGAGCTTTTGCGGTTGACGGAGGAACGAAAGCTGTATCAGAACAGAGTGCTGCTTGCAGAGCTGTCTGAGACAGAGATGAAGCAAAGTCTGGCGGGACTCAGACTGCAGGTATGAGCTCCGGCGGGGAAGGGAGGCACAGGATGAAAAAGAAGCTGCATGGCTGGTGGAAGAAAACGATCCCGGCGTTGTTTCTGGCAATTTCGATTGTTTTGCTCCTGCAGGATATTTCCTCTGCTTCCGGATGGAGACGGAGCCGCTACATTGATGCGGATAATAAAAAGTGGAATTTTTACACTTACACGACGACGCTGATTCAGGGAAAAAAGCTCCGGGGAGATGCGGCGAAAGAGACGCTAAAAGGACTGCGCTGCTACTGGAATGAGATCATGTACCGTCACAATAGCTGCGGATTTTATCGCAGTCATTGGGGCTATCTGGGCGGTGCAGGTCCGTCATCGGTGGGCACGTATTTTGCCCGGGTAGTGGTCGGCACGACGGTATTTTTGCTGTTCTTTTTGCCGCTGCTGTTCTGGAATTTCTGGATTTTGGCGGCAGCGCTGCCGACGCTGTGGTTTGTGTGCGTCTTGATGCTGGCAGTGCAGCCGGGCTATTGGGGCGTTCTGTTTCTCGTTGCCGGACTTCTGGCATTGCGGCTGGTGCGGAAAAATCAGTGGAAAGAACAGAAGATGCCCCGTGTGCTGGTGTATACTTATGGGATTTTATTTGCGCTGCTGTTTGCAACACCGTGGATTTTACCGGATGGGGTTCTTCCGGCGCACCCTGCGGAGCTGAAGGCATCTATCACGACAGTTTTGGAACAGGCAAAGCTGATTGAAGATCCGACTGCAGATCCGATTCCATCCGATATCGTGGAGAAACCGACAGAGGCGCGGCCGGAGCAGGACGACGAAGTTCCAAATGATCCGGGAACAAAAGAGTCAGATGCATGGACAGACGAGACAGATGCACAGGGAAGCAATCCGTTTTTGAATGGCTCTCTGACTGGAAAAAGTCCGGCAAATGGCGGTTGGAGTGAGAGCGGCGGCAGAGCGGATCAGACGGGCAGACTGCAGTTTCAGAATATTCCGGTGGCGACCGTATACAGCAGGGAATATCCGAACAGTACACAATATTTGCGGCTATATGCAGGAGAAAACTGGTGGAAGAATCGCTGGATCGTGAACGGAGGAGCTGCAGAATGGATTCAGGCACCTGCGACTTACTCTTGGGAAGATGATGGAGCACAGCATGACATTTACGGTTATCCGCGGGAGACAGCAGAGAGTGCGGAGTATATTCAGGATTGTCTGGAAGTGCCGGAGGAGCTGCGTGCTTATTTCCAAAAAGAATTTCCGGAATTAAAAGAGGCGGTGGATGGCAAGACATTGACCGGACAGGAACTGTCAAATGCTATTTCCAGAACGCAGAAGCTGCTGAGTAATCGGGCATATTATACGTTTAATCCCGGCAGTCCGGACACGAATCTGGATTTTGTAGAGTGGTTTCTGGAAAAAGCAAAGAAGGGCTACTGTGTGCATTTTGCATCAGCAGGTGTTTTGCTGATGCGGTATCAGGGCATTCCGGCGCGGTACGCAGAAGGCTATGCAGTTCCGGCAAACCAGTGGACACAGATGGGAGATAATCTGTGGCAGGCGGAAGCGATGGACTATCAGGGACATGCCTGGCCGGAAGCTTACGATGCAGGACGAAAGCAGTGGATAGTAGCGGAAGTGACACCGGCGTACGACACAGGTGTAGAGCTGTGGGAGATTGCAAAAGTAGAATCTGAGCGGATCGCCCGCAGGTGGCGGATTGCAGGCGGGATTATCGGCGGAATCCTCGGAACATTGGTACTTGCGGCTGCAATCTTTGTCGGAGCGGACAAGCTGCGGGCAAAGAGAGAATACCGCAGGATGCATACTGGCAGCACACGAAAAGACATTCGCTATATGTTCGATGCAACATTGCACCGGATGCAGCGAGTTGGAAAAAAGAAGCGAAAGAAAGGCTATCATCTCGTACCGTTGGAATTGAATCCGGAGAATCAGAGTCAGTTTTTGGGGCAGGCAAGGAAGTTTTTGCAGGAAGCAGATTATTCGGAGGAAGTCTGCGACAGCTTTGAGCAGCTGGCAAGAGCTGGATATCGGGCTGCATTTGCGAGAAGACCGGATAAGGAAGAGCGGGATGCAGCGGAAGTCTGCTACAGGCAGGTCAAGCATGCGCTGACACCGCCGATTGAGATTCGGATCTGGCGAAGAACGTATCGTTTTCGGGTGTGAGAAGCGCCGGAAAAGAGGACTTGTAACCGCAGAGACTCTGTGTTAGAATCAAGGGCGTCTGAGAACATTACAGCATATGGAGAAGACCAAAATGAAAAAGATACTGATGCTTGGCACCGGCGGAACGATCGCTTCAAAGCAGATGGGAAATGGTTTGGCACCGGCGATCACGCCGGAAGAACTGCTTTCTTATATTCCGGAGGTAAAGAACTTCTGTGAGGTTGATACTTTGCAGGTGTGCAATATCGACAGCACGAATATGAATCCGGAGCACTGGAAGCTCATCGTGAGAGCGTTAGAAGAAAACTATGACCGGTATGATGGATTCGTGATCTGCCATGGTACAGATACACTGGCATACACGGCTGCTGCGCTTTCTTATATGGTGCAGAACTCCCGCAAGCCCATCGTTATCACGGGAGCACAAAAGCCGATTGATATGGATGTCACAGATGCAAAGACGAATCTGATCGACAGTTTTCGTTATGCAGCGGACGATGCGTCACAAAATGTGAACATTGTATTCGGTGGAAAGGTGATCATCGGAACAAGAGCGCGAAAGGAGCGGGCGAAGAGCTACAATGCCTTTTCCAGTCTGAATTTTCCGTACCCGGCAGTCATTCAGGACGGTATGATCGTGCGCTATTTGCCGGAAGTGCCGATTCAGGGACTGGTGCAGTTTTCTTATGAGATGAATGACAAGGTGTATGTGCTGAAGCTGGTTCCTGGCATGAAGCCGGATATTCTGCACTACCTGTTTGAGCAGTATGACTGTCTCATCATCGAGAGCTATGGTGTCGGCGGCATTCCGGACAGCCTTGTGTCAGTTTTTTATGAGGAGATGAACCACTGGGCAGGTCAGGGCAAATATGTTGTCATCACAACGCAGGTGGCAAATGAGGGCAGCAACATGACAGTTTACGAGGTGGGCAAGAAAGTCAAGCAGGATTTTGACCTGATCGAAGCTTACGATATGACGCTGGAATCCACGATCACAAAGATGATGTGGCTGCTGGCAAAGCCCCACACAAATGTAGAGTGGGTGCGCAATCGGTTCTACACCTCGATCAATCACGACATTCTATTTACAACGGCTGTGAGAAAATAAAGAAAAGAAGGAAGAAAAAACAATGGAGAAAATTGCAAGCTTTACCGTCAATCATCTGACCCTGCTGCCGGGCATTTATGTATCCCGCAAGGATCATATCGGCGCAGAGACCGTTACAACATTTGATATCCGCATGACAAGACCGAACTACGAGCCGGTGATGAATACCGCAGAGATCCACACCATCGAGCATCTGGGCGCAACATTTTTGCGCAACGATCCGGAAGTAGGAAATCAGGTTGTTTATTTTGGACCGATGGGATGCCGGACGGGGTTTTATCTGATTCTGGCAGGAGATCTGGAGTCCAAAGATATCGTAGATCTTGTAACGCGGATGTTTGTATTTATCCGGGATTACCGCGGTGCAGTTCCGGGCGCTGCCGCAAGAGACTGCGGCAACTACCTGGATCTGAACCTTGGCATGGCGAACTATCTGGCAGATCGTTATCTGCGTGAGGTGCTGGAGGGGATCACAGAAGAGCGCCTGATCTATCCGGAATAAAGAACGAACTTGCAGGATGCATTCTCCGCTTACAGAGCGCGTTTTACGGAAATTGCCTTCATCGGGCACATTTCCTGACAGCAGAAGCAGGAGATGCATCCTTTTTTCTGAAATTTTGCCTGTTTTTTGTATTTGGAAGAAGCAGGAGCGTCCACCATGCGGATGATCTGCGGCGGGCAGCTCTCGGCGCATTTGCCGCAGCCGATACACTTGGCAGGATCGACTTTCGGATAGGATTTCAGCACTTTGCGGGCGATGCTTGCAAAGGGGCGGGACAAAAAGCCCGGCAGAAATCCGGAAAAGTCCAGATTCTGAGAGTCTGGACGCAGGAAAGGCGTCAGCTGTTCCGGAACAGGATCTCCGGAAAGTGTGATGGATTCCGGTGTGGCAAGTCCGCGTTCTACCGCCTGACGGATCATGGAAATCTCCATGGGATCAAGCTGCATGAGACCGGCGGCAAAGTAATCCTGCGTATAGAAATCTCTTGCGGCAAGCAGCAGATGCAGCGGGTGGGAGGTACCGCCGGTGGGACCATTTCCCTCCATCGCATCGATGGCATCAAGAAGGGTGATCTGCGGAGCAACGACTTGCGCCAGCTCCAACAGCATATTGCTGAAATCGTCCAGGTCCGGCCAGCGATAGTGCATTTGGGGTTTCTGGAGACCGGGAATCGTGCCGAACAGGTTCTTGATGCCACCAGAGTATCCGGTCATAGAGTGGGTCTTTAACTTTGCCAGGTTGATAATGTAGTCTGCCTGGAGGATGGGCGTGATGAGATTAAAGCTGTGATTGGCGAATCCAGCCGGGCAATTCACAGAGTCAAAGGAAAAGTCGTCGTTGAGACGGATGCCGTCTCCAAGCTTGTCCATCTCGCAGGTACGGTAGACGTTGCGCATATATTCGGCGTTGTACAGACCGCCGGAGCTTTCCGCCAGTGTGATGTCGGTCATACCGGCTTCTCTTAGCCAGCGCACTACCGCGCGGATAACCGCGGGATGGGTTGTGACCGGAGCTGCGGAAGGCTTCTTTGCCATAACGAGATTTGGCTTCAGGACGATCTTCATGCCGGGCTTTAAGTCCTTTGCAACTTCAAGAGCTTCAAAAGAGCGACAGACTGCTTCGTAGATGCGGTCTTCGTTTTCGTAAGAGTCAATTTGGTATAAACACTGAATCATGATCGGTTTCTCCTGTTTTTTGAAAATTCAAGTCAAACGGATGTGAGACTTGGTACATGATCCTGTTCAGTATACAATAAATTTCGAAAAAGAAGAAGGGGGAAACGTATGAAGCACCGGTCTTTATGTTATCGGGAATGGCCATGCATTCTGGCAAAAAAGCAGACGGTTCGCAAAATAGATTCGCCGTCCTTTCGGGGATATCTCGGTCTGGTAGAAATCGTAGATGTGACGGAACCGCAGATGTGGGATCTGTGTGAGGAAGAAATCAACGTGTGCGACAAGGGATGGAAATGGCTTGGAATCCTGCCGGAGGGAGAGTCCTACTGCATCACGGCGATGTTTGACAAAGAGGACAACATCCTGCTGTGGTACATTGACATGATCGCGGATCAGAGTGTGGATGAGAATGGAATGCCGTGGTTTCATGATCTGTATCTCGATCTGGTGGTGCATCGAAACGGAACTGTTCGGACGGACGATTTCGATGAGCTGGAGGCAGCGCTGGCAAACGGAGACATCACAAAAGAACAGTTTGATCTGGCACTGCGAACCGCAGAAAAACTGAAAAGCGGACTGCTGAGGGATGTGGAGGAGTTCGTAAAATATACAAGGATGCGGGAGAATGAAAATGAAAAATTCCTATCGCTTTTTTGAAAACAAAGAATGTGAATATTTTCCCTGTCATCAGGGATTGGACAATTTCAACTGCCTGTTTTGCTATTGTCCGCTGTACTTGAAGGAGCACTGTCCGGGAAAGCCGGAATGGATCAAAGCCGGAGAACGAAAAATCAAAGATTGTTCGAATTGTACTTTCCCGCATCAAGCGGAAAATTATGAAACGGTTATTCGGATCCTGACAAATACAATGTTAAGTGACACAAATGAAAAAACGAGAATTGACAAATAGTTTTCAGAATGTTACACTCTGAGAGAAAATAAAGAAAAGAGAATACGGTCTGAAAAGTCGTTGGATACTTAGTAGATAATTGGGAATCCGGTTCGAATCCGGAACAACCGTCATTACTGTGATGGATGCACCAGAAAGAGGATGCATCCTAAGTCAGATTACTCCCGTATTCTTATGGTGTTGGAAATCTTGGACGAGGAAGAGATACAGCCGATTGCGAAGAGCAGGAGTCTGCCCGAATCCGGGATTGGATTGCTTTCTTTTTCGTGTATCTGTCTGTATGCGCTTTTCCGAAGCTTCGGGAAAGCGTTTTTTGTATGCATTTTGCGAAGCAATATGCATACATGAGCATGTAGCGAAGCGGAATGCGAATAACCGCTTTGTCGCATTTTGCGAAGCAATATGCATACATGAGCATGTAGCGAAGCGGAATGCGAATAACCGCTTTGCTGCATTTTGCGAAGCAATATGCATACATGAGCATGTAGCGAAGCGGAATGCGAATAACCGCTTTGCCACATTTTGCGAAGCAATATGACCAACACAAGAGGAGGTGATTTCAGAATGGAAGATAAAAGAGCCGCAGCGATTGCGATCCTGCAGCAGGCTGCGAAGGAGCTTGGTCATGTGCCGAAGCGCAGTGATCTGGCAGACGCAGATGTCTGTCTGATCAAGCAGAAGCTGGGACCGTGGCCGCGGGCGCTCGAAGCTGCCGGACTGAAGGAGCCGCCTGCCGTATCTGCAGCGGAAAAAAGCCGCGCAAAGCGTGAACGGGCAAAAGCGCAGCGGAAGCAGAAGAAAGTAGAGGAGAGAGGAAGCGGAATATGAAACGAAGAATTCGGATTCTTGCATGGATGCTGGTGCTGGCGCTGACTGTGGGTATGATTCAGTGGCCGACCGGACTGACTGCAATGGCGAGTCTCGGACAGGTGCATGTCATCGTAGAAAATACGACATATGCAAAGGCAGATGGTGCAGCCTGGGACGGAACCTTGCTGGATGAGTGGGTGGAATTAAAAGAAGATTCCAATGCACTGAGTGTCGTGAAAGACGCACTGGATGCGAAAAACATGACACAGACAGGTGCAGACAAGGGTTACATTTCAGAAATTGCCGGACTGAGTGAGTTCGACGGTGGTGCACAGAGCGGCTGGATGGGAACTCTGAATGACTGGTTTACAGATCAGGGACTAAATCAGTATACCGTTGCGGCGGGCAGTCTGTCAGCCGGAGATGAAGTCCGCATGATGTACACGAAAAATTGGGGTGCAGATCTTGGATATGATTGGTCCGGAGAAGATGAATCTTTAGCATCTGTTGTATTTAGCGCCGGTACATTGAATCAGAACTTTGAAGCAGCAGTGACGAGCTACACACTGACAGTTCCGGAAGGAACGACAGCGCTGACCGTTGTTCCGACAGCAGTAAATAAAAATTTCCAGACGCATATTTATGCAGACGGTGTGGAATATAAGAGAACTGCACAGATTCCGGTAACGGCAGGCAATATGGTACTGAAAATTACCTGCGGTACAAAAGAATATACATTTGCCGTTCAAAAAGAAGGAACCGTCAGTGCCAATGTGACAATTCGTTCCCAGATGGCTGGTGCTTACCTGACAGGATTGCAGACGGTTACAGTCTCTTCTGATTTGGCAGAGAGCTATGGCTATGAGGATGGAATTGTGCCGGCAGACGGCGTATCCACACTGGATGCACTGGTAAAAGCACACGAGCTGATTTATGGAACAACAGACTTTACTCCGGATACAGCACAGCAGTATCTGGCAGTTGGTTCTGGATATATCAGTATGCTGTTCGGATATCCGACATATGCTTCCGGATTTTTCGTAAATCAGGGGTATCCGAATGATGGAACAAATGGCACCTTGATTACGACAACAAAGCTGGTAGACGGAGACAGTGTTGATTTCTTTGTTTATCAGGATGAAACAGGTTATTCCGATTGGTATACCTGGGTGACCTGGCCGGAAGATGCCCGTGCAGAAGAAGAGATTACCGTACAGGTAGATGGTACTTCTGCAATGAATGGATATCTGTACCAGACACCGTCCGATATGCGCAAGGCGGCAACACCTCTTGCAAATGCAAAGCTGGGCTGGCTGGATCAGACAACTGGTGCTGTAACGGAAATTTCGGGAGCAGTGACAGACAAAGACGGAAATGCCACGATCACGCTGGACCGGGATGTAACGCAGAATACATTGGTGGCAATGACAAATGGAGATGCCGGTGTTTCTGTTTTGATGAATCCCTCTCAGACCGAGATCAAGCCTTCTGAAAAAGTGGATGCTGCGATTACAATGAACCGGATTTCCCCGAAAGCGAGATTGTATCGTGCAGAAGATACTGAGCATGCAGAGGATTTACTGGCAGGTGTTGCACAGAGCGGCTATGCTTATCAGAATCTGCGTTTGCTGCCGGGCACTTATGTACTGGAAGGAATCGCATCCAATGGTGTGACAGTCAACGGTACGATCGAACTGAATGTGACATCGGAGAATGAATCCTTCCAGATTCAGACGTTGGAAGCATACGCAACGAATAACAGCTATAGCTGGAATTACGGAACAGACTTTACAATCGAAAATCTGAAGGTGCTCTCCGGAGGCGGCAGTGCAACCGTTTCCAGAAAAGTGACACTGGGAGATTCGACAAAAGCAGGAAGAAAGACATTCCTGGCGCTTGTTGGAGATTTTTATACATTTGAAGCAGTTCCGACCGAGCTGCATCAGGAGCAATACACAACCCTTTTGAAGAGTGGAAGCGTTACAGCATGGACAACAACCGCTTCTTTTGCAGTTCCGGAAAAGGCAGACCTGATTGTGACATATCCGTATGAAGACGCAGATCAGGATGGTGAGAATGACTATATTCTGGAAGTAGAGCAGCTGTCCAATTATTATATATACAACTATCTGACGCCGAGTTCAGTGAAGGAAGCTGGAGAAAATGCAACCGCATCCTTCGCGGCAGCAAAGAATACAGACTTTACTTACCGGGTTACAAATCCGAAAAAGGAAACCTCTGTTGCTTACGGAGCTACTGTAAAAACTTCGGCAACGGAGAGCAACAATGAAGTAACGGTTACAAAGGAACTGCTGGAAGAAAACAGCGAAAAAAATAAAAATACAGTTGTAAAGGATTTCTCCGAAAACAAATATGATGTCGGTGATCTGTATTTGACCGTCAACGAACAGGGCTATGTAAATCTGAATGCCGGCGATAGTTATAAACTGTATGCATATCGTAACTGGCTGACGATCGGCAGCATTACAGGAAATGATAAGGTTGTAGAACCGGATTTCCATGTACAGGTGCTGGATGTGGATGGAACAGGTGCCGTTTCGGTAACAGAAAATCTGGAGAATACATCCGGAAAGCACAGCTTTGAGTTAAAGGCAAATCATGCCGGTACATCTATCGTTCTTGTAACATATGATGCATTGACAAATGCATCTGCAGCAGGTGGCTCTTTCTTCTCTGCAGTCTGGCCGGAAAATACAGGAGTGTTTGTTGTAACAGTCGGAGCAGAAAATGGCATTGAGACCGGTATGAAAATCAATGCCGGAATGAATGGCGCTTCCAAGCTGGCAGGAGATTCTTTTGACAGTGAACTGGATGTGCTGTATTATACCGGAAAAGACGGTGCGACATATACCTTCACACCGGAAGAAGGCACAACCGTTTCTATGGCAGTGTGCCAGTATATCAATGGCAAGATGACATTCGGTGCATTTGGAACGGATGGAGTAGCTGCAAATGCAGATGGCTCTGTTACATTGAGCGGTCTGGTAGCTGGTAAGAGCATTGTAAAACTGGAGAAGGACGGAAAAGTTGCTTATCAGGTGCTTCGTGCAAAGCAGTTGAATTACAGCGTTTACAAGGGGGACAGCATTTCCGAAAGTCAGAAGTTATATGATTCTGCGGCAGATGCAATCTATGCGTACACGGATGGAACAAAGAGCATTACGAAAGCAGAGTACCGTGGACTGAGTGCGGAAGAGCAGGCATCCTATACGGAGCTTTCCGCAGAACCGGGTGAAAATGCGCTGCTTGTATTTGACCGTGTTTATCATCCGGCAAATAAGCTGTCCGGTGTTTATAATATGGCTGCGTCTATTCAGCTGACGGGTGAAGATGGAACGGTGGTAACCGGAAAGCAGAATCAGTATGAATTTGCATCTTATGCAGCAGCGCAGCAGGTCAAGATTACGATTCCGAGTGACTGGAATCAGAATCATTTTAAACTGAGCGGCGTTTTGAAAGCAAGTGGCTGGGGATCCGAATTTGGTTTGCATCGTATCCTGACATATGAGCTTGGAAAGACAGCAAACTTTGGAGCTGTTATGCAGACCGGATATTTCGGAAATCTGGAAAATGTGAGCGTTCCGCTGGCATCGAAAAATCAGGCACCTGTTTTGGCTGTGACCGAAAAGACACAGCAGATGATTTGTCTGAAGGATGCACAGAAGACGATTGATCTCAGCAGTATTTTCTCCGATCCAGATGGAGATACTTTGAAATACTTCGTTTCTGTCAATGGCGCAGAAGCTGTACCGGCAGAAAAACTTTATACCATTCCAACCGATGCAGAAGGTAATTATGAATTCGTATTTTCTGCAAACGATGGCCTGGAGGACGCAGCAGAGACTTACACGATCCAGCTGACGGTTCAGAATTTTGACGATGCTTACCAGTCCACCGGCAACACTCTGATGTCTCAGGATTTCACTACTACTGGCAGTATCGGTGGTGAGTGGAAGATTCTTGGTTTAGCACGCAGTGGCCGCGAGATTCCGGACACATATTATCAGAGTGCAGTTTCTTATATCAAGAGTACGATGGATGCCGATGGCCGTCTGAGCCGCACAAAGTCCACGGAGAACTCTCGTATGATTCTGGCGATGACCGCTCTTGGTTATGACGCATCGGATATCAATGGTATGAATCTGCTGCTGGGATTGAGCGATCTGAGCTATGTAAAGAAACAGGGAATCAATGGTGCAATCTGGGCATTGATCGCACTGGACAGCGGAAAGTATGAGATTCCCACATCCACCACCGGCAATCAGGTGACAAGAGAAGCTCTGGTACAGGAAATCATTGGTGCACAGATGGCAGATGGTATGTGGTCATTGGATGGCACAAATGGAGAAGTTGACCTGACAGCGATGGCACTGCAGGCTCTGGCACCGTATGCGTCTGATGCAGCCGTTCAGGCAGCGGTGGATCTGGCATTGCAGACATTATCTGCGAAGCAGAATGTGAATGGTGACTTTGGAACCGGATCAGATGCAAGTGCAGAGACATGCGCACAGGTAGTAGTCGCATTGACGAGTTTTGGTATTGATCCGAATACCGACAGCAGATTTGTGAAGGCAGAAGGCAGCGCCCTGAATGCATTGCTGCGCTATTATGAGAATGGCATGTTCAGACATGTGACAGGCGGCAGCGCAAATCAGATGGCGACAGAGCAGGCTTACTATGCGATGGTTGCATACAAGCGTTTGCTGAATGGTCAGATAAGTCTGTATGATATGAGCGATGTAGCGAAAAAGCAACAGCCGGTAATTCCGGATCCGACTCCGAAGCCGGAGCCGAGTACCCCGGATCTGAAACCGGAGGATGGTCCTCACACCGGAGACGGCAGTGCTCCGATGAGCTGGTATCTGTTGTTGATGGCAGGCAGCGCAGTATGCGGATTATGCCTGTACAGAAGACGGAGATTCTGATATACTGTCAGACAGGAAATCAGATAGAAAGAAAAAAGGAGGCACAGGAGTTTTCCCGTGCCTCCTTTGGAGTAAAGAAGTGAAAGTAAAAGAGTGGATCACAAACAATAAAAAGCGTATTCTGGCAGTACTTGTGCTGCTTGTAGTGCTGGTGACGGCGTTTTGGTACGGCGGCAGCGGCAGCTCTCATGGCTGGAATGTGGGCGGTGCCAAGCAGACATCTTCCGAAGAAACAGAGTCTTTGCTGGAATCCGAGAGCGAGAAGGAATCCGAGTCGGAACATGCATCAAAGATGGAATCTTCAGATGCGGAGTCAAAAGAGCAATCAGAAGCTTCCTCCAATACAGAAACAGAGCAAGGGGCAGATGCTGCGCCTGAGAGCAACGCCGGACAAACAGGACAGTCAGCAGGAGCAGGTCTGGCGGGAAAATCTGAGACTGGTAATACGCAGTCTGGTAACAGCACGAATAGTACCGGCGACACATCCGGAAGCAGCGCTCAGAGCGGACAGCAGACATCGAATCAGGCGAACAATGCAGCGAGCTCACAGACACAGCCTACGTCTGCGCCAACGACAGCGCCGACGGCAGCTCCTGCACCGACGCAGGCAGCAGCAACGACCTGTACGATCTCGATTTCCTGCAGTACAGTGTGGAGTCATGCGGATCAGTTGAGTGATGGTCTTGCAGCGATTCTTCCGGCGGACGGACAGATCCTTGGGGATACGGTTGTTACATTTACGCAGGGGGAAAGTGTGTTTGATGTGCTGCAGCGTGTGTGCCGCGAGCGGGGAATTCAGATGGAATCTTCCTTTACCCCGGCATACAACAGTGCCTATATCGAAGGAATTCATAATTTGTATGAGTTTGACTGCGGCAGTCTGTCCGGCTGGATGTACAGCGTAAACGGAGTCTTTCCGAACTATGGATGCTCCGGATATGCCGTGCAGAATGGGGATGTGATCCGTTGGGTGTATACCTGTGATCTTGGAAAAGATGTCGGAGCCGGTTCAGCAGCACAGCATTGAGTGCAGAGAGGAAAAAGCGCATGAGAGATGCATTTGCGGAGTATCATCCGCTGACAAATTTTATTTATTTTGGATCGGTGCTGCTGTTCGCAATGTTTCAGATGCATCCGGTGTGCCTTGCTATTTCCCTCGCGGGAGCCTTCTGCAATGCGTGGCTTCCAAGATGCAAAAAAGAGAAGCGCCCGGCACTTTTCTGGATGCTTGTTCCGGCTGTGACTGCGATGATTTTGCAGCCATTATTTTCCCATGCAGGAGTGACAATATTGTGGTATTTTCCCACAGGCAATGCACTGACGCTGGAATCCATCGTGTACGGAATTGCCAGCGGCACGATGCTGCTTGGCGTGCTGTTGTGGTTTTGCAGCTGGAATCGGGTATTCACCACCGATAAATATGCATATTTACTGGGGCGGCTGTGGCCGTCCCTTTCCCTCGTTTTGTCGATGGTGCTGCGCTTTTTGCCGCGGTTTCGAAAACATTTACAGGAGATTCGGGAAGCGCGAGCATGTCTGGGAGAATCGGAACAGAAAGGCTTTTTCTCCAAAATGCGGCAGGGCATCCGTACATTGGGCAGTCTTTTGACCTGGTCACTGGAACAGTCGGTGGAGACGGCAGATTCCATGAAAGCGCGGGGGTATGGTCTTCCCGGCAGAACGTCGTTTCACCGTTACCGGATGGAGCAAAGAGATTACCTGTTTGTCGGGGTGACGCTGACGTTGGATGCATTGCTTGTGTGGGGCATGATTGCCGGTATCTGGAAGTATGCGTATTTTCCGATGCTCCAGATGGCACATCCCAGCGGAATGGCAGCGTGCTGTTTCGTTGGATATGGAATACTTTGTATGTTACCGTTGCTGGCAGATGGATGGGAGGAATGGGAATGGAACAGTACACAGTCCGAAATCTGACATTTGAATATGCAGGACAGACAGCGCCGGTTTTACAGGAAATCAGCTTTTCCCTTTCTTCCGGAGAATTTGTGGTGCTGTGCGGACCGTCCGGCTGCGGAAAAAGTACGCTGCTGCGGCAGTTGAAGCCGGTGCTGACACCGGCTGGTATGCGGAGCGGGGAGTTACTTTATGAGGGAGAATCAGTGGAACAGCTTTCCGAGCGGAGACAGGCAGCGGAGATCGGTTTTGTGGGACAGTCCCCGGAAAATCAGCTTGTGACGGACAAAGTGTGGCATGAGCTGGCATTTGGATTAGAAAGCTTGGGAGAATCCACGGAGCGGATCCGTCGGAAAACAGCGGAGATGGCGAGCTTTTTCGGCATGGAAGGCTGGTTCGAAAAGGAAGTGCAGGAGTTGTCCGGCGGTCAGAAGCAGATGCTCAATCTGGCATCGGTGTTGGTGATGGCCCCGCAGATTTTAATTTTGGATGAGCCGACGAGCCAGCTGGACCCGATTGCCGCGGAAGAATTTTTACAGGCAGTCGCAAAAGTAAATCGGGAGATGGGCGTCACGATCCTGATGACAGAGCATCGTCTGGAGGAGGCTTTGCCGCTATGCAGTCGAATGCTTGTGATGGAGCAGGGGAAGCTGATTTATGATGGGAGTGTACAGGCAGCAGGAGAACAGCTGCGGCAGGAGCCTCCGGCATGGAGCGCGATGTTACCGACTGCAGTACAGGTGTGGATGGCCTGTGCACCAGATGCGGACGCAAAGCAGGAAAGCGAGCTATTCGGACAGAATGTGATAGATCTGCAGCAGTGCCCGGTCACAGTGGGAGAGGGCAGACAATGGCTGGAAACTTATGAAGAGGTCTATGGTCTGAATTTGGTTCCGGCAGAAGATGCGACTGTGCAAGTGGAAGGCTCCTGCTGTTTGAAAGCAGAGAATGTCTGGTTTCGCTATGAAAAAGAAAGTCCGGATGTGCTGCGTGGGGCAAAACTGGAACTTCGCGCTGGCGAATTTTTGGCGGTGCTTGGGGCGAATGGAACGGGAAAAAGCACGCTTTTATCCGTATTGTGCGGAGTGCGGAAACCATCGCGGGGAAAAGTCACAAAGTCCGGTCGAATCGGATTACTTCCGCAAAATCCAGAATTATTGTTTTCACAAAAGACGGTGCTGGCAGAAGTACGGGAGCAGGCAGAACCGGAGAAAGCAGACGAAATGTTGAAACGCTGTCTGCTGGAATCCGTTCGAGGGCAGCACCCGTTTGATCTGTCCGGTGGTGAAAAACAGCGGTTGGCATTGGCAAAAGTATTGCTGACAGAGCCGGAGATTCTTGTGCTGGACGAGCCAACGAAAGGCATGGATGGATTGTGGAAAGTGGAGTTTGCACAGATGCTTCGGGAAATCACAGATGCCGGAACACCGGTATTGATGGTGAGTCATGATGTGGAGTTTTGTGCAAGATATGCCCATCGCTGCGCTCTGTTATTTGACGGTGGAATTGTGTGCGAGGAACCGACGAGACAGTTCTTTTCCGGAAATCGTTTTTACACGACGGCGGCGCATCGTATGGCAGGCAGACAGTTGCCGGAGGCGATTTTGCCGGAAGATATCATTGCAGCTTGTCAGAAAACCGGAGGAGAGAAAGAAAAGAAAAACAAAGGAGCTCAAAATCAGAAGCGAGGCAAAAAATCAGAGGAAAAGCCGGAAAAGAAAATGTCTGCGAAAGAGATGAGCAGGCGCGGACAAAAACAACGTGCATCCGCAAAGAGCTGGTGCATGGCACTGTGCTTTCTGCTGCTGATTCCGGCGACAATCTGGATTGGCGCGAGCTATTTGCAGGATCAGAAATATTTGTTCATCTCTCTTCTGGTGTTACTGGAAGCAATCGTGCCGTTTTTTGTACTATATGAGGGCAGAAAACCGCAGGCGAGGGAGCTGGTACTCCTGGCAACTCTCTGCACCATCGGTGTGCTGGGGCGAACGGCATTTTATATGCTGCCACAGGTGAAGCCTGTGCTGGCACTTGTGATCCTGACGGGAGTGGCATTTGGAGCACAGACCGGATTTCTCATGGGAGCCATGACGATGCTGCTGTCCAATGTCATCTTTGGACAGGGACCGTGGACGCCGTGGCAGATGTTTGCAATGGGCATCATCGGCTGTCTCGCGGGATTGCTCTATTATGGAAAGCATCCCCATGTGATCCGTCTGATGGTGTTTGGATTTATAGCCGCAATCGTTGTATATGGCGGTCTGATGAATGGAGCCAGTGCCATCATGGCGCATGCAGTGTTGAATCCGAAAACACTGCTGGCATATTACATTTCGGGATTTCCGATGGATGTGATCCACGGGGGATCTACGGCAGTTTTTTTGCTGCTGGGAACGGAGCCGCTGCTGTCCAGACTGGAACGCATGAAAATCAAATATGGTCTGCTTGCAGGGGGTTGACATTTTTGATGCGCCGTGTATAATAAATTTACAAATGCGATGAAGGAGAAAGTACACTGTTGCTTTGAACTCAGAGAGGGTCATATATTGGTGTGAGTGACCTGTTCAGACCCAGTTGGAAGACCACTCCGGAGCTGCTCTGCGAGAAAGCATAAAACAGGAGCATAAGCAGAGACGACCGATGCGCGTTATGCATCTGATGAGTGAAATCCAAGGTGGAACCGTGTGAGAATTTGCACCCTTGGGCAGAAGAGCTGCCCAGGGGTGTTTTTGATTTCCAAAAACGGAAACAAACATCTCTCAGGCGGACATACAAGAACAATAGAGAAGGAGAAACACATCATGAAGGTAATTTACAAAGATGGTACCGTTGCAGAATGTGCACCGGAAGAAGAGCTGCATGTGATCCGTCATACCGCAGCACACATCATGGCACAGGCAATCAAGCGTCTGTACCCCCACGCAGATTTTGGTTATGGTCCGGCTACGGAGCACGGATTCTACTATGATGTAGATCTGGGTGACACAAAGCTGACCGATGAAGATCTGGCAAACATCGAGAAAGAGATGAAGAAGATCGTCAAGGAAAACCTGCCGATCAAGCCTTTCATTCTGGATCGTCCGGATGCGATCAAGCTGATGGAAGAGCGCGAAGAGCATTACAAGGTAGAGCATATCGGAGATCTGCCGGAGGATGCAGAGATCAGCTTTTACCAGCAGGGTGAGTACATTGACATGTGCGTAGGTCCTCACCTGACCTATACCAAGGCTTTGAAGGCATTTAAGATCACCCAGCAGTCCGGTGCTTACTGGAAGGGCGATAAGAAGAATAAGATGCTGACCCGTATCAACGGTATCGCATTTAAGACTCAGGACGAGTTAGATGCACATCTGAAGCTGATGGAAGAGGCTGAGAAGCGCGACCACAGAAAGATCGGCCGTGAGATGGGTCTGTTCATGCTGAGAGACGAAGCTCCGGGATTCCCGTTCTTCCTGCCGAAGGGCATGGCTGTCAAGAATGCGCTGATCGACTACTGGAGAGAGATCCATTACCGTGACAACTACGTTGAGATTTCCACTCCTCAGATCATGAGCCGTCAGCTGTGGGAGACCAGCGGTCACTGGGATCACTACAAGGACAACATGTATTCCACAAAGATTGACGACGAAGATTATTGCATCAAGCCGATGAACTGCCCCGGCGGTGTTATGGTTTATGCAAGCCAGCCGCACAGCTACAGAGAGCTGCCGATGCGTGTCGGTGAGCTGGGCGTTGTACATCGTCATGAGATGCGTGGTGCACTGCACGGTCTGTTCCGTGTACGCTGCTTCACACAGGATGATGCCCACATCTTTATGAGAAAAGATCAGATTACAGACGAGATTAAGGGTGTTGTACATCTGATCAATGAAGTATATGAGAAGTTCGGATTCAAGTATTTCATCGAGCTGTCCACCCGTCCGGAAGACAGCATGGGAAGTGACGAGGACTGGGAGGCAGCTACCAACGGTCTGAAGCACGCTCTGGAAGAGCTGAATCTGCCTTACATCGTCAACGAAGGCGACGGTGCATTCTACGGTCCGAAGATCGACTTCCATCTGGAAGATTCTCTGGGAAGAACCTGGCAGTGTGGTACGATCCAGCTGGATTTCCAGATGCCTTTGAACTTCCATCTGGAGTATACCGCTGAGAATGGTGAGAAGGAGCGTCCGATCATGATCCATCGTGTATGCTTCGGTTCCATCGAGCGTTTCATCGGTATTCTGACCGAGCACTTTGCAGGTAAGTTCCCGGTATGGCTTGCTCCGGTACAGGCAAAGGTTCTGCCGGTATCTGAGAAGACCCTGGATTACGCACGCGGCGTATATCAGGCTCTGAGAGATGCAGGCATCCGTACAGAGATCGATGAGAGAGATGAAAAGATCGGTTACAAGATCCGTGAAGCTCATCAGGTAGAGAAGGTTCCGTACATGCTGATCCTTGGCGCAAAGGAAGCAGAAGCAGGTACAATCTCCATCCGTCTGAGAGATACCGGTGACACCATCACCATGTCTCTGGATGAGTTCATCGAGAAGGTTCAGAAAGAAATCAAAGATCGTGTCTGAGACACACGTTATAAGTAAGTAAAAAAGATCAGCCATTTTGCGGAGAAATCTGCGAAGTGGCTGATTTTTTACAACTGCGCCATTTTGCAGAGATTCGAGACCTCCCTCGGCGTAACGAGCAGAAGTTCCTGTGCATCTGTCCAGCTTTCCACCTCTATAAGTGAAAACGCGCCTGCGGCTTGAACGGTTCACTTATAGAGGCACGCTGCACATCTGCACGACGGAACTTTCCTGCTATGTTACACCGAGGGAGGTCTCAGATCTCTGCCAAAAATTTCGAAGGATTGAAAATGCATAGAAAAGCATGGAGGAAATATACTAATCAGGTGATAAAGTGAACAGATTCGTTTTCAGAAATGGAGAACAGAAGCACAATGAGCAACACGAATGCACAGACGCAGATGGGCGGCAGTTTGTCGGAGATGATGGAGGTTCTTGGCAGTCGCCTGCATGCGGAGGAGAATTTTGACCTGATTTATCGGGTGATGGAGCTGGGCGACCGCTCCTGCGCCCTGTATTTTCTGGACGGCATGACGAAGGATGAGATTCTGGAGAAGATTATCGAGTTCATGCTGAAACAGGCGGATGGAAAGGGGCTTCCGGAGAATGCCCATGCATTTTCGAAAAAGTACATGCCATATGGGGAGATCGGGCTGGCAAAGACCGTGGAGGAGGCGATTCCGCAAGTATTGAGCGGCATTACACTGCTGATCGTGGAAGGATACGACCAGATCATCACGATCGACTGCCGCACATATCCATCACGGGGCGTGGAGGAGCCGGGGCAGGACAAAGTCTTTCGCGGCTCAAAGGATGGATTTGTGGAGACGATGGTGTTCAATACGGCGTTGATCCGCAGACGCATTCGAGATCCAGAGCTGATTATGGAAGCAATGCAGGTTGGAAAAGCATCGAAGACGGATGTGGTGCTGGCGTATATGAAAGACCGGGTCGATTCGGAGCTTTTGACCAAGATTCGAAATCGGTTGGCATCGGTACAGGTGGATGCGTTGAATATGAATCAGGAGAGTCTGGCGGAATGCCTGTTTCCGGGAAAGTGGTACAACCCCTTTCCGAAGTTTAAGTTTTCGGAGCGCCCGGATGTGACAACAGCGCATTTGCTGGAGGGAAATCTTGTGATTTTGGTGGATAATGCGCCGTCCGCGATGATTTTGCCAAGCTCCGTGTTTGACATTGTGGAGGAGGCGAATGATTATTATTTTCCGCCAATTACAGGGACGTATTTACGATTATCAAGATTGCTGATTTCCGTAACAGCGCTGTTTCTGACGCCGCTCTGGCTGCTTTTGATGCAAAATCCGCAGTGGATTCCGGTGGGACTTTCTTTTATTCAGGTGCAGGATGACATTCGGATTCCGCTGATCTGGCAGTTCCTGATTTTGGAGATGGCGATCGACGGATTGAAGCTGGCGGCGGTGAACACGCCCAGTATGCTCACAACACCGCTTTCGGTCATCGCCGGTATTATGCTGGGAGACTATGCAGTGAGTTCCGGCTGGTTTAATGCGGAACCGCTGTTGTATATGGCGTTTGTATCTATCGCGAATTATACCCAGGCAAATTTTGAGTTGAGTTATGCGCTGAAGTTTATGCGTATGCTCTCCCTGATTCTGACGGCACTGCTGGATGTGTGGGGATTTGTGCTTGGCTGTGTGCTGACCGTTACGGCGATCGCCTGCAACAAGACGATTTCGGGAAAGAGTTATTTAGCGCCGCTGATCCCATTTTCGTGGAACAAATGCAGACGCCGTTTCCTGCGTCAGAGACTAAAGAAATAGTTGCAGTGCCCTTCCTTTTTTTCTATAATACAAGTATACATGCGCGGGAAAAATCCCGAAGCGGATAGAAAATTGGGAGGGCATTTTTTATGATGGATATTACAGCGATTGGCGAGGTTTTGATCGATCTGACACAGACAGGAGTGAATGAGCAGGGCGTGCGCCAGTACGCAGCAAATCCCGGCGGAGCACCGGCAAATGTAGCCGTTGCAGCAGCGAGACTGGGTGCAAAGAGTTCTTTTATCGGCTGTGTCGGAAAGGATTCTTTTGGAGCAGGGCTGCGGGATACGCTGCGGGAGAACGGGGTTGAGACAAGCCAGATGCAGGAAGCAGACGATGTTCTGACGACGATGGCAGTTGTCAGCGTGACCGCAGACGGCGAGCGCAGCTTTTCGTTTTATCGGAATCCCGGCGCAGATTTGATGCTGGACAGCAGAAAGATCGCTGCCGGTGCATTGCAGGAGACAAAGGTTCTGCATTTCGGAAGCGTCAGCCTGACGGCAGATCCGTCCAGAACCTCCACCCTTGAGGCAGCTCGCAAGGCAAAAGAAAATGGTGTCTTGATTACATACGATCCGAACTTCCGCCCGGCGCTGTGGAGCGATCGGGAAGATGCGATTGTGCAGATGCGCAAGCCGCTGTCGATGGTGGATATTATTAAAATCAGCGATGAAGAGATGGAGCTGATGACCGATGAGACGACACCGGAGAAAGCTGCGGAGGTGCTGCTTGGACAGGGCATTTCTCTGGCTCTGATCACCCTCGGTGCAGACGGCGTTTATTACAGCAATGGCAAAGAAAGCGGTCACATTCCCGGATACAAGGTACAGGTGGCTGACACAAATGGAGCCGGAGACACATTCTTCGGAGCTTTTTTGAGCCGTCTGGTACAGAGAGAGGGATTGTTAGAAGGACTGGAAAAAGAAGAATTAGAACAGGCACTGCGTTTTGCAAATAAAGCAGCTTCCCTGACAACGAGCCGTCCCGGAGCGATTCCGGCGATGCCGTTTGCGGAAGAGCTGAAGGACTTTCAGTAAAGGGAAGACGTCCGAAAAAAAGAGACGCCCCGGAATGGAGAGCAGGATGAAAAAGAGAGGTCTGGAACAGCGGCTGAAAGAGCGGGAGGCAGAACTGTGGGGGCTGCACGAGCGACTATATCAGAGTCCGAAAGCGTGGGAAGCATTTGCGCAGATGCTGCGCAAAATGGGTGCTGCCCGGAGTGAGAAGCTGCAGCAGTTGGATGCAGAGAGACAGAAGACACCGGGTTGGTATTATGACCGAAAGCAGTTGGGGATGCAGTTGTATCCCCAGTGCTTTGGCGGAACGCTTTCCGGTGTGGAGGAGCATCTGGACTATCTGCAGGAGAGTCAGGTGACATGGCTGCATCTGATGCCGATTCTGAAGAGCCCGAAAGGGCGCAGCGATGGAGGCTATGCAGTGGCGGATTTCCGTCAGATACAGCCGGAGTTAGGGAGGATGGCGGATCTGGAACATCTGACGGAGGTGTGTCATGAAAAAGACATGGCGGTGTGCCTGGATTTTGTGATGAACCACACAAGCGAGGATCACGAGTGGGCGATTCGCGCAAGAAAGGGCGAGAAAGAATATCAGGATCGCTACTTCTTTTTTAAAGACTGGTCGCTGCCCCAGCGGTATGAGCAGACCGTTCCGCAAGTGTTTCCAACGACAGCCCCGGGAAATTTCACCTGGTGTGAGGAAGCGGGCAAGGTCGTGATGACGACATTTTATCCGTATCAGTGGGATTTGAATTATGGAAATCCCACAGTCTTTCAGGACATGACAGAGAATTTGCTGTATCTGTGCAACCGCGGTGTGGATGTTATTCGTCTCGATGCGGTTCCGTATATTTGGAAGGAGCTTGGGACGACCTGCCGTAATCTGCCGCAGGTGCATGTGCTTGTGCGGATGCTGCGTCTGGCTTGTGAGATTGTCTGCCCCGGCGTGGTTTTGCTGGGAGAGGTTGTCATGGAACCGGCGAAACTGGCACCGTATTTCGGCAGCGTGGAGCGTCCGGAATGCCAGATGCTGTACAATGCAAACACGATGGCAACGACATGGCATACGGCTGCGACAAAAGATGTGCGGCTGCTTCGACATCAGATGGAATCCCTGTTGGCATTGCCGAAGCAGGACATTTTACTGAACTATCTCCGGTGTCACGATGACATTGGCTGGGGACTGGATTACGACTATCTGCAGCAGTTTGGGATGCAGGAGGTGCCGCACAAAAAGTTTTTGAACGACTATTTCCTCGGACTATTTGAGGAAGGAGATGCCAGAGGGGAACTGTACAATGCAGATCCTTTGTTGGGGGATGCAAGACTTTGCGGTACAACAGCATCTCTGTGCGGTCTGGAAGGGGCTTTGCAGTCCGGCAATGAAAAACGGATCGAGAAAGCACTGGCTCTGGATGTGCTGCTGCATGCATTTTTGATGACGCAGAGCGGGATTCCGGTGCTGTACAGCGGAGATGAGATCGGGCAGCTGAATGACTACCGATATAAGCAGAACCCGGACAAGGCTGCAGATAGCCGCTATGTACATCGTGGAGCTTTTGACTGGAAACAGGCGGAAAGGAGACAGGATGAAACAGAGGCTTCCGGCAGGCTGTATCAGTCGATCCATCGCCTTGTGGACATTCGCAGAACGTATTCGGTCTTTTCGGCAGATGCAGAGTGCTGGATGATCGAGACGGGATGCAATCATATTCTGGGCATCGGCCGTTACCGGAAGGGAAGAAAGCTGATTGCATTGTTTAACTTTTCCCCGGAACCGCAGACCGCGCACATTGCAGAGCATGAAGAATATGTGGAGCTTTGGAGCAGTCAGCCTGCGAGAGCAAAAGATGTGAGACTGGATGGATATGGGTTTGTCTGGCTGCATACGACATACAGCGAGGAGCCCTGAGCAGGCAGGAGTTGTTTTTGTGTTTTGAAATGGAGTAAATAAAATATGAAAATCATGCATGGAAGAGGCGTATCCGACGGAATTGTACATGGAAAAGTGGTGTATTACAGACCGGACGGCGTCGGAATCACCCGTTACACAGCAGAAGAAGAGGCGGAAAAGAATCGCTTTCGAAAAGCACAGGAGGATTCCATCCGTCAGTTGAAAGAGCTGGCGGAGAAGGCAAGGGCAGAATCGGGAGAAGAGACCGCGATGCTGTTTGAGATACATGGGATGCTGGTGGAAGACCCGGAGTTTACAGAGCGGGTGTGCATGATTTTGAAGCAGGAACATTGCAATGCCGAGTATGCGGTGCAGATGGCTGGCGAACAGAATGCGGCGCGTCTGGAACAGCTGGAGGATGCATATTTGCAGGAGCGGGCGTCAGATATCCGGGATGTGACGATGCGGATTCTGGAAAATCTCACCGGACAGCGCCAGAGAGGTGTGAGACTGTCCGAACCGGCGATCGTGGCGGCGGAGGATCTGACACCATCGGAGACGCTGCAGTTAGACCGGTCGAAAGTGCTGGCATTTGTGACGAGACAGGGATCGGAGAACAGCCATGCGGCGATTCTGGCGCGAAGCATGGGCATTCCGGCAGTGTGCGGCATGCAGGAGTTGTCGGAGGAGATCGTCGGGCAGGAAGTATGGCTGGACGGAACTGCCGGAATGCTGATCACGGATGCGGATGAGGAGATGGAAAGAACTTGTCTGAAAAAAGAGCAGGAGCAGCGGGAACATCGCAGATTGCTGCAGCAGATGAAAGGCAGGCGGGTACAGCTGGCGGATGGCACCTGGATGCGGCTGTATGCCAACATCAGTGCGCCGGAGGATGTGGAGGCTGTGCTGGAAAACGACGGAGAGGGCATTGGATTGTTCCGGTCGGAGTTTTTGTATCTGGCATCGGAGCAGGAGCCGTCGGAGGAGACGCAGTTTGAAGCGTACCGCCGGGTGTTAGAGGGGATGGAAGGAAAAGAAGTGATCATCCGGACACTGGATCTGGGAGCAGACAAGCGGGTTCCGTACTTTGCGCTGGATGTGGAAGAGAATCCGGCGATGGGCATGCGGGCGATTCGAATTTGTCTCGAACGACCGGAGTTGTTCCGAACTCAGCTGCGGGCATTGTACCGGGCATCGGCATACGGAAAGCTGTCGATTCTGTTTCCCATGATCGCGTCGGTTTGGGAGCTGCAGGAGTGCCGCAGACTGTGTGAGTGCGTGAGACAGGAGCTGCGGGCGGAAGGGATTCCATTTGCGGAACAGGTGCCTCTTGGAGCGATGATCGAGACACCGGCAGCGGTGTGGTGTGCGGAAGAACTGGCAAAAGAAGCAGATTTCTTTTCAGTCGGGACAAATGACCTGACACAGTATACGCTGGCATGTGACAGACAGTCTGGAAAGCTGGATCGGTTCTTTGATCCGCATCATCCGGCAGTGCTGCGGGAGCTGGAATGTGCAGCGGCAGCGGCAAAGAAGGCGAAAATCCCCATCGGGATCTGCGGAGAACTGGCGGGAGATGAGAGCCTGCTTCCGTTCTTTGTAAAAATCGGCATCAGCGAGCTGAGTGTGGCACCAAAGAAGATTTTGTCGCTGCGGGAGGTATTGACAAAACAGGTAGTCTGCCGCTAGAATAAACAAAAAACTTTTGTGCAGAGAAAGTCACAGTTACAGCGCAAGCAGCGCGGAAAAGAGGAGACGATGAATTATACAAGCACACGGGGAGACAAAGGTGTTTATACTGCATCACAGGCGGTTCTGCAGGGACTGGCTCCGGACGGCGGATTATTTGTGCCGGACACATTTCCGGTTCTGCCCTGCAAAGCAGAGGAGCTAAAGGGAAAGTCCTATCAGGAGATTGCATATCTGGTCATGAAGCAGTTTTTGGACGATTATACCGAGGACGAACTGATGCACTGCATCAACAGCGCATACGATGCGAAGTTTGAGACAACGGACATTGCACCGGTGGTGTCTGTGGGGGATACTTGGTATTTGGAGTTGTTCCACGGCGCAACGATCGCATTTAAGGATATGGCGCTCTCGATCCTGCCGCACCTGATGGTGACTGCTGCGAAGAAAAATCACTGTGAAAATGACATCGTTATTTTGACTGCTACTTCCGGTGACACTGGCAAGGCGGCGATGGCAGGCTTTGCAGATGTTCCCGGCACAAAGATTATTGTATTTTATCCGAAGGATGGCGTCAGCCCGTTTCAGGAGCGTCAGATGCGCACCCAGAAGGGGGATAATACATACGTTGTCGGCATCGAGGGTAATTTTGACGATGCGCAGACGCGGGTTAAGGAGATGTTTCAGGATGAAGAACTGAAGGCGGAGATTGGAAAGCTGGGGTATCAGTTCTCTTCTGCAAACTCCATTAACATCGGACGCCTTGTTCCTCAGATAGCATATTATGTGGCTGCTTATGTGCGTCTGTTGGAAAAAGGAGCACTGAAAGCGGGAGAGCTGATGAATGTGACAGTTCCCACCGGCAACTTTGGCAACATTCTGGCAGCGTACTACGCAAAGCAGATGGGACTGCCCATCGGCAAGCTTGTGTGCGCGTCCAATACAAACAAAGTGCTGTATGACTTCTTTGAGACAGGCTGCTATGACAAGAATCGCCCGTTCGTTGTGACCACATCTCCTTCGATGGACATTCTTGTTTCCTCGAATCTGGAGCGTCTGCTGTATCAGGCAGCCGGCAGAAACAGTGAGACGGACGCAGACCTGATGAAACAGCTGCAGACGACCGGAAAGTATACGATCACCGAGCAGATGCGGGCGCAGATGGCAGACTTCACCGGATATTATTCCGATGAGGCGCAGACGGCAGCGCAGATCCGCAAAGTATACGATGCCACCGGATATGTGTTAGATCCTCACACCGCAGTTGCATCAGCAGCAGCGGACCGCTATCGTGAAGATACGAAGGATAACGGTGTGATGCTGGTAGTTTCCACCGCCAGCCCGTATAAGTTTGGTGCCAGCGTGCTGCATGCACTGGATGTGCCCACGGAAGGTCTGGATGAGTTCGGCGTGATCGACGCACTGACAGCAAAGACCCATCTTCCGGTACCGGCAGCGGTAGTGGAAGTGCGCGGTGCAAGCATCCGTCATAATCGTGTCTGCAAGAAAGAGGATATGAAGCAGACAGTACAGGAAATTTTGGAAGGAAAATAAAGCATGGGACGGATTCTGATCGTAGATGACGAAGAAAAGATCCGGTACATCATAAAAAAATATGCGGCGATGGAAGGTCATGAAACTGTGGAAGCAGCAAGTGGCGAGGAAGCCATCGCATTGTGCGAGCAGCAGGACTTTGATGTCGTGCTGCTCGATGTCATGATGCCGGGATTAGACGGATTTTCAGCCTGCAGAATAATCCGGGAAAAGAAAGACATTCCGATCATCATGCTCTCAGCCCGCGGGGAGGAATATGACCGCATCCACGGATTTGAGCTGGGGGTGGATGATTATGTGGTGAAGCCCTTTTCTCCGAAGGAACTGATGATGCGGATTCAGGTGGTGCTGAAACGGCAGAAAAAACAGCCGGAGTCAGAGCCGGATCGGGACATCTATCAGCGAGAAGGGCTGGTAGTGGATTTCACCGCGCGGATCGTGACGGTGGATGGCGTGGAAGCAGACATGACACCGAGAGAGTATGATCTGCTGTTTTATATGGTGCGCAACCGGGGCATCGCGCTGACGAGAGAGCGACTGCTGACAGCGGTGTGGGGCTATGATTACGATGGCGCAGACCGGACGTTAGACACGCACATCAAGCTGCTGCGGAGCAGTCTCGGACCATACCGCGACTGGCTTGTGACATTGAGAGGAGTGGGGTATCGCTTTGAAGAAAAGACCCGTTCATAAAAAAAGAAGCTACAAATGGTTTGTGTTCTCCTCGTTTCTCATATTTGCGGCTGTGCTGATGGCAGTGATCGCAATCTTTCAGATGGTGTATCTGGATTTCTTTTATCAGAATATCAAGAAAAAAGAGCTGCGCCAGGCGGCGGCTCAGACGAAGGAGCTGTTAGGAACAGAAGAGGAGGTCGGTCTGGCAGCAAAGACGATGGAACTGATGGAGTTGTATGATCTGTCCATCACGGTCATTGATGAAAATGGCTGCATCCGCAATGCACCTGCAGATCCGCCGTCCTTTCTCGGCACTGCGGAGGTGCAGTTCTATCTGACGGCACTGGAAAATGAGACACAGCGGGTGGAGATCGATGTGGTGGGAGATGCCAGAGACGAGGCAAATCCCTTCATGGCATATGAAAGCGATGGATTTCTGATGCCGTGGCAGACGCCTTCCGGGGAGACGTTTCGCCCGGACAGCAGCGAATACCGTCGCTTTTTTACAGAGCGCAGAGAGGCGATCCGGACATACGGACAGAGTGTGATCTCCGTGGAGCGGGTCAGCACGGAAGAGGGGAATCGGCTGATCGTTGTGAAGTCCCAGATTTCACCGACCCGGACAACAATTCGGACGCTGCGTACGCAGTTTGCGTGGATCTTTGGTCTGACGCTTTTGTTGTCCCTTGTGATGGCGGTGATTTTGTCTCGGCATGTGAGTGAGCCGATTACGCGGATGAATGCTTCGGCACAGAAGCTGGCAAAGAGACAGTATGATGTGCAATTCGGAGAGGCATCTTTCCGGGAATTGTCGGAACTGTCAGAGACGATGAACGAAGCAGCAAAGGAGCTGGGCAAGACCGAGAAATTACGTCAGGAACTGATCGCAAATGTGTCCCACGATCTGCGGACACCGCTGACGATGATTGAGGCATATGGAGAGCTGATGCGGGACATTCCGGAGGAAAACACACCGGAAAATATGCAGGTTCTCCTAGATGAGACGAAGCATCTGACAAGTCTGGTAAATGACCTGTTAGATGCCAGCCGTCTGCAGTCCGGCGTTGTGGAGCTGAAAAAGACGGTCTGGTGTCTGACGGAGGAAGTGCAGGAAGTGACAGAACGGTTTCGAAAGCTGTGGGAGAGTGAGCAGTTGGATATCTCCTTCACGGCAGAGCAGAGCGTGGATGTATGTGCAGATCAGGCAAAGATCAGTCAGGTGATTTATAATTTCCTTGGAAATGCGGCGACCTATGTGGGAGAAGACCGCAAGATTTTGATCCGGCAGGAATTGCGGGGCGAATTCGTGCGGATCTCTGTGACGGATCACGGCTGCGGCATTCCGGAGGAGGAGCTGCCTTATGTGTGGGAGCGGTACTATCGTTCCGGCAGCGCTCACAAGCGGGCGGCGCGAGGAAGCGGATTAGGGCTTTCTATCGTGCAGAAGATTCTGGAACTGCATGAAGCGTCCTACGGCGTGGACAGCATTGTGGGAAAGGGAAGCACATTCTGGTTCGAGCTGCCGGTGGAGAAAAAAGTATAAAAACTTTTCAAATACATATTGACAAATAAGCGTGAAAGAACTAACATATGAATAGATGTTCATATGAGCAAAACGAAAGCTGATAAGAACAAAAGGACAGACAGGAGGGAAATGCATGATTGATAAAAATGGCATGGAATGCTGTGACTGCACGCAGGTGCATGATGATATTGTCAGCGAAGTGACGAGTCAGCTGCCGGAGGATGAGATCCTGTATGATCTGGCAGAGCTGTTTAAAGTGTTTGGAGACAGCACCCGGATCAAGATTTTATATGCATTGTCCGAGCGGGAGCTGTGTGTCTGTGATATTTCAGAGCTGATCGGTGTCAGTCAGACCGCGATTTCCCATCAGTTACGAGTGCTGAAGGGTGCGAAGCTCGTCAAGTATCGCAGAGAGGGTAAGAATGTATTTTATTCCCTCGATGACGACCATGTACGGAGCATCATCAATCAGGGAATGGAGCATGTAGAAGAATAAAAATTCAGGAGGAAATCAAGATGAAAAAGGTATTCAAGATGGAAAACGTAGACTGTGCACATTGCGCTCAGAAGATGGAAGACGGAATCAAAAAGATCACAGGCGTTGAAGACGCAACCGTAAATTTCCTGATGCAGAAGCTGACAATCGTAGCAGACGAAGCTGCTATCCCCGGCATCGTAGAGGAAGCTCGCAAGGTTTGCAAGAAGGTGGATAAGGATTGCGAGATCCTGGCATAAGTCCAAAAGAAAAGATTGGGAGTCTGTGCGGGAAAGCCTGCAAAGCAGGCTCCCATTTCCTATAAAGTAAAAAAGCGCTCCGCGTGGATCGCACTCGCGCGAAGAAGAAATATGTCGCAAGCGACCGTGCTCGGCGCGAGAATGTGCCAAGGCACATTCTTTTTTAATAAATTTTTAGAGTATGGAGGCAGATATGACAAAGAAACAGAAAAAAATGTTATACCGAATCCTGCTTGCAGCGGCATTGCTGCTTGCTGCAGTGATCGTAAGTGATATTCCGGCGCTGCATGTGGACGGCTGGCTGAAGCTGGTCGTATTTCTGATCCCGTATGCCGTGATCGGCCGGGATGTTCTGTTCGATGCATTCAGCAAAGTATGTCATGGACAGCTGTTTGATGAAGAGTTCCTGATGACCATCGCTACCATCGGTGCCATTGGAAGCGGTATTTACGACCAGATTGTAAAGGGCAGTGGTTCTTATGATGAAGCAGTTTTCGTAATGCTGTTCTATCAGGTAGGTGAGCTGTTCCAGAGTTATGCAGTCGGCAAGTCCAGAAAGTCGATTTCCAGTCTGATGGATATCCGTCCGGACTTCGCTAACGTGGAGCGTAATGGCAGCGTAGAGGAAGTCGATCCGGAAGAGGTTGCCATTGACGAAGTTGTAGTCGTTCGCCCCGGCGAGAAGGTTCCGCTGGATGGTGTGGTTCTGGAAGGAAGCTCCACACTGAATACGGCAGCACTGACTGGTGAATCCGTTCCGAGAGATGTGGCTCCCGGTTCCGAAGTCATCAGTGGTTGTGTCAATGAGAGCGGACTGCTTCGCGTGCGTGTCACAAAAGAGTTCGGTCAGTCCACTGTTGCGAGAATTCTGGATCTTGTGGAGAATTCCAGCAGCAAAAAGGCAAAGGCAGAAAACTTTATCACAAAGTTTTCCCGCTACTATACGCCCAGTGTTACGATTGCAGCGGTTCTGTTGTTCCTGATTCCGTCCCTTATTACCGGTGACTGGGGCACCTGGCTGAACCGTGCGCTGATCTTCTTAGTTGTATCCTGCCCGTGTGCGCTGGTTATCTCGATTCCCATGAGCTTCTTCGGTGGTATCGGCGGTGCTTCCAAAGAGGGTATCCTTGTAAAAGGCGGCAACTATCTGGAGCTGCTGTCTGAGGTAGATACCGTTGTCTTCGATAAGACCGGTACACTGACACAGGGTGTGTTCCATGTAACAAAGAATCAGCCGGCAGAGGGCTTTACCGAGGATGATCTGCTGGAGTATGCAGCGATGGCGGAGAGTTCTTCGAACCATCCCATTGCAGTTTCCCTGCGGGAAGCTTATGGCAAGCAGGTGGAAGTTACCCGTCTGAGCGATGCAAAGAACTATGCCGGTAAGGGTATTACCGTAGAGTTAGATGGCAAGACCGTTGCAGCCGGAAACAAGGCTCTGATGGAGCTGCTGCACGTTCCCTGCGGAGAGGTCGTGGAAGCCGGTACTGTTGTTCATGTCAGTGTGGATGGCACGTATGCCGGATATCTCGTGATTGCAGATACCGTAAAGCCGGGTGCAAGAGAAGCACTTGCCCATATGAAGGCAGCCGGTGTTCGTCGTACGATCATGCTGACTGGCGATAACAAAGTGATGGCAGAAAAAGTTGCCGGAGAGCTGGGACTGGATTCTTACCATGCAGAGCTGCTGCCGCAGGATAAGGTAGCAGAGGTGGAGAAGCTGTTGGGCGAGCAGAGCGGCGGAAAGAAGGTCGCATTCGTCGGCGATGGCATTAACGATGCGCCGGTACTGGCAAGAGCCGATCTTGGTATTGCGATGGGCGCGATGGGTTCCGATGCAGCCATCGAGGCAGCCGATGTTGTCCTGATGGATGATAATCTGGATAAGATCGCCACGGCAGTACACATCTCCAGAAAGACATTGCGGATCGTCCATGAAAATATTGTATTTGCGCTGGGTGTCAAGCTGTTGATCCTGCTCTTAGCAGCCATCGGTAAGGCATCCATGTGGCTGGCAGCATTTGGTGATGTCGGTGTTGCTGTCATTGCAATTCTGAATGCGATGCGTGCACTGAAAGCTCCGAAGGGCACAGATACGAAATAAAAAAAACAAAATCAAAAATCCTGAATTTCAAGAAGCGGCAGAGGGAAAATGCATCCCCCTGCCGCTTGCGTTTTCAGACGGCGTATGCGATAATAACAAATAGACTGGGTTTTCCCTGCAAAGGGATGGAAAAGGAGAAAGAAAAACAGATGGAACCAATGAGATTAAATAAATATTTGGGTGAAAAGGGCGTTTGCTCCCGCAGAGAGGCAGACCGCCTTGTGGAGCAGGGAAGAATCCTCGTAAACGGACGCCCGGCAGAGAATGGCATGAAGGTCACGGATTCCGACTCCATCGTGGTAGATGGCAAGCCGGTAGAGGGCGGTAAGGAAGAGAGAGTCGTTCTGGCAGTGAACAAGCCCCGTGGAGTAGTATGTACCACTGCGCATTTTCATGATGAGAAGAATATTGTGGAGCTGGTGAATTACCCGACGAGACTGTATCCGGTAGGTCGCCTCGATAAGAATTCCGAGGGACTGGTGCTGATGACAAACTACGGTGAGCTGGTAAATCACGTTCTCCGCAGCCGCAACAACCACGAAAAAGAGTATGTTGTTTCGGTCAATAAGCCAGTAGATGAAGAGATGCTGGAAAAGCTGAGAAACGGTGTTTATCTGCCGGAGCTGGAAGTGACGACAAAGCCCTGCCGCTGCTATCAGACCGGTGAATATGTATTCCATATTATTCTGACACAGGGATTGAACCGCCAGATCCGCCGTATGTGTGAGGCGCTGGATCTGCATGTGCGCCGTCTGAAAAGAGTGCGTATCATGGGCATTGAACTGGGAACGATTCCGTTAGGCGGATATCGCAAATTATCGGAGTCTGAGGTTCGTGCACTGATGCGGGGCAGCGACAACGAGAAATAAAAGGAGCGTGCACATTTGGAAACAAGTACAGAAAAACAGCGGATGGAACAACTGATACAGACGCTTCGGGCTGCGGCGCTGGCATACTATCAGGAGAGCCGGGAGCTGATGTCAAACTATGAATATGATGCGCTGTATGACGAGCTGGAGCAGTTAGAAAAAAAGACCGGTATTGTGCTGGCAGGCAGTCCGACCCAGAGAGTTGGCTACGAAGTGGTCAGCGAATTGCCGAAGGAGGAGCATCCGGCGCCGATGCTGTCCTTAGATAAGACGAAGGATGTGGCAGTATTGCAGAGCTGGCTCGGTGTGCAGCCCGCGATCCTGTCCTGGAAGTTAGATGGACTGACGGTTGTACTGACCTACGAGGGCGGTCACCTGGCAAAAGCGGTCACGCGGGGAAATGGCCTTGTGGGCGAGGTGGTGACAGCAAATGCCCGGACATTTGTGAATGTTCCGTCCACGATCCCCTACACCGGCAGATTGGTGCTTCGCGGTGAGGCGATCATCCGCTATTCCGATTTTGAACGGATGAACGAGGAAATCACGGATCTGGATGCAAGATACAAAAACCCGCGCAATTTGTGCGCCGGTTCCGTCAGACAGCTGAACAGTCAGGTGACAGCAGAGCGGTCTGTGCGGTTTTATGCATTTGCGCTTGTGGAAGCGGATGGCATCGATTTCGAAAATTCCAGATTGCGGCAGTATGACTGGCTGACAGAGCAGGGATTTGATGTGGTGCCGCATCGGGAAGTGACAGCGCAGACGCTGCCGGACGAGGTGCAGTGGTTCGCGGATGCGATTGCAGATTTTGACCTGCCCTCCGATGGACTGGTATTATTGATGACAGACATTGCCTATGGAGAATCGCTGGGACGAACTGCAAAGTTCCCACGCAATTCCATCGCTTTTAAATGGGCGGATGAGCAGGCGGAGACGCATTTGCAATATGTGGAGTGGAGCGCTTCCCGCACAGGTCTGATCAATCCGGTGGCAGTGTTTGATCCCGTGGAGTTAGAGGGAACGACTGTGAGCCGCGCCAGCGTTCACAATGTCTCTATTGTGGAGAGCCTGGAGCTGGGCGAGGGAGACACCCTCATGGTGTACAAGGCAAACATGATTATCCCGCAGATCAGTGAAAATCTGACCCGCAGCGGTACATTGAAAATTCCGGGCATCTGTCCGGTATGCGGTGGTGCCACCGAGATTCGCCAGAGTGCGGATGTGCGGGTATTATATTGTACGAATCCGGAATGTCAGGCAAAAAAAATCAAGAGCTTCACGCTGTTTGTGAGCCGGGATGCGATGAACATTGACGGATTGTCGGAAATGACGCTGGAGAAATTTATTGCAGCGGGCTTTATTCACTCTTTTGCGGATCTGTTCCGTTTAGAAACACACAAAGAAGCAATCGTCTCCATGGAAGGCTTTGGCGACAAGTCCTATGAGCGTCTGATCCAATCCACGGAGACGGCGAGACAGACTACATTGCCGAGACTGCTTTACGCACTGGGAATTCCCGGCATCGGCGTGGCAAATGCGCGGATGCTTGTCAAGGCGTTTGATCAGGATCTGGATCGCATCCGCCATGCATCGGTGGAAGAGCTGTGCGAGGTGGAAGGCATCGGTTCTGTGCTGGCAGAGGGTATCGCGGCATACTTCTCCGATGGAGAAAAGATGGTGCAGTTAGATGATCTGCTGCAGCAGGTGACGATTGAGAAAGAAGCGGGCAGTGATACCGAGCAGGTATTTGCCGGACAGACCTTCGTGATCACCGGTTCCCTGACACAATTTGAAAATCGCAGCCAGCTGAAAGCATTTCTGGAAGAGCGGGGAGGAAAGGTTACCGGCAGTGTCACAAAGAATACAACCTGCCTCATCAATAATGATGTCAATTCCTCTTCTTCAAAAAATAAAAAGGCAAAAGAACTTGGAATTCCGATCCGCCCGGAAGCGGAGATCGTAGCGCTGGCTGGCGGACAGGAGTAAGGAGAGGGGAGAACATATGCCGATTAAAGTACAAAACGATCTTCCGGCGCTGGCTGCGCTGGAATCAGAAAATATCTTCGTAATGGATGAGACCCGTGCGCTGAGTCAGAACATCCGCCCGCTTCAGATCGTGATCCTGAATCTGATGCCGGTAAAAGATGACTATGAGACACAGCTGCTGCGAGCATTGTCCAACACGCCGCTGCAGGTGGATGTGACCTTTTTAAATGTGTCCACCCACGAGTCGAGAAATACCCCGGTGCGTCATCTGAATAAGTTTTACCGTCATTTTGACAGCATCAAAGATGGCAAGTACGATGGACTCATTATCACCGGTGCGCCGGTGGAGCACCTGGATTTTGAGGAAGTGGAATACTGGAACGAGCTGGAGGAAATCATGGAATGGAGTAAGACCCATGTGACTTCCACGTTCCACATCTGCTGGGGAGCTCTGGCAGGGCTGTATTACCACTATGGAATCCCGAAGGTGAATACCGAGGTCAAGCTGTCCGGTGTTTACCGCCATCGGGTGATGGATCGCCGGGCACCCCTTGTCCGGGGCTTTGACGATGTGTTCTATGCGCCCCACAGCCGGTTCAGCGGCGTGCGCAAAGAGGATGTGCTGGCACATGAGGAGTTGCAGATTCTGGCGGAATCACCGGAAGCAGGGGTGTTCCTTGTGCAGAGTCAGGATGGCAGTCAGGTATTTTTACTGGGACATCCCGAATACGACCGCATGTCTCTGGATGGAGAGTATCACCGGGATCTTTCGAGACATTTATCCCCCATCGTTCCGGTGAATTATTACGAGGACGATGATCCGGACTGCACCCCGCTTTTGACATGGAGATGCCATGCCAATGCCTTATATACCAACTGGCTGAATTTCTGTGTTTATCAGGTAACGCCTTACGAGCTGTGACGTAGATAGGGCAGTAACCGCAGCAGATGAAGCGCTGCGAGCATGATTTCGGCGGCGAGTTGTCCGAGAAGCCATCCCCGGATGCCGAGCTTTGGGACGATGAACCAGAGAAAACCGAGGCGGATAGCCGCACAGATGAGATGATGCAGCAGAACGCTTCCGGTATGTCCCAGCCCGTTTAGCAGACTTCCCGCAGTGGAGGCGAAATACAAAAATGGGCAGAGCCAGGACTGGATGACGAGGAAGCGCCCGGCAGTCTCACTGGAATAAAAAAATGTGCCGATCCATCTGCCAAAAATCAGAAACAGCAGAGTGCAGACTGCGCCGAGGCAGCAGCATAACGACAGCGAAGCACTGGCTGTCCGGCGAATGCGGGCAGGATCGCGGCTCGCCTGGGCTTCTGCCACTTCCGGCAGGAGCAGCACGGCGGCAGAGTTTGTGAGAGCAGCGGGAAAGGTCAGAAAGGGATACACCATGCCGGTGAGAATGCCGTAGAGCGACAGCGCATCGGAGGAGGATAGCCCGGAGCGTTTGAGACAAAGTGGAATGAGAATTGCTTCGAGACTGCCAAGCCCTGTGAGCAGCAGACGATTGGCAGACAAGGGAACTGCCATCTGTAGGATCAGTTTTTGGAATTGCTCGGAGGTGCCGGTTTCCTTTGCAGAGACATCGGTTTCCGGATGCGTCAGCACGAACAGCAGACTGAGAAGCAGGCACGAGGCCGCCTCACTGAACACGAGGGCGAGCATTGCGTGTCCAGGCGTAAAAGAGGTGCCCTGATGCAGGGTGCGCCGCCAGATCAGATAGAGGGCAAGTACCCGGAGGATTTGTTCTGCAACTTGTGCTGCCGCAGGAGGCGCTGCCTGTTTCTTTCCATAGAAGTATCCGCTGATACAGGCATGAGCTGCGGAAAACGGCACAGAGAGCGCCAGAATGCGCAACAGAGGGATGCAGCGTGTCTCCTGCAAGATCTGCGTGGCGAGAAAGGGTGCCAGCCAGAACAGAATTGCGGACAGGCAGAGTGCCAGAAAAAGCGATGGGAGCAAACCTGCCAGAAGAATGCGTTTTCGGATGGAAGACGGCTGCCTGATATGGGCGGCAGTCAGACGGGAGATGGCGGTGCTGAACCCGCCGCAGCAGATTGCAAAGCACAGTCCCGACAGCGGAAACACGAGCTGGTAGATGCCAAGCTTTTCAGCACCGAGCATGCGGGACAGAAATAAGCGCAGAACAAAACCAAGAATCCGGCAAAACACACCGGATGCAGTGAGCAGAACAGTTCCGAAAATAAGAGGATGACGGGCAGCGTGTTTCATAAACCGATGTCCTGGAGAAAGAATTGGTTCAATATATGAGAAGGAAAAACAAAAAAGACACGAAGGGAGGAATCCAGGTGAAAGGATTTTACAAAAGCGCAGCTTTTTGGATGACAGCGTTTGTGACAGGCGCACTGTTTCTTGGCGGCTGCGGCAGCTCCGAGACGATGGATCGGGGAAAGTCTTATTATGAGCAGGCGCAGTATGGACAGGCGGAAAACTGCTTCAGTCAGGAGCTGACATCGAATGCGAGTTCTGTCGATGCGGCCGTGTGGTACGGCATGAGCCTGATGCGTCAGGAAAAGTATTCTGATGCCGAGCAGGTCTTTTTGAATCTCGGAAAAAACGAGAAGGGAAAAAAGACATCCTACTGGGGCTTGGGCGTTTGCTACAGCGAGGCAGGTTATTACGAACAGGCAGTGAGCGTACTGGAAAAAGGTCTGGAACTGACAGACTACCATGTGGATTCTTATGATTATGATATGCTTCGCTGGCTGGCTTCGGCTTATTACCAGACAGAGGCGTATGAAAAGAGCGCGGATGCTTACACCCGCCTGCTGAAACTGGGTGAGACCGTGGCGGAGACGGATGTGCTGAATGATCTGATCGTGCGCATGAGCGAGAGCAGACGCTACGAGGAGGCATATGAGCTGGCTGTGCAGGCGGCATCTCTGGATGGAACGAACAAACAGTCGATCCGCTGGAATGAGGCAGTGCTGAGTGAGCAGGTGTGCAAGGAAGATGTCACGCTCCGCTTGTTGGAAAAGTACTGTGCGGATTATCCGGCTGACACAGATGCGGCAGGAGAGCTGTCAGCATGGAAAGAAAAAGGAGCAAACACGGAAAATGGCGGAAATGATTGAGACACAGGAAAAGAAAGAACGGCTGATCTTAGTCGGCGTCAGTACGTCGGAAGCAGATGACACGGAGCGCTCTCTCGATGAGTTGGAAGAGCTGGTGGAGACGGCAGGCGGTGAGACCGTGGGCAGGCTGGTGCAAAATCTGGATCGCATCAATCCCGGCACATACCTGGGAACAGGTAAAGTAGAGGAGCTGCGGGAGCTGGTGTGGGAGGCCGATGCAGATGGCGTTGTGTGCGATGATGAGCTGAGTCCTGCACAGCTTCGTAATCTGGAGCAGGCGCTGGATACCAAGGTCATGGATCGAACACTGGTGATTCTGGATATTTTTGCATCCCACGCAGGAAGCCGAGAAGGTAAGCTGCAGGTCGAGCTGGCACAGCTGCGTTACCGGGCAACTCGTCTGGTAGGCTTGCGGGAATCTCTGTCCCGTCTGGGCGGCGGTATCGGCACGAGAGGACCGGGTGAGAAAAAGCTGGAGATGGATCGTCGATTGATCCATGAACGTATCGGTATGCTGAAAGCAGAATTAAAAGAAGTGCAGCAGCATCGGGAAGTGACCCGTGCAAAGCGTCTCGGCAGTCATACGCCGGTGGCGGCGATCGTGGGTTACACCAATGCCGGAAAATCCACGCTGCTCAATGCCCTGACGGATGCAAATATTCTGGCGGAGGACAAGCTGTTTGCGACGTTGGATCCGTCCACGCGAAAGCTGGAGCTGGAAAATGGTGCAGAGCTGCTTTTGACAGATACCGTTGGGTTTATCCGCAAGCTGCCCCATCATCTGATCGAAGCATTTCAGGGAACTCTGGAGGAGGCGAAGTATGCGGACTATATTCTGCACGTTGTGGATGCCTCCAATCCGGATCGCGACCGACATATGTATGTGGTCTATGAGACGCTGCAGAAGCTGGGAGTTGAGGGCAAGCCGATCATCACGATTTTCAACAAGCAGGATCGTGTGAGAGAGCTGGCAGCAGAAGATCCGGCGTGGCTGGAGCCGTGCAGAGATCTGCGGGCGGACGAGACCATTGAGATCTCGGCAGGAGCCGGCGAAGGACTGGAAGAATTAAAAGAGCTGCTGTCCCGAAAGCTGCGGGAGCAGAAGGTCTATCTGGAACGGGTTTTCCCGTATGCGGAGGCAGGCAGAATCCAGCAGATCCGCAAGTATGGCGAGCTGTTGGAGGAGTCCTATGAACAGGACGGCATCGCAGTGAAAGCATATGTTCCGGCAGAGCTATTTGAGCAGTTTATAAAATAATTTTCTGCAAGGGAAAGAGAGAAGAAAAGGAGAAAGAAAAGATGGATTTCTTGAATGAATGCAAGCAGAGAAGTGTGAAAAAGGCAATCGTGCCGGCATTGCTGATCCTGGCAATTGCGTTTTTGATCGGTGGTGTATTTGGCGCACAGAAGCTGCCGAAGATTTTGTCACCGGTTTCTTATGAAGACGTATGCGATGACATTGAGGCAGCAGAGGGCGAATATGTGGAAATGAACATCCAGTTCCTGTATGGCTGGTATTGCCAGACGGCGCCCTCTCTTGATTCTGATCTGAAAGATGTGAAGAGCAGAGAGTACATTGTGGATGCAAATGACGCAGAATATATCGGAGTCAACCTGCCGAAGAAATATCTGACGGAGGCAGAACAGCTGCTGTCTGAGTGCGAAGATTACTTCAGCACCGGCGATGCATCCGGCATTCAGACATCCTTCAAGGTATGCGGTACGATCGAGCGCATGGATGCTGACAGCGAGTCCTACTATAAGCAGTATGTTGGTTACAACGATGACGACTCGGATGCGGAGTATCAGGCAATGTTCCAGCCTTACATCCTGAATGTAAGTTCGATGGGCGGAGATACAACAAAAGAAATCTGGAGCGGCGCAATTGCGGTTCTCGTTGGAATTCTGTGGGCTGTGATCCTGCTGATCCGGAGAGTATGCGGAAGTGGTCAGAAGCAGATGAAGGCAGTGATGCAGGCAGAGGGAGATCTGGAGATTACCGCACAGAATGTAGCTTCTTTTGTGCACATGACAGAGCCTGTACACGGTGTGCGCGCAAATGAGAGATGGATCTTCTATGAAGCAGGCGGCAAGCAGGTGCTTCTGGCGGCGAGAGATGTGGTATGGATGTACAGCTCCGTGACACGGAGAAGATACAACGGTATCCCGGCAGGAAAGACCTTCCAGATCATCTTCCGCACCGCACAGGGCAAGCAGTATTCGAAGGTTGTCAATAAAGAAAAGCAGATGTCGGAAATTCTGGCATATGTCGGTCAGAGAGTTTCGGGCATTGTGATTGGCTATCAGGATTCCTTCGAAAAGCTGTATAAACAGAATCCGACCATGTTCGCACAGACGATTCTGGCAGACCAGTCCGACATTTATGAAAATCCGGAGGATACCGGAAATACGGACGAAAACAACTAAAAAATTTCCTGTAAAGTAAAAAAGAATCCTGTTTGGCAGGATTCCAGGGAGCAGTTTCGTTTACAGCGCTGGGGAGATTTCTCAGCGCTGTATGTCTTCTAACAGTTCCTCTGCCCACTTGTGCAGATCGTAATTCTGTCCGTGGAACAGGTTTAAAATAACGCCGTAAGGGGCATCGTCGTTGGAAAAGGCGTTCGCTTCATCCGTATCCACATGCATGGCAAGTCGGTAATCTCTGCTGACACGGACGACAACATTGGCATAGATCAGGGCACGCTGGAAGCTCTCGGTGATGACGAAGACTTCATCGTTGTCTTCCACATGCATCTGAAATGCCTGTTCCGGTGTCATGTGAATGTGGCGCTTTGCCACAATCACGCCCTGAGACAAAGTGATGGAGCGGTCATCGGCAGTGAGAACGCAGCCAGGGGTGCCGTCCAGATCACCGGACTGGCGAATGACACTCTGGATGCCCAGCTTGCGGTTGTCGGTGACAGAGACCTCTACCTGGGATTCCTTTCGGAATGGACCTAAGATCGCAACATTCTCGAAGGTACCTTTTGGACCGACGAGGTTGACGCGCTCTTTGGCAAGAAACTGACCGGGCTGACTCAGCTCTTTTTGAAACGTCAGCTCTGCGCCCTCTCCGAACAGGGCTTCAAAATCTTTCCGGCACAGATGAATGTGTCTGGCGGATGTTTCAATGGGGATTTTGATACTCATTTGTAACCTCCTGAAAGAATCATAGAATGAAAACAAGACTCAGGCATAGAGAGAGTCTACGGTGACAATGGTATGGTACTGTGCGCCGAGGCGCTCTTTGACAAGGTGTTCTAGCTGTGCGGTGAGAGCATCGGCGTGCTCCATCAGATCCGAGGGACATTCAATGTCAAAAATCAGGTTCGTCTGCGTCTTGCCGGGAACGATGCGGAAATCATGCAGCCGCAGCCGTTCATCCAGCTCACACAAAAGAGCGGATGTCTGTGTGCGCAGCTGCAGGACATGTTCATCATGGGTCGCAATCGGATCCATATGAATGACGGCGGCACAGTGCAGCTCTTTGCCGAGACGGCGCTCTGCCTGGTCGATGATCTCATGAATCGTGACAAGGTCAGAATCGCTGGGAACCTCCGCGTGAAGCGAGATCATGACGCGGCCGGGACCGTAGTTGTGTACGATGAGATCGTGAATGCCGCAAATATCCGGATATTCCGCAAGGATGCGGTGAATGGCCTGAATAAATTCCGGATCCGGCGCCTGCCCAAGCAGCGGATTGATCGTATCCTTCGCAGACTGGATGCCTGCATATAGAATGAAGAGAGAAACCAGCAGACCGCACCAGCCGTCGATGGCAAGGTGGGCAAAATGTCCGACCACCGTGGCAATCAGCACCAGAGCGGTTGCAAGGCAGTCGCTGATGCTGTCGGTGGCGGCAGCCTGAATTGCAGGGGACTGGATCTTGCGTCCGATCGTGCGGTTGTAGTATGCCATATAAAACTTCACGAGAATTGCCAACAGCAGGATCACGAGGGTGAGGAGCGACCACTCCGGCAGCTCCGGGTGCAGGATCTTCCCAAAGGAAGTGCGAAGCAGTTCAAAGCCCATGAGCAGAATAATCATGGAGACGATCAGTCCGGAAATATACTCCATGCGCCCGTGCCCAAAGGGATGTCCGGGATCGGGCTTCTGACTGGCAAGACGAAATCCGATGAGGGTGATCAGGGAAGAACCGGCATCAGACAAGTTATTAAAAGCGTCCGCGAGAATCGCGATGGAGCCGGAAAGCAGTCCGACCAATGCTTTCGCTGCAAACAATAATAAATTAAAGAGGATACCGACAATGCCGCAAAAGGAGCCGTAAGCTTCCCGGATGCGGGTAGTGTCAGTCAGTTGTTTTTTCTGTACGATACGGTCAGCAAGGCGAACGATCATGATCTCTCCAATCTCCGGAATGTCTGGACTTGATTACAGACATCAGCCGGAAGCGCAAAATCGCTCACGGGAGGCACCTTTTTAACAAGATGTTCCGGGAGCAAGGTTAAGTTCCTACTACTATAACACTGAAAAACAGAATTTACCAGAGAAAAATACAAGAAATCTACTACGGAAAGTGACAAATATAATCTACGAGTCCGGCAGAAGTCTGTAAACAAAATCAATTGACAAACGCTGGAAGGATTGTTAAGATGATTAAGTGACGATGGGAGGAGTACTAGCAATATGAGCAAACAGGTTTTTTCATTATTAGTTGATAATCAGGCAGGTGTTCTGAGCCGGGTATCGGGACTTTTTTCACGGAGAGGTTATAATATCGACAGCCTTACCGTAGGTGAGACCGAGAACCCCGCATTTTCCAGAATTACAGTCGTTGCATCCGGAGACGCAGATGCACTGGAGCAGATTGAGAAGCAACTGGGAAAGCTGATTGATGTAGTGAAGATCCAGGTGTTGCCTGCAGATGCTTCTGTAGCCAGGGAGCTGATTCTCATCAAGGTAGGCGCTACTGCAGAAGAGCGGCCGCAGGTAATTGCCATTGCCGATATTTTCCGCGCAAAGATCGTAGACGTTTCCGACCAGTCTATGATGATCGAGCTGACCGGCAATCAGGCAAAATTAGAGGCGTTTATTGGCCTGCTTGGCAAGTTCCGGATTATTGAGCTTGCCAGAACCGGTATTACCGGACTGTCCAGAGGATCATTTGACAGTGTTCAGATGATGCCCTGAGTCAGAGAAGCAGAGCAGTAAATATATTTTACATTTACATGTATTACATGGAGGAGTCAATTATGGCAAAGATTTTTTATCAGGAAGATTGTAACCTGTCCATGCTGGAAGGCAAGACGATTGCAGTAATCGGTTACGGCAGCCAGGGTCATGCACATGCATTGAACCTGAAGGATTCCGGATGCCACGTAATCATCGGTCTGTACGAGGGCAGTAAGTCCTGGGCAAAGGCTGAGGCACAGGGTTTTGAGGTTTATACCGCTGCTGAAGCAGCTAAGAGAGCTGACATCATTATGATTCTGATCAATGATGAGCTGCAGGCTAAGTTATACAAAGAGAGCATTGAGCCGAATCTGGAAGAGGGCAACATGCTGATGTTTGCTCATGGCTTCAACATTCATTTCGGCTGCATCAACCCTCCGAAGTATGTGGATGTTACCATGATCGCTCCGAAGGGACCGGGTCATACCGTTCGTTCCGAGTATCAGGCTGGCAAGGGTGTTCCTTGTCTGATCGCAGTAGAGCAGGATTACACCGGTAAGGCACAGGATCTGGCTCTGGCATACGCACTGGGTATCGGCGGCGCAAGAGCAGGCGTTCTGGAGACCACCTTCCGTACTGAGACTGAGACCGATCTGTTCGGTGAGCAGGCAGTTCTGTGCGGCGGCGTTTGCGCTCTGATGCAGGCTGGTTTTGAGACTCTGGTTGAGGCTGGATACGATCCGAGAAATGCATACTTCGAGTGCATTCATGAGATGAAGCTGATCGTAGACCTGATTTATCAGTCCGGTTTTGCAGGCATGAGATACTCCATCTCCAATACCGCTGAGTACGGCGATTACATCACCGGACCGAAGCTGATCACCGAGGAGACCAAGAAGACCATGAAGAAGATCCTGTCCGATATTCAGGATGGTACCTTCGCAAAGGAATTCCTGCTGGATATGTCCGAAGCAGGTGGTCAGGTACACTTCAAGGCTATGAGAAAGCTGCATGCGGAGCATGAGTCTGAGAAGATCGGCGAGGAGATCCGTAAGCTGTACAGCTGGAATGGCGAAGACAAGCTGATCAACAACTAATCGCAATTTCCTATAAAGTAAAAAAGGAACCATCACAACTTGTGGTGGTTCCTTTTTTCGACTCTGGATAAAAAATTCAGGATTCTGCATCCACTGATAAGGATGGCAGGTGGATGATTCTGCCGGTCTCGGCTGCGTAGCGGTGGGAGATGGACAGTACAGTACGATTTTCCGAAACACGCTTCAGTGCTTCGAGAACGGTGTGCTCCGTCTCAGCATCGAGATTTGCGGTGATCTCATCTAACAGCAACAGACGGGGAGACGCTGCGGCTGCGCGGGCGATGGACAACAGCTGCCATTGCCCCTGAGAGAACAGTTCCGGTGTGCAGACTGTATCGTATCCTTCCGGCAGATGGGAGATGGATTCGTCCAGTCCGGCGAGGACAGCGGCATCGTGTACCTGTTGATCGGAAATCGAAGGATCAAACAAGGTGATCTGATCCCGAACAGTACCGGGAACGAGATGGAAGCTCTGTTCGACATAGCCGTACAGCGCCCGGCGATCCTGCTCCGGAATGTCTGTTGTGGCGATTCCAGCAATACGGACAGCGCCTTTCTGCGGCGGATACAGACCGAGAAGCAGCTTGAAGACGGTACTCTTTCCGGCACCGGTTCGACCGGACAGTGTGACCTGCTCCCCCAAGGTGACAGAGAAGCTCAGATCTTTCAGAACCGGTTGTTCGTCATAAGCAAAAGAGACGTTTTCTACACGGACAAACGGAAGGCCGGCGTCTTTTTCAGACCTTTTCGGAGCAGCTGCTTTCGGCACATCCGGAAGCTCCTCCAGTGCGAGAAATTCATTGATTCGATGTACACCGGCGAGGGCGGACTGAATCGTCTGAATCTCCATACCGAGACTCTCGATGGGGGTGAAAATCTGAGAAATGTAGTTGATGATGGTAACGGCATTACCGGCGGACATGCCGAACAGCACCAGCACGGATGCATTGTCGGAAGCGGACAGCAACATAACGATGGCAATTACGATGGCATTGAGGATCAGAATGACCGGAGAGTAGATCGCATCGTAAAAGTTCGTGCGTTCCATCGCCTGATAGCTCTGGGCAATGTAAGTATCGTAGCGTTGCTCCATGTACGTCTCTTTGCTGAGGTTGTGGATCGTACGGATATTCTGGAGTGTCTGCGGCACATGACCGGATACGCGGGCGACAGCACGGCGGTTATCCAGCTGGGCAGCCAGCATTTTTTTCTGGACATAGCGGGTGAACCAGAACAAAAACGGCAGCAGCACAACGAGTACCAGAGCCAGACCACGGTTCTGCACCCAGATGACAGCAAGGATGCTGATAATTTTGCAGGCATCAGCAAACATACTGATGATGCCGGATGTAAACAGATTTTCGACGATATCCACATCACCGACAAAGCGGGAGACGAGGGTACCGGGATCCTGGCGGTTCAGCCCGTCCGCAGTCAGGTGGGTGAACTTTTCCATCAGGCGGCTGCGGATGGCGTGAGTGATCTTCTGACCGAATACCGTCAGAAAATATTCTCTGGCTGCTTCTAACAGTCCGGTGAGTGCTGTCAGTCCAAAATACAGCAGCACTACGGAAAACAGGATTGCCTGTCCGGCAGTCAGGTCATCCACAACATGTCCGAGAATGATTGGCGGAAGCAGTGCAGTGACGATAGCGCCGCAGACCGTGACGACAATACCGATGGCAAGCAGGGGATTTTTTGCAACAGAACTTCCGATGATTTGCAGAATACCCTGTCCATTTTTCTTCTGAGTGACAGAATCAGTGTTCTTCATGGCTGTCTCCCTTCTGAGAATTGTACAGTGCAGCATATCCCGGAACACTCTGCAGGAGCTGTTCGTGAGTGCCGACTACGGTATGACCTTCGTTCATCCAAATGACCTGATCCATCTCCGGGAACTGATAGAGTCTGTGGGAAATGAGCAGGACAATGCTATTCCTTGTGAGCATCTTCAGATTGGCAAAGATCTGTTCTTCGGTTGTGCGATCCAGTGCGGAGAATGGATCGTCCAGAATCAAAACAGGGCGCATATGGGCAAATGTCCGGGCAAGGGCGAGACGCTTTGCCTGACCTCCGGAAAGTCTGACACCACCGGTGCCGATGAATGTCTGAATGCCCTGTTCCATCGCGTCCGCCTCTTCTTTCAGACAGACGAGCTTCAGATAAGTATTGGCATCCAGAGCATCGCCCATGAGAATATTGTTCTCCACCGTATCCTGAAACAGCTCCGGATCGTGGCCGAGATAACCGATGGTGCCGGTGCGGGTCACATCCGAAAAGCTGGACAGCTCTTTTCCGCCAATGCGGATGCTGCCGTCATACGGGAACTCACACAGGAATGCTTTGCCCAGTGTGGATTTGCCGCAGGCGACGGGGCCGGTGACACCGATAATCTGTCCGGGAACAGCATCAAAGGACAGTCCGGAAAAGATCAAAGTGCCATTCGGGTATGTAAAAGCAAGATCCTGTACGGACAGTGTCTTTGCGGGCTGAACATCCGCAGGGGCAGATTCTTCTGCCGGATGCATCAGCGGGCGGATACGCTTCCAGGATACCTGCGCTTTGTGGACTGCGTTGAACAGCTTTGCAGCACGGGAGGATTTCGTGGACAGCTTCGTAAAGCAGGTAAGGAACGTAGTGAAAATCGCAACATTCCAGTTTGCCCAACCATTGCCCTGCACATTGCGGATACCGAAATAGATCAGGAACAGAACACCTGTCATGGAAATGATGCGGTAGATCGGCGGCATTATGCTCGTCCACACATTTGCACGGACTGCAGAGTGTTCATAATCCATCAAGGTCTGCTCGTATGCCTGTCTGCGATCGGATTCCCGTCCAAAAACGCGGTAGGTCAGGGCGTTGGAGGCGCGATCCATGGTGGCGGAACTCAGAATGCCGGATTGCACTTTGTAAGCAGCACCGGTGCGTTGAACAAATACCTTCATCTTTTCTGCTAATACATAAGAGATTGGCGGAAACAGCATACAAAGCAGCGCCAGCTTCCGGTCATAATACAGCAGCATGCAGGCATAGGTGGCCAGTGCAACACCGGTATCGAAAATCTCCGTTGTGAACTTTCGCATACCTTCTACGCAATCATCCACATCGAGGATGGCTTTTGTCAGCAGATTGCCGGCGCCTTCTTCCTGTAATTTCACGCGGCTTTTCTGGACGAGATTGCGGTACAGGATGCACTTCATATTGCGGTTGACATTGTTCGCAAATCGTCTGACATAAAAACGCTTGACATAGCGGGAACTCTGTACGACCGTGATGGCAACGACATAACCGATTACGAGTACCAGCATGTCCGAAAAGACTGCAGAGCCGTTTAAAATATTGACGAGGCATCCTACAAGACGTCCCTCAAACCACGGACCGGCTAAGAGTCCGAGGTTGTAGATCAGACCGGAAATCGTGACGAGGAGCAAAACAGTCCACTCTCGTCTGAAATACGACAGAATCCGGTCAGATTGAAAATTGTCATTCTTCTTCGGCATCTTCTTCGATGGCTCCTTCCTGTGAATCAGCAAGCTGCACCAGCTTCGTTACATCCGGAAAACCAGCCTGCCGTTGCTTTTTGGAACGCCAGTACAGCGTATCCAGTGTCTGACAAAAAGCATCCCGCTCCGCTTCCGGAAGCTCTGCCAGCAGCCAGTCATAAAAAATACTCTCGATGTGTGCCTTGGAATTTTTCAGACTTTCCGCATTTTCCGTGGCAAAGAGCAGCTGACTGCGGCCATCGGTGGGATGGGGCTTGCGACAAAGGTAGCCCTTCGCTTCCAGATTGGAAGCCCGCCGTGCAGCAGCGCCCTTGTCGATCTTCAGCGCATCCCGCACTTCCACCTGTGTACAGCCGGGATGGTGGCGGACAAAGTGAATATAATCAAACTCTGCCGTGCCGATGCCTTCTTCCTTCATCGTCTGGATAGTGAATTTGCTGACTTCCCGTGCAATCTTGGTCATTTTTCGTTGCGTATAGTCCATGAACTCTCCTTTCTGGAGTGGTGTCTTATAAAAATAGTTGTACCAGCAACTAAATGGATGATATTACAACTATCTTCAAAATACAAGAGGATTTTCACAAAAATGTATAGGAAAATAAACTAGCTGATTCATGTCTCGCACCGCCATCTATGAGACTCGCACTGCTTCTACTGCACATGCACAAACGCGTCCAAAAGGGCTCGAACAGTGTGATAGTGAAGTTAAGAATTGATTATGTATTGGTACTGTTTTGCTCCTGAAAAGTACATCGAATCAGTAAGAATTATATGAAAAGCTATCGAACCTGTATTTCGTTCTGGTTGTTCTTCTGTCGGATAAAAATATAACAGCAGAACTTCTTCCCCACAACTTCCTTTTTGTATGGAAAACTGATATAATAAATCTCAAATATAAGAGCGCAGATTGACAGAGTAAGACAGGTACGACACAGCAAACTGGGGGTTGTAAAAGCGATGAACATAAAATATAATCTGACCGACCGACCGACCGACCGACCGACCGACCGACCGACCGACCGACCGACCGACCGACCGACCGACCGACCGACC
>CAKQHB010000003.1 GCA_934234215.1 uncultured Cuneatibacter sp.
TTATGAAAAATGGAAGCAACAGGAAAAGAGGGTGCCTGGCATGATCGCCAAGTACCCTCTTTGTCTACAGTCTGAGGGGAGATTCTCGTAAGAGAACCTCCCCTTTTTCTTGCGCTTTATAGGAAACTGTGTCGCATTTCCTATAAAGTGAAAAGCGCTCCGCGTGGATCGCACTGCGGCGGAACAGAATTTGTCGCTTCGCGACCCGCCGCAGGCGGAGAATCCTGCTTTGCAGGATTCTATTTTCACAAACGAATAATTTCTAATAGAATGTTCACGAAGCGTGCATTCTATTGTTTTCAAAAATAAATTTTAGGACAGATAGCGTCCGACAAACTCCCGCACGCGCTGCTCATACCCTGCCTGATCGACCGTGTGTGCTTCCGCATGACGGGCACCGGGCACAACAAACAGGTCTTTCTCAGCGGTACATGCCTCGTAGAGACGATGTGTCATCTCCGTGGGAACAAAGTCATCGGCATCTCCTGTGATAAACAGAGTCGGTGTCACAGATTTCTGAACCTGACGAAGTGCGGATGCCTCCTCATAGCCATAACCGGCGATGCGCTGGCACAACAGGTCTGTCGTCTGCATCAGCGGAAAGTGCGGAACACCCTGCTGATCCAGATTGTGCTCGAACTGCTCCTTGACGGAAGTATACGGGCAGTCTGCAACGATGGCTTTTACCTGTACAGGCAGAATCTCACCGCTTGTCATCAGGACGGTGGCTGCACCCATGGAAACGCCCTGCAAAACAATCTGACTGTCGGTGCCGTATTCCTGCAGCATGCGCTGAATCCATTCTAACGTGTCGAGACGGTCCAGCCAGCCAAAGCCAATGTAGCGTCCCTCACTGCCGCCATGCGCCCGATTATCCGGGAGCAGAACATTGCATCCCATCTCATGATAAAATCGAACAAATGTGGCGTATTCCCGGTAACCGCAGCTCTTATAACCGTGAATAGCAATCACGGTTTTTTTGGACGGTGTTTCAGCCGGGATCAGAGTGCCCACAAGCCGAAGTCCGTCATAAGAAAGAATCTCCAGCTTTTTCTTCGGGAGTGTCTCGATCCAGGCGCGTTCCTGCTGCCACTGTTTCCAGAAGCCGCCTACGACCGGATCTGTCAGATCATCTTCGTGCTTCGGCACAGAGGGTCTGCAGATCGCATACTCAAAGTAACCCACCGACAGTGCGGCGCAAGATGCGCCAAGCACGCCGGCTGCTGCCCCAATCACTTTTTTCCAACCCATAAGAAAACCTCATTTTGTTAATTAAAGTAAACCATCTCTTCTTCCGGCGCTTCTGCAGGCTGAATCTTTTCAGCGTACAGCACCGGCCCTTCACCCTGATAAACATCCATATACTGATTCTGGAACTTGGCAGTTACTTCTACCCATTGCCGGTTTTTAACCTTGTACAGACCGTTGGACTTACAGAGGAAACCAAGGAAGGTTACATCATCTGCACAGCAGGTCATAGCAGTGCGACCGGGAACGAAAAATCCAGCCGGAAGCTGCGCATTTGTCATGCACATCCCCTTGAACCTTAAGGTCTTGTCAATGTAGTTTTCCGGATGATCCATCGCATCCACATACCAGATGCCATAATCGTAGTCTTCAATCTCGATGACCGGTGCGTTCAGATCGTAGGGAAGTTCCTCCTCAATCTCCATCTCACCATTCTCATCCTCAAAGACAACCTGCAGAGCACGGTTGACCGCCTTCAGGCTGCGCTTGAACATGGCACAAGGTGTGTTCTCATCACAGCGGTTGAAAATAACCATTTCTGCTTTGGAGACAACATCCATAACCATAGATTTCATGTTGTTATTGTTCAGATATAACTGGAATGTCTGAGCGTCAATAATCGTGATGATCTGATACATCTCCCAGTTAAAAGGCAGACGCAGATTCATGATCGTATCCATGCGCCACATGCCGTTGTACTCGATCAGAACGCGCTCCGGACGATACTGCTTCTTGAGACTCTTCAGAAAATCTGTCGTCAGATCTGCCTCATTTTCACAGGTGACAAGAACGGTGTTCAGCTCTGCCAGACGGGCAGGATCATATTCCTGCTCGCCTTCCTCGCAGAGGATCAGAAGGGTTCTTTCCCCATCTGCAAAATATTCCTGCTCCATAGTGAATTTCAGGAAATCAGTCTTGCCGCTGTCCAGAAATCCTGTAATCAGATAAATCGGAATTCCTGTATTCAATATAAGTTCCTCCTGTCAGTTATGCAAGCTGAAACAGCTTCAGCAGATCGTCTTCTTTCAGCTCGGAGCCAATGACGCACAGTCTGCCGGTGTAATCAGCAGCACCCTCACGGATCTCATACTCGCCGGGGGTCAGATCGAACTGCAGCCAGCCATTCGTGGACGGAACGATACCCTTTGCACGAAGTACAACGCCATAAGCGGAAGATTCGGACAATTTTTCAAGGATCTGCTCCAAATCTTCTTTTGTGTATACGTGAGGAGTCTCCTGTCCCCAGCTGGTAAATACTTCGTCTGCATGATGGTGTCCGTGATGATGGTGGTGATGTCCGCAGCCACAGCTGCACTCTTCATCCTCGTCATCATGGTCGTGGTGATGATGCTCATGCTCCTCGTGGTCATGGTCGTGACCGCAGCCACACTCGTCATCGTGGTGATGGTGATGATGCTCGTGCTCTTCGTCATCATCGTCCTCGTCATCATGATGATGGTGATGTCCGCAGCCGCACTCGTCTTCGCCATCATGGTGATGATGGTGGTGTTCATGCTCTTCTTCCTCTTCCATCTCAGCTAACAGCTCTTCTGCCAGAGAATGTCCCTGCTCCATGGCAGCCTTCATCTGAGCGCCGGTCAGCTCGTCCCACGGAGTGGTAACGATGGCAGCCTTTGCATTGTGCTCACGCAGCAGTGCAACGCATGCTTCCAGCTTCTCCTGAGACATACCCTGAGTACGGCTCAGAATGATGGTGTTTGCGCTCTCTACCTGATTGTTGAAGAACTCACCAAAGTTCTTGATGTAGATCTTTGCCTTACCAGCATCTACAACGGTAACAAAGCTGTTCAGCTCTACCGGAACATCGGACTGGATGCCGGATACGGCACGGATAACGTCAGACAGCTTGCCAACGCCGGACGGCTCGATCAGGATGCGATCCGGATGATACTTTTCGATGACTTCTTTCAGAGCGGTTGCAAAATCGCCTACCAGGGAACAGCAAATGCAGCCGGAGTTCATCTCGGTGATCTGAACGCCAGCTTCCTTTAAGAAACCGCCGTCGATACCGATCTCACCAAACTCGTTCTCGATCAGAACGACCTGCTCACCCTTCAGAGCATCGTTTAACAGCTTTTTGATCAGGGTTGTCTTACCAGCACCCAAAAAACCAGAAATAATATCTATCTTTGTCATGTCTTTTCCTCCATTCCAAAGTCGAGAGACTTTCATTGTTTCTATTGTACCACCCTTAAATATAACATGTTTTCTAAGGGATTGCAATTCTTTTCAAAGGACTATTCCCACTTTCGAATGGGAACACCGTTGACTTCCACTTCATCACTGATGGCGATGACAAGGCAGGGAGTTCCATCAATTACACGCGTTTCGATGAGATCCGTTCGATCCGGTGATACCTGGATCGAAATATCCGGTGTTTTAACTTCAAACTTGCGGCTGTTTACGATATTGGCAGCCGGAAGCTCTGTCTTTTCCCCAAGAAGGCGGTCATAGGATGCCTCAAAGCGGTCAATCTTCTCTTCATCCACACCGGATTTGGAGAGCATGCGTTTCATATCTTCCTTGTCAAAGGCAACGGGATCGGGATCTTCCTTGCGTTCCTCCACCCATTCCTGCATCGTAGAATGGAAGGTCTTGATCGTCTCCAGATCGGCTTCTTCTCCCAACGTGTTGCTGATGATCTCCTGAAACGAAGTTTTCTGCTCTCCCGCTGTGATCGGCAGATGGCAGCCTAAAATATCCTCGCTGATCTCCGGATGCAGCTCCTCCGCGTTCTTTGCATAATACATGAGGCTGTGGATATCGGTGTTGCGGTCGGTAAATGCCGGAAACAAAAAGCCCAGCTCCGGTGCGCCAACAATCCAGTCCCGGATGCGGCTTTCAATATGGTTTGTGCTGTCGTTGTAGCATAACGCCGGTTTTGCGAGATCTACCGGGCACAGAGCGCAGAGAACAAAATTATAAACATAGTCAGAGGCATCTTCCATCTCGATCTCATCCGTACCTTTTTTCGGAATGTCGTAGGCACCGTGGATCAGCAGGATCAGATAATTTTCCGGATGGACATAATTCTGGTTGATGACATCGTAAAACGTCTCCAACAGCCCGTCATCCCGCAGCTCCGTCTCCTTGAGCGCCATGAGCAGACGATGACCGTCGCCTTCCAATTCTGCCTCTAACGGAAATTCCATCGGGATCAGATTCTTGCCAATGCTGCCGGAAAGGACTTTGCGGAAAATCTCCAGATATTTATACAGCTCCTCTTCCGGAAGGGAGGCAAATGCTTCTTTTAACTCCGAACGCTTTTCTTTGTCGGAGGTAATATAACACCCGCATATACGGGTAATGCGGCTGTTCTCTTTCGTGAACAGCCGCCGAATTTCAAGAACTTCTTTTTTATTCATGCTTACCCTATCTGTGTGTCGTTATCAGTCCATCACGAAACCGTCGGTATCTGCAACATCGATTTCCTGCTCTACCCACTTCTTCATCGGTTCCTGAACGATGGTCTTGAAGTTGTGGACACGGATATCAGATGCATTGCGGCAGAACAGAGAGTTCAGAGTGCCGTCCAGGATGCCTTCCCAGCTGCAGGGACGCAGATCATGGTTGATCTTCGGCCAGTCGGTCTTCTCTGCCAGCTCAACGGTGATGTTTTCGAAGGTGATATCGGAAATGTTCTTATTCTCCGGATCATTGCCATGGATGAATACGCCATTCTCGCCGTAGCAGTTGATGTTCTGGAACTTGATGTTGCGGATCGTACCAGCCTTTACGCCGTCCTTACGGTCAACAGCGGTGATGGCGATCGGCTCGCCCTCGCCCCACCAGTGGTGAGAAAATCTTCTCGTCTCGATGTTCAGGTTGGAGAAGATACAATTGCGGATGTTGCCCGGATCACGCAGCTGCATGGAGATCGCGCGGTTTGTTCTTGTGATGTTGCAGTTTGATACTACGATATTGGAGAAGTCATCCTCACTCTCAGTACCAAACTTAATTGCAGCACTGGTAGAAACCAGCGTACAGTTTGTAACACAGATGTTCTGACAAGGACCGTACTCCATCGCACTTGCGGTATTCTTAAATACGATACAGTCATCGGCTGTCTCAATATGACAGTTGGAAATGCGGACATTCTTGCAGTGGTCGGGATCGATACCGTCGCAGTTCATCATACGCAGGTTGTTCAGAATACGAACTCCGTCGATCAGAACATCCTCACAGCCTACCAGATGAGTGGTCCAGAAAGCACTGCCGGTCAGAGTGACATTCTGAATAGTCAGATGAATGTCATGTTCCATAAACAGCAGCGGTACACGGGGGTAGTAAGCACCCTCGATGCTGTACTTGTTCTGCTCGCCGTAGAATGCCTCTTCGTTGCCATCGATAGTACCGAAACCGGTGATGGAAACATACTCGGTATCCTTTGCATAGATAAAGTAGTTGACCGGCTTACCAGCGTACTCACAGTTCATATAAGTAGGAACGCCGTTACGATCTACGTTCAGAGACTCCATCTCTGCGAAAGTGCCGAAATCTTTGATATCGTCACTTGCCTTCAGGCGGGAACCGTTGTCCAGATGCAGCTCTACATGAGAATACAGGACTAAAGAACCGGTCTTATAGGTTCTGCCGCCGGGAACGAATACCTGTCCACCGCCATTTTCACGGCAGGCATTGATGGCAGCCTGAATTGCGGGACCATCATTTGTTACGGCATCACCCTTTGCACCATAGTCCAATACATTAAAAATCATAATTTCCTCCATTCCGCAGATTACGGCATCAACGCCGCGATCTGTCGTATCATTCATCTTCAGACGATGGTATTATTATACGGGACATGTCCGAAAATGTCAAAAAAAGAATCTGCTTTTTGAGCAGATTCCGTATAACAAAAAAGGAGACAATCATTTGATTGTCTCCTGAACTGTGCCTGAAGGGATTCGAACCCCCGACCCACGGCTTAGAAGGCCGTTGCTCTATCCAGCTGAGCTACAGACACATGTGAAAGGGAAGTGTTTCTTCTCTTTCGAATCGGGGCGACAGGATTCGAACCTGCGACCTCTCGGTCCCTAACCGAACGCTCTACCAAACTGAGCCACGCTCCGATGTTGGTCGCTTTTGATTTCTCTCTCGCGACCTCAGATATATTATCATACCTTTTTGAATAATGCAAGCACTTTTTTGAAAAAATTAAAAATATTTTAAATCACAAAAAAGTTGACACTTGTAGCAAAAAGTCGTTTGAAAAATATATTACTTTAAGAAAAAAGTCCCTTGAAAAAGTTGATTGTTTACCTAGAAAATCCCTTGAAATAGTTTTTTACTCAAATTATAATAAACACGGAGGTGCATTTATTATGTTAAAACGAAAAATGGAGCAAAAACTAACCGATTGGAAAAACACAGAGAACCATAAACTGTTAATCATTAAAGGTTGCAGACAATGCGGAAAGACGTTTTCTGTCCTTGATTTTGCAAAGAAAAACTACAAACATGTCGTATACTTGAATTTCTTTGAAAATCCGGATTATGCCTCTGTTTTTTCAGGTTCTCTGGAAGTGGACACAATTGTGATGCTGCTGTCCGCTCTGTTAGGCCCCGAAGCAACCTTTGAAAGTGGTAACACGGTTTTGGTTTTGGACGAAATACAAGAGTGCCCGGAAGCTAGGACTGCTCTGAAGTTTTTTCGAATCGACGGACGTTATGATGTAATTGGTACTGGCTCTTTACTTGGCGTGAAGGGATATGGAAAGGAACCGAAATCTGTTCCGGTGGGATCTGAAACGGTCATCGACATGTATCCATTGGATTTTGAAGAATTTCTATGGGCGAACGGAATCACGGATTCCGTAATTGAAATGCTAAAACAATGCCTGCAGAAAGAAATGCCGATTCCGGAAGCTCTGCATAACCGCATGAAGCAGCTGCTTTTACAATATACGGTGGTCGGTGGTATGCCGGATGCGGTACAAACCTTTGTGAATACAAAGCAGATGGATGAGGTGTTACAAATCCAACGTGATATTGTCCGTTCTTATGAGGATGATATGGTAAAGTATGCAGAAAAGAAAGATAAATCAAAAATCAAAGAATGTTTCCAATCCATTCCGAAGCAGCTCAGTAAGGAAAATAAGAAATTCCAGTATTCCGTCGTAAAAAAAGGATCTACTTCCTCAAAATATGCCGGAAGCTTGCAATGGATCGAAGACGCCGGAATTATTGTCCGTGCTTACAATCTGTCCATTACAGAACTCCCTTTGGATGGAAATGCCGAAGAAGATGTATTCAAAGTATATATGCGCGATTGCGGTTTGTTTGTCAGCATGTTGGAAGATGGCACGCAGTTTGACATTCTACAGGGAAATCTCCATGGCTATAAGGGGGCAATTTTTGAAAATTTGATTGCAGACATTTTGGGAAAGATGGGACGAAAGCTATATTATTTCCATAAGGACAGTGGACTGGAAGTGGGTTTTGTAATCCGATACAAAGGGGAATGCACTTTGGTAGAAGTTAAAGCATCAACCGGTAATACCAAAAGTACCAAGACGATTTTGCGTCATCCCGAAAAATATCATGTTGAGCATGCAATCAAGCTCGGAGACTATAATGTTGGACGTACAGAACAGATTCTTACTTTACCATTGTATATGGCATTTTTGTTAACTGAACTATAGTATTTCAACTGGAAAAGTTAGGGCCTACATTAAATAATGGCCTCCCAATATACAGGAGGCCAATTGCGTCTATTTTAAGTCTGGAAACAGTGCTTCCAATTCTTCTTGCAGAGTCCCCTCTTTCGCATATTTTAAGGTATCGCATAACTTGATATTGTGCTTGTTTGTTTACATAAAAAAATTATGTCACTGTATATACAATATGATGACCATTGAATTACTTCCACAGCCTGTTCCTAGCACTGCTTCAATCAAGCTCCATTACTACGAAAAAACTCATTTACTGAAGGCAATAGCAGACACTCGGAGGATCCCTACTACTAACTGGTCTAAATGCATCTTACCAACTCCCTTATTTTCTGTTTTTTGCAACTATAGCATCAAGTTTATCAAATTGCAAGAGAGGAGTTTCAGCTGATGTTTACACATAGAAAAGAAAAACCAGCTTTCACTCCTATATCCTCTTTCGGGAGAATATAAAAGGAAAACTGGTTTTTGCTTTTTACTGTTTTTCAATGCCCAATTCTTCTTCAGAAACGGTGATTCCATCTCTCCAAATACGCTCCAGATCAAAGAAACGTCTGTCATCTGCAGAAAAGATGTGAACTACGATATCACCGTAGTCGAGCAGAATCCAGTTTGCATTCTGGTAGCCCTCGATCTGCTTCGGCTCGTAACCGGCGCGCCCCAGCATCTCTTCTACGTTGTCACTCATTGCCTGAACCTGATTGCGGTTGTCACCGTTTGCAATGATGAAATAATCTGCGATGGAAGATACTTTTTCGATGTCAATTACACGGATTTCATTTCCTTTTTTGTCATCCAGTGCCTTCCAGGCGAGCTTTGCCATTTCTTTTGCCTGCTGATTCATGAAAATCCTCACTTTCTTTTTCTGTCTGTGTCATTTCAATGCTGCTGTTCGTCTATCAGTTGCTTATAGTACTGATAGACCTGCTCTGTTGTCGGATCAAGAACCGCTTTCTTACCCTTCAGGAAGCGCAGCGTATCTGCGAGAATCTCATAGACGCACTGATCGAGATTATGAAAAGCGAGCATCCGCAGCTCTCCAAGGCGCGGTGCACGGTCTCTGCCCGGTTCAATATAGTCTGCAACAAAAACGATCTTTTCGAGACGAGTCATCTCCGGCTTTCCGGTTGTATGGCAGGCGATAGCAGACAAAATCTCTGCATCTTCTATGCCGTAGCGCTTTTCTGCCAGATAAGCGCCGAGTTTTGCGTGGAGCAAAGAAGGATTCTTTCGCTCACTGTCGGTGATCTCCAGATGGAATTTTTCTGCGTTCTCCAGTTTCTTCTCATCGGAGCCATACTTGGCGCAGTCATGAAGCAGACCAGCGACCTGTGCGCGGTGCAGGTCCTCTCCATAACACATCGCCAGGCCAACACAGGTGGCGCTGACCCCCAGGGTATGTTCATATCGGCCGGAATCCAGCTTTCTCTTCAGTCGTTTTCGCATTCCGTCAATCGTTTCTTCCATTCCGATACAGTCCTTTCTCTTCAATATAAGAAATAACATCTGCAGGAAGAAGTCCCGCAAGAGAAGCTCCGGTGCGTACTTTTTCGCGAATTTCGCTGGAAGAAACAGACAGCACATGACCGTCCAAAAGGCGCACATCGGCGTGAAAGCGAGCTTTCAAAGATGCAGCCTTGTCCAGTGTCTGCTGTCGTGACTGGGAATTCCGCCCCATCACAAGAATAACGGCGCGGGAAAAAATCTCCTCCGGGCGCACCCAACGATCCATGTAATCCAGAGAGTCTGCTCCTACGAGATAGTAAAAGCGGACATCCGGATAGCACTCTGTCAGCTCCCGCAGGGTGTCCGCGGTATAGGTTGCCCCCTCTCTGCGCATCTCCAGATCATTGATCCGAAAATGGGGGTAAGAACGGATCGCCAGTTCGACCATCGCCGCACGATCCGCAGCCGGAATTGCTTCTGTCTTTTTGTGATAAGAATTTCCGGTGGGCAAAAACCAGACCTCATCCAGATCCATCTGTGCCAGAGCATGCTCCGCTATCTGAATGTGTCCCAGATGAATCGGATTAAAGGTTCCGCCCATCAGACCGATTTTTCGTTTCATGTGCATTTTGATTTTTATCTGGGAAGTAGAATCTTACGCTTCTCTTCGTTCTTTGCCGGGCGGTACAGTACGATCTTCTTACCGATGACCTGTACGACCTCGGAGCGGGTTCTGCCTGCAACGGTCTCCGCCAGCTCGCGGGGATCGTCCATGCAGTTATTTAAAACAGTTACTTTAATCAGTTCTCTTGCTTCTAACACATCATCCAGTGCCTGAACAAGCTCCGGTGTCACGCTGGACTTTCCAATCTGGAATACCGGACTCATGTTCATCGCAAGTCCCTTTAAATAGGCACGCTGCTTACTTGTCATAATTTCTCCTTATTATTTATAATAATCAAAGGACCATCCGTACATCTTTACAGTATCGCCCTCCTGAATGCCTGCTGCTTCCAGCTCATCCAGAATACCAGTCTTTTTGAGGAAATCCTGGAAGAAGACAAAGCCCTTTTCAGACTCCAGATTGGTGTAGCCCAGCATCTTTTCGACACGGGGACCTTCCACACTGTAAACGCCGTTTTCAATCTTCTCAACAACGAACGGAAGTTCACTGTCACTGTCAAATTCATATTCAAACTCCGGCTCGAAGACCATCGTTTCCTTCGGAAGCTTCTGCAGTTCCTGGTAAACTGCAAACAGCATCTCCCGCACGCCCTGTCCACTGACGGCAGAAATACCGAACACGGGAATGTCCGGAAATGCCTCCCGCAGCTTTGCCACCGGATCTTCGTCCATATAAACGGCATCCAACTTGTTTGCAGCGATGATCTGAGGGCGCTTCAGCAGCTCCGGATTATAAGCCTCCAGTTCTGCGTTGATGGCACGGATATCTGCGATGGGATCACGTCCCTCAACAGAAGCGGCATCCACGATGTGAATCAGAACCTTTGTTCGCTCGATGTGCTTTAAGAACTCATGACCAAGGCCAACGCCCTCGGAAGCACCCTCGATCAGTCCGGGGATATCTGCCATGACAAAGCTGGCTCCCTGTCCGAGATCTACAACGCCGAGGTTCGGGCTGAGTGTCGTGAAATGATAATTTGCAATCTTCGGGCGCGCATTTGTGACACGGGAAAGCAGGGTGGACTTTCCGACGTTCGGGAAGCCAACGAGTCCAACGTCTGCGATGACCTTCAACTCCAGACGTACCCACAGCTCCTGTGCCGGCTTGCCGGGCTGTGCATACTTTGGCGCCTGCATCGTGGCAGTTGCGTAATGCATGTTGCCCTGTCCGCCGCGTCCGCCGCGCAGTACAACCTGTCTGCGGTTGTCGCCGGACATATCGCAAATAACTTTTCCGGAAGCATCATCACGAACAACGGTTCCTTCCGGAACTTTGATCACCAGACTTTTACCATCTGCTCCATGACAACGACGCTTTCCGCCTTCTTCTCCATTTTCTGCTACATACTTTCGGACATGACGAAAATCGATCAGCGTGTTCAGACCCTCATCTACTTCGAAGATGATGTCTCCGCCTCTGCCTCCGTCTCCGCCATCCGGGCCGCCGTCCGGGACATAAAGCTCACGACGGAAACTTACATGACCATCGCCGCCCTTACCGGACTTGATAAAAATCTTTGCCTGATCGGTAAACATATACACCTCTTTTTTAATAAAACCACTAGTGAAAATAGAATCCTGCTCCGCAGGATTCTCCGCCTGCGACGGGTCGCGAAGCGACAATTTTTTATTCCGCCGCAGTGCGATCCACGCGGAGCACATTTTACTTTATGGGAATGAGCTGCATTCCCATAAAGTAAAATGGCTTCAAACCTTGATGTGCAAGACTTGAAGCCATGTTTCCGTGCTGATTCGCTTATAAATTATTCTGCTACAGGATATACAGAAACCTTCTTACGATCTCTGCCGACTCTCTCGTAACGAACGATACCGTCAACCTTAGCAAACAGAGTGTCATCTCCGCCAATACCTACGTTAGTACCGGGATGAATCTTGGTACCACGCTGTCTGTACAGGATGTTGCCAGCCTTTGCAAACTGACCGTCAGATCTCTTAGCGCCAAGTCTCTTGGACTCGGAATCTCTGCCGTTCTTGGTGGAACCTACACCTTTCTTATGAGCGAAAAACTGAAGATTCAGATTTAACATGGTTACACCTCCTCATATCGGATCTTGATATATTTCTTACCATACTGTTTCACTGTTTCCTCTAACCCGAGCATCATAGCACGAACAAGCAATACTGCATCGTCGTCAGGCTCTTCGGTAAAAGTAAACTGCAGATAGCCTCCGTCCTCTGCGGCTTCACAGGTAAAACCCGCATCCGTAAAGGCTTCAATGGAATTCACTGTGTTCAGGACAAGCATGGACACTGCGGAACACACAATATCGGTACCATAATCACCGGCACCGGCATGTCCCTCCATCCGGAAACCTCTGTACTCCTTCTCAGGAGTCTGAAACACTGCTACCCTGATCATTACAGATTGATCTTTTCGATCTTTAACTGGGTATACGCCTGTCTGTGACCGTTCTTCTTATGATAACCGGTCTTTCTCTTGTACTTGTAAACGATAACCTTCTTACCGCGAGCGTTACCTTCAACGGTAGCGGATACGGTAGCACCTTCAACAACAGGAGAACCTACTACCAGTTCACCATTGTTTACAGCCAGTACCTGATCAAAGGTATATGCAGAACCTGCTTCTACATCCAGCTTTTCTACACGGATTACATCGCCTTCGGAAACCTTATACTGCTTTCCACCAGTTGCAATAATTGCGTACATAATGACACCTCCTATTTATCATTACTCGCCAGTTTCGGCGCCTGCCGGTGAGCAGGACTTTAAGACCACACTGTGCGGCATACTTCGATATATTAACATCCAGATTTCAAAATGTCAACTCTTTTTTTCATGGTTTTGCATCTTTTTTTGCGCATTCCGCAGCTGCTCTGTAAAGGGACGGCGGATTTTTTTACGGGTCATGACGGCAAAGTTCAGTTTTGTCATTTCCACGAACTCACAGGGAACCGGATCTTTTTTCAGCATAGCAGAAAACTGGGCTGTCAGTCGCCTCTCATAGTCCTCCGGCATATCAATAAAGTCGATTACAATGATGCCGGAAAGATTGCGAAGGCGGATCTGTCTTGTCACTTCCTCTGCCGCCTCCAGATTGACGGTAAGCAGCGTGTCGGCAACGGCTTTTTTGCCGGCGATGGCTTTGCCGGAGTTGACGTCGATGACGACCATCGCTTCGGTGGGCTGAATGATCAGAAATCCGCCGGAGCGCATCCAGACACGCTCAGAGGTGGCTTCTGTCACCCATTTCTCCATCTGGTATAAGCGATACAAAGAAACCTGTGCATCGTTATAGAAGCGAATCGAAAGGTTCTCCGACGCATTGCCAAAACAATTCACAAGCTGCTGATACAGATCCGCCTGATCGGTGATGATCTCTGTGGCGGTGCGCAGATCCCGGCTTCGGATCTCCGCGATCCAGGATTGTTCCGGCTGATAAACAAGAGAGAACGGATTGCGGTGCTGCCCTTTGCAAACCTGTTCATACTGCTGTTTCAAAAGGAGCAGCTCTTCCCGGATCTCCTCTTCCGCTGCCTCAGCGCATTCTGTCCGAAGGATGTAGCCGTAAGCAGGAGTGACGTACTCGGAGAAGGTTTCTTTCAGATGCTTTCGAAGTTCTCCATTCGAAATCTTTGAAGAGATCAGAATTCTTGCATCCTGAACTGTCAGAACAGCGAATCGGCCGCCAATCGTAAAATGGGTCGTGCAGCGGGGCTGCTTGTTGCGGGCAGCCTCTGCAGTGATCTGAATGAGAAGCTCCTGTCCGATCCGAGCCTCCGGCACCTGACGCTGTTCCAGATAAGCCGTTTTGCCGGGAGCATATTCCACAAAGACAGCGCCAATATTTTTAACAATATTCTGGATGCGTCCCATATAGATGCAGTTCAGGATAGAAGCTTCCTCGAAAGGCTCTGCCTCCATCTGAACCGGTCGTCCATCTTCAAACAGGACATTCAGGCTGATGCCTGCATTTCTTGTCAGGATTCTCTTGCGTGTCACTGATCTTCCCCCATATCCTCCAGAGCAATCCAGTTTTTCGAGCCTTCCTCCGTCTCGGCGTACAGCTCGTAGCGGTGAATCTGGAAATCAAAAGCAGCAGGCTCCAGACCGAGACTGTGGTAAAGCGCCTCCATCACAAGCTCTGGCTTTAAATTCTGTACACTGCCGCTGGCAAGACGCATGAAAATAGCGTCATCGCATGTCTCATCCGGGCGGAGTTCGTAGATCATCGGCAGAAGATCCACTTCCGCTTCGCTCTTTTTTGTCTTCTTTGTCACAAGAACAGAAGGCTGACTACGGAACAGCTCCAAAGTCTGTGCCAGATTTCCGAAAATCGCCTCCGGCTTTTCATGTCCGTCGCGGATCGTAATGCGGTAATCGGCTGCTGCCACGATGGACATGGCTCCCTTTGCCTTTTCCGGCAGAACGCGGACGCTCTTGACATCAATGCCCTCTGCCATGACGGCATTCAGGCGGTCTTTCATCTCGGCAGAGCCGGGAAAGCTCTGTACTTCGATGTCCATGTATTCGCCGTCACTGGTCAGTCCCAGACCAAGGGGAGACGCGAAAGACATGATCATATGAGGGCTGAAGCCGGCACTGTAGGACATGTCGATCTGCGCCCGGCGAAGTGCTTTCTGGAAGTAACGCATCACATCCAGATGTCCCAGAAATTTCATACTGCCGTATTTTCCGAATTTAACTCTAATTTTCAACACAAACGCCCTCCCCAAATACTCGAACTCCACAGCCGGAACACTGCATACGACAGTTGGGCGTCACAACGCCTTCCTGTGCGCGTTTCCATTCCCGGAGTAAAAATGCTTTTGTAACGCCGGGATCGATGAAATCCCAGGGGAACAGCTCATCCTCAGAACGGGGACGGATCGTGTAGAAGTCCGGATCAATGCCGCACTCTTCGAATGCTTCCATCCAGCGGTCAAAATGGAACGTCTCCGTCCAGGCATCGTACAGACATCCCTTCTCATAGGCGCGGACAATAGCTGCGGACAACTTGCGGTCACCGCGGGCAAGAATGCCTTCCAGAACCGTTGTGGAGGCATCATGCCAGTTGTAAGTGAGGCTCTTGCGGTTGTGCTGCTCTCGGAAGTGCTGATTTACCTTTCTGGCGCGGTTTAAATACTCCTCGCGGGGAAGCATCTGCGCCCACTGGAATGGCGTAAACGGCTTCGGCACAAAGAAAGAAGAGCTTGCAGTGATCTGAACTTTTCCGTTGCGCTTGTCCTTCGGAATCTCGTAGTAGCGCTCTGCAATCTTCTCCGACAGGTCTGCAATGCCCAGCATATCCTCTTCGGTCTCCGTGGGAAGTCCCAGCATGAAATACAGCTTTACACGGCTCCAGCCGCCCTCAAATGCCATACCGGCACCGTTCAGGATGACTTCCTCGGTCAGGCCCTTGTTGATGACATCCCGAAGACGCTGAGAACCGGCTTCCGGCGCAAAGGTCAGACTGCTGCGGCGAACGTCCTGTACCTTGGACATAACATCAAGGGAGAATGCATCGATTCGAAGAGACGGCAGAGAGATGTTGACACCACCCTTGCCATGGAAGGTGTCGATCAGATACGTTACCAGCTCCTCTAACTGTCGGTAATCGCTGGAGCTGAGAGAACTTAACGTGATCTCCTCGTGTCCGGTGTTTTGCAAAAGCTTTACGGCTTTATCTTTCAGGAATTCCAGACTGCGCTCCCGCACGGGGCGGTATACCATGCCCGCCTGACAGAAACGACATCCACGGATACATCCACGCAGGATTTCCAGTACAACGCGGTCCTGGGTAACTTTCATATAAGGAACCAGGGGCTTCTCCGGGTAAAAGGTATCACTGACATCGTGTACGATCTCTTTGCGGATCTTCGGTTTTGCAGTCGGTTCATTGGGAGTAAAGGATGCCAGAGTGCCATCCTCATTGTATGTCACATCATAAAATGCCGGAACGTACATGCCGGGAAGTTCTGCTGCCTTGCGCAGAAAATCCATGCGGCTGCCGCCGTTTTTTTTATGTTCGATATACAGATCCATCAGCGGGTAAAACTGAGTCTCACCCTCGCCGATGTAAAACAAATCAAAAAAGTCTGCAATCGGCTCCGGATTGTAAGAACAGGGGCCACCACCTATGACGATGGGATCGTCTTCATTACGGTCCTTTGCGTAGAACGGGATGCCGCTCAGATCCAGAATCTGTAAAATATTCGTGTAGCACATCTCGTACTGCAGCGTAATGCCGAGAAAATCAAAATCCTTGATCGGTGCCTGAGATTCCACGCCAAACAGCGGAATCTTCTTTTCCCGCATGATCGGGTCGAGATCTGTCCAGGGAGAGTACACGCGGTCGCAGTAGACATCGTCTCTCTGGTTCAGCATATCGTATAAAATCTGGATGCCGAGATGGGACATACCAATCTCGTACACATCAGGGAAGCACATGACGACATTGACATCCATCTGGCTCATGTCTTTGGCGTATGCATTTACTTCATTTCCTATATATCGTGCCGGCTTTTCTACCTGCAGCAGAATCTCTTCCGGCAATGCCAGTTTCCTCATCGGAATTCCTCCATGTAGTTTGAATAAAAACAGGGGAGCATGATCTACTCCCCTGTCTTGCCATCATTATTTTAACAGATTCCTCTGCATTTGTAAAGAACGGAAGAAACTTACTCCATAACCGTAACAGCTCCATACAGATCTGTCAGAGAATTTTCGATAGAGCCGCAGGTAGCAAGGAATGTATCCCACTCGTCATCGTAGAAGCTATACTCGATGCAGAGTCCGGCATCATCCCGTCCGCCCAGATCGGTGTAGGAATAAACTTCTGTATTTGTGGATTCGTCTCCATCATACTGGTAGCTGATCGTAATGTAATGAACCTCATAATCGCCAACTGTCATAGTACGATAATCCGTTGCGACCAGATTGACATACGTATCCGGATCCTCCAGCTTCGGAGTGATCTCAGCTTCATAGTAATCATCTGCAGTATATGCACCGCTCCAGTCATCGAAGTCATAGACGTAACCCCAGATAAAGCCATCGCTTGTATCCTCAGTAAAGGAGAAATAATCATCCTCCATATTGTTTAAGGTGTAACCTGCAGGTGTAGTGAGATGGATCACAGCTCCGGAATCCACGCGGATACCGTCGGTTGCAGATGTAGAGTCGTCAGGATCTGACTCATCAGAAGAAGTTTCTGTCTCAGTTTCTGCTTCTGTCTCCTCGTCCAGACCAAGTTCGTCGTTCAGATCGTCGTTCAGATCGTCTTCCAGATCGCCGATGATATCATCATTTCCATACAGATCCATCATAGCGTTCAAAACTGTTATCAGATCAGTGTACTCTTCCGGTGCCTCGATAGAAACCTTTGCTTCGGACATCTCAACCATCAGGTGCATGGAAGTGTTATTCTCCAGATCTGCCGTGATATCCGTTGTGCAGATGCGGGAACCGCTCTTGCCTGTAAAATCAACAGACATCTTTAACTGGAGAGACTCTTCGGAAAGCATTTCCTTTAAGGAATCCATATCATCCAGGATTTCCTGAATCTGATCCTTGGCTTTCTGCTTGTAATCTTCTGCGTTATCCAGAAGGTCATCAATCTCGGAAGTGTCAACCGATACAAGATCGCCATACTGCTCTGCCATATCCTTCAGAGCGGCTGTCGCCTTGTTGTTCTCACCTTCCTTCAGGATGACGAGCAGGTTATCATACATGGAATCCAGATTTTCCTGAACATAGGTCAGGATTCCCTCGATCAAAGAGGGAAGGGTCGTTCCGTCTGCGGTCAGAATGAAGGTGTCACTATCCTTGGACATGCAGCCGTCTGCAGCCTTGGAACCAGCCTCCAGAGCGGCGATAATGCTGTCAGACAGAGAAAGACCTGCTTTCTTTGCCTCATCGCTGGTGGTGCCCACTTCCATACCGTATACGGTGTAGCTCTTAAAGGAATCTTCCAGACCGAGCTGGCTGACAGTCTCCTTCAGGGTCTCTTCATCGAGAGACATTCCGGTCAGTGTGCTGATGGAATCCAGCAGATCGGACGCATCGAGATAGAAGATGCCGTCCTTTAAGGTCATCGTTCCGATGGAGAGCGTAACACCGGAGACAGAGGCGCTGAGATCAAGCTGCATTGCCTGATTTTTCTGGTCTACCATACCGTCCGCGTTGATAGTTACGGTCTGATTGTCACTGGTTACTTCCAGTTCTGTCTGCACGTTATATGCAGTGAACTTCTGAGCTTCTTTGAGAGCTTCGAACATGGTCTTCGGCGCTTTGCTGCAGCCTGCCATAGAAGCAATCAGAAGAATGCCCACAAGAAAAAGTGCAATGGATTTGTTTAACTTTTTCATCGTCTTCCTCCTCTTGTAATTTGTTTGAAATCTGACAACTTCAGTATAACATACGGAGTGAAACTTCGCAATGTAAACTTCTTTTTGCCGGCTAGCTGATCTGCCAGCGGACATGGCTGCCATGTTCATCCTTCGTCACGAGAAGCTGGTCGTCAATCTCCTGTTTCAGCTCTGTCACATGCGAAATGATGCCAATGAGACGGGAAGCTCCTGCCATCTCCTGCAGAACACGGACCGCCTGATCTCTGGCGCTCTCGTCTAATGAGCCAAAGCCCTCGTCTAAGAACATGACATCCAGATGAATGCCGGGAGCGCTCTCCTTGATCTGATCCGCCATGCCAAGAGCAAGGGAAAGCGCGGCGAGGAAAGACTCTCCGCCGGAGAGCGTTCGGATCTCCCGAACCTTTCCGGTGACGGCAGAATAAACCATGAGATCCAGTCCCCGGTTCTTTCCGTCTCCTGCGTCCGCCTCCTCGACCATACGCAGTTCAAATTGTCCGCCGGACATTTCCTGAAAACGTAGATTTGCGGCATACAGGATTCTCCGCAGAAAATAGCGCTGTACATAGGTCTCCAGATCCATGCGGCTGCCTTTTACATTTCCGGAAACCTGCCGATACAGCCGCTCCAGTCTGGCGTGCTCAGCCACAGTCTGTTCCCGCGCGTCTAACTTTGGCTGCAGATGGCGGAGAACCGTTTCGTTGTCCTGTAGTTCCATTCGGATTGTGTCGGACTCGTCTCTGGCGGTTCGAACACGCTGTTCGGCTTCCAAATACTGCTCTTTTAACAGGGCAAGATCCGGGCGCTCCTGCTTTCCGATGAGTGCTGCGGCAGTCTCCCTCTTTGCAATGGCGGTGGTAAGCTGATTTCTCCATTCGATGCACAGCCGCTGCAAGCGATCTGCCTCCGCAGATGGATATTGCTCGGTGAGCGCCTGCCAGTCGGTTTCCGTCACATGATGCTCAGCCAAAAGCGTTTCATAGGCTGCAGCCTGTTCCTGTACTGCTTTTTCATATCCCGGAAGCTCGGATTCACAGCGACGCAGCAAAGCTTCGGTCTGCTCTGCTGTGCGGGAGGTTGCCGCAGAAGCAGCTTTCTTTTCCTCATAGAGAGCTTTCGCCTGTTCACTCTCCGCTTTCGCTTCCTTGCTGGCTGCGAGTGCTGCCTGGCGATCCGAAAAAGCAGAGGAAGTATCTAGCGTGCGATAAGTCGTCTGTTTCTCGGTGAATTGCTGATTGGCATTCTGCAGTTTCTTTTGGAGCTCTGTCCGGATGGGCTCCAGCTCCCGCAGTTTTGTAATCGTAGTATCCAATGCGTTTTTGCAGGCGGTTTGTTTACGAACCTGTTCCTGCAGAAAATCCCGCTGCGCACACCAGGCACTCTGCTGCTTCTTCAACCAGTCATCGGCATCAGTGAGAGCAGCGGGGGTACAGGGATCTTTCTGGGCTTTCAGTTTTTCACAAAACGATTCCCAGTCCTCCTGCAATCGCTGTTCCATCTGCCGAAATTTGGCGTTCTCCGCCTGAGAGTTGGCAGATTTTTTTTCCTGAACTTCTGCAAGGAGAGTTGCCTGTGCTTCAGCCGAATCCAGAGCTTCTTTTGTCAGTTCCGGATGAGACTCCGTCAGAATGCGGAGTCTAGGATGCTCTGTGGAGCCGCACACAGGGCAGGGAGCGCCGGGAGCCAGATCTCTGGCGAGAAATCCTGCCTGCGTATCGAGAAATTGCTGGCGCAGCTGCTCATAATGCTCTTTGTGTTCCTGATAAGTGCGCCGCGCAGCCTCGTAAGCAGTGAGAGCGTCTGCGCTGCGTTTCTTTTGCAGGGTAAGCTGATCGGCCTGTCTGTGAAGCACCGTCAGCTGTTCTGCGAAGGCATCCAGTTCTTTCTCCTCCAAATGGCTGCGCTCCTGCTCTGCGGAGAGAGTATCGTACTGCGCAAGTTCGTTCGTGTATTGTTCCCGAAAAGCAGTGAGAGCTGTAAAGCTTTCCTCGGTCTTCTGCTGCGAGTCCTGAAGCGTGGCAACAGTCTGAGCGGCTGTTTTCATCTCGGCTGCGGCACGCTCCTGTTTCGCAAAAATGTCCAGCGCGGCAGTTACCTGTGCTTCTATCTTACTTGTCTGTTCCAGAACATGATTATAGTGTTCCTGTTGTGCATGCTCCTCCACCCTGCAAAGCTCTGCCTGCTTTTTCTGGATTGGAAGATTTGTCTGATGCATTTTCAGATCCTTTTGCGTGTGGGCAAGCAAATCGGAGGATTTCCGGAGGTGGCGATATTCGGTGTCGATGGCGTACGCAGCACGGATTTTCGAAACAAGACGTTCTTTCTCCTCGTAATCAGCACGTTCTGCCTCTGCCTGCCGGAGGTAATGTTCAGCGGCATCCAACTGTTCGTATGCTCTTTGCAGTCCCTCCGCTTCTGTTTCCGCATCTCGAATGCAATCCCGCCCTTTTTCCGCCTGCTTGAGGCGGGCAGCGGCAGATTTTTGCTCCTGCTTTCGCTCTTGAAGCAATGCCTCCAGTTCCTCAAGAAATGGTGCCATCTGCACAAGAGCACCATTCTGGAGCTGCTCCAGATACGCATTGAGTTGTCCGGCGTGTTCACTCTGTGTCGGAATCCGCACATGACCAAGCTCCGTCTGACATTCCGTCTTGACAGTTGCCAATGTCTTTTCCAGATTCTTTTTGCGATTGTCCACCTCCCGCACGATCTGCTCGTACAGCTCGGTGTGGAACAGCTTTCGAAAGATCACTTTTTTGTCATCGGACTTTGCCCGAAGCAACTGTAAAAACTCGCCCTGTGCGATCATGGCAATCTGCATAAATTGTTCTTTTGTCAGACCAATGAGATCTACAATCTTTTTTCCGGCTTCCTTGGACGGATAATCGGTTCCATCCGGCATCGTCAGAGTCACACTGCCGTTTACCTCTCGTGTGTCAATGCCCTTTCCGGCACCGCGGGTGAGCAGACGCAGATGCTTCGGAACGCGGCGCACGGTATAGCACTGTTCGTCGTTTCCCTCGGTGAATGTCAGCTCCACATATGGCTCTACATTCAGAGGGGCATACTGACTCTGCAAAACAATGCCCTCTTTTTTATTGATGGAAGAACTTGCCTCCCCGTAGAGGGCAAAGACGATAGCATCAAAAATCGTTGTCTTTCCGGAACCGGTGTCACCGGTGATCAGAAACAATTTTTGATTCAAACTACGAAAATCAATACAGGTTTCCACGCCATAAGAGGCGAATGCCTGCATCTTCAGCTGAATCGGTTTCATCAGATCACCCCCTGTACCGTGTGCAAAATGTCTTTTAGAAGTTTCTGATCGGCATCGTCCGGATCTCCCAGAAAATTACAGCAGAGCGTAAACGGGTCCAGCTCCTTCGGCAAATCCACAGCGGAAAGTGCAGCAGCTCTGACTGGGAGATCCCGGCGGATTTCCAGCAGATTTGGAAATGCCAGATGAAGGCGGTCCTGCATATCGAGAATATTCAGATCTGCCGGATCGGTCAGAATGACGGTGACATAGTCTTCGCATGCCTGTGTCAAAACTTCTTCCAGGGTGCCATTGAGAATCCGGACTTCTCGCATCGGATGAAGCGGTAAAACGCGGATCTGTGGCTCCGTTCCTTTTTGATTGAGATCCACGCAAACAATCCCCTTTTGCTGTCCGGCTTCGCTGACCGAGCAGGCAAGAGGGGTTCCGCAATATCGAATATTTGATTTTCCAACGGTCATGGGCTTATGGATATGTCCAAGCGCCGCATAATCAAATGGCTCCAGCACATCGGCGCATACTTCATCGATATTGCCGACAGTGCGAATCTCCGAATCCATTCGGTCCACAGTATCGGCAGAGATGCCTTTTGGCACGTAGAACTGATGACTGACCAGAACATTTCGTTCAGAAGTGTCAAACTGTTCCCGTTCAAACAGGCGATGCACCGTGGCATCATAAGATAAATTGTTGCCGTTTTCATCGGTGCCGACCACCCGTTTTACCATGGAAGGCTTCACAAAAGGAAGCAGGTAAAAATGCACCGGTCCGAAGTCATCGGTGAGTGTAACCTGTTCAAGAAAGTCCTCCTCGGTCTGCGGCGGCAGACCGATCATGTGCACCTGCTGGCGTTCCAGCAGTCTGCGATACAGGTTGATGCGGGGAGCGCTGTCGTGGTTGCCGCTGATCATCAGAAGAGCTGTCTTTGGAACACGCTCCGTCAGTCCCACAACGAAATGATCAAACAGCTCGACGGCTTCCGCGGAAGGAATCGCCTTGTCATAGAGATCCCCGGCGATGACGATAGCATCCGGCTGTTCTGTCTCGGCATATTGTGTGATCTGTTCGAGAATTGCCGCCTGATCAGCAAGAAGATCCCGCTCCCGCAGCTTCAGACCGAGATGCAGATCTGATAAATGAAAAAAACGCATAGTTTCCTCAATTCCTGTCTGTTAATGGCGATTTTGCAGTTCCGTCATGACTTCCTGCCAGTCGATGCCCTTTTCTGCCATCAAAACCGTAGCATGGTACAGGAAATCCGCCATCTCATAGATGACTTCCTCAGAACCGGGATTTTTGGCGGCAATCAGAATTTCCGCAGCTTCCTCTCCGACTTTTTTCAGGATCTTATCCAACCCCTTGTCGAACAGATAGTTTGTGTAAGAACCCTCTTTCGGATGGAGTTTACGGTCGGTGACGGTGTGATACAGTTCCTCTAAGACTTCGTTGGAATCTTTCCGCTCCGTCTGTTCGGTCTCCAGAATCGGGCGGAAAAAGCAGGAGTGCGAACCGGTGTGACAGGCAGCGCCAATTTGCTTGACTTCCGCTAAGAGGGTGTCGCTGTCGCAGTCTGCTTTTAAAGAACGGACATACTGATAGTGACCGGAGGTTTCTCCTTTCAGCCACTGCTCCTGTCTGGAACGGCTGTAGTAGTTCATTAGTCCGGTACGGACCGTCTGCTCATATGCCTCCTCGTTCATGTATGCCATCATCAAGACTTCTTTTGTGTCCTGTTCCTGCACAATGACCGGAACAAGTCCTGCGGTGTCTTTTTTTAATTTCGACCAGGGAATGGCACATACCGGTGTGTACAGATCCTGACCGGCATCCAAACGATTCTGCCGCTCTTTCGTAAAATCCGCCAGATAGATCAGACTTTCATAGGCAAAGCCCTCCGGAAGCGTGATACGCTGCTTCCCAAAACGGGCAGCTGCCGTCTCTGCGATGAGAGAGCCGTCCCGATCCTTTTCTTTTTTGACAAGTACGGCAGCGGCACCGGCATACAGATATTTTTTGACATCCTCAAGACGTTTGATGCCGCCCTGAATATATACCGGATGTCCGGTTCCGGCGCAGAGCTGTCGGACGAGAGAGATTTCGGCTTCGTGCTGCTCGTCGAACAGATAACACTGTTCGCAGAGAATGCCGTCTGCAAAGCGAAGCTGCGTTAAAATCTGCTCCATCTCCGCTTCTTTCAAGACACCTGCCGGGATGACCGCCAGTAATTTCTTTTTCATGGTTTTAGTCCCTTTCATATGCTTTCACTGCGTCCGCAAGGCAGATTTTCTTTTCGTACAGCGCCTTTCCGATCACAACGCCATAGACATTGGCCTCAGCCAGCCGCTCCAGATCCTCCATACAGGAGACACCGCCGGAGGCGATGACGGACAGTCCGCTAAGCTCTGCCAGTTGGACGGTCGCAGAAATATTTGGTCCTTGCATCATACCATCTTTTGCGACATCTGTATAGATGATTGTCTGAATTCCAAAGTCCCGTACCTGTTTTGCGAGGGTGACAGCGGACACTTCGCTCACCGTCTCCCAGCCGGAAATCGCCACCATGCCGTCTTTGGCATCAATGCCCACGACGATCTGTTCCGCACCGAACTCCTGCACGCATTGTTTCACAAATTCCGGATCCTCGATGGCTTTTGTACCGAGGATAACGCGGGAAACACCGGCATTTAAAAGCTGTCGGATCTGCTCTGCTGTGCGGACACCGCCGCCCAGCTCCACAGGGATGTGAACGGTCTGGCAGATCTCGCGAATCGCGTCCAGATTGACGCTGCAGCCCTGCAGTGCGCCGTCCAGATCCACGAGGTGAAGGAAGCGGGCACCCTGCCGTTCCCATTCGGCTGCGACTGCTGCCGGGGATGTGGCATAGACGGTCTCTTTGGTAAAGTCCCCCTGTATGAGGCGCACACACTGCCCATGTTTCATATCAATGGCGGGAAATAATTTCATCGGATTCTCCTTTCTCGGATCAAAGCAGTCCTTTTGTGGACAGTTGTTCTTCGATGCGTTTGTCCAGACAGGTTGCCTGATCCAAAGCCTTCGCAAATGCCTTAAAGCAGCCCTCGATGATGTGGTGGCTGTTTTCTCCGGCGAGGAGCCGCAGGTGGAGGTTCATCCCGGCAGCACTTGCTACCGCATAAAAGAACTCCCGCACCATCTCGGTGTCAAACTCGCCCACACGCTCTGCCGGGATCGGCACATCAAAGCCAAGGTAAGCTCTGCCGGACAGATCCACAGCACACAGCACAAGGGCATCATCCATCGGCAGGATGACAGAGCCGTACCGTACCATGGACTTTTTGTCCCCCACAGCTTTTGCGATTGCCTGTCCCAGCACGATGCCGGTGTCCTCAATGGTATGGTGACAGTCCACGTACAGATCGCCTTCGGTGTGAGCGGTAAGATCGAACAGTCCGTGTCTTGCGAAGCTATTCAGCATGTGGTCAAAAAAACCGATGCCGGTATCAATGTCTGCCTGTCCGCTGCCGTCCAGCTCGATGGCAATTTCTACATTTGTCTCTTTTGTCGTTCTTGTCACGGTTCCTACGCGTCCCATAAGAGCCTCCTTTTGTTGGAAAGTATCATCAGTCTTCAAAACGAACCCGAATCGAGTTGGCATGTGCCGTCAGCTGCTCTGCCTCCGCAAAGGCAACGATCTCCGGATATACCGCCTCCAGCGCTTCTTTGGAATAGTAAATAATGCTGGATTTCTTGATATAGTCATCCACGCTGAGCGGGGAGAAGAACCGGGCGGTGCCATTTGTGGGAAGGACATGGTTCGGTCCGGCAAAATAATCGCCTAACGGCTCCGAACTGTAATTTCCCAGAAAGATCGCTCCGGCATTCTGGATCTTTGGCAGAATCGCAAAAGGATCTTTTGTGAGAACTTCCATATGCTCCGGTGCGATGGCATTTGCTGTCTCAATGGCTTCCTCCATCGTGTCGGTTACAAGAATGTAGCCGTAATTGTCCAGAGATTTCTGGATGATGTCCTGTCTGGAAAGAACGCGGGTGAACTCATCCACCTGTTCGGAAACCTGCTTTGCCAGTTGTTCACTGGTGGTGACCAGAATGGCACACGCTAATTCATCGTGCTCTGCCTGGGATAAGAGATCTGCAGCCACATAGCGGGGATTGGCACCCTCATCCGCAAGAACCAGAATCTCACTGGGTCCTGCGATGCTGTCAATGCTGACAAAGCCGTATACGGCTTTTTTCGCCAGCGCAACGTAGATATTGCCGGGTCCTGCAATCTTGTCCACCTTTGGAATGGTCTCAGTTCCGAACGCCAGCGCTGCAATCGCCTGTGCGCCGCCAACTTTGTACACCTCTGTTGCACCAGCTAACATTGCGGCAGTCAGCGTGACGGGATTGACTTTGCCTTCGCGGTTGCAGGGGGTCACCATCACGATCCGGGAAACACCGGCAACCTGTGCGGGAACGATGTTCATAAGCACCGTGGACGGGTAAGCGGCTTTTCCGCCGGGAACATAAATACCGGCGCTGGCAAGGGGTGTGACTTTTTGTCCGAGGATCGTGCCGTCCGGCTTTGCGTCAAACCAGCTGTTTCGTTTTTGCTTTTCATGGTAAGCGCGGATGTTGGCAAGGGCATGTTTCATGATCTCAATGAGTTTCGGATCAACCTGCGCGGCTGCTTCCGCAATCTCCTCTTCCGTCACACGCAGCTGATCTGCGGTCAGTGCTGCATGATCAAACTTTTCCGTATAGGCCAACACGGCGGCATCTCCGTTTTGATGAACATCCTCGACGATTTTCTGAACAGTATCCGCATACTGGGTGTATTGGTTCGGGTCTCGCTTCAGCAGCTCGGAAATAATATTTTTTCTTGTGGTTTCGTCCATTTTTCGAATTCTCATTTGCCTGCACCTCCATAATAAGTCTCACAATATGCTCTCAGATCCCGGATCAGCTTCATGATCCGCTCGTGCTCCATCTTCATGCTGACTTGATTGACAACAACTCTTGCGGAGAGGGGACACACTTCCTCCAGTACGGTCAGTCCGTTTTCCCGTAGCGTTGTACCGGTCTCCACGATATCTACGATGACATCGGAAAGTCCCACGATGGGGGCTAGCTCGATGGAGCCGTTGAGCTTGATAATCTCCACGGTCTGATTTTTCTTGTTATAAAAATAATTTTTTGCAATGTGGGGATACTTTGTAGCAACCCGAATCTGTTCCTGATGTGCCAGAAGCGCTCGGGCGCTCTCCGGTCCGCAGACGCACATACGGCATTTTCCGAGACCGAGATCTAAGACCTCGTATAAGTTTCTGCCTTCTTCTAAGATCGTATCTTTTCCCACAACACCGATGTCCGCGGCTCCGTATTCTACATAAGTCGGCACATCCGATGCTTTTGCGAGGAAGAAGCGCAGCCCCAGCTCTTCGTTGGTGAAGATCAGCTTTCTGGAATCCGGATCATCCATTTCCTGACAGCGGATGCCGATATGTTCCAAAAGCTCCATCGTCTTGTTTGCGAGACGCCCCTTGGCAAGTGCAAATGTCAGATAACGCATACTCAGATGTCCTCCTTCCAGAATTGCAGTTCGCCGTTTGCGGGCAAATACCAGATTTCCGAAAAGCCGTGGTGCAAAGCGTACTGCTTGTAGTCTTCCAACGATTTTTCCCGATACCACTTCATCATCTGGATCTGTCTGCCGTCAGCGCGATACTTTGCCGCTACCGTGATGGCTTCCGTCCGTCTTTTGCGGTCGTAAAGCAGGATGACGTCGGACATCATGCCTTTTAGATTTAACTTTTGGCTGCGCATACCGGAAAGCAGAGCATCCATGGAAATACCAAATCCAATGGCGGCTGCATTCTTCCCATACTGCGCGAGCAGGCGATCGTATCTGCCGCCGTTTATGATGCTTGCACCGGTACCATAAGTAAAAGCGCGAAAGATCACGCCGGTATAATATTCATATTTTCCGACAAGACCGAGATCAAAGGTGACATACTGTGCTTTTCCGTACAGCTCCAGAATGTGATATACCTTTTCCAGCCGGTCAAGAGCAGCGAGACAGGTGGGATTTTGTGTCAGCGTCCGCGCCTTTGCAAGACAGGATGTATCGCCAAATAATTCAATCATGCCGGTCAGCGTGCGCTGCAGTGATTCGGAAACGCCCCATTGTCGCAGGCAATCCTCCGCGGCAAAAAGGTTTTTATCCTCCATGTACTGTCGCAGCTCCAGTCGCTGATCATCGGACAGCCCAGCCTCTTCCACAAGCCCCTGAAAAAAGTTGATGTTTCCGAGCTCAATTTGAAATTCGGTCAGACCGGCGGCAAGCAGACAGTCCGCCATCATGGCAATCATCTCTGCTTCGGAGTCTGTCGTCTCGTCCCCGATCAGCTCGGCGCCCAGCTGTGTCTGCTCCCGCAGACGTCCCTGATAGCCCGTGTGGTTCACGAAGGTACTGCCACAGTAGCAGACCCGCAGCGGCAGATCCTCCTCGCGAAAATACTTTGCGGCGCAGCGTGCCACTGCCGGTGTGATATCTGGCCGCAGGACCAGGGTTTCACCGTCCCGGTCAATAAATTTAAACATCTCTCTGGAAGAGACGCTTCCCTTTTCTTTGCTGAACACATCAAAAAATTCAAAGGTGGGAGTCTGAATGCCGCGATAGCCATATCGGTGCAGGATGTCCGTCATCCGCTCTTCCACCGCCTGCTTTTCGGCATATTCTTTTGTGTAATAGTCCCGGACTCCCTCCGGTGTATGCAGCAGTTTTTTGCTGTTTTGTTCCATGATCTGACGTCCTTTCTGAGCAGTCTGTCACGAGTACTTTAGTGTGCTACCACATTAGCACGATAAAGCATGCTGGTGATAGTATACCGGGGCATCTCTTATTTGTCAATCAGTTTTCGGAATGGCTGTCCCGAAATTCCAGATCTTTCTGGAGCGGGATGAGATACGGGATCTGTCCTCCTGCCCGGCTTGGGATCCGATAGGCTTTGTCGATCTCGTCATAGGCGATGCTCTTTCTGCCGCCCTCTGCGGCGCGGGTCCAGAAACGCTCCAGATCGCGAAAGGGCAGATAATACATCTCATTCAGCGCAGTATATGAAATCAGCAGAAAGGCAATCCCTCCCTGCTGTTCAAATTCCCGCATAAATGCCACCTGATGCTCGTGGACGTTTTGCAGCGGAAAGGTCCGAACATTGCACTCCTTGGCATCAAAGCATATAGGGATCCCCTGTACGGCACCGATGTAGTCTACAGTACTCTTTTGCTCAAAATAAGCAAGAGTGATGTGTCGGTTTTTGTCCATTTCCACCGGCTTGATGGGGGTTGGAATCTTTTGAATTAATGCCAGCCCCTTCTTACGGTATGCTTCATTTGTATAGTTGATCAGTTCTTCCAGGGTCGAGCCCCGAAGTCCTCTGGAATTCCAGGTTGCCATCCGTCTGTCTCCTTGATTCGCCGTATTACTTTCTGAAAATCTGCCGGGACCGGTGCAGTGATGTGCTTTCCGGAAAGGGCAGGCAGTGTGCTGTCTGCGGGGAATTCCATCCGTGCTGCATGGAGCATCTGTCTGCGGACATGAAATGTCCGGGTCTCCGGATGCGCCGCATGTTCCCCGTATTTGGAATCGCCCAGAATCGGGTGTCCGATGGATGCCAGATGAGCACGGATCTGATGGGTCTTTCCGGTGATCAGTTCAATCTGCAGCAGCGTTGCCCGTCTGCTGGTGGCAATCGGTTCCCATGCCGTCTCTACAAGTGCAGCGCCCGGACGGGCAATGTTGGTAATAACCACCTGATTGGTCGCTTCGTCCTTGCTCCAGTAGCCTTTCAGATGTTCTGTCCTTGTCATGCGTCCTTCCACGAGGGCATAATAAAACTTTCGTACTTTGCGATCCCGGATCATGGCAGATAACTGCTGTAATCCGTTCATCGTCTTTCCGGCAGCGATAAGACCGCTGGTATTTCGGTCCAGACGGTTGCAGACAGAAGGCTTGACGAGGCGCATCTGTTCGGCGTTCATCCGACCGGTATCCAAAAGCCAGTCCAACAATTGTTCGTTGATGGAATAATCCGAGGGGACTGCTTTCTGGGACAGGACGCCTGCAGGCTTTGCAAGAAACAAAACATCCGGATCTTCGTAGAGAACATCCAGAGGCGGAAGTTTCTTTTCGGGCTGCTTTGGAGCGGGAGCTGTCTGCGCCGGACTGCCGGTCTCCACGGAGGAGGGAGCAGTTCCATTCTGAAAAGCCAGGATCGTCTCTTCTGCCAGAAACAGCTTAACTTCATCTCCGCCCGTCAGCTTTTCTGCGCCGGTAGCTTTTTTTCCATTCAGGGTAATATTCTTTTTTCGCAGCATTTTGTATAAAAAACTTTTTGGTGCGGTATGGAAATAACGGGACAGCATCTTATCCAGACGCTGTCCTGCTTCTTCTTTTGCGATCGTAATTTGTCTCATAGAGCCTCTTTTCGGTCTTTGTGAAATTAAAAGGTAAAATCTTAGAAGGAATTTGCCAGCAGAGCAGACTCGATCCGTTCGATGGTCTTTCTCTGTTCGTCATCCTGCGGTGCCTGCAGCTTGGAAAGCTGTGCGGCAAACTTCTTTTCCTCCGTGAACAGTTCTACCGGAACATCCAGCTCGCTCAGACGGAGACGACCTTCCAGATAGCGGGAAAACTCTGCTGCGGAGGGCAGCTTTTTCAGTGTATCCGGCTTTCCGACACGCTCATAATATCCAACAACCCGATCCGCGGAAAATGCCATGTACGGCAGGCTGACGGTAGGACCGTTGGGGTTAGTGATTGCCAGCTCAGTGATGACCCTGCAGGGCGCAGCCTGTGCCGTGTAGCGGTCATAATGCGCCCGCTCTCTGCTGTGATATGGGAACATCGCAACAAAGTGAACGAAGAAATTGCTAGCTGGCAGTACATTTAAGATTGCACAGATCTTTAATAAAACTGCAACCGTATCGCTGACAAACATCGTCGCAGTCAACATGGCAATGATGATCAATACAAAGATAAGGACGGTGATGCCCTTTACTTTTTTGGTGTGACTCAGATATCCAGGGGTTCCTTTGATAACTTTCTTCATAAGTTCTCCTTTTTAGTGGTTGTCTACAAGCTGCTCAAATGACTCAATGTAATCGTCTGCCTGTTCATACTTCTCAGTCCGCATATGTGCAGACCAGGTATCCTCCACTGCCCATGCCCGCATTCCGGCACGATGTCCGGCAAGAATGCCAGCCGGGACATCCTCAAATACGAGACAATGCTCCGGTGTGGTGTTCAGCTCCTGCGCCAGACGGATGTAAATATCCGGCGCGGGTTTCCCATGCTGAACTTCATGGGATGTCAGAACGCAGTCAAAATATTCCGTAATATGCAGGGCATCCAGTACAGCCTCCGTCAACTGTCTGGAATTACTCGTCGCAATTCCCATCTTCAAGCCCTGTGCTTTTGCCTGCTGTAGAAATTCAAGAACCCCTTCTTTCAGAGGAACTTCGTGCAGATATTTCTCGTGCGCCATCGCATTCCAGCAATCCATGATCTCTTCTACAGTATCCGGAATCGGGAAATGCTCCTTGAAATAGATCGCTGTCTCGTGAAAGCCGTAGCCTTCAATGTCTTTCTTCAGTGTGGGCGGCATCGTAAGACCGTAACGGTCGAGAAATTCAATGTCGATCGCATCCCACATCCACATGGAATCGATCAGAGTGCCGTCCATATCAAACAGCAACGCTGTCACTCCCTCCGGAAGCTGTTTTTTTACCATTTTCGTAATTCCTCTCTCTCCTCAGCGGTCAGTCGGCGGTACTGTCCCGGCTCCAGAGACTCATCCAGTGTCAGCGGTCCCATAGAAAGCCGTTTCAGACCGGTTACTTTACAGCCAATCGCTGCAAACATGCGCTTGACCTGATGGTACTTTCCCTCCTGAATCGTCAAAAGACCGGTGTGCTCCGTCAACACTTCCAGCTTTGCGGGCATCGTCTGTCCGTCGCCGTACAGCTCGACACCCTGCTCAAACATCTGAACTGCCGCCTCGGGCATCGTTTCCTCAATGGTGACAAGATAGGTCTTGTCCACGTGATGATTCGGGGACAGCAGACGGTGCGCCAGAGCTCCGTCATTTGTGATGAGCAGAAGTCCTTCGGTATCCAGATCCAGTCTGCCCACCGGGAACAGATCCTTTCTCTGACTGTCATGAATGAGGGACAGCACAGTGGGATACAGGGCATCTTCCGTTGCGGAAACAACGCCCTGAGGTTTGTTCAGCATAAAATACTCAAATTTTTCGTAAATGATTTCTTTGCCTTCAAAGTCAACACGGTCATCCTCCTGAACCTGAAAGCCGGGATCTGTCTGTATCACACCATTGACCTGCACAGACCGTTTCCGGATCAGATCCTTTACCTGACTTCTTGTTCCGATTCCCATATCAGCTAAGTATTTATCCAAACGCATATGATCGCCTTCTTTACTGCCAGCGCCAGCCGGCAAGATATTTATTTTTTAAAGTAGCACCCATTCCTTTTGCAAATCCAAGGGGATAACTGTGGCCGCCTGCCTGCACGCATACAAGCACCCATCCGCGCAGATCAATCCCCTCCGGGGAAGTGATCGTCTCACCTTTCAGATAGCGGATCACGCGGTCATCGTCAATGGAATACTCCGCGCGGTTCGTATACTGGGGAGCATCCAATGCCATCGCAAGCGCCTGACTGGGCTCAAACCGGTTCTTTTTGCGCTCACCCATCAGCAGTCCGCAGCGCAGAATGCGCAATCCCTCCAGATTCAGAGGCTGATCCGGCAGCTGCTGGATCCATTCTCCACTCGCTGTCATGCGGGACTTATCAAACGTATCCGAAATGCCGGAAAGAAATGTCTGGAACTCTTCGTCCTGGGCAAGACTGCGCTCCTCCGGGACGGAGATCGGAACATTCGGAGTGCAGATACCGTCCTTTTGCAGAAGCGCTAAGAAATGTCCCTCGCCCGCCATGCGCTGCGGCCAGATGCGGACGCAGTTTACAAGCTCCGGACTGCCATGCTCAATCTTATCCGGAAGTCCGGGACCGAAGCCCTCATAGCGCTCCACCGGGATAACATGCATCTCCGGACATTCATCCAGCAAAAACTGGATCGTCGCCTCGTTTTCCTCCGGAGCAAAGGTGCAGGTGGAATAAAGCAGCTTTCCACCGGGCTTTAACATCTTCACAGCAGCGAGTACGATCTCCCGCTGTAATTTTGCAAAGTAGGAATTTCCCTTTTCCAGCCAGCTCTTCATGACGGACGGTTCTTTTCGGAACATGCCCTCGCCGGAGCAGGGAGCATCGATCAGAATCTTGTCAAAATATTCCGGAAATGCCGGAACGAGCTTGTATGGTGCTTCACTGAGAATCACGGAGTTCGGAACGCCGAATAACTCCAGATTCTTCAGAAGCGCTTTCGCGCGGGAGTTGCTGATGTCGTTGCTGACAAGAACGCCCCTTCCCTGCAGGGCAGCGCCCAGCTGTGTGCTCTTGCCGCCAGGAGCAGCGCAAAGATCCAGCACACGGTCTCCAGGCTGCGGGTCCAGCAAATGTGCCGGTGTCATCGCACTCGGCTCCTGCAGATAGTACAGTCCGCCAAAATAAAACGGATGCTTTGCGGGCTTGCTCTCGCCGCGATAATAATAGCCGTTGGGAATCCAAGGGATCGGCTCCACGGGACAGGGAGCAATCTGTTCAAACTGCTCTGTCGTCAGCTTGCGGTCATTGATTCTCAGACCATATACCCGCTCCTGGGAAAAGCTCTCCAGGTATGCCGGAAATTCGTCTCCCAACAGTTGTTTCATCTGTTCTGTAAATGCCTCAGGCAATGCCATATAATCGGTCTCCTTATGTCTTATCGGATGTCACTGTCCAGACCGCTCTGCGCCATATAATTTGCAGCGACGCGATCCAGACGTTTATTGAACTGTCTCAATTCCTCCATGTTGCTGTGGTTGTAGATCTGGAAAAACTCATTTTGCAGATCCATGACCATCTGCTTGTCCGCAACCCGGAACAGCTGGTTGATGTTGTTCAGGATCTGTGCGACTACATTCGCTTTTAACTGGAAGGTCATCTGTGCTTCCTGAATCTCCTCTCGGATCTCCGCCATCTCATTGTCCAGACTTAAGACGGCCTCTGCGGATGCGCTCAGGCGCTGGCGGATCTGATACGGAACATTCTTGCCATACTTATACTGCAGCGAATGCTCTACCGTCGCCCAGAAATTCATCGCCAGTGTGCGGATCTGGATCTCCACGGGAAGCTTCTTCTCCCCGGCAGTTGTCTGTACGGTATACTCGATGACCATGTGATAGCTGCGGTAGCCGCTCTCTTTTGCTTCTTTGATGTAATCTAACTCCTCCAGGATCACCATGTCGGTGCGGTTTCGGATCAGACCTACTACGGTGTAAATATCCTCAACAAACTGACAGATGATACGGATGCCGGCAATGTCTTCTAACTTCTCTGTAATCTGATCTTCGGAGATTCCTTTTTTCTTGGCTTTTTCCAGAATACTGGAAAGCGCCTTGACACGCCCCTTTACTTCTTCAACCGGGCAATATTCTCCCCGGATATGATATTCTTTTGCAATGTGCTCGAATTTAACGACCAGTTCCTTCACTGCCAGTTCGTAGGGCAGCAAAAGTTCTCGCCACGATTGTGTAAACATCTCCCAGTTCCTTTCTTCGATCAGGTTAAAACTGGTATTAGTATAACACAGCCCCCCTCAAATGACAACCGGGAAGCCGTTCTTTCCGAATGTTCGCAGGATCGGAGCGGGATTGACAGAAAAGAGCGCCCCATCCTCCGTCAGATAAATGCCGAGATGCAGATGCACGACAAATTGACCGGTAGTGCCTTCCGGTCCATAGCCCGAATCTCCCATATATCCCAACAGTGTTCCAGCGGAGACAATACTGCCCTCTGCGATTCCTTCCGCATAAGACTGCAGATGGGCATAGTAATAATACACCCCTCCGGGACTTCGAATCCCAATGCGGTAGCCGCCGAGCTCCAGCCATCCTATCGCTTCCACAATGCCGTCTGTCATACTTACAACCGGAAGCCTTCCCCGGACATTTTCTGTGGCAATGAGATCGCAACCTTCGTGGGTGCGATCCCCACCGTAGGTTCTTGCACCGCCCCAGGAATCATCGAACTGACAGGAACCGATGACGGGAAAGCATTGGATTTCTTTTGAAAAAGTGTCCGTAAGCGCTGTAACAAACATCTGTTCCTGCGGACGTACCAATGATAAAAGCGGCTGCTTCCACTGGTGATCTTCCAGCCATGACATGCTTCGAAATTCTGCATTTTCCGCAAGGGGAGCACACATCCACTCGGTCTCCGACAACAACTGCACACCGCGCACCGCAATCGTCAGCAGACAAAGCAACAGCAGACTTCCAACCACCCATTTTCGACTCATGCCACAGCTCCCTCCAGATGATTCTTTCTCTATGTATATGTGAGGGCATACTTTTTTCATGCGGCTCATATCGTACTGCATAGAAATTGCTGAAATGGTAGGCGATACTATGCTGCTTTTGCTGTTAGTCGGGATGATCTGTTTTTCGCAGACAGCGGCGCAGGGCGTTGTATCCGGGCTGCTGCTCTGGTATCAGGCGGTTTTGCCAACGCTGTTTCCGTGCTGCGTTGTGACAACCATGCTGCTGCAGCGACAGTCCATGCTTCCCCTTGTCCGCCTTGTACAGCCCATTTTTCGTGTTCTGTTCGGAGTATCCGAGGCAGGAACGTATGTGCTGCTTTGCAGTCTGTGCTGCGGGTATCCCTGCGCCGCGGTACTGATCGGACAAATGGATGCATCCGGGCGTTTGGCAAAGCAGGAACTGCATCATCTGATGGCATTTGCAAATGTTCCGGGACCGGCATTTCTTACCGGATTTTTGCTGAAGCATTGCTTTCCGGACAGCGGAATCTCCGGAGGAGCATTGGTTATGATTTTCTTTGCTGCGGCAGTCCTGCTGGCGCAGATTTCACGGCTGCTGCATCCAGAAAAAGCAGCCACTTTGCTTCCAGTGCAGGTACAGGAGCATCCGAACACTCCGTTTTTCGAGAATCTGAACGCAGCGATCCACCAGGCGCTAGCAATCCAACTGCAGATTTGCGGCTGCCTGTTGTTTGCATCGGCACTGTCCGCGCTGCTTTCCGCATTGCTGACACACTTCTTCTCGATGGCAGATGGGTTTTTCTGCGGGATTTTGACCGGAATTTTGGAGATGACATCCGGTATTCGGCTTCTGGCAAAAAGCACACACATAGCAGCGTTTCCGGCGGCATGTGGAATCGCAGCATTTGGAGGGCTTTCTGTGGCGGCGCAGGTGTTTTCCGTATTGCAGGACAGAAAAAAGACCAGATACTCGCTGGTGGAATATCTGGTCTGGAAGATCGGATATGGACTGCTCGTTGCAGCATGTGCTGCTCTCGTGCAAATTATTCCTCGGTTGTAGCAGCTTTAGCATCCTCCGGTGCAGCAGTCTCCTCAATTGCCTGAGATGCGGTGGGATGTAGCTCCTCCAGATTGCTCCGGATGATCTCTGCGGTGCTGTTCAGAGAAGTTAAGAAGCTGTTGTAGCGTGCACTCGTATTCTCTACGGTGTGACTTACAAGGGCTTCCATATTTTTTAACATGTCCTCAACATAATCAACGCCGCTCTCACGCAGTTCATTGGCATCTGCGGCAGCCTGATCCACGATCATCTGTGCCTGCGCAGTAGCACGCTCAATGATCTCGTTTGCCTTTTTGTATGCCTGCTGCATGATCTCATGCTCGTTGATCAGCTCCTGCGTCTGCTCCGTTGCGGATGCGATCATAGACTCTGCCTGTGCTTTTGCATCGGCAATGATGGCTTCCTTGTTGCTCAGGATCTTCTGGTACTTTTTGATCTCATCGGGAGTGCGATGACGCAGCTCTACTAAAAGCTCTTCCAGAGTGCCCTTATCCACGATGATCTTCGTGGTGGAAAAAGGCTGTGGTTTACAACTGTCTATGTACTCCTCGATCTCTGTGATCAACTGCTCAATTCTGCTCATGTTCTGCTCCATTCTGCCCATCGGCTGTTTCAAGATTTCGTTTATATTTTTTTTGAATCTCTGCTTCTACTTCCGGCGGAATAAACTTCCGCAGATCTCCGCCGTACATTGCTACTTCTTTCACAATACTGGAACTGAGATAAGCATATTCCAGACTGGTTGTCAAAAACATCGTATCCACAGACTTTGCAATCGTCCGGTTCATCTGCGCCATCTGCAGCTCATATTCAAAATCCGTCACGGCACGCAGACCACGGATGATCATCTGTGCACCCTGCTGCTGTACATAGTCTACCAGCAGACCGGAAAAACTGTCAACTTCTACATTCGGATATTTTGCAGTCACAGTCTTTAACAGCTCCACGCGCTCCTCCACAGAAAACAGAGGACTCTTGCTGCTGTTTTTCAAGACGGCAACGATGAGCTTATCTACCATATGACTGGAACGGGCAATAATATCCAAATGGCCGTATGTCACCGGGTCAAAGCTGCCCGGATATACTCCAACGATCATAAAACTTACTCCTGTTCTGATTTCTTTTGCAGGAAAAGATGCTGATTGGTCTTATATTGCTTCTGCTTCAGGATGTCGTATCCCAGACTGTCCACATAGTAAAAATCCGTCTCCAGATTCGCTTCGACAATGATTGTCGTATCCGCATCTGCGAGAGGGGAATGTGCCAGACGGGTCAAAACCTGCTTCTCCAGCTCTTTTCCGTAGGGCGGATCCATAAAAATAAAATCCACCGGTTTTCCGGTACTCTCCAGTTGGCTGATCGCAGACAGGACATCGCAGGCAAACACCTGCGCCCGATCCTCCAGATGGGTAAACTGAAGATTCTCTTTAATGCAACGAACGGCTGCCGGAGCTTTTTCTGCGAAACCTGCCCACGCAGCGCCGCGGCTCAGTGCCTCGATACCGATGCCGCCGCTTCCGGAAAACAAATCCAAAAATCGTGCGCCCGGAAGATCTGCATGGAGCATATTAAACAATGTCTCTTTGATGCGATCCGTTGTCGGCCGTGTGTCCAATCCTTCGATGGTTTTTAACGGCAGATGTCTCGCCGTACCTGCAATCACTCTCAATGCAATCCTTCCTCGCTTCCTTTTTTACGTTTACCTGTTCAGTATAATATTTTTTTAGCAGACAGGCAACCCTTTTCTTCCAGACGTCTGCAGAGAGGCTGTATTTTTTTCAATGCAAGCTTTTGGAATTCATACAGCAAAAGAGGGGCTGCCGCGAAGACAGCGCCCTCTTTCAGAAAAATCTCTTTTGAATCCTCTGTCCGGATTACTTTCCGGCCATTTTCTTTTCCTGCTCCTCGATCATCTTCTTTACCATATAGCCGCCTACGCTGCCGTTCTGGTAAGAAGTCAGGTTTCCATTGTACCCACCGTTGCTTAACGGTACACCGATTTCATCTGCGACTTCCATCTTGAACTTGTTCATAGCTTCTTTTGCTTCAGGAACTGCTGTTTTTCCAGTCTTGGAACTTGCCATATCAGGAACTCCTTTCGTATCTGCCGGTCTTTTGTGACCGGTTGTCCTTTGTTACGTTCCTAGTATATGCAGTCCCATTCGCTTTACACTGGAAACTTTCGGTATCCGGTGGCAAAGTCTACTTCATTGCGAAGCGGTTCGTTTTTTTCAAAATGTTCGAGATTTTCTGCGGAGATCCGGATAATGCGCTCTAAGGTCTCCTGCAGATGATACGCGCCGGAACAATGAGGCGTGAGAATCAAATTTTCTGCTTTCCACAGCGGATGATCGGAAGGCAGAGGCTCCGGATCAGTCACATCCACAGCAGCACCCGCCAGCGTGCCATCCTGCAAAGCGGCAAGCAGCGCATCCTGATCCACCGAAGTACCTCTGCCGACGTTGAGCAGATAAGAGCCTTTTTTCATCTTTGCAAAGCGTTCTGCATTTAAAATGTGGTAAGTCTGCGGCGTGTTCGGCAGACTCATTGCCAGAATATCCGCCCGTGGTAGCACATCGTCCAGTTCTTCCGTGGTGACCACTTCATCGACAAACTCCGGCTTTGTGCCTTTATGTCTGCGAACACCGATCACATAGCTGCCCAGTGCCTTGACGCGCTTTGCAAATTCCTGTCCGATATCGCCAAAGCCGAGAATGACAACGGTAGAACCATAGACGGATCTTACACTGCCCTCATCCTGCCACAGGCAATGCTGTTTGTTCTCATAATAGCGATCCAGCTTTTTCATGAGCATCAAAAGAGATGCCAGCATATGCTCGGAGATTGCCAATCCGTATCCTCCGGTGGCATTTGTCAGCTTGACACCCTCCGGGAGAACGCCAGCCTTTGTAAAGTTGTCTGCTCCAGCGCTGTTCAACTGCAGAAACTGCAGAGAGGTCGCCTTTTTCATGCGTTCCGGCGGCAGATTTCCGATGATGATTTCCGACTGTGCCAGCTGTTCATCCGTCACATCGGATGCTGCACAGTAAGTAAAAATACCATTTGCTACTTTGGATTCCAATAGATCCCGGTGCCTTTGTTCTGTCGGGATCGTCACTAAAATGTGTTTCACCGCTCACTCCTCCAATATGTGATTTTATAGATTTAAGTTTCCGGAAAAGGTCGTTACCTGCTCCGGTAATGCACATTCAAAACGGTCAGCAGCCTCGCTTGCCATCTGCAAAATCGCGCCGTCCGCGTAAATATCACCGAGAACGAACTCCATTGCACCGCTCTGGCGAATGCCAAAGAAATCTCCGGGGCCGCGCAGCTTCATATCCTCGGAAGCAATGTAAAAGCCATCGGAAGACCGATTCAGAATATCCAGTCGTTTTCTCTTTTCTTCACTGCCGGAGGTGTCCAGCAAAATACAGTAAGATTGCGTTCCGCCGCGTCCGACACGTCCGCGCAGCTGATGGAGCTGCGCCAATCCGAATCGCTCCGCATTTTCGATGAGAATGACGGAGGCATTTGGAACGTCGATGCCCACCTCGATGACAGTAGTAGATACAAGAATCTGCGTTTTTCCGGCTGCAAAATCATCCATAATAGCTGTCTTTTCTTCCGGCTTCATCTTGCCATGAAGGATCTGAATGTGAATATCCGGCGGAAATACCTGCCGCAGCTTTTTGCCGTAATCTAAGACATTTTCTCCTTCCATCTGTTCACTTTCTTCCACCATCGGACAGATGACGTATGCTTGTCTGCCTGCCTGAATCTGCTTTTCGATGAACTGATACGCGGTCTTGCGATAGCCGGGACCGACAACGCAGGTTTTGATGGGCAGACGATTGCCGGGAAGCTCGTCCACAACCGACAGATCGAAATCGCCGTACAGAATAATCGCCAGTGTGCGGGGAATCGGTGTCGCACTCATAACCATAACATGAGGCGTCCAGCCTTTTGCCCGGAGCGCCTCTCTCTGCTTCACGCCAAAGCGGTGCTGTTCATCGGTCACGACAAGCGCCAGATCGTCATATTCGACTTTTTCCTGAATCAGTGCGTGGGTTCCAAGAATCATATCAGCCTCATGCTCTTTGATCTGACGGTAAACTTCCCGTTTTTGCTTGGCGGTCAGAGCACCGGTCAAAAGCACCGGATGAATGTCCAGGTGGTACTGCTCTTTCAAGCTGCACAGCTTCTGATAATGCTGTGTCGCCAAGACTTCCGTGGGAGCCATTAGAACGCTCTGATAGCCGCACAGAGTGGTCTCATACATCGCAAGAAAGGCAAGAATCGTCTTGCCGGAGCCAACATCTCCCTGAATCAGCCGGTTCATAATATAAGGACCTTCCAGATCGGCGCGGATCTCGCCCCACACCCGTTTTTGCGCTCCAGTCAGATCATAGGGCAGTGCCCGGATCAGATCGTCCACCTCCGACATCTGTTGCAGCGCAAAATGATTTTTGTCCTGCTCCAAAGTCTCCTTTAACTGGCGCACAGTGCAGATAAAGACATAAAATTCTTCGAAGACGGCCCGCTTTCTTGCCTCCTGAAAGACAGACATTTCTGCCGGAAAATGCAGATTATAAAGACTCTCTCTGCGAGGCATGAGATGATAGGCCGATAACACTTCGGCAGGCAGCGTCTCCGGAATATCCGCAACGGCATCAAAAGCTGCTTTGACATATTTGCCGATGGATTTGCTTGTAATACCTGCCGTCACAGGATAGATCGGATGCAAGTGTCCGCATTCCTGCTCGTACACATCACCCGCGTAAATCTCCGGCTGTTCTAATGTCAGGCTCTTTCCCTGGTGTCCGATGCGCCCTCTGGCGACCAGCACCATGCCGGGACGGACGGTTTTGCGAATCCACGGGGCACGGAACCATTTGAGCTGGATGCGTTCCCCGGCTTCGTCCTGCAGCGTCGCTGTCACAATGGGCATGCCATGGATAGAAATCATCGCAACCTGACTGCTGATGATCCCGCGAATCGCGCAAAAATCCCGCTCCCGCGCTTCCATGACAGAAACCGGCGGTTCCATCCGGTCGTAATCTCTGGGATACCATCCGAGCAGATCTCCAACTGTCTCAATTTCCAATTTCTGAAACAGCTGAGCTGTCTTTTCTCCAATGCCCTTTAATTCTTTTATGGAAGAAGAACTGTTCATCTGTCTCATCCTTTCCTGATGCAGAAAAAGATTGCGCAACTGCACGCAATCTTTCTGCTGTTTTCGTTCTCACAGCCAAGAAGCTGTAGAAACGCTCTTTGTTATTCTACGGACATAATGTAATAATATACGGGCTGACCGCCGAAATGTACTTCTACATCACAGCTGTCAAACTTCTCTTCTAACTTTGCAGCAAGTACCTGTGCCTGCTCTTCGGTCGTCTCAGCGCCATAGTAAACACTGATCAGCTCAGACTCATCGTCTACCATGCAGCCCAATGTCTCGACTGCAATGTCATCCATATCACGGCCAACTGCCAGAATACCGGAATCGCCAAGTCCCATAAAGTCGCCCTCATGGATCTCCTTGTCGTCAATGATTGTGTTGCGCACCGCATAAGTAACCTGTGCGGACTTTACGCGGCGCATCTCACGGGTCATGTTCTCTGCATTCTCCTCCGGAGTGCTCTCTGGGTTAAAGTTGATCGCTGCTGCGATACCCTGCGGTACAGTGGTGCTGGGGATCACCATGATCTTCTTCTCTTTTGTCAGCTTGCATGCCTGCTCTGCTGCAAGAATGATATTCTTGTTGTTCGGAAGAATGTAGATCGTCTCTGCGTGAACCTTCTCGATGGCATTCAGCATGTCCTCGGTACTTGGGTTCATAGTCTGTCCACCTTCAATCAGATGATCGATGCCAAGGCTGGTGAAGATCTCGTTCAGTCCCTCGCCAACGGAAACGGAAATGAATCCGTAAGGCTTCATGGGAATTTCCTCTTCCGGCTCTAATACATCGGGACCGCGATCCTTACCGGAATTGCGGAATAAAGTCTCTTTGTGCTCCTCGCGCATGTTGTCGATCTTTAACTTCGTCAGAGAACCGTAGGTCAGCGCCTTCTGGATTGCAAGACCCGGATCATTGGTGTGAACGTGGATCTTTACAATATCGTCATCGGCAACGCAAACGATAGAATCACCGATAGACTCCAGATATGCCTTCATCTCTCTCTCATCTGCGGAGGAGAACTCTTTCTCTAACAGAATGATGAACTCGGTGCAATAGCCGAACTTAATATCTGCGGTGTCGATGTTCTCACGGTCTACAGACTGTGTATTTGCAGCAGGAGCCGGTGCCTCTACAGAAATCGTGATTTCTTTGCCCATGTAGCCGTCAAAAGCACCCTTTAATACCTGCATCAGACCCTGTCCGCCGGAATCCACAACACCTGCCTGCTTCAAAACCGGCAGCATCTCCGGTGTCTGACCCAGCACATAATCGCCGTGCTCTAAGATCTGCTCCAGAAAGCTCTTCATATCGGTCTCGCTGACAGCCAGCTCGGCAGCTCTCTCGGAAATTCCTCTGGCAACTGTCAGGATCGTACCTTCCTTCGGCTTCATAACAGCCTTGTAAGCAGTTTCTGTTGCTCTTGCAAAAGCATTTGCAAGGGTCGGAATATCAATCTGCTCTGCGGTCTTGATCTCCTTGCAGAAGCCTCTGAGTAACTGAGATAAAATAACACCGGAATTTCCTCTCGCTCCACGCAGGGAACCGGAAGAGATCGCCTTGGAAAGCGTCTCCATCGTAACATCGGTCAGAGCTGTTACTTCTTTCACTGCGGAAAGAATCGTCAGCGTCATATTCGTACCGGTATCTCCGTCCGGAACCGGGAATACATTCAGATCATTGATCCATTCTTTGTTAGCTTCCAGATTCTGTGCGCCTGCAAGAAACATCTTCTTGAGCAGAATCTGATCGATTTGATTGACTGGCACGTCAGGTCCTCCTTAACATACGTTAAAATTAGTCGATCACCCGTACACCTTCAACGAAGATGTTGATTTTCTCTACGGTAAGACCGGTAAACTCTTCTACCTTATACTTTACATTGGATACCAGGTTATCTGCAACTGCAGAAATGCTGACACCATAGGATACGATCACATGGAAATCAATCGTCAGCTTGTTATCATTCAGTGTGACATTGATTCCGTGTGTCAGACTCTCCTTCTTCAGGAGCTTTACAAGGCCGTCTTTCATACTGATGGCTGCCATACCGACAATACCAAAACACTCGACTGCACAGGTACCGGCATATTTTGCGATCACGTCCAGGTCGATCATGATGTCGCCCAACTGATTCGTAATGCGTCCTTTCATAGAATACCTCCATCTGTCATTCTCTGCACGATCTGAAATGGTTGTGTACAGGAAATGATTTTTCATCCGTGCGCAACAGGGCACACTAATAAAATTATTATATACTGAAACCGGCGAAAAAGGAATAGTTTTCCGCTTATTTTTTTGTTTTTGAAAAAAATCGAAAAATGTACTTGCGTTATTGGGAGATATCTGCTATTATATCTTTGTTATGCCTGATGGTAAATATACGGAAGGAGGTGCGATCATGGCAAAGTGTGATATCTGTCAGAAAGATGGCCACTTCGGTAATAATGTCAGCCATTCCCATAGAAGATCTAATCATATGTGGAAGGCCAACGTAAAGTGCGTAAAGGTTAAAGTGAACGGCGGATCCAAGAGAATGCACGTTTGTACTTCATGCTTGAAGTCCGGTCTGGTTGAGAGAGCATAATGCACATCGAATGCGCTATGAATAAGGGGCATCGTAGAGTCAGTTTCTGATTCTGCGGTGCCTTTTATTTTTTTATAGGAAATTGCGCTGCATTTCCTATGACGCAAAAAAGCGCTCCGCGTGGATCGCACTGCGGCGGAAAAGCAAAAAGAGTAATCCTCTAAAACTGGTACAATTGTTTTATACGGATTACTCTTTTCGCATTTGCGGAGTGTTTCTCTCGATTAAGTTTAACATCGAAACATATGATAGCCGACAAGCATGAGTCCAAGGATGAGAAAGCTGGTATAAAAACGAATGGGAAACAGGATCATAAGTCCCATGCCGAAGCCAATACAAAACAGCATTAAACCAATCTTTCGTTTCATTATTACTTCTGCTTTCCAGAACATAAATGCTTACTATATTTCTATGCTGAGAACTCTTTCACTAGACGAATTAAATTAAGTCGCTGTCACCGGAGGTTTTGATGTCCTGCACTGCGGCATCGACATCGGGATCTTCGTCTTTGCCGGTGAATTTATTGATGATGTCCGGCACGATGTCTAACAGACGACTGACAGAATCCCGGTCTTTGATGTTGATGACACGGGTGGTGCCGTCTTTCATAACAAGAACTGCGGACGGGGAGATCTTGCCGGTCACGCCGCCTGCACCGCTGTTCTTGCCGGGCTTTGTGAATGCGCCTGCGCCCATGCCGAACTGCACATCTGCCAACGGCAGAATGGTCGCATCTTTCACGGTGATCGGCTCACCCACAACGGTCTTTGTGGACAGATACAGGTTCAGATTTTTCATCAGAGTCTCTACTGTCTCATTCAAGGTCAATTTTTCTTTTTCCATTGCTTCCTCCATTCTGCCATCAGGCTTCCTGTTTCCATTTTTTCAGAACAGCCCGCACAAAGCGGACATTGCGGCTGAACAATACCTGAAGCACATTCAGGAGCAGCCAGCCCGGAATGATTCTTCCGGATAAATTCAGGCTGCCGTCCAGCACCTTTTCCTCGTAGTCTGGTTCAAACTCCACTTGTTCTCCGTACAGAGGATAGAGCATAGAGGCAAACACGAGAATCTGTCCCATCAATCCCGGACTGTCCGGAAAACCAATATGAATCCATCCCTGCATCCGACGGGGGCGTATGTGTTGCAAAATTCTCCAGATATTGCGCTTCACGAGACGAATCGCTGCCTGCGTCCGCTCATGGAAAAGAAGTTTCTTTCCTTTTTCCAGCTTTTCCTGGGCATCCTCGTATCGCTCGTGCAAGGAGGTATACGTTTCTTTTATGCGTTCAACCAGAGCATACACACACTCTTTCAAACTTTTCTTTTCGGTCTCAGGCTTCTTTTTTGCATCCGGATCCTGCACCGGACTTTTACCGGCTGTCGCTGCTTTCTGCTCGCTGTGCGGATCAGGAGAAGACTTTCTGGAAGTGGCTTCGTGCTTCTCTTCTACTGCTGCGGCCGGGAGCTCTTTTGGTTCTTCCGAAGAAGACTTCGGGGACTCCACGGATTCTGAAGACACCTCGTCCTTTTCTTCCTCCCCGGAGTGTCCTGCTCCGAGGGGGATTTCTTTTTTGAAAAGAGGAATTCCTACAAGCCGTAGGCAAATCTGTAGTTTCCGATCTGCGAAGATGATTCCGGCATACACCAAATGAAACAGCCAGGAGACCGTTCCGTTTGCATGGATCTGATCGCTTTGCTTGTCTGCGGTGAGTCGGTAGCGCAGTGGGACAAATAAAATGAGCAGAACCAGCAACAACAGCAAAAGCAGGATTCCCAGAAGCAGCATGCCGATCCCTTTTAGAATCCATCCCAGTATCTTCATCCGGAAAACCTCTCCTGCTTAAAATATTTTTTGACCTGAAGATCGCCGGCAGCTGCCCACACATCTTCGAGAATGTGCTGGATGATTTCGATTGCCTCGGGTTCTCCGAGGGCAATGCCAACGATCTTTGGATCGGCGTCCTGCATCCACGGCATCAACAACTGCCAGGAAGGATAATATTCCAACAGATCCGACTCTGTCTGTGCCAATGCAATAATCCAGGTGTCCGGCAGAATCTCCTGATTTTTGATCTGCTGAACTCTTTTTTTGTAAGTGCGGCTTTTGCCGTCACCATAATACAACGTCTGATACCACTTCATGTGGCGGCTCCTTTACTCCTCCCGCAGGAAGGACTCCAGAATCTCAACGCAGGCTGTTTTTTCTGCCGCATCCTTGCAGTTTACAAGGCTGGAAGAAATATATTCCCGCAGCTCTTCGTAGGTCATCAGAAACGGCGGAAGGAAGGTCAGAATCTTTGCCATCACCGCACGCATCCGATATTTCGGGATTTCGTGGAACGAATCTTTTAATTCGGTATAAAGTGCTGCAAACTGCTCCTGCAGATAGCTCTCAGTGCAGGGATCTTTTGCGTCCTTTGCATCTTCTAACTCAACATACAGGCTGCCGGACATCAGACGGCTGATGTAATCCAGTTTGTGATAGATCTTATCCAGCATCAGGTTTTCAATCCGGCTGTTGTTTGTCTCAGTGATCTCATTTAGAGAAGAAATACCTGCCTGCCAGGAACCTGCGATCTGCTCCTGCTTGCCCTCCAGTGCTTCAAACAGCTGATAAACAGATTCTTCCACCGGATCACAGCCACCTGCTGCAAACAGCCCGGAAACAGCACCAAGGATCTCACCGATCCGTTGCTTTTCTTCTACTTCTGCCATTGCATAGGGCAGAGCCAACAACTGTACATACAAATCATTCACCAGCTCCGTCAAAAGAGAGGTCAGGCTGATGAGCTGCTGCAGGCGCTCACCGTCCTGCTTCATCTGGTGCTGCAGCTGCTCAAACTGCGCAGCGTCCAGATTTTCATAATCTGCATTCTGGAGGATCTGAATGCCCTCATAGAGTACGGTGTAATCCTCTTTCAGATGAGCCGGCTCCGTCAGAAGAGCACTTGTCCGGATCATGTATAAAATGTCGTCCAGACTCTTCTTCTCGCCGCCCTTGTAGATTGTCAGACCACTCTCTAAAATCTGGAAGAAGCGGCTTCTTGTCATACGCATCGGCAGCTGTTCGATGACCTGTGTGCATTTCATGCGCATGAGCTGTTTATCGGATGTGATATACGCCATCAGTGCGTTTGTCAGCGTGTCGTCGTCATAATGATCGGGCAGGGTTGCTCCGGTGAACAGCGCTTCCTTGCGGTTCAGGCAATATTCATAGATCGTGTAACGGTCTGCCAGTGCAGTCAGACTGGTCATGACATCCGTGGTATCTTTTCGCAGCTGATCTACAGCTTGAACCGCCTGCTCCAGCGTCTCGCCGTCCTGCTCCTCAGAGAGAAGAACGCGCACCTGTTCGTTCAGACTGTCCACTGCTTTCTGAAGCTTTTCCGGCATCCAATCGGAAGTGCCGTCGGAGAACTGTTCTGCCTGTGCAAAACTCTTTCTTTCCTGCAGTGCTTCATAAAAAGTGACATAATTCATGACGAAACGCAGAGAGGAAAGTCTATGAGACAGATTCATCATCTGATTTCCATAGCCGGAAAGGGAATGATCCAGATCCTTTCCCCGTTCAATGTTCGCAAGATATTGATTTACTGATGGCATAATCCTTTTTTACTCCTTGTTACTTTTTCTTGTCCGGTGCTTTTTTCACCGGGGCGGATTCTGCGGTGCGGCGCACCAGATCCAGTGCACGGATCACCGTCTGTTCCCGTACTTTTGCCCGGTTGCCGTTAAATACATGGCGTTCTACCGTGACTTCCTCACCGCAGGCACATGCGATATAGACAAGTCCTACGGGCTTTTCCGGAGTGCCGCCGTCCGGGCCGGCAATTCCGGTGACTGCAACAGCGATGTCCGCTTTTGCAGCATCCGCTGCGCCAAATGCCATTTCACAGGCAGTTTCTTCGCTGACAGCGCCATATTCCTTTAAAGTAGACTTCTTGACATGCAGTCTGCGGTGCTTTGCCTGATTGGAATAGGTGACAGCAGCCTCGTAAAAGACATCGGAAGCACCGGCAACATTGACAATGCGACCGGCAATCAGACCACCGGTACAGGATTCTGCGGTTGTCAGTGTCATGCCTTTCTTTTTCAGAAGGCATACAACCGCTTCCTCCAGAGTTTCATTTTCTTTGGTCGTGTAAATAGCAGCGCCAAAGCGCTTTTTCAATTCTTTTAAAAGCGGCTTTTTCAGCTCTTTTGCTTCCTTCTTTGTGGGAGCGGCTGCGGTGACGCGGAAATGAACCTCCGATGTCTTGGCATAAGGGGCAATGGTGGGATTGGTCTGCTTGTCGATCAAATCCAAAATCATCGTCTCCGCCTCGCTTTCTCCGATACCACAAACCTTTACCATATCGGAGACGAGAACCATCGACTGTTTTTTCTTCAGCCACGGCACAACTTTCTTTTCAAACATGGGCAGAAGCTCATTGGGCGGACCGGGCAGCAAAATAGCGGTATGTCCTTCCGGAATCAGATCACTCTTTTTGGCAGTAAGCAGCAGTCCGGGAGCGGTTCCGTTGTCGTTTTCCAGAATTTTGGCTCCTTCCGGCACCATTGCCTGACGCCAGTTGTTATCCGGAGCCGTTCTGCCGGTGCGGGCAAAATAATCCTCAATCCGCTTTTTCGTGGTGGAGTCTTCGGACAACTGCCAGCCGAACACCTCCGCGGTCATCTCGCGGGTAATATCATCCTCTGTGGGTCCGAGACCGCCGGTTAAGATCACAAGTTCCACACGGTTTAATGCGGTGCGGACAGCGTCTTTCAGGCGTTCCGGATTATCCCCCACAACAGACTGATACAGGACCGGATAGCCAAGTCCGGTCAATTGCTTTGCTAAATACTGCGCATTGGTATTGACAATATTGCCCATGAGCAGCTCGGTTCCTACTGAGATCAGTTCAACGTCCATGTCTGATTTCTCCCTGTTTTTTATTCGTCTTTCATGACAAACCAGTTTTTATACAGATAGTCTGCCAGTGAAATCACAGTCAGTACCAGTGATGCGTATACCAAAATCTGCTGCAGCCAGTAGAAGAAAGCACCGGGCAGACTGGCAATGACAACGCATACCATTACCATCTGACAGATTGTCTTGCTCTTGCCCCACCAGGATGCGGCGAGAACCACACCCTTGTCTGATGCAACAAGACGAAATCCACTGATGACAAATTCTCTTGCAATGATAATCAAAACGATCCAGGTGGGGATCGCCTGTGTGTGCACAAAGCAGATCAGCGCGGAGCACACCAGCAGCTTATCTGCCAACGGGTCCATAAATTTTCCGAAGTTCGTGATCAGCTTGTACTTTCTTGCAAGATAGCCGTCTAAGGTATCCGTCAGGCCGGCAACGATAAAGATACCAAGCGCGACATATTTCTGACCGGCAAATCCGAAATCAGCCAGCATAAACAGTACAAAAAACGGTACAAGGATCACACGCAGCATGGTCAGTTTATTTGGAAGATTTAATTTCATAAGATCAACTCTCCAATCAGATCATATTCTTCTGCTCCGGTCACGCGAACACGGACGAAATCGCCGCTCATCAGCGCTTCGCCAGTCTGTACGAACAGATATCCGTCCACACCCGGCGCATCCATATAGGTACGGGCAACATAAGCAGCCTCATCGGCTACCTTTCCTTCGATCATGACGGTCAGTTCTTTTCCGATCATCTCCTGTCCGAGGTCGTAAGAGACTTCCTGCTGAAGCTCCATAATCTCATCCCGCCACTGCTCTTTCGTCTCTTCCGGCACCTGATCTGGCATCTCAGCCGCAGGGGTTCCCTCTTCCGGCGAGTACGTGAAGACGCCAAGCCGTGTGAACTCCATTTCATTGACAAATGCCATCATCTTTTCATGGTCTTCCTCGGTCTCACCGGGGAAGCCTGTGATCAGTGTCGTGCGAAGTGCAATATCCGGAATCTCCTCCCGAAGAGTTCCGATGATGCGGCGCAGATCTGCCTCAGAGGTCTTACGTCCCATCCGGCCGAGAATCCGATCCGAGCAGTGCTGAATCGGAATATCGAGATAATCGCAGACCTTCGGCTCTGCCTTGATCGTCTGGATCAGCTCGTCCGTGATTTCCTCCGGATAACAGTACAAAATACGGATCCAGTAAATGCCTGAAATCTCAGCAAGGCGATGCAGCAACTCCGGCAGAGATTTCTTTCCATACAGATCCGTGCCGTACACCGTCGTCTCCTGTGCAACAAGAATCAGCTCTCTGACACCGGAAGCAGCAAGATCCCGGGCTTCCTTGAGTAAATCTTCCATCGGCACACTGCGGAAATCACCGCGCACCTTCGGGATGATACAGTAAGTACAGTGCTTGTCACAGCCCTCTGCGATCTTCAGATAAGCGTAATAGCCGCCTGTAGTGACAACACGGCCAGCCTCTGAGCGGGGCATCTCCCGCAGATCATGGAAAATCTCCGGCTTTGTCTGCTTCTTTTCCGCTTCTTCCACCAGATCCACGATATCCTGCCAGGAATTTGTTCCGAGAATACCGTCTGCTTCCGGAAGTTCTTTCAGAAGCTCATCCTGATAGCGCTGCGCCAGACATCCGGTCACAAGAAGGAGCTTGCAGTTTCCCTCTTCCTTCATGCGTCCCATCTCGATAATTGTCTGGATGCTCTCTTCCTTGGCATCGCCGATGAAACAGCAGCTATTGACAACAATCACTTCCGCTTCGGTCTCATCGTCGGTAAACGTATGTCCTTTTTGCTGCAGCAGTCCCAACATCTTTTCGGTATCCACCAGATTCTTGTCGCAGCCCAGTGACACAAACATAATTTTCATATAACTATTTTCTCCATCCTAATCCAGAAAACGAAGAGGCTTCCAATGAAAGTCCCTTCGTTCCCCAAATTTCTTATTCCTCAGTTGCTTCCTCTGCAGCAGTCTCTTCTTCTGCGGCTTCTTCGGTCTCTTCTACAGCAGTCTCAACAGTCTCCACTTCTGCTTCGTCCCCATCCCGCAGAATCTGTACTTCGGACTTCTCTAATTCCTCAACTGCGATGGACAGCGGCTTCTTGCCCTCTGCATCTGCTACGCGAGGCTCATCGCCGGATACGATCTGTCTGGCTCTCTTTGCGGCTGCCAGTACGATAGAGTAACGGCTTGTAACGATCGGCTCCTCTCCGGCTTCTACGTTCTTATTTGCGGTTGCGATCAGGTCATTATAAGACGGATGTAACATAATTTTTCCTCCAGAATTTTATTCTTTTTATTTATGGAACGATATCGCTATCGTCGTTTGCTGAAATTATAAAAACTTTTTGACACCTTCCTGCATGTCTGTGATCAGATCCATGCATTCAGAAGTGCGCATACGCTGAGACTGGATCAGGTGGTGAACTTCCTCCACACAGGTCTCCAGATCATCGTTTACAACAAGGTAATCATACTGCTCCATAGACCTGGACTCCTCCACAGCACGGCGCAGTCTCGCGCGGATCACCTCGTCAGTCTCAGTGCCTCTTCCCCGCAGGCGGTTCTCCAGCTCATCCGCGGATGGCGGCATCAAAAACATCAGGATTGTCTCCGGCAGCTTGTTCCGGATCTGCAAAGCACCCTGCAGTTCGATCTCTAAAATCACATTGCGTCCGGCATCCATCTGCTCTTTTACATAGGCAGCAGGTGTGCCGTAATAATGATCGACATACTTGGCATGCTCCAGAAAAGCATCCTCTGCGATCATCTGCTCAAATTCTTCATTTGTCTTGAAAAAATATTCTCTGCCGTCCTGCTCGCCCGGTCTGGGGCTGCGGGAGGTGCAGGAAATCGAGAGCGCATATTCTTCCGGATATTTCTCCAGAAGGCGCTTCATCACGGTTCCTTTTCCGGCTCCGGAAAAACCGGAGATTACCGTCAGAATCCCTTTACGCTTCATCTTTTCCTCCATTCTCTTCCGAGATCACTCCGGCGCGGGCTGCGATGGTATCCGGTAGAAGTGCGGATAATACGACTGCACCGGAGACGGTCAGGATCGCAGCTTTTGTCTTGCGTCCCTGAGTTCCGTCCACGACATTGCCGGATTCCTTCGCTTCCTGTACAAGACGCTTGACAGGGGCAGAATCTAACCGGCTGATGGAAACGATCTGATCGGAATTGACATAATTACCATATCCAATATTGATAAACACGGGAAACCTCCGGCTTTACTCGATGTTCTGGATCTGCTCTCTGACCTTTTCAATCTCAGTCTTCAAAGAAATACCAAGCTCTGATACCTGCAGATCATTTGCCTTGGAAAGGATCGTGTTTGCCTCACGGTTCATCTCCTGTGCCAGAAAGTCTAACTTACGGCCAAGACTTCCGCCGCTCAGCAGGTTGTCTTTCATCATATAGATGTGGCTGTGCAGTCTGACGGTCTCTTCGTCCGTGCAGACCTTATCTGCAAACAGTGTTACCTCTGCAGCGATTCTGGAATCATCTACCGAAGTATTTTCCAGAAATTCTGTCACTTTTGCAGTGATGCGCTCGCGGTATTCCTGCATTACGCCCGGAGAGCGGTTCTCAATCTGGTTCACAACTTCTTCCATATGATCCAGCTTACCGACCAGATCCCGCTTGAGATTCTCCCCTTCTTTGATCCGGGTCTGGTTAAAATTCTCGACTGCGCCGCAAATGCCTTCCTGAAGCATCTGCCACAGTTCTTCTTCATCGTCCTCTTCCTGTTCGATGGTGAGGACTTCCGGCATTCTCGCCAGTGTGGACGCCCGAAGGTCATTCTCCACGCCCAGTTCCTCCTGCATCCGGCGGAATACAGAAACATATTCCTGTGCCAATGCCGCATTGAATTTCAGTGTGCCCTGCTCTTCTTTGTAATCTTCACAGTTAATGAATACGTCTACTTTTCCGCGCTCAACACCAAGCTCTTTGATCTTGGCACGAATGGCGGATTCGTATACATTAAACCGGCGGGGCATCTTAATTCCGAGATCGAGATAGCGATGGTTCACAGCCTTCATTTCGACAGTGATCTTTGCATCCTCATTCACGATCTCGCAGCGGCCAAATCCCGTCATACTTTTTATCATGTTGTTCCTCGTTTCTGCATCTTTCTGGTTCTATCTCTGACCAGAATCTGCTTCATTGTATTATAAAGCAATCGGAAGCATTAGTCAATATTTCACTTTCAGTTGCGATTCGAGACAAAAAAAGTTATACTTAGTAACAGTATGATAATTTGAAATTTCACTGAATGGAGATAGTATGGCTTTTGATGGATTAACTGTTGCCGCACTGGCACGTGAATTATCGGAACGGCTGACCGGGGGCAGAGTTGCCCGGATCGCACAGCCGGAACCTGACGCAATTTTTCTGACGATCAAGACAAGGCAGGATACCTGCCGTCTCATGCTTTCCGCGGATGCCAGCCTGCCGCTGTGCTATTTGACGGATCAGAACCCGCCGAATCCCACGGTGGCACCGAATTTTTGTATGCTGCTGCGCAAGCACATGGGAAACGCCCGCATTTTGTCTGTGACGCAGCCGGGATTGGAGCGTATTCTGGATTTTGAGTTGGAGCATCTGAACGAAATGGGCGATCTTTGCCGCAGACACTTGATTCTGGAGCTGATGGGCAAGCATTCGAACCTGATCTTCTGCAACGAGGATCTGACCATCGTGGACAGCATCAAGCGAATCTCGGCGCAGATGAGTTCTGTAAGAGAAGTGCTTCCGGGTCGTACCTGGTTCATTCCCGATACGATGAATAAGTTAGACCCGTGGAAGTTAGATCGGGAGTCTTTTGCCGCGCATCTTCGCACTCTTGCGAGACCGTGTGCAAAGGCGATCTACACTTCTGTCACCGGATTTTCTCCGCTGATGGCGGAGGAGCTGTGTGCTCAGGCGGATATCGACTCTTCACTTCCGGCAAATACATTATCCGAAGCAGAGGCACTGCACCTTGCCGGTCAGGTGTGCCTGCTGATGGAGGATGTGGCAACGGGACAGTTCTCCCCTGCGATTTATTACCGCGGAGACATGCCGGAAGAATTTTCAGTCTGCCCGTTGAGCTCCCGCCTTGAGGAGGAAAAACAAAACCCGGAGCTGCACCACACGGACTGTGAATCTGTCAGTCAGATGCTCTCTGTCTACTATGAGGAGCGCAACCGCATGACCCGCAGCCGCCAGAAGACCGCGGATCTGCGCAAAGTCATTCAGACCCATCTGGAGCGCAGTCTCAAAAAGTACGATCTGCAGCAGCGGCAGTTAAAAGACACCGAAAAGCGGGAAAAGTATCGTCTGTACGGAGAGCTGCTGCACACCTACGGCTATTCTGTGCCGGCAGGTGCCAAGAGCACGGTTGTGACAAACTACTATGACAATACCGAACTGACGATTCCGCTGGATGAGACATTGTCTGCAACAGACAATGCCAAGCGCTACTTCGAGAAATATAACAAGCAGAAACGTACTTACGAAGCATTGACAACGCAGATAGAGGAGACGCAGTCCGAGATTGAACATTTGCAGTCCATTGCAGCTGCACTGTCGATGCCACTGGAGCAGGAAGACCTGACTGAGATCCGTCAGGAGATGGTGCAGTACGGCTATCTGAAAAAAGCGCCGGTGTCCGGTAAGAAGGGCAAAATCAAGATTACCAGTAAGCCGCATCACTACATTTCTTCCGACGGTTTTCATATGTATGTAGGCAAAAACAATTTCCAGAACGATGCGCTGACGTTCCACTTTGCAGAGAACAATGACATGTGGTTTCATGCCAAAAAACGTCCCGGCTCTCATGTGATCGTTCGAACTGAGGGAAAGGAATTGCCGGATCGCACTTACGAGGAGGCGGGACAGTTAGCTGCTTATTATTCCTCCGGCAGAGATGCAGATAAGGTAGAGATCGACTACGTTGAGAAAAAGCAGGTCAAGAAACCGGCAGGCGGGAAGCCCGGCTTTGTCATTTACCACACGAACTACTCTCTCATGGCAAAACCGGATATTTCCGGATTGAAAGAGATCATATAATTTCTTTTCAGATGACAAACAGGGCTTTCACTTTGCAAACGGTGCATCGCGAAAGCCCTGTTATTATGTTGAAAAAAGCTTTTACCGAATCTCTTTTCGCATCAGATAAATACATCCGCCGAAAAATCCGATGCCAACCATGCAATATCCCGGCATAATCCACATGGCATCATTCCAGGTTCCGAATCCGGAAATAAGTCCGTTCCCAATCCACATGATCACATACGGAACAACAAGCCATAACAGACAATTTACAACTAAAAAGCACGCAATCTTCCACTTCGGATTCCAATCTTTTACTTCCAGTACATTCCAGAATTTCGACATATCCCCCATCTCCTTTTCTATGCACAAGTATAGAGATGGATTGTAAAAAAGAAACGGAAACTCATGTAAAGTTTCCGTTAAATCTTTTTTTCTATTTTCCTTGATTCGAGTCGCTGGGGAAAATCAGAGTGATTGTGGTGCCCTGTCCTACCGTGCTGTGCACGCGGATCTGTGCATCGTGCAGTTGTGCGCCGTGCTTTACAATGGACAATCCAAGACCAGTACCGCCAAGTTCTTTGGAATGACTCTTTTCCACCCGATAGAATCGCTCGAAGATTCGCTCCCGATGCTCATAAGGAATCCCGACACCAGTATCCTGCACCGAAAGGCAGATGCCCTCTTCGGTCTTCTGGATCCTTACTGCGAGAGAACCCTGTTCTTTGTTATATTTGATTGCGTTGTCACAGAGGTTAAATACCATATCATCCAGAACCTGTCTCTGACCGAGTACCGATTCATGGTCTCCAGAAAGTTCCATGTGAATGTCACGCTTTTCTGCCTGCGGCTGCAGTCTGGATAAGATCTGCTCAGACAGAGAGTACAGATCCACCGATTCCTTCTCCGGGAGATCTACATCCTCATCGAGACGGGAAATTTTCAAAATGTCATTTACCAGTGTCAGAAGGCGCATCGCTTCTTCATGAATTTTTCCTGCGAAGCGACTGATATCCTCTTCTTTGACAATACCGGCCTCGATAATCTCCGCATACCCGGAAATCGACGTCAGTGGTGTCTTCAATTCATGGGAGACATTGGCGGTAAATTCCCGACGCATTGCTTCCTGCTCCATCCGCTCCGTCACATCCATCAGCAAAATAACAGCGCCGACAATCTGATCATGTTGGCGAACGGGATTTGCAAGGAACTGATACTGCCGCTCTTTGTACTGAAAGATCGTCTGACTATGGCGACCGGCCAGTGCCTTTTCCAGCACTCCACGAAAACCGCTGCTGCGGTTGATTGCCAAAACGGTCTCATGTTCCGGCAGATTTTCGACTCCCAGCATCCGTTTCGCGCTGCTGTTATAAGAAAGCAGATTCGTGTGGCTGTCCACAATGAGAAAACCTTCACTCATGTTTTCTGTGATGGCCTCGAATTCTCTGCGCTGTCTCTGCAGCTGCTCTACCTGCTCCTCGATACGGCGGCTCTGGCTCGAAATCTTCGTCAGAAGAGGCGACAACTCCTCGTAAGGCTCAGTGTCTTCCACATGATCGAGATCGATATCATTGATCGGACGCACTGCCTGCTTCGCAATTCTGCCAGAAAGTACTGCTGCCAGAAAGACCAGAAGTCCCAGAACGCCGATCAGCGGAAGCAGCAGACGATATAAGAGCTGAAAAACGGAGGTATGGTCTACTGCAATTCGGAGGATCGTGCCATCCTCCAGTTTTCTGGCGTAATACTCCGTCTTCACAGAGAGTGTTCCGGAATAACGGCTGGCAAACCCGGTGCCATTTTCAATCGCATCTGCAACTTCTCTTCGATCCAGATGATTGTCCATCGTGGAGGTATCTGCATAGTTATCAAACAAAACGGTGCCGTCCGCATCGATCCAAGTCACACGATCTACAACACTGCCAGATAAGCGGTTCAGATAAGACTGCTCATCGTCATTTGCCTGCTCCATCCCCGCGGAGACGAGGAGGCTTTCCTGCCGGAGCTGGTTTTCCACGCTCCGCTCAAAGGAAATATAGTTTAAGGAAAAGGTCAAAATAACACTAAGTGCGATCATCAGCAGCGATACGAGGATCGTATACTGCATAATTTTTCTTTTCAATGTGCCGCCCCCTTAGTTGTCTTTCTCAGAAAAACGGTAGCCGATGCCACGCACAGTCTCGATCAGGTTGCTACAGGCTCCTAACTTCATGCGCAACGTCCGGATATGTACGTCTACCGTTCGGCTCTCACCGTCAAAATGATAGCCCCAGATTCGATCCAGAATCTGATCTCTCGAAAATACCAGCCCGCGATTTTCCAGAAGAAACGTCAACAGCTCGTATTCTTTTAAAGTCAGAAGGACTTCCTGTCCCTGAACGGTCACACGGTGTCTGGATTCATCCACGCACAGATCCCCGATCTGAATGCCGGAAGACTCTTTCTGCACTGTCGTCTGTGTCCGACGCAGCAATGCCCGGACTCTGGAGACAAGCTCCATCATGCCAAAGGGCTTTGTCATATAATCATCGGCTCCGGAATCGAGACCAACGACCTTGTCATACTCCGTGCCTTTTGCAGTCAGCATCATCACGGGAAGTTTCTCGGTGCGGGGATTTGCCCGCAGCTTTTTGAGGATGGACAGACCGTCTTCCTCCGGCAACATAATGTCCAGTAAAAGCAGTGAAGGCTGTTCCTCCTCCATCGCTTTCCAAAACGCAGAAGGAACCGCAAATCCCTTTGCGGTCAATCCTGTCTGATTTAAGGTATATATTACAAGTTCTCTGATGCTGTCATCATCTTCCAGACAATAAATCATCGTCTCATGCCCCTTTGTTTACTTTTTTACATGTTCACCAGTGATAGAATACTCTACCCATTCTGCGATGTTTACGGCATGATCTCCGATACGTTCCAGATATTTGCTGACCATCAGGACATCCACACCCATCTCGCCATCGGAATTTTTATCCCGAAGCAGCTCGATCAGGCGGGTCTTGACATCTGCAAAATACTGATCAATCACATCATCCTGGGTCATGACATCTCGCGCCAAGGAAAGATCCTTCTGAACGAAGGAATCCACACTCGCTGTCACCATGCGGCAGACAGCCTCGCCCATGTCCTGAAGCAGACTGCGGATCTCCGTTTTTTTGCCAATCAGGTATGGAATAATATCTGCAATATCCGATGCCTGATCCCCGATACGCTCCATATCTGAAATCATCTTCAAGGCAGAAGAAATAACACGCAGATCTTTTGCGACCGGCTGCTGCTGCAGCAAAAGCTTCATACAGAGAGACTCGATCTCACGCTCTTTGTGATCCACTTCTTCTTCCAGTTCATGAACAAGGGCGATCTTTTCCATATCGTCATGTTCCAGTGCCGCCATCACGTTCTGAATGGCTTCCTCACAATATGCACCCATCCGGATCAGTTCCAGATTTAACTGCTGCAGTTGTTCATCAAATCTTGTTCTCATCTTTAACCAAACCTTCCTGTGATATAATCTTCGGTTCTCTTGTCTTTCGGCATCGAGAATAACTGTTCTGTTTCACCATACTCGATCACCTCTCCCAGAAGGAAGAAAGCGGTTTTGTCTGAGATACGCAGAGCCTGCTGCATATTGTGTGTTACAATGATGATAGTATAATCTTTTTTCAGTTCCAACGCAAGGTCTTCTATTTTCGAGGTGGAAATCGGGTCCAGCGCACTGGTGGGCTCATCCATCAGAAGAACTTCCGGATTGACTGCCAGAGCTCTTGCAATACACAGACGCTGCTGCTGTCCACCGGACATACCAAGGGCACTCTTTTTCAGACGATCCTTTGTCTCATCCCAAATTGCAGCATCCCGCAGAGAGCGCTCTACGATGTCGTCCAGCTTTGCCTTGCTGCGGATCCCGTGGGTACGGGGACCAAATGCGATGTTGTCATAAATGCTCATGGGGAAGGGATTAGGCTTCTGGAATACCATGCCAACCCGCTTGCGCAGCAGATTGACATCCATATCGCCATAAATGTCTTTGCCGTCCAGCTTGACGCTGCCAGTGATCCGACATCCCTCCACGAGGTCATTCATACGGTTTAAGGATTTCAGCAGGGTAGATTTACCGCAGCCGGAGGGTCCGATAAAAGCCGTAATCTCGCCTTCTTCCATATTGAGATTGATATTTTTCAGTGCATGGAACTTGTCATAATAAAGATCCAGACCTGAGACTTCAAATTTACTCATCCTTTATTTTCTCCTGTTTCAGTTTCTAACACAATGCGTGTCTATTACTGCGCTGCCTGACCGGACAGCTTCTTTGCAAAGTGGCCGGACAAAGCATTGATGCCGATGACGACAACAAGCAGTACAACGGCAACTGCGTAAGGCTTATCGCCGTAGAGACCTTCGGAAAACATGGCGTACATATGCACGGCCAGTGTACGTCCGGGTTTCATCAGATTGGTTGCAACTGCCGGTTCTGTGCCGGTAACAAAAATCAGTGCAGCCGTCTCACCAACGATACGTCCAATTGCCAGGATCACGCCGGATAAAATACCGGGCATTGCAGGCGGCAGTACGATCTGAAAGACGGTGCGCAGTCTGCCGGCACCGAGACCGAAGCTGCCTTCGCGGTAAGAATCCGGTACCGATTTCAAAGCTTCCTCTGTTGTACGCATAATAAGCGGCAGTACCATGATGGCCAGTGTCAGTGCACCACCGATCATGGACAGTCCAAAATGCAGTGTGATCGAGAAAAACAGATATCCAAACAGACCATATACAATGGACGGGATACCGGACAATGTTTCAGTGGTCAGCGATACGACCCGGACAAGCTTGCTTCCTTTGGAAGCATATTCCACCATATAAATTGCAGCAAAAACTCCGACAGGCACTGCGAGAAGCAGTGTCACTGCAGTCATGATCAATGTGTTCAAGATCGCCGGTGTCATAGAAGCGTTCTCACTGGTATATTTCCAGGCGAACATATCCAGTGTCAAATTTGGGATTCCCTTAATGAGAATAAAGGCGATGATGGAGACAAGCACCAACACCGTCAGAATCGCGGAGGCATCCACAAGGATTCGTTCCAGCAGAGAGGTGGGATGCTTGAGATATCCTTTCCATCTTGCTTTTGCGGAGAGCCGGTTGATCGGCTGTGCGGGAATGTCCGCTTCTTTTTTGGTAGTTGCAATTTCCATGCTTGCTTTCCTTCCTTATGCCTGCTCTTTCTTCTTAATCAGAGAGAACAGCAGGTTGATTATCAAAATAAAGGTGAACAGAACAACAGCGGTTGCAATCAGAGCCTGTCTGTGCAGATCCGTTGCATAGCCCATTTCCAGTACGATATTTGCTGTCATGGTACGGACACCGGACAGAAGGCTTGTGGGCAGGATCGGCTGGTTTCCGGCAATCATGATAACGGCCATTGTCTCACCGATGGCACGACCAACACCGAGGATTACAGCTGCGGTGACGCCGGACTTTGCAGCGGGTACAATTACCGCAAAGACGCTTCTCTCATGAGTTGCGCCGAGAGCCAGTGCACCTTCGTAATACTGCTCCGGCACTGCTAAGAGGGAAGCTTCGGATACGCTGATGATGGTCGGCAGGATCATGATACCGAGCAGTAAAGATGCGGTCAGAAGACCTTTGCCGCTGGCATCCGCAAACATGCCGCTGATCATTGGAACAAGTGCTGCCAACCCAAAGAATCCGTATACGATGGATGGAATACCGGCTAACAGGTCTACGACCGGCTTTAAGATTTTGTGCACTCTCGGAGACGCAAACCGTGCCAGATAAATTGCACACAGCAGACCGATCGGAACACCGACGAGAATTGCTCCAATTGTGACGTAAATACTTCCCACAATCATGGGGAAGATGCCGAACAGGTTATTGCCCGGCATCCATTTCTGTCCCAGTAAAAACTTGACAGGTCCAATTTTCATGATCGTGGGGATTCCATTCTGAAAGAGGAAGATGCAGATCAGCAGTACGCTGAGAATGGAGAGGCAGGCAGCGCCTGCGAAGACGATCCGCATCACAAGTTCCTTTACCTGTGATTTTGATTTCATAGTGAACCCCGCGTCTTTCTTTGTATGTATCACTTACCGATTTCGTCCCACTTTGTCAGCTCGCCGGTGTAGATACCGAGAACTTCGTCAGAAGTGATGTTGGTCAGAGGGTTTGCAGGATTTACGATAACTGCGATACCGTCCATTGCAATGACGGTTCCTTCAACACCCTGCTCGGTCTCACTGTCCTTCAGCTCTCTGGATGCCATACCGATATCAAAGATGCCTTCTACAGTAGAGGTAACACCGGTACTGGAGTCAGACTGCTGAACACTTACTTCTACGTTCGGGTTTGCTGCTGCGTATGCTTCCTTCAGCTTTTCCATAACAGGTGTTACAGAAGAAGAACCACCTACGGAAACGGTACCGCTTACATCAGCTGCCTCGTAAGCAGGAGCATCGCCAACAGATACATAACCATTGTCTTCTACAACCTTCTGACCTTCTTCACTCATGATGAAGTTGATGAAATCCTGAGCCGCGTCAGATACATCGCCGATTCTGGTTACGATATTGAAAGGTCTTGCTACGGAATAAGAACCATCCTTTACATTCTCAGCGGTTGCATCCACACCGTCAACCTGCAGAGCCTTTACCTGCTTCTCATCCAGAGAACCAAGGGATACATAACCGATGGACTTCTCATTGCCTGCGATGGTGGTCATCATAACGGAAGTGCTGTTTGTGATTTCTGCGGTCTGAACCGTCATATCAACCTTCTCGCCAGCATCGTTCTTCTGCTCGATACCGAACAGCTCGATGAATGCGCCTCTTGTACCGGAACCATCTTCACGGGTCAGAACGTAGATGTTACCATCCAGGCTGCCGGTTGTATCTGCCTCACTGTTGTTATCTGCAGCGGATTCGGTCTTTGCCTCAGTACCTGCTGTGCTGCCCTGCGTATCAGGAGTGCCCTGATCTTTATTTCCGCAAGCTGCCAGTCCAAGACCTGCTACCATCATTGTTGCCAGTAAAACTGCTAATTTCTTTTTCATTTTCTCCTCCATAGCCGGGCTTGCTATCTTCTTTGTTTCAGCCCTGTTCTTGTTTACAGCAATGAGTATAAGGAAGAGACGTAAAGTTCAAAATAGTGCTTCTGTAAAGTTTTTGTAAAAGAATTGCAGGAAAGTAAAAACATAAAATCCAGCCTGCTGGATTCTTCGCCTGCGGCGGGTCGCGAAGCGACAAATTCTTTTCCGCCGCAGTGCGATCTGAAACACGTTTTTGCGTTATAGAAATTTATATTTTCTATATAACGCAAAAACGCTGTACAGAACGTAAAATCCATTCTGTACAGCGTCTAACCTTTGAAAAATATTTTATTTCAAAATTACTTGAAGTAGTCTACACCGGATTCAAACAGCTTCAGATCCTGCTCGCCATAGATGTTGACTGCAACGGAATCACCGCGTCTCTCGGAGTGTGCCATCTTACCATAAATACGGCCATCCGGGCTTGTGATACCCTCGATTGCACAGTAAGAACCGTTGACGTTCCACTCTTCGTTCATCTCAAGATGTCCGTCTGCATCTACATACTGAGTTGCAACCTGGCCATTTGCGAACAGCTCCTTCAGCCACTTATCATTGGCAACGAAGCGACCTTCGCCGTGAGAGATCGGGTTGACATATACGCCGCCAAGCTCTGCCTTCTGCAACCAGGGAGACTTGTTGGAGACAACCTTCAGATAGGACATTCGGGAAATGTGACGACCGATAGTGTTGTAGGTCAGCGTCGGGGAATCCTCGGTCTGTGCCTGAATATGACCATAGGGAACAAGTCCCAGCTTGATCAGTGCCTGGAAACCGTTACAGATACCAAGTACAAGTCCATCTCTCTCATAGATCAGCTTTTCAACCGCTTCTTTTAACTTTTCATTGCGGAATGCAGTTGCAAAGAACTTTGCGGAACCTTCCGGCTCATCACCAGCAGAGAAACCACCGGGGAACATCATAATCTGTGCTTTGCGGATGCCTGCCTCATATGCTTCAACAGACTCACGGATATCGGCTGCGGACTGATTCTTCATAACACAGGTGATCACATCTGCACCAGCTGCCTCAAATGCCTTTGCACTGTCGTACTCACAGTTTGTTCCCGGGAATACCGGAATGAAGACCGTGGGCTTTGCAACTTTATTTTTGCAAACGTAGATGGAATCTGCGTGATAAAGCTTCTCTTCTACCGGCTTCTGAGCGGTGCCGGAGTTGGTCGGGAATACCTTCTCAAGTGGAGCTTTCCAGATGTCCAGTGCCTGCATCAGATCAACCTTTGCATCGCCGTACTGGAAAACAGCCTCTTCTGTCACTTCACCGACTACCTCATAAGCGCCCTGCAGTGCCAGTACCTGATCGGCAGGTACTTCTGCGATCAATGCGCCGTAAGAAGGCGCGAACAGTGTATTCGCAGATACTTCGCCGGCATTGATCTTAACACCAAGGTGATTACCAAATGCCATCTTGGAAACAGCTTCTGCAATACCCTTTGCGCCAAGTGCATAAGCGGAAATGATTCTGCCAGCCTTAACATTTTCAAAGAAGTCTGCATACTGTCTCTTTAATTCGTTGTAATTCGGCAGCTCATCTGCATTGCGGTGCATCGTGAACTTCACAAGCTTGTTGCCGGCTTTCTTTAATTCCGGTGTTACAACAGTCTTATCCGATGCAACATCGACTGCGAAGGAAACAAGAGTCGGCGGAACACTGATGTCACCGAAAGTACCGGACATGGAGTCCTTACCGCCGATGGACGGCAGACCAAATCCGAGCTGTGCATCGTATGCACCTAACAGTGCAGAGAACGGCTCGCCCCAGCTATGAGGATCGGTGGTCATACGACGGAAATATTCCTGATAGGTCATACGGATCTTGCTGTAGTCACCGCCGGATGCTACGATCTTCGCGATAGAATCAACGATTGCATAGACAGCGCCGTGGTACGGGCTCCAGGAAGACAGATACGGATCAAAACCATATGCCATCATCGTTACACAGTCCGTCTTGCCCTTTGCTACCGGCAGTTTTGCGATCATCGCCTGAGTCTCGGTCATCTGATACTTACCACCATAAGGCATCGTTACGCTGCCTGCACCGATGGAAGCATCGAACATCTCTACAAGACCTTTCTGGGAGCAGACATTCAGATCGCCCAGCATATGCTTCCATGCACCGGCTACATCCGCAGGTGCTTCCTTACGGAAGAAATCTCCCTCTGCGGAAGGCGGAGTTACGGTAACATCTGTCTCCTGATGAGCGCCGTTGGTATCAAGAAATGCACGGCTGATATTTACGATTTCTTTTCCTCTCCACTTCATAACAAGGCGGGGAGATTCGGTTACCTCTGCAACAACGACTGCTTCCAGGTTTTCGGAAGCGGCATATTCTAACATCTGGGGAACATCCTCTTTGCGGACAACAACTGCCATTCTCTCCTGAGATTCGGAGATCGCAATTTCGGTTCCATCCAGACCTGCATACTTTTTCGGAACCAGATCCAGATTGATCTGCAGACCGTCTGCCAGCTCACCGATGGCAACGGAAACACCGCCTGCACCAAAGTCGTTACACTTTTTGATCATGTGGCTGACTTCTTCTCTGCGGAACAGACGCTGAATCTTACGCTCGGTAGGGGCATTACCCTTCTGAACCTCGGCACCGCAAGTCTCAATCGAAGTAACAGTATGTGCCTTGGAAGAACCGGTTGCACCGCCACAGCCGTCACGACCGGTACGACCACCTAACAGAATGATCTGATCGCCGGGATCGGAGGTCAGGCGAACAACCGCTCTGCGGGGAGCTGCACCCATAACAGCACCGATCTCCATTCTCTTTGCAACGTAGTTCGGATGATAGATTTCTTTTACATAACCGGTTGCCAGACCAATCTGGTTGCCGTAGGAGCTGTAGCCGCTGGCAGCGGAACGAACGATCTTCTTCTGGGGAAGTTTGCCCTCCAATGTCTTGGAGACACTGACGGTAGGATCAGCGGCACCGGTAACACGCATTGCCTGATAAACGTAGGTACGTCCGGACAGCGGATCACGGATCGCACCGCCGAGGCAGGTAGCGGCACCACCGAAAGGCTCGATCTCTGTCGGGTGGTTATGTGTCTCATTCTTGAAGTTGACCAGCCACTCTTCGGTCTTGCCGTCTACTTCTACCGGGACTACGATGGAGCAGGCATTGATCTCATCGGATTCTTCCTGATCGTCCAAAAGTCCCTCTCTCTTTAACTTTCTGGCCCCCATCGTTGCCAGGTCCATCAGGCAGACAAACTTGTCATTTCTGCCTGCAAAAATTTCCTTGTGATCGGAAACATACTGCTGGAATGCTTTCTCGATGGCATCCTTTGCATAACCTTCCTCGAAAGTGACATTTTTCAGTTCGGTCTGGAAGGTGGTGTGACGGCAATGGTCAGACCAGTAGGTATCCAGCACACGAATCTCCGTCATGGAAGGATCTCTCTTCTCCTCATCATGGAAATACTTCTGAATATGAAGGAAGTCCTTGAATGTCATCGCCAGATTCAGGGAAGTGTATAATTCCTTTAATTCTGCTTCCGGCATCGTGGAAAATCCATCGAAGATCAGAACGTCTGCCGGTTCTTCAAACTTTGTTACCAGAGTGTCCGGAATCTCTTCTCCGGCTTCTCTGGAATCTACCGGGTTGATACAGTGGGACTTGATCGCAGCAATCTCCGTCTCACTGACCTGACCGGAAATAACATAAGTCGTAGCGGTCTTGATGACCGGCTCTTCCTCCTCTGCCAGCAGGCGAACACACTGCTCTGCAGAATCCGCTCTCTGGTCGAACTGTCCAGGCAGATATTCTACGGAAAAGATGGTATCATCCGCTTCATGGGGAAACTCTCCCTCATAAAGATCATCTACCGGAGGCTCCGAAAAAATGGTGTTTAATGCTTTTGCATATACGTCCTCTGAAATATTTTCTACATCATACCGGATCAGAACACGAACCGCCTTTGCTGTGTGAATATTCAGATAGCTGGCGATCTCTTCTTCCAGCTCTCTGGCTTTTACAGCAAAGTCTATTTTTTTCTCCACATATACTCTCTTTACGCTCATGGTTTCCTCTCATTTCTGCTGCATCAGGCAGCTAATTTCGCAGTCCATACACGCCCAAGTATAGCACGCGCCTCATTTACCGACAAGTAACAATCTCCTGTGAAAAAATACGACTTTATTCGTCACTGCTGATTTTCTGCGGATTCTTCCGTCAGACCGGCGGCAGTGTCACCAGCTGTCATGGCATTGACTGCCAGACGCATAATGTCCTTTACTTCTTCCTCAGACATCTGCATCTTTTCTGCAAGCTCCGGCAGAGTTGCTTCTCTGCCATAATCCTGTGCCAGTTTTTCTGTTACTGCATTTAACAGTTCAACGCGGTCTAACATTCTCTTCGCGGTTTTGTCAGAAAGATTCTGCTTATCAACTTCTTTCTGCATGGCACTGCGGATTTCTTCCTCAATAAAAGGAATAAAATCGCCGTAATTGCCATCAGAGTAATCTCCTACTGCCATCGTCAGCGCCATATTGCCTTCCTGAACAAGATCTGTGAACAGAACACCTTTGTCCTGAAGTTCCTTTGCGATGGGCAGTACCCGGAACAGATTGCCCTCGATCAGACGCTCTGTCACGGAGAAATCTCCATCTAACAGTTTCGGCAAAAGCTCTGCCAGTTCCGCATCCTCACAGGGACGGATCCCCTGCAATTCCTGTAAATACATCTGATAAAAATTCGGTTCTTCCATAGTTTCACTCCTTTCGGTCCCGTTTCTCCCAAAAAGTTCTGGCAAGGATCGCTGCGTCGGAGAGAGAAACTCTTCTGCAGTCCGCCCATTCTCTGGGAAACAATTCCTGATATTCTCTTTGCCAAAAGCGATGATCCAACAGAAAGATCACGCCCTCGTCCTGTGTCGTGCGGATGAGACGTCCCGCCGCCTGCTGAACTTTGTTCATGCCCGGATACAGGTATGCATAGTCAAATCCGTTCTTTCCATGCTGCTCATAATAATCCTTCAAAATCTCCCGTTCCGCACACACTTGCGGAAGTCCGGTTCCGGCAATAAAAACACCGATGAGCGTATCTTCTCGCAGATCGATCCCTTCCGAAAAAATACCACCTAAAATACCGAGTCCCACCAGCGTCCCCGTCCGCTCCTCGTGAAACAAAGCAAGGTAGGCTTCCCGTTCCGGCTCGCTCATACGACTTCCCTGACAGACGATCTGAATGTCCGGATGCGTCTCCGGAATCCTGCGTCGAAGCGCCTCGTACAGCCGTTCCTGATAGGCGTAGGACGGACAGAATACGAAATAATTTCCGGAACGAATCGCAGTTACCGTCTCAATATAAGCAGCCATCTGGTCAAAGCTCTGCTCACTGCGATCCCGATAACGGGTCGTCACATCTCTCGCTGCGCAGAGCAGGCGATGATCCTGCGAAAACGGAGATGGCACATAAATGGCCGGATCGTCCGTCTCTCCCGACAGCAGACTTTTATAATAATTAACCGGCAGCATCGTGGCGGAGAAAAACAACGCACTGCTGCCCTGATCGAGGCATTCCCGCAAATTTTTTGAGGGATCGACACAAAACAATTTTAACAGGAAACCACCGTCCTCCTGTAACTGGGTGTAGACCTGGTAATGGGAATCCAGCTTTTCGGAAACGAGAAGAAAATCCCGCAGAGAAAAGAAAAAGCGGCTTTCCTCTGAATCCATTGATTCATTGGGGTGTTCCTCGTACCAGGTCACAATCTCGTCGTACAGATGATCAACGGCAAATGTCAGCTGTGAGACATCCTCCGGAATAAGCTTGTCCATACGATCACACTCCCGCTTCATCTCCAGCAGCAGTTTGTTGCACCGGGTCAGCGCTTTCGAGAGCTTGACGCTGCGCTCTTTGTAATGTCTGGCAGAATCCAGAAAGTCTTCTTTACAGAGGGTCGCGCTGTACATCTCTCTGGCACGTTCCACCAGGTTGTGCGCCTCGTCAATGAGAAACACATAGTTTCCCTCCTGTCCGTCTCCAAAATACCGCTGCAGACGTACATTGGGATCAAACACATAATTATAATCGCAGATAATCGCATCCGTCCAGTTACTCACATCCAGACTCATCTCAAAAGGGCAGACGCGGTATTCTTTGGCATAGGCAGCAATGTCTTCCCGCAGGATTTCATTTTTTCGGGTGATCAGTGCATAAACAGCATCATTGACCCGATCAAAATGGCCTTTCGCATAGGGGCAGCTGACTGGATTGCAATCCGCCTCTTTGCCTTCCTCACAGACAAGAGGACAGATCCGCTCTTTGGCTGTCAACGTCACACTGGACACGCACAGATTTCCATCTGTAGAATCCCGCAAAATCCGAAATGCCTCCTCCGCGACAGAGCGGGTGATGGTTTTTGCGGTCAGATAAAAAATCTTATCCGCCCGCTCTTCGCCCAGAGTGCGCACTGCCGGAAATACAACGGACAATGTCTTTCCAATGCCGGTAGGTGCCTGCACGAACAGACGCTGTTTTCGCTCCATCGCCCGATAAGCGGACACAACCAGACTGCGCTGCCCCGGCCGATACGGATAGGGAAACTCCAGCCCCTGAATCGAGGCAATGGATGCCTGGCGATGAAAGCTGGCAAACTCCGCCCATTTCTGATAGTCACGGACAAGCATCTTCACAGCAGTTTCCAGCTGTTCAAACGTATAATAATCCTGAAACCGCCTGATCTCCTCGGATTCCAGATTGCAATAAGTGAGCTGGATCACCATGCCGTCTAACTGTTCATGAAAGGCATACATATACCCGTAGCAAAGCGCCTGCGCCTTGTGTACCGGAATCGGCTCCTCCAGACGGTTTACATCCCGGTAGATGCCTTTGATCTCGTCGATGCCGCGCCGTCCGTCCCGATCGGTAAAGATACCATCGGCTCGTCCCTCCAGAATCAGTGTCGCAGGTCCACAGTCCAAATGACACGTTAAGGACACCTCGGCATGGTAGTCTCCACCCATCTGCTTTTGAATTCTGCGATGGATGCGGCTCCCCTCTGCCATGGCGTCCTTTGCGGCTCGTCCTCTTCGATTATCCAGATCTCCGGTGCGTAGCACAAATTCTACCAGGCTGCGCACCGAAAGACGGATGACTTCCTTGTTCTCCTCAGACATGAGCAGAATCAGTCCTCTCTCGTAACTTTATCTACGTTCAGGATCTCAACAGGTTTTCCCTCTGCTCCCTCTACGGTAACATTCTTCATGATCAGCTCTTTGACATTGTTGATATAGATACCCTTCTTAGTGCAAGGCTCTACATCTGCCATCATCGCCGGGTACTCCGGAGTCGGATTCTCGGTAAAGTCTACATGAACATTTTCGAAAGTCAGCTTGTCAATCTTTGCTTCCGGCAGACCATAGATAAAGGTCGCTGCAACGTGGCAGTTATGTGCTTCAATGTCCTTGAAATACAGCTCACGAATGAACGGGGTGCGCTCATCCACCGGAAGCGGTTCCTTGGAGCGAACGTACTCACTGTGTCCATCAGGATCACAACACCAATAGAAAGAGTTTACAACGAAAGGAGTCAGAACACCATCCATCTTAATATTCTCAAAGGTAATATCCTCAATGACAGCATCGTTGCCACGTCCTCTTCTCGTCTTAACACGCAGACCACGATCAGTATCCTCAAAAATACAATCCTTAACCATCAGATGCTTGACACCGGCCGCCATCTCAGAACCAAGGGTGACGGAGCCGTGACCATGCTGCATATAGCACTGGCGGATCTCCATATGCTGAGAAGACTTCTTATACTTGTGTCCCATGTAGAAACGACCGGACTTTACTGCGATACAGTCATCACCCAGAGAGAAGTGTACGCCTGCGATCTCCAGACCGTCAACAGACTCCGGATCAATACCATCGGTGTTGGGGGAGATCTTCGGATTGATAATCTCCAGATCCAGATAGCGCAGATGATCGGAGAAATACGGATGCAGATTCCATGCCGGGCTGTTCTGTACGCGCAGACCATGTACCACAACATTCTCGCAGTGATTCAGGAAGATCATGCGGGGACGATATGCTCCGCCAACCTTTTCTCTGCCATTGCCTTCCCACCAGTTCTCATAGCTGCTGTTGCCATCCAGTACACCAGCACCGGTGATCACGATATTCTTGACATTGATACCAGTCAGGATCGAAGCGAACATATCTTCGGGATCGCCCTCCCAGGTACCAAGGTTGTACTCCTTCTCGCCGTCGGTGGACGGAATCAGACCGGGCAGGATCGGGAACTTCGCACGATCGGTGAATGCCAGCAGAGTTGCGCCCTCTGCGAACTCCAGAACCAGATCATCCTTCAGGAACAGCGCAGATGTGCGGTAAGTGCCGGCGGGAACAAGAACACGGCCATCCTTCGGGCAGGCATTGATCGCAGCCTGAATAAAGATCGTATCATCATGCTCGCCGTCACCCTTTGCACCGAACTGTCTGACATCCAGCGTCACAAACTCGTAATTGGTCTTTACCTTCACCGGTTCCGATACATCTGCACCATCCGTGCTCTTTACCTGAATGGTATATTCGGTATCCGGGTTCAGTCCGTAAATCGTCTGAATGACCTTCTTGGAAGTCAGAACCTCCTGACCGTCTACAAAAATCGTATACTCCTTATTTGTAAAGTATACACCGTAATTCAACATCTCAATAACAACTGCATGTCCAGTCTGAAATAAAATACGAAATTCCATCTCTCTTTGTTCGTGGCTGCTGCCACGCCTCCTCTTTTTTGATAGTTCCAGTATATCCGATTTTTTCCTCTGCTTCAAGTAAAAATACCGACCGTGCGCAGGAATAATCTGTATTGTTGCAGCAGGACTTATTTGGCTCAATTAAAAAATTGAATTTATTTAAAAAAAGTATTTGACAATACCTATAGGTTATGATATAACAATAGAGCAGTTGCGAGAGCGACAGCAAATCAATAAAGGGGAATAGTTCAATGGCAGAGCAACGGTCTCCAAAACCGTTAATGGGAGTTCGAATCTCTCTTCCCCTGCTTCAAAGATCAGTCGATTGAGACTGGTCTTTTTTTACTTTATAGGAAATTGCGTCGCATTTCCTATAAAGTAAAAAAGCGCTACGCATGGATCCGCACTGCGGCGGAACAGAATTTGTCGCTTCGCGACCCGCCGCAGGCGGAGAATCCTGCGGAGCAGGATTCTATTTTTATTTCCGACAAGCAGATAATATTAAAAGAAGGAAGAAATTCGGTATGTAATAAGGAACTTCTTCCTTTTTTTGTTCTGCAAATTTTTTGCTGATTTTATTTTTTCTCTTTTTTCAAATACTGCAGCACTTCACTGAGATTTTTTACACCGACACAGTGCATCCCCTTGGGAATATCCAGTCCTTCCAGTGCTACCTGCGGTGCAATGCAAGTAGAAAATCCCAGCTTTGAAGCTTCCTGCAATCTCTTCGCACACTGACTGACGCTTCGCACTTCGCCGGAAATACCAACTTCTCCGAATGCCATCGTGTGTTCGTCCACTTCAATATCCAGATAGCTGGAAATCAGTGCGATCACGATTGCCAGATCCATAGACGGCTCGGATACCCGCATACCGCCAGTGACATTGACATAGGCATCACACTGCCCCAGAGATAGGTGCAGGCGTTTTTCCAGCACTGCCATGAGCAGGTTCACACGGTTATAATCCGTGCCGACTGCAGTTCGTCTCGGCATGCCAAAGTTTGTCCGGCATACAAGTGCCTGTACTTCCATCAGGATCGGCCTCGTTCCCTCCACGGAACAGGACACAACCGAACCGGATGCATGCTCCGGTCTTCCCTGCAGCAGATATGCCGAAGGGTTTTCCACCTCCCGCAGACCGGTATTCTGCATCTCAAAGACACCAATCTCGTTTGTGGATCCAAAACGGTTCTTTACGGCACGCAGGATACGATAAGAAGCACTGCGGTCGCCCTCAAAGTACAGAACTGTATCTACCATATGTTCCAGAACACGGGGACCTGCCACCATGCCCTCTTTCGTCACATGACCAACCAGAAATGTGGCAATACCCTCTCCCTTTGCCAACTGGAGCAGCTGATTCGTACACTCCCGCACCTGTCCGACACTGCCCGGAGCCGAAGAAATATCCTCCCGAAACATTGTCTGAATGGAATCAATAACAACAAGATCCGGCTTTTGCTCCCGGATCGTCTCCGAGATCGTATCCAGATTTGTCTCGCACAGCAGATACAATCCCTCTTCGAATTCGCCCATACGGTCTGCACGCATCTTAATCTGCCGTTTGGACTCCTCGCCGGAAATATATAAGACCTTTTTACCGGAAGAAACGAGATTCCGACACATCTGCAGCAAAATCGTGGATTTTCCAATGCCGGGATCTCCGCCGATCAGTACAAGAGATGCCGGGACAATTCCGCCTCCCAGCACACGATCCATCTCTAAAATCCCGCTGGAAAAGCGAGGCTCCTCCTCAGTGGAAATCTCCCGAAGTCGTACCGGAATTCTTTTTTCCCGGCTCTCTGCAGCGGACAGCTTTCTGCCCTTCCCGGAAGACTTCGGTGCAGTCGGTTCTTCTACCAGCGTATTCCAGTTTTTGCAGCTGGGGCATTGCCCCAGCCACTTTGGTGTTTCATATCCGCATTCTTTACAGAAAAAGACGCTGGTGCTCTTCATTCAGCCTCCTTTGCAGGCTCCGGACAAAACTCGATGGCGCCATCCTTTGCATCGATCCGAACATCCATACCCTTTTGAATGTTGCCAACAAGGATCTCTTCTGCCAAACGATCCTCGATGAGATTTTGGATCACACGGCGCAACGGTCTTGCACCATATTTTTCATCGTAGCCCTTTTCAATCAGAATCTCCTTCGCCGCATCGGTAATCTGCATCGTCAGCTCCATCTGCTCAGAAGCTCTCTTCTCGATCGTCTTCATCATAATCACAACAATCTCGCTGATGTTCTCCTTTGTCAGCGGATGGAAAACGATCGTCTCATCGATACGATTCAGAAACTCCGGCTTGAATGTCTGCTGAACCTCTTCCATGACGCGGCTCTTCATAAACTCGTAATCCTGCTTCGGTGCATCTGCCACAGTGCCAAAACCAAGACGCTTCTGTGTCAGGATGTTGGCAGCACCACAGTTTGATGTCATAATAATGACGGTATTTTTAAAGTCGATGCGACGTCCCTGAGAATCGGTGATCTGTCCATCGTCCAATACCTGCAGCAAAATATTAAACACATCCGGATGCGCCTTCTCGATTTCATCAAACAGTAAAATCGAGTACGGATTTCTCCGAACTTTTTCGCTGAGCTGACCACCCTCCTCATAACCGACATATCCGGGCGGAGAACCGATGAGCTTGCTGACGCTGTGCTTCTCCATATATTCCGACATGTCAACACGAATAATTGCATTTTCCGAGCCAAACATTGCTTCTGCCAATGCCTTTGACAGCTCTGTTTTGCCGACACCGGTAGGTCCAAGGAACAGAAAGCTGCCGATGGGACGCTTCGGATCCTTCAATCCGACACGACCTCTGCGAATTGCCTTTGCAACGGCTGCGACTGCGGCATCCTGTCCAATAACTCTCTTATGCAAGATTTCTTCCAGATGGCGCAGACGCTCTGCTTCTCCCTCTTCCAGACTCTTGACTGGAATTCGCGTCCAGTCAGAGACAACTTCTGCAATCTGCTCGACACCAACGATGGGACAACTGTTTTTCTTTTCTTCTTCCCACTGCATCGTGCGAACCTGAATCTCCTGCTTTTTTTCCTGCTGGAGACGTTTGATCTCACCGGCACGCTCATATGCCTCAGCGCTGATTGCCTGCTCTTTTTCTTTTTCCAGATCCTGTACTTCTTTTTCCAGATCTTTGATATCTGCCGGTGTAACATACGTCGTCAGACGTACTTTGGACGATGCCTCATCAATCAGGTCGATGGCTTTGTCCGGCAGAAAACGATCGTTGATATAGCGGGCAGACAGGGAAACAGCTGCCTCCAGTGCTTCATCTGTGATTGTAACTTTGTGATGCTCCTCATAAGCGCCCCGCAGTCCGCGAAGAATCTCTACTGCCTCTTCCGCAGACGGTTCCTCCACCATGACCGGCTGGAAACGACGCTCCAGAGCGGCATCCTTTTCGATGTGCTTGCGGTATTCCTGAATGGTTGTTGCACCGATGATCTGAATCTCACCGCGGGCAAGCGCTGGTTTCAAGATATTGGAAGCATCCATCGCGCCCTCTGCGCCGCCGGCACCGATGATCGTATGCAGCTCATCAATAAACAACAGGACACCGCCATCATTTCGCACTTCGTTGATGACGGTCTTGATCCGTTCCTCGAACTCACCACGGTACTTAGAACCTGCCACCATGCCGGACAGATCCAGCGTCACCAGTCTTTTTCCGGAGATCGTCTCCGGGATGTTCCCCTCCACGATCCGCGCCGCAAGACCCTCTGCAATGGCAGTCTTACCGACGCCGGGTTCTCCGATCAGACAGGGATTGTTCTTCGTACGGCGGCTCAAAATCTGAATGACGCGCGTGATTTCCGTCTCTCTGCCAATGACCGGATCAAGCTTTCCCTCTTTTGCCATCGCAGTCAGATCTCTGCCATACTGATCCAGTGTGGGCGTGGAACTGTTCTTATTAGAGCCCTTGGGGGCAGAATTTTTCATCTCCTCCCGCACAGACGCGGCATCCTGTCCGCTGCTGACATACAGATCCAGATACATCTTTCGGATATCGACATTCAGTGTATTCAACAGGCGGATCGCACCGCAATCCGGCTCCTTCAAAATCGCAACAAGAATGTGCTCCGTTCCGATCAGCGGAGATCTCGTATGCAATGCCTCTTTATAGCTGTTTTCCAACACGCGGCGTGCCTTCGGAGTATATCCCTCCGGATCGGCAATTCCAACTGCTGCGTTCTGCGTCATGAACTGCTGGATCAACTGGAAGACACGCTCCTCGCTGATGCCGTGATTGTCCAGGACTCTGGCGGCAACACCGGTTCCCTCCTGAATCAGGCCAATCAGAAGGTGCTCTGTCCCGACAAGAGGATGTCCCAGAGATTCTGCGGCATCCACAGCCAGCGACAGGGCATCTTTTGCTTTATTCGTAAAACGATCTGTCATAAATTCACTCTTCCTCCTTGCACTCCGGAAGATGCTTCCGGATATATTCCGCCCGATAGCGGTTCTGCTCCTCCTCGCTCATCTCCCGATGATACATCGTCTGGAGCGATGCACTCTGGCAGCACTGCATCATCTGAAACAGCGAAACCGGTGTTTCAAACTGAATCAATCCCAACGTTGCGCCAAGCCGCAGCTTGGATAAATAATGCAGGGCATCCTTGATCGTCAGAGAGCGGGCATAGCGCAGCAATCCATATGCGCGATAGGTCTGATCTTCTCTGGCATCCTTCTGATTCTGCATCGCCAGCTCCCGCAGTTTTTTCTCCTGCTCCAGAATCCTGCGTCCGATTTTATTCAGTACCGCAATCAAATCCTCCTCGGACTGCCCCAGTGTCTTTTGATTATAGATTACATACATATCTCCGTAGGCTTCCCCATCAGAGCCGAATGCCTGCTTCATCACGATTCCGAACCGGCTAACCTCCTGCATCGTAGCGGAAAATCGCTTACTGCCGGAAAGGAGCGGCAGATGCAGCAGCAAATATGCCCGCATGCCAGTACCAAGATGTGTCGGATATGTCGTCATATATCCGAACTTCGGATCAAAAGCATATTCGTATTTTTCGTTGATCTGATCGTCCAGTCGATCTGCCTGCGCCCATGCTCCTTCCAGATTCAGGCCACTGCAGCTGACTTGCAGGCGAATATGATCCTCTCCATTAAAAATCAAGCCGACAGACTCATCCTTGGAAAGCATCATGGACATCGGGTGCGTGTTCTCCGCAATTCCATGACTGATGAGCTGCCGCTCCTGAAGCGCCATCCGCGCCCGGTCGCTGAGTTGCTGCAGATCCATCGTATCGTAATCCAACCCGGTGGTCGTCTGCAGGCAGGCAAAAGAACTTTCCAACTGCTGATCCAGAGTTGCCAGGTCTTCATCTGTCATCTTTACCGGAAACAGGTATCCCTTCAGGTTTCGCTGTAAACGTACACGACTGGCAACAACGATATCATCGTCAGCGCCTTCTCTCTCGTACCATTTAAGCATCAATACCCTCCTCCTGCAGCTTCCGGATCTCATCCCGGTATCGCGCCGCTTCTTCATATTCTTCTTCGGAGATGGCCTCCTGCAGACGGGATCGCAGCACAGCTAAGCGATCCTCCATCGTCTCCTGAGGTGCACCGGCAGCAGAACCATCTTCGGTCTGCGTCTCCGTCTGATAACGGGGATGCTTTCCCACATGAGTATCACTGCCCTGCAGCTTCTTAATGTTGCTGCTCATCAAAATGCTGAAGGTATCATAACAGTCCGGGCAGCCAAACTGACTGTCCCGTACAAACTCTCCATAACTCATACCACAGGTAGGGCATACGATCTGGTCATAATTCTCTTTCTCTTCGGTCTGGTCGTCTCCGTTTAATCCAAGAATACCGGACAGCAGCTTTCCAAACGGAAAATCATCGAAAAGCTGTGCCAGCTCTGTCTCTTGTGCACATGCCGAACAGAGGTTATGCTCATGCACAACTCCGTTGACAACTTCTTTTATTACAATATTTGCTTCCCTTTCATGGCAGCGTTCACATAACATGATCTCTCACTCTCCTACTCTCGTCAGCCACAATAATCATCATACATCTCTTCTACCAGTGCGATCATCTCTTCTTTCGTGACCGAACGGCATCGCGCCTTTGCAAGAATCACACGAAGATCTCTCCGCAGCTCCTGAATCGTCTGGAGCTTATCCGCATCCAGTGCGATCACAGCACCTTTTCTGCGGTCGATCTTGACAAAGCCCTCCTGACGCAGCATCGCATATGCCTTATTTACTGTATGCATATTGATGCCGATACTGTCCGCCAGCTGGCGAACAGATGGAAGGGAGTCTCCCTCCTGAATCTCATCCGAGGCAATGCCCAGAATTACACGGTTGCAGATCTGCAAATATAAGGCTTCATCACTGTTAAAATCTATTTCCCAAAGCATGGTATACCAACCCCTTACACGATTGTTATATATATTCTATAACAAAAGTCGAAATTAAGCAAGCGAATTTTCAAGAAAATCGAACGTATGTTTTTAAACAACAAAACAGACGCGTCTCCCACCGGGAAAAGCGTCTGTCTGTCCATTTCTTTTTAACGGTTAGTCTCCTTTTTTATCCAAGTCGATGACTTCCATATCATCCTCTTCTTTTGTCGTAGGCGTGTCTTTCGGAGTTTCCGATGCGAAATCAATCACTTCCTCTTCTTCCGGGACGATCGGTGCTGCATCAACCTCTTCGAAAAGATCTTCCGGCTGATCTACCTCTGTTTCCGGTTCCGAAGTCTCCTCGCTGTTAGAAGGTTCTTCCGCGAGATAGTCCACTGGCTCTGCTGCCCGCAGTTCATCCAGCTCGTCTTCCAGATCATCCTGTTTCTTCTTTGCACGAAGCAGCAGGATCTGTACTGCGATAAAGCCAATTAATAAGGCAATCGTCAAAACAAGGAAAATGGTCATCAGGAGACGATTCCGAAATACCTGCTGATCTTTCTCCGCAAGCTCTTTTTCATGTGCTGTCTGCAAAGCATCCAACTCTTCCTGCGAATCTCCGTCACTCACATAGCGGAAAAAGCTGCCGCTTTCCGCATCGTAGCGATACCACTGTGCATCGCCTGCGGCATTCATTCCATAGACAAGATAAAGATTTTCGTCGGAATCCTCTTTCTGGTAAGCGATGATCGTCTTTCCATTTACCTCAAGCTCGACTGTATTGTAACCCTCTGGAACCGTTTCTTCCGCAGGCAAGGCCAGAAATACAAGGCTGTCTTCCGGCTGGTTTGCTGTCACATAAGGATATGCTTTCTTTTCAGCTTCATCCCAGATATAAAAAGCTCCATTTTTGCCAGACTCATCAGTCAGGTAAACAAGAACCAAACCTCTGGAATCTTTTGCAGCTGCAATCGAGCCCTTCTCCAATACAAGCTTTTCTTCCTTGAAATTTTTCGGCAGTTCAATTCCGGAAAGAGAATCTACACCATACAACGTGGAGCCGTTTTCCAACTGTACCGGAACCTTTTCCTGTTTCGCTTCAGTCTCGGTCTCACTCTCTGTCTCCGAACCGGACTCTGTTGTGCTGGATTCTGCAGAGGAAGAGCTTGCCGCTACAGAAGAAGACGGTGCCTCCGAAGAAGCAACAGCTGCTGCCGCGCGAACAACACAGATTGGGTAATCTCTTGCAGTCGCACCGTCCATCGCAACAACATGAATGTTAAACCAGTTTTCACCGGGCTGTAAGCTATCAAAAGGACCGCTGACAGACACCGTACCATAGGAAGCACGGGCATCTACTGCAAAGTTGGTAACGCCACTATCTGCATTTAGCCTCCAACTGCCAGCTGACGGATCTAACTGTCCCAAAGAAGTGTTCAGAAAGCTCAGAGAAACGTCACTGTAGCCTTCCGGTGGCTGTACAGGTGCCGGATTTTGTACAGTGATAGCAGAACTTGCAGACGCAGTACCATTATCGCCATCCATATATCCGATTACAACATCACCGAGACGAAAACTAGCAGTTCCCTGTGCTTTCGAAGTAAATGTGTAAGAAAAGCTTTTTGTTGCGGCAGTATTATCCGTCTCTAAAATCTGAATCATGCCACTGCCACCATCGGGGCCAGTTACAATACCACTGTCATAATACAGGTTCATCTGGCAGATCATTTCTTTCGGAGTGCTCAGAGTAACCGTAACGGTAAAACTTTCTCCAACTGCTACCTGAGATGCACTCACGCTGATGGAAGCGCTGCCGTTTGTTTCTGCATGGCTCTGCATTGCGGGAGCCGCGGTTAAGACACAGATTACCGTCAGAAGCATCGCCATTATTTTTCTGTAGGAAATTTTCATCTTTTTAATTTTATCCTTCCTTTATTTCTGCGGTACCTTTGCCGTACCCATGATATCGCGCTTGATCGGGACGATATCCAAGACGTTAATCGTTCCATTACGATCCAGATCACCGGCTGCTTTTTGCAATGCGGTCAGCGTCTGTGTGCCAAGAATCTGCCGCTTCTGCATTACAATATCCAAAACATTCAGAACGCCGTCTCCGTTCAGATCACCGCGAATGACAACCCTATATTCGTACTTCGTCTGTCCATCTTCGATAGCACGAATGATCTGACCGGTCTTCATCTTCTCGGAATCACCAAGCTGCGTCTTGCCATCGGAAGAGAAAAACTGAATCGTACAGTTCGTACCGACAATCAGAGACTTGGCATCTTTTATGGTAGAACCGACGGTAAAGCCATTAATAAATTTACTGGATTCGTCCACATTCAATGTCTGAGAGAATGTGATCTTGCTCTCCTTGTTGCCAGGATCTGGAGTTGGTGTCGGGGTTGGATCTGGCTCCAATGCCTTCTCCCGATTAATGACGATCGTATATGTCCGGCTCACTCCGGTCTCCGATGTCACAACAACCGGAACTGTGTTATTACCCACATTCAGATTCACATAAGTTGCCACTGCGGCATTATTATCCGACTGCAGCTTCTGTCCGGCAATGGTGATAGAGGCTGTCCGGTCAAATGCCTGCGCATCGATTCGAATGCTGCTGTAGGAGTTCGGAACAACGGTGGAATAGGATGTCTGATCTACTCCAAAGGTACCGATGGAATATTGTCCGCCTGCAACTGCCAGGCCCTTGAGCTTGTAGTTCGGATTGCCGTCTCCGGTAGGCTTTGCACACAGGGTTTGCGGCATGTTCCGATAAACCGGGATGACAAATTGAAATGCGGTGGTGCTGATAACACCGTTTGCATCTGCATCGGATGCTAATCCGATATTTTTCAGAGTGTTGTATGTATTGCGAGACTCAGACTCCGCACTGAAAACAGCGGTCATATACGGCAGATACGTCACAACGCCGGAGTTATTGGCAACAACATTGTACTTCAACAGATACGGCGTGTTTCTTCCATTATTTACATAACGGGTCGTGTACTTTTTCGCACCGCCGAGAAGTGCTTTGTATGGGCTGTTCCAGCCACAATTTTTTGCCTCAGTCAAACCGTTTTTATAGATTTCTTCGTTATTCTTGCCGGTGGCGTTCATATTAAAGTAGTTGTAATAGCCTTTGAATTCGTTGTTATAATTTCCGGAAATCAGAGGATTATTACCATTTACGCCCTGCTCCATACGGACACGGTTTGCCAGCGCCAGTGCGCTGACACCCAGCTCTTTTGCCAGACGGCAGAATATCTCGGCATAGGTCATCTCTATCGTCTCATAATTCGATTTCGCATCGGAGACCTTGCCATTATTATCTACGGTTATATCTGAAAAGTTTTTCGGTGCAGTCAGCTTCGTTCCTTTGTTGCTGCTATAATCATAGTACATGAACGTACCTTTCAGCGCAGCATTGATTGTATCGACATTATCTACCGACTCATTATAGGATGTACTCAGAAAGCTGAAAATACCGGTTTCAGTCAGGAAGTTTCGCGGGTCTACGTAATACTGAATCAGCTTTTCAGAAGCTTGCGTCCAGCCGCCCTCCTGTACTGCCCACTCATTCTGAGTGAAGATAAAGGCATTATTAAATTCAACTCCCTTATAAGAACTGGGGTAATTGTACTGCCCGGAACTGTTTTTGGAATTCGGGATTGTACAGCGGTATGGATAATAAAAAGAATCGGCCTGGAACAGTGCACTCCATTCCAGCCCGGTATCGTAGTAAACGAAGCTGGCATTGGGATATGCACGCTTGACTGCATTCAGTCCTGCCTGATAGCTGGAAGGAAACTCGCCAATCTGAGCGACCCAGCGGGACTGTGTCACCGCTGCATAGCTCTTTTTCATAAAATTTCCGTCCAGCGCCACGAGACACACCGTCATCGCGACGCACACCAACATTGCCACGCTTCGTTTAATATATTTCATGTTCTCCCCTAACTTTTGTTGCTTTGTCTTACTTCTCCCGATTCTTCTTAACACGGTCCGCATCAACGCGAGTCGTCATGTCACTGACACGGCTGCGATTCACGGTCGGCTTTTCCGGTCTGGCGCTTCTGGCTCTTTTGACTTCGGAAGCCGGAATGGAAGCAGTCTTGCTGCCATATCTGCTAACTTCGCGCTCAATACCCTCTTCCATCACCTGAATATCGACACCGAAAACTTCTTCCTCAGAATCCTCGTCGTCATCCTCATCTTCCTTGTCTTCTAGGACATCTTCATAGGTGTCTTCTTCGGAATCCGAATCATCCTCGTCTTCTGTCATCCAGGAATCTACGTCCTCTTCTTCATCATCCTCAGATTCTTCATAAGATTCGTAAGTATCCTCCGATGCGTCCCTATCACGCTGTCTTCTGTCAGAAGATGCCTGAAGCTCTCTGACCTGTCTCTTTCTGTGGTGAACGCGATGGGCAAGGATGATATTGATTGCCAGCAGGATCACGATGATCACACCACCGATAATCATATATAAAAGAGCGTCTCCAGCACCGGATAACACTGCGCCGGTCTGTACATACGGGAAAATCACACCGTCTGATTCGCGGAACCAGCAAAGTCCCGGATCTCCGCCATTTTCACCGGCATAGATCAGGTACAGACCTTCATGCTCCTCACTGGTGTAAGCCGGTACTTCGTACTCGCCGATCTTTACCGTCGTATACACATAGCTCTTCGGAATGGAAATTCCACCGGGGAATGTTGTAACGTGGAACTGTCTTGCCTCTACGGTCCAGTCAAAGCCCTCTACACCGTCAGCGCTGAGAGATTCCGTCTCAGCCGTCTCCTCACCGGATGCGGCACGGATGACATGAATCGTGTATTCCTGAAAACCGCCATCATCTGCGGTGACATGTACGGTTACGAGATTCTCCCCTTCCTGAAGGTTGTCCATACCCTCTACAACATAGGTTGCCTTGTCCGACTCGGTTGCAGCGTGAACAGCAATTTTTGTGACATCGTTTGCAACGTGTACGGTATATTCCTTTACGGAAGGATCAAAGGTGATGGAGCCCGGCTCTATCTCTAATGTGCTCAGCTTGCAGGAGATACTCTCTTCCTCAGATGCGGATTCTGTCTCCTGAGATGATCCACTGTTTTCTTCGGAGGACTCCGCCTGAGAAGACTCTGCCTGAGACTCAGAGGATCCGGCAGCTACGGTAACAGCAGCACTGGGATTTGCAATATTGATACCATCCAAAGCCTGCTCGTTCTCATCGGTTGCTGTAACATCCGATAAGGTAAAGGTACAGGTGCCATCTTTTAAGGCAGTCATGGTGAATGTCTCTTCGTAGGTGCTGTAGCCAACTGCGCCGGACTTCCATGTAATCTTGCCGGCGGGGAAAATATCCTTATATTTATCCGGCAGCTGGAACATCGAACCGTCATACTGCAAGGTATAACCAACCGGACCAAGTGTGGTATCGGCTTTGATCACAACCGATACATCCACGGTATCGCCCTGCTTTACCTCTGTCTGAGATACCGATACACTAGCTTCGGCGGATGCCGCCTTGACCTGCATCGGAACTGTCATGCACAGAACCATTGCCAGCATACAGAATACTGCACTGATTCTCTTCCAACTGCGTACTTTCATTTTTTTCATGTTTGTCTCCTCATTTTCTTCTGATCTGTATCAAAATGCCCCACCAAGCTTTTTCATTTTGGTTTTGACACGTTTTTCAATCTGTAAAAACAACTGTTATTATAATTCGTCTGCAGTTTGTGTGTCAACCGTTCCCGACAAATTTCCTATTATTTCCGCGACGGGACTTGACGAATCGTGTCAGTTTTTCTATAATACAGCTCAAGCAGATGCTGGGGGAGCCTGAAAAGGCTGAGAAATGAAAGTTGACCCTTATTACTTGAACCGGGTAATGCCGGCGTAAGGAAGCGCTCTTTTCTTTCACCCCTCCTGCAAATAAATCTTCAGGAGGTTTTTTTATGTTCTTTTACTTTGACGACGGGTATTATTACCCTACCACCGCAGGTACGATCCTGCTCGTTGCACTTTTGCTTGTTGCCGTTGTTCTTGCAGTAATCGTTGCATCGAAAAACAGTGACCACAAGACCTTTTCTGCAAAGAAGCTGGTCTTCTCCGGAATGGCGATCGCGATAGCGTATGTTCTCTCGTTCATTCAGGTCATCAAGCTTCCTTATGGAGGTGCGGTCACTCCGTTTTCCATGCTGTTTATTTGTCTGATCGGATATTGGTACGGTGTCAAAGCCGGCTTACTGACAGGCTTTGCGTACAGCATTCTGCAGTTTTTGCAGGACCCGTACATTCTGACTCCGTTTCAGGTTTGCTGTGACTACTTCTTCGCCTTTACCGCACTGGGTCTGTCCGGACTGTTCTCCGGCAAAAAACACGGACTGCAGATTGGCTACCTGGTAGGTGTTCTCGCTCGTCTGTTTTTCCATGTTCTCGGCGGATACATTTACTGGATGGAATACATGCCGGAGAACTTCCCGGTAGCCTTGAAGTGGGCTTACCCGGTTATTTACAATGGTTCTTATATCGGTCTGGAAGCAGTCATCACACTGATTCTGCTGGCAATTCCCGCCGTGGACAAAGCGATGAAGCGTGTCAAGACGATGGCATTAAACTGATTTTCTTTATCATCTATGTAAGAAAAGTTTCGTCACAACAAAGCCGAGGATGCCGCATCCCGGAAATGTCACGATCCAGGTCAGCATCATTTCGGAAGCTAATTTCCAGTTCACGGAGGATCTGGACACGGCAGCTCCCGCACCAAGGATCGCCGCTGTTTTGGCATGGGTCGTGCTAACCGGGATGCCAAGCATGGTTGCGAGTGTGACCGACAGGATTCCAGCCACATCTGCGGCCAGCGCCTGGGGCGGTTCCAGCGGCACGAGTTCATTGCCGACTTTTTGAATAATCCGTCTGCCGCCGAGAGCCGTTCCAAGCGCCATCGTTCCGGCACAAAGCAGCACCATCCAACCAGGGATCGGATACCCTGACTCATAAAACATCCGACTATGCAGGTGAATCCCAAGCAGCAATACTCCCAGAAATTTTTGTCCATCCTGCGCGCCATGCAAAAAGGCCATGACGCCGCAGGCAAGGATCTGGAGATGGCGCTGTCGTCTGGAATTCACCTGTTTTTTTGTCTCAAGCTTCCGAAAAAGCAGACAAAAAGCAGCACCGGCGATGCAGCCGATTGCAATCGAGCCGAACAGTCCCACAAAAACGCGTATCCATTCAAAGCGGTTGATGCCCGATACACTGCTGCCCAGCGCAACCGAAGCGCCTGACAATCCGGCAATCAACGCATGACTTTCACTGGTAGGGATTCCCCACCACCATGCAAAGATCGACCAGAGAAGGATGGCGGAAAATGCCGCACAGAGCGCCACAATCCCCCTTCCACTTCCATCCTCAAATTCTGCCAGGTGATAGAGAGAGGCTGCAACCGCAGAGTTCCCTCTTGTTGTAAGCCACAGACCGAGAAAATTCATTGCGGCAGCAAAAAAAATGGCTGAACGGATTCCCAATGTGCCAGTTGCAACCGTAGTTGCTATGGCATTTGGGGCATCTGTCCAGCCATTTACCAGGATGACCCCAAGGATCAGAACCACCGTCACAGCAAATGCCGGTGTCTTTATCATTGCGGTAACAAGCTCCTGGATTGTTACATTCATTTAAGCCTCATCAATCGCCTTTCCGATATCATGACGCATATATTTGTTTGCAAAAGAAATCCACTCCGTCGCTTCATATGCCTTCGCCCGCGCTTCTTTCAAAGTTGCACCGGTTGCAGTGATTCCCAGAACACGGCCGCCGTTTGTCACGATCTGACCATCCTGAAGCTTGGAACCCGCGTGGAATACAAAATAATCATCCTTGCCGTCAAACTTTTCAAAACCATACATCGGGATGCCCTTCTCGTAATGTCCAGGGTATCCGTCGGATGCCAGCACAACGCACACAGCCGCATTGTCCTCAAACTCCAGTGTGATATCTGCCAGAGTGCCGTCAATGCACGCTTCGAACACATCTACGATATCATTCTTCATGCGGGGCAGAACAACCTGTGTCTCAGGATCCCCGAAACGGGCGTTATACTCCAGTACACGAGGACCGTCTGCGGTCAGCATCAATCCAAAGAAAATGATTCCCTTGAACGGTCTGCCTTCTGCTTTCATGGCATCAACGGTCTTCTGATAAATGTGTTCTTTGCAGAACGCATCCACTTCTGCTGTATAGAACGGGCTGGGAGAAAATGTTCCCATACCGCCGGTATTCAGACCGGTATCGCCATCCCCGGCACGCTTGTGATCCTGCGCACTGGTCATGATCTTGATCGTGTCACCGTCTACAAACGAGAGAACAGAAACTTCCCTTCCGGTCATAAACTCTTCCACAACGATGCGGTTTCCGGCAGCGCCGAACTGCTTATCTTCCATAAGAGACTTGACACCTGCCTTTGCTTCCTCCAGATTCATGCAGATCAGCACACCCTTGCCCAGCGCCAGACCATCCGCCTTCAGCACGATGGGCATTTTTGCAGTTTCCAGATAAGCAAGTGCATCATGGGGATTGTCAAACGTCTCATAAGCAGCAGTGGGAATGCCGTACTTCTTCATCAGGTCCTTGGAAAATGCCTTGGAAGCCTCCAAAATCGCCGCATTGCTGCGGGGTCCAAAAACGCGAAGTCCCCGCGCCTCTAAAGCATCCACGATTCCAGCTGCCAGCGGATCATCCGGTCCAACAACCGTCAGATCCACTTCATGCTTCACTGCAAAGTCTGCCAGCTTTTCAAATTCCATCACACCGATTGGCACGCACTCTGCCAAAGAAGCAATTCCTGCGTTGCCGGGTGCACAGTAAATCTTCTCAACGCGATGGCTCTGTGCGATCTTCCAGACGATCGCATGTTCTCTTCCGCCGCCGCCAACTACCAATACTTTCATGGATTACTCTTCCTCTCTGATCCGTACTTTTCCATCTGTCACAGTAACTCTGCCAGCTGCGATCAGGTCGATTGCCGCAGGCAGGATCTTCCACTCTGCTTCTTCCATAACCCGACGCTGCAAAATCTCAGGCGTGTCGTCCTGCTTGATCTCGACTGCCTTTTGCAGCAGAATTGGACCGGTATCCGTTCCCTCATCGACAAAATGAACCGTAGCACCGGTCACTTTTACGCCGCGTTCCAGCGCTTTCTGGTGCGGGATCAGCCCATAACAGCCTTTGCCGCAAAATGCCGGAATCAGAGATGGATGGATGTTGATAATGCGATTCGGATATCTGGAAATCAGTTCTGCAGGCTGGATCACGAGACAACCGGCCAGAACGATCAGATCCGGATGGCAGTCTTCTACACAGGCAAGCCAGGCGTCATTAAACTCTGCGCGGGTCTCATAGGCTTTCGGGGAGATGCCCCATGCCGGAACTCCAGCATTTTTCGCTCTCTCCAAAGCATATGCGTTTCGGTTGTTGCTCATGACTCCAACGATCTCCGTATTTCGGATCGTGCCGTCCGCAACAGCATCCAGAATCGCCTGAAGATTCGTGCCGCCGCCGCTGACCATGACAAGAACTCTTAACATAATGTCACACCCTTCTCTCCGGTTGTGATATCACCAACAACATATGCCTTGTCGCCGGTCGCTTCCAGTGCTGCCAGTGTCTTTTCTACATCTGCAGGATCGACTGCGATGACCATGCCAAGTCCCATATTGTAGGTATTATACATCATCTGCTCTTCCAGATTTCCCTTCTTCTGCATCAGCGTGAAGATCGGAGGAATCGGATAGCTGTCCTTGCGAATATTCGCATGAATGCCTTCCGGAAGCATACGGGGTACATTCTCATAGAAGCCGCCGCCGGTGATATGGCTGCAGGCCTTGATGCATACGCCGGATTCCTTGACGGAACGCAGCGCCTTTACATAAATTCTCGTGGGGGTCAGCAGCACATTGCCCAGCTTATCACCCAGCTCTTCATAATAAGTATCCAGAGATTCCTTTGTCATCTCAAATACCTGTCTGACAAGAGAGAATCCGTTGGAATGAACGCCGGAAGATGCGATACCGATCAGCACATCCCCAGCCTTTAAATCGCTTCCGGTGATCAGATCCTTCTTTTCGACAACGCCGACTGCAAAACCAGCCAGATCGTACTCGTCCTCTTCCATCAGACCGGGATGCTCTGCGGTCTCACCACCGATCAGCGCACAGTCAGACTGTACACAACCTTCTGCGACACCGCCTACGATCTGTGCGATCTTTTCCGGATAGTTCTTGCCGCAGGCAATGTAATCCAGGAAGAACAGCGGTTCTCCGCCTGCACATGCAATATCGTTGACACACATTGCAACTGCATCAATACCGATGGTATCATGCTTGTCCATCAGGAACGCCAGCTTTACTTTTGTACCGCAGCCATCTGTTCCAGACAGCAGTACCGGCTCTTCCATCTCTTTGATCTTTGCCAGAGAAAAAGCGCCGGAAAATCCGCCAAGACCGCCTAATACTTCCTCGCGCATCGTTCTCTTGACATGTGCTTTCATCAGTTCTACAGAACGGTAACCTGCTTCAATATCGACTCCCGCCTTTTTGTAATCCATAATCATCCTCCGTGTGTTCGGTTCGTTTTATCTCATCACATCTGATCCAGATATGCCTGATACTTCAGTTCTTCCAGCTTTGCCGCTTTCTTTTCTGCGGTTTCCTTGAGTCCCTCTGCATATGCTTCCAGACGGGCAGTCAGTGCATCATCCGAAGTTGCGATGATCTTTGCTGCCAGAAGGGCTGCATTTGCTGCACCGTTGATGGCAACGGTTGCAACCGGGATTCCGGAAGGCATCTGTACGATGGAATACAGAGCGTCAAGACCGCCGAGAGACTTGGAATAGATCGGTACGCCGATAACCGGTACGGTCGTCATAGCAGCTACCATTCCAGGTACATGTGCAGCTCCGCCTGCTCCGGCAATGATGGCTTTCAGACCTTTTGCCTTTGCACCTTTTGCAAACTCATACATCCGATCCGGTGTCCGGTGTGCGGAAATGATCGTAAATTCATACGGAATTTCCAGCTTGTCCAATGTCTCTGCTGCCTTTGACATAATCGGCAGATCCGAATCGCTTCCAATGATAATCTCTACTAAAGGGTTCATATCAGGCTCCTTTCACTCCACTTTTCATGTTAAATGGAAATGCGTTGTTCTATCTGAAGGGTATTGTCCAGCAAGCGGGCAAATTCCCGATCCAGCTCTTCCAGCCGACGGTAAATCAGCTCTGATGACGCGAAACGATGCTCTGTCTCCGCCAACGGTTCTTCCTGACACATGAGCGTGGTCTTTGCTGTCACGCAAATGCTCATCGCCTTTTTCGGGGGATATTTTTTCAAAGCCTCCGCCCAGGCTTCGATCTTACGGCTAATGTAGCGGGGATCTGCAAAGAATGCCTCCCGCGTATCCCGTCTGCGACGGTTCTCACTTTGCAACGGTTCTGTGTAAACACAGGCGGGGAGGATCTGCCGCAATCCTCTACTCCATGCAAATAACGGCTCCGGCACAAACCGGACAAACCATCCATCCAGCTTGCGGCTTGCGGCTTCTTTTTCCGCAGAATCCGCAGCCTCCGGCTCATATCCGATATAACAGATTTCTCCCGTTACTGGAAGTCCTGCAAACAACTGTTCCGCAAGACGCTCTGCCATATCTTCGGAATAATCACTGTAAAACCAGTAAATCGTCTCCTTTAATTCTGCAAGACGCTCTTCCCCGTTGTCTGCTAACATACCCGCAATGCCATATAACTGCAAAAACAGCTCCGAAAACTCCGTCAGCCATTCGACTTCGCCGCGAAATACACTGCTCTGTACGTCTTCGTATTCTTCTGTGAGAAACTGTGCCAATAACAGTTCCTCACCTGTAAAGGCATCCATCGGTGGATGATAAGAAACCGCCGTGTTGTTTTTTTGTTGTCTGGCAATGTTAAGTTCTCGCAGATAATGAGCGGTAGCAGTCATCCAGTCGTCCCAGAGACTTGTCTTTTGCGGCTCCATCGCAATCTCACAGATGCGCTCTGCCGCAAGTTCCAGTCTTTCTTCTATTATAAGTTGCTGATTTTCTTCCAATTTCACCTCTTCGCGCCGCTGTTTTACAACAACTGCACCAATCCAAGAACATAAAATCCGACAATGACCAGCGCCAGCAGAATGTGTAACAACAACACTACCCGCGCCAGACCAGCCGGTTCACTGCGTCTGCGGATTGCTTTTGTGCTGATCACAATACCTGTGATCGCAGCGGCAAACTCCGCAAGTCCCAACAGTCCAAGCCACAGTCCAGCCTGTCCTTCTGCCCGGTAAGACAGCACGAACAGAAGGATCCAGACAAGAATTTCACTGACGAGAATCCCAAACGACGGCAGGATTCCCCAGTCCCATTTTTTCTTTGATGTTTTCATGCAGATTTAGTTTTTCACTCCATACTGCTCGTAGTATGCATCGATTGCAGCCTTGATCTTGTCATCAATGATGACCTTGCCCTTGTACTCTTTGTTGTACAGATGCTCAATGACTTCTGCCATCGTAACGATGGGATGGATCTTCATGCCATACTTATCTTCCAGTTCTGCGATTGCGCTCTTTTCACCAGTACCGCGCTCCATACGGTCAACGGATACAACCAGACCTGCTACAGAGATGTTGCCCTGCGCCTGCAGGATCGGCATCGTTTCATTGATAGACTTACCGGAGGTGGTAACATCCTCAATCATCATGACACGGTCGCCATCGTTGATCGGTCCGCCCAGCAGAATACCAACATCGCCGTGATCCTTGACTTCTTTACGGTTCGAGCAGTAACGAACATCAACGCCGTACTTTTCGCTCAGTGCGATGGAGGTGGTAACAGACAGCGGAATACCCTTGTATGCCGGTCCAAACAGAACGTCGAACTCACCGCCGAAGGCTTCCATAATTGCCTGTGCGTAATACTCACCCAGACGCTTTAACTGGGAACCGGTGCGATAGTAACCGGTGTTTACAAAGAAAGGAGTCTTACGACCGCTCTTAGTCACAAAATCTCCGAATTTTAAAACCTGACAATCAATCATAAACTCAATAAATTCCTGCTTATAGCGTTCCATCGTGGAACCTCCTGTTTTCTATATTTATTCCGGAAAATCCCGGTTTTCTTATTTCTTGCAAAGTGTGAAAACGATCCGCTTTTTTTCGTTATGCGCCCTTTCTTATCCTGTCGGACACGGCACGCTTCTTATCTTAGCACACCGTTTCCGAATCTGCAATTCTGTGGGCGCACCACTTTCTGTGAAAAATTCCACCTCTGTTTTCGAAGCCGCCCGAAAAAAGAGGTGGAATTCCGCTTTATCTGACTGCGCCGATCAGCTCTTTCACATCCTGAATACCATATTTTCTCATGTAAGCTTCAATACCATCCACAGCCTCCTTCGTTGTGTACGGATTTACGAAGTTTGCAGTACCAACGGATACTGCGGTCGCACCTGCTAACAGAAACTCGATTGCATCTTCTGCAGAAGCGATACCGCCCATGCCGATGATCGGCAGCTTCACTGCCTGTGCAACCTGATAAACCATGCGCACAGCGATGGGCTTTACTGCAGGACCGGACATACCGCCGGTCTTATTTGCGATTGCAAAAGTACGGCGATTGATATCGATCTTCATGCCAGTCAGCGTGTTGATCAGAGACAAAACATCTGCGCCGCCTGCTTCGGCTGCCTTTGCCATGACGGTGATATCAGTTACATTCGGGCTCAGCTTCATGATGATTGGCTGTTTTGCCTTCGTCTTCACTGCCTTTGTGATCGCCTCGACCGCTTTCGGATCCTGACCGAAGGCAATGCCGCCCTCTTTGACGTTGGGGCAGGAAATGTTGATCTCCAGAAGATCCACCGGCTCATCTGCCAGACGCTCGACCACTTCCAGATAATCCGCCTCCGTCTTTCCGCAGACATTGACGATGATCTTCGTGTCGTACTGTTTCAGAAACGGGATGTCTCTCTTGCAGAAAACATCAATTCCGGGGTTCTGCAGACCGATGGCATTTAACATGCCGCCGTATACTTCTGCGATACGGGGTGTCGGATTGCCCGGCCACGGTACGTTAGCAACGCCCTTTGTGACAACTGCGCCCAGACCATTCAGATCTACGAATTCCGAATATTCTTCTCCGGAACCAAATGTGCCGGATGCGGTCATAACTGGATTTTTCAGTTCAACGCCTGCCAGATTGACTGTCGTATTCAGATTGCTCATAACTCGACCTCCTCTGCCGCAAATACCGGACCATCCTTGCAGACACGCTTATTGTGCACATGACTGTGGGCATCTACATCCTTTGACTGGCAGACACATGCAAGACATGCACCAATGCCGCAGGCCATCCGCTCTTCCAGAGACAGATAACAGCGGATATGATTCTCTGCTGCATATGCCTTGATCGCGCGAAGCATCGGGGTAGGGCCACAGGCGTAAATCACATCAGCCTGCAGATGTTTCTCCCGAATCGCATCCAGAACATTTCCCTTTGTTCCAATGCTGCCATCCTCTGTTGCAATTTCCAGATGAGCGACATTCTGAAACTCGTCTGCCAGGAAAGTATCCGCGTTGCGGTAGCCCATAACAGCCGTCACATCACCGGGAAGATTCTTTGCCAGCTCTAACATTGGTGGAACACCGATACCGCCGCCAATCACCATCGTTTTTCCCTCTAAGATAGGAAAACCATTGCCCATCGGTCCTGCGATGCGGACAGAGTCACCGGTCTGGTAGGTAGAAAACTCCTCCGTGCCGGTCTTATCTCCAGTCACACGATATACCAGACGCAGTGTGCCAAGTTCTTTATCAATGCCGCACAGACTGATAGGTCTGGGCAGAAGCTTGGCTGCGTTTTTTGTGTAAACGGATACAAACTGTCCCGGCACTGCCTGTGCTGCGATCGGCTCTGCCTGCAGCAACAGATCAAAGACGCCCGGAATCAGCTCTTTCTGTTCCAGAACAGTCGCCTCGATTACCTGTTTTGCCATTGTAATTCCTCTTTACTTTCTATATTAAATAAGGTTAAAAAATGCTGTTGATATCTGCAATCATATCCAGAACTGCCTGTCTGGATGCATCTGCGAAGTTCTCTGCTCCAAACTTTGCGTACTTCTCCTGCTTCCATGCTGCAATGATGCCTCTGGAAGAGTTTACGATCGCACCAAGACCATCCTCATTAAAGTAGGGCTTCAGATCTGCTGCCTTACCGCCCTGTGCGCCGTAGCCCGGTACAAGGATGTAAGTCTTCGGCATCTTCTTACGCAGAACAGCACCCATCTCAGGGTAAGTTGCACCGACAACACAACCAACATTACTATAAACGCTGCCCATGCTCTGTGCACCCCACTCATTTACTTTCTCGGCAACGATCTCATACAGAGGAGTCGTACCGTCCACCAGGCGATCCTGGAACTCACCGCTGCTGGGGTTGGATGTCTTCACTAAAACGAAGATACCGCGATCGTTTGCGTTACATACGTCTAAGAAGGGCTTGATACCGTCTGTTCCCAGATAAGGATTGACAGTGGCGAAGTCCTCATCGAAACCGGCGAACTTCTTTCCTGCAATCTCCACCTGACCCAGATGACCGACTGCGTATGCTGCGGAAGTAGAACCGATGTCACCGCGCTTTACATCACCGATCACAACCAGTCCCTTCTCTTTACAGTACTTCACAGTCTTATCATAAGCTGCCATGCCCGGCAGACCAAACTGCTCATACATTGCGATCTGCGGCTTTACTGCCGGAATCAGATCATAAACGGCATCTACGATTGCCTTATTGAACTGCCAGATCGCTTCTGCTGCGCCCTCCGGATTTGCACCATACTGCTCAAAAGCAGCCTTCTGTACATGCTCCGGCACATAAGCAAGCATTGGATCCAGTCCAACAACGACCGGTGCGTTTGTTTTTACAATCTTCTCAATTAACTGATCAATCATACTCTCCATCTCCTGTCTTTGTATCCTACTGGGAACAAATCTGACGGATTTTGTACCCCGCCATCTTTATCTTTCAGGATACCATAAATACCCCTTTTTTGACAACCATCTATGTGATATTTTCCTGATTCCTGTCTTTGTTTTTTATTTTTTAAAAAAAGTGTTGACAAATCCAACCTCATCCGTTATCATATAACACGTCGCTGATGAACAGCGCCAAGCACGAGTGGCTCAGTGGTGGAGTATCGCCTTGCCAAGGCGAGGGTCGCGGGTTCGAATCCCGTCTCGTGCTCTTCAGATTCACATCTGATTTTGTTTCACTGCACGAGTGGCTCAGTGGTGGAGTATCGCCTTGCCAAGGCGAGGGTCGCGGGTTCGAATCCCGTCTCGTGCTTCTTCAGTTTCATATCTGATTTTGTTTTACTGCACGAGTGGCTCAGTGGTGGAGTATCGCCTTGCCAAGGCGAGGGTCGCGGGTTCGAATCCCGTCTCGTGCTTTTTTCATGTTCAAAGCCTGTGTGGGTACTCTCCTGCACAGGCTTTTGTTTTAGAAATGCAACGCAATTTCCTATAAAGTCAGAAAGAGGCGCATCCGTGGGACTTTTCTCTGGATGTGCCTCTTGTTATGCCTGTGAAATATTTTTGAATAAAAATTATGGTCTCTGACCCATGCCGCCTTCCAACGTGATGGTCTCACCGTTCATGTACTTGAAGTCCGGAGATGCCAGCTGTACGCAAACACGACCAATCTCCTTCTCTGCGTCACCAAAATGACCAGCCGGAGGCATCTTTACATTTGCCTTGAATGCATCGGGATATGCTTTTTCAAACTGCTCCAGCTGAGAAGTCCATGCCAGAGGGCAGATAACATTGACATTAATGCCGTCCTTTGCCCACTCGGTTGCTGCAACACGGGACAAACCACGAATGCCCTCTTTTGCTGCTGCATAAGCGCACTGACCGTAGTTGCCGAACAGGCCTGCGCCGGATGCGAAGTTGATGACAGAACCCTGAGACTTTGCCAGATACGGATAGCAAGTCTTCATATAATAAAATGCTGCATACAGTCCGGAATACATCGCCAGATCAAACTGCTCTGTTGTGTGATCTGCCAGTGCAACGCCGGATGCGGATGCCTGTGCGTTGTTGATCAGAACATCGATACCGCCAAACTCAGCAACTGCCTGCTCAACCACACTCTTTACAACGGCTTCGTTGTCTGCACCGGCATTGACATCTGCCTGTACTGCCAGAACTTTGATTCCGTACAGACGCTCCAGCTCTTCTTTCGCGTCTTCCAGCTTCTTGACATTACGTCCGGTGATGACAAGGTTAGCGCCCTCTTTTGCATAAGCAGTCGCGATACCGTAGCCGATGGAACCACATCTTCCATCACTCAAAACCGCACGACCTGCGCCGGTGATGATTGCTGTCTTACCTGTTAAAAAACCCATTGTAGCTACCTCCAAATTTTTTTCTTTTGCCTATATCATACTATATTCTCACATTGTTCACAAGTTAAAAATAGAATCCTGCTCCACAGGATTCTCCGCCTGCGGCGGGTCGCGAAGCGACAAATTCCGTTCCGCCGCAGTGCGATCCACGCGGAACGCTTTTTGCTTTATAGGAAATGCGACGCAATTTCCTATAAAGCAAAAAATGCCACAGCCCTAAATTCCAGGCCGTGGCACAAAAATGAATTATCGATTTGGATATTCTGTTTTTACGAACTTCTCCAGTGCAACCAGAGAGCGTTTTACTTTTTCGGTGTCGATGCAATACGCCATGCGGAAGTATCCGGGGCATCCAAAACCGTCCGCCGGGACAAGCACAAGGTCGTATTTCAGTGCTTTCTTGCAGAAAGCAACAGAATCTGCTTCCAGCGCCTTCGGGAAGATGTAAAAAGTTCCACCGGGGCGAACACAAGTAAATCCCAGTTCCAGCAGCTTGTCGTAGATCAGGTTCATATTTGTCTCGTAGACCGAAAGATCGGAAGTCTGATCCAAAACTTCTGCGACTGCCAACTGGATCATGGAAGGCGGACAGTTCTGACCGATACCACGGGAAATCTGACCACACATCTGCACCATCATCGCAGATCTTCCGCATGCCGGATTGATGGCAACGTAGCCGATGCGCTCTCCGGGAAGAGACAAGGACTTTGAGAAGGAATAACAGGAAATCGTGTTCGCATAGAACTTGCTCACATAAGGAGCCTCTTTGCCGTCAAACAAGATCTCCCGGTAAGGTTCATCCGAGATCAGGAAAATCTCGTGCTCGTACTCTTCCTGCTTTTTCGTCAGAATCTCTGCAAGGCGCTGCAGCGTCTCTGCGGAATAAACGGCACCGGAGGGATTGTTCGGTGTGTTGATCAGAACAGCCTGCACCTTCGGATTCAGAATTTCTTCGAACTTGTCAAAGTCAATCTGGAATGCCGTCGTATCTGGCGGAACAACCTTCAGCACCCTTCCATCCTGCTCGACATAGGGACGATATTCCGGGAAGAACGGAGCAAAGGTCACGATCTCATCTCCCGGCACCGTTACAAGACGGAATGCATGAGACAATGCACCCGCTGCACCGATTGCCATGAAAATATCGTCTGCCGTATAATTCATATCAAACCGGCGGTTCAAGGATTCCGCAACCTTCTTTCTGACGGAAGGGATACCAAGGCTGGGACTGTAACCATGCACTGCCATATCGTTGCCACTCTGCAGCAGCCGGATGCAGGCATCATTGAATGCCTGAGGAACCGGCACGGAGGGATTGCCGAGGCTGTAATCGAACACATTTTCATAGCCGATCTCGGCACCGCGTGCAGTCGCATACTCCGAAAGTTCGCGGATCACGGACTTTCCATTTAACATCTGTTTAAAATATTCTGAAACCATAGTTTCGCTGTTCTCCAATCTTTATGCGTAGAGCGGATACTTGTCTGTCAGACTCTTTACCAGCTCCATCGCTTTTTTCTGATTTGCATCTACATCCTGAACAACGAGAGAGATTGCCTCTGCAATCACATCCATGTCTGCCTCCACCATACCGCGGGTCGTAACGGCAGGAGTTCCGAGACGGATACCGCTTGTAACAAACGGGGATGCCGGGTCATTCGGGATCGTGTTCTTGTTACAGGTAATGTTTGCAGCATCCAGGATCTTCTCTGCCGCCTTGCCTGTGATGCCCTTATTTAACAGATTTACCAGCATCAGGTGATTATCCGTGCCTCCGGATACCAGCGTAAAGTCGCGATCCAGCAATCCCTTCGCCAATGCCTGTGCATTCTTGACGATCTGCTGCTGATAAGTCGTAAATTCCGGACGCAGCGCTTCCTCGAAGCAAACTGCCTTGCCGGCAATCACATGCATCAGAGGTCCGCCCTGAATACCAGGGAAGATTGCTTTGTTGAAATTGTATTTTTCATTTGCCTCAGCAGTTGCCATGATCATGCCGCCACGGGGACCACGCAGCGTTTTGTGAGTCGTAGTTGTCACAACGTCCGCATACGGGATCGGGCTTTCGTGAAGTCCTGTTGCAACAAGACCTGCAATATGTGCGATATCAACCATGAGAACTGCGCCAACTTCGTCACAAATCTCCCGGAATTTCTTAAAATCAATGGCTCTCGGATATGCGCTGGCGCCGGCAACGATCATCTTCGGCTTGCACTCTTTTGCGATGCGCAGCACTTCATCATAGTCGATATATCCTTCCTCATTGACACCATAGGGAACAACATGGAAATACTTTCCGGACATATTAACCGCGCTGCCGTGGGACAGATGGCCGCCCTGATCCAATGCCATGCCCATGAACGTATCACCGGGCTTCATAACTGCAAAAAAGACTGCCATATTTGCCTGTGCACCGGAATGAGGCTGTACATTGGCATAATCACAGCCAAACAGCTTTTTTGCCCGCTCTCTTGCCAGGTTCTCAACCACATCTACGTACTCGCAGCCGCCATAATAGCGCTTGCCAGGATAGCCCTCCGCGTACTTGTTTGTCAACGGGCTGCCCATTGCTGCCATGACTGCCTTGCTCACAAAGTTTTCGGATGCAATTAGCTCAATATGACTGTTCTGTCGGTTCATCTCATCTGTGATAGCTGCTGCAACTTCCGGATCCGTCTTTACAATCTCGTCAAAATCAAACATACCATTGTCCTCCTGGATTTTCTTTTTTCACACTATAGCACCATTTTCCGGATGCGTCCAGTTCATTTCCAAGAAAAAATGCACAGGGCAAGAAACTTCTTTAAGACTTTTTCTTTTTGTGGGTATTGCGGATTGTCTTTTTCTTTGTTGATTTTCCGGAAAATCCCGCTGCTTTCTCTCCGCGGGATCTGTCTGCGCTGCAGCCGCTTCTACTGCCGGAGGCCTCTCTTTTAGCACTGCCGGTTTGTTTTCCGCCACTCGTTTGTTTGCCAGCGCGGTCATGCTCCCTCGGTCGGATCAGGCATTCTTTTCCGTAGCCGATCAGGTCTCTTCTGCCGCCCTTGATCAATGCCTCTTCCACAAGATCGTACAGCTTCGGATCGCGATACTGGATCAGGGCACGCTGCATCGCCTTTTCATGCGGATTGGACGGAATATATACCGGTTCCATTGTCCGAGGGTCCAGTCCGGTGTAGTACATACAGGTAGAAATAGTGGACGGTGTCGGATAAAAGTCCTGCACCTGCTCCGGCATGTACCCCAAATCACGCAAATGTTCTGCCATTACGATTGCATCGGACAGATGGGAACCGGGGTGAGAGGACATCAGGTATGGCACCAGATACTGTTTCATGCCAAGTCGCTCGTTCATCTTTTTGTACTTTTCCGTAAAGCGCTCATATACCGCATGCTCCGGCTTTCCAAGGAGCTTTAAAACCCGATCGGATACATGTTCCGGCGCAACCTTCAGCTGGCCGCTGACATGATACCGGCACAGCTCTTCCAAAAATGCATCACTCTTATCCGCCAGCACATAATCAAATCGTATACCGGAGCGAATGAACACTTTCTTCACTCCCGGCAGTGCCCGAAGCTCACGCAGCAGCGCAATATAATCACTGTGGTCGGCTTTCAGATTCGGGCAGGGCTTTGGAAACAGGCATTGCCTGTTGGGACACACCCCCTTTGTCAGCTGCTTTTCGCAGGAAGGTGCCCGGAAGTTTGCCGTAGGACCTCCTACATCGTGGATGTAGCCCTTGAAATCCGGGTCCTGGATCAGAAGCTTTGCCTCTTTCAAAATAGACTCGTGGCTGCGCACCTGCACCGTACGTCCCTGATGGAATGTCAGCGCACAGAAGCTGCAGCCGCCGAAGCAGCCACGGTTGCTGGTCAGGCTGAACTTGATTTCCTTGATCGCCGGAACGCCGCCTAACGCTTCATAAGAAGGATGGTACGTCCGCATATACGGCAGATCATAGACATCATCCATCTCCTGCGTGGTGAGAGGCGCTGCTGCCGGGTTTTGTACGACCCACAAATGCTGCGTCTCATAGGGCTCCATCAGGCGTTTGCCAATGATGGGATCGGTATTGCAATACTGCACATAAAAGCTCTCGGCATAGCGCTTCTTCTCTTCCAGCATGGATTCATAAGAAGGCAAGGTAACCGCATCGTAAACGTCTTCCGGATGCTTTGTCTTGTAGACGGTGCCGGGGATAAAGGTGATATCCTGCACTGCAAGTCCGGAATCCAACGCATCTGCAATCTCTACGATGGAGTGCTCTCCCATGCCGTAGGAAATCAGATCTGCCTGAGAATCCAATAAAATCGACCGCTTCAGACGGTTTGACCAGTAGTCATAGTGTGCCAGTCGCCGCAGACTCGCCTCGATGCCGCCGATGATGACCGGCACATCCGGATAGGTGCGGCGGATCAAATTGCCGTATACGACTGTGGCATAGTCCGGACGTTTTCCGATCACGCCGCCAGGGGTATAAGCATCTGTTTTACGGCGCTTTTTCGAGACAGAATAATGGTTCACCATTGGGTCCATATTGCCGCCGGAGATCAAAAATCCAAGGCGGGGTTTTCCGAAGACATCAATGCTAGAATCGTCCTTCCAGTCCGGCTGTGCGATGATACCAACCCGATAACCGTGGGCTTCTAGGATTCGAGAGATGATCGCATGTCCAAAAGAAGGGTGATCCACATAGGCATCGGCAATGACATAGGCAAAATCTACCTGATCCCAGCCTCGATCCAGCATCTCCTGTCTTGTGATGGGCAAAAACTGCCCGGTTCTCTGTTCTGTTTCCTGTTGTTTCATTCTAAATTCCTTTTAGTTTTCTGCTTTCTGCTGCTTCGCTGCCCGCATCAGATGAGATGCCAGCACGGAAGTTGTCACACTGCCAACGCCGCCGGGAACTGGGATTCCCATGGAAGCAATCCCTTCCAGACTCTCCAGATCTACGTCGCCGCAAAGCTTCTGTTCTTTTTCATCGTAGTTAATGCCCACATCCAACACAATGGCATCCTGTCCGATATAAGAGGCATCCACCATCCGTGCTTTTCCGGCTGCTGCCACAACGATATCGGCTCTCTTGCAGATTTCCTGCGGATTCCGCGTACGAGTGTGTACCGTTGTCACAGTTGCATTTTCCTGCAGCATCAGCTGTGCCAGAGGCTTGCCGATTACAAGACTGCGGCCGATAATGGCAACATTTTTACCGGTCAGGTCAATCTCCGCGTACTTCAGAATCTCAACCACAGCTTCCGCCGTGCAGGGAGCAAATCCCGTCGGATCTCCCTGATACAGCTTTGCCATATTGACTGGACTGATGCCGTCCAGATCCTTTGCCGGATCAATCTGGGTGATGATTCGTTCTTCTTTCAGATGTTTCGGCAGCGGACGCAGCAGCAGAATACCGTTCACATCCGGATCTGCATTGATCTGTGCAAAAGACTTTGCAAAATCTTCCGCTGTGATCGTCTCCGGAAAAACCGACACTTCACAGCGCAGGCCGATCTTCTCCATGCGCTTGCAGGCACCGCGCTCATATGCCAGATCATCCGGTCTTTCTCCGACACGCACAATGGCAAGCTTCGGCACCGGACCATCCCAGCTTTGCAGCTCCTCCTGCATCCGGGCATTCATCTTATTTGCTACTTCCATTCCTCTGATTCTTCTCATTTCTTATCCTTTCAAAACCGCCTTCACTTCTTCAAAAATACGATCCGCCTGCACCGACTTTTCTGCAATTAGCAGCTCTGCTTTTTCATTTAGCTGCTCCGCCAGCTTGCGATCTTTCATCATCTTGGTGTTAATAAAAATGTTCATGGAAGCACCCAGCACGGCACTGCGGCAAAACTGCACACCGACCCCTACATCGCTGATTGCCAGACGACTGCCGATCTGCGCCAGTTCTTCCAGAAGATCCAGCATCTGTCCGGCTGTCTCCATGATCTGCAGCGGAACGAGGCTGGCATCTCTCAATGCCACTTCCATCACCTGTTCTTTTGCTGCCCGCTCCGCCTCAGTCGCTTTTGGCATACCATATGCGCGGGACAATGGTTCAAACGCGCGGGAGTCCTCCTCCATCAGATACAAAAGCTCCTGCTGCAAACGATCCGCCTCCGACAGAACCTGCAGCACACGCTCTTCCACATCCGCGTATTTCTTTTTTCCCACCGTCAGATTTCCAACCATGCTGCCAAGAGCGCTGCCAACTGCGCCTCCAAGGGCTGCCGCACCGCCGCCGCCTGGAACCGGCGCTTTGGATGCCAGCTCTGCTACAAACTGTTCAATCGTCCACTCTTTCATCTCTCTCTCCAATTTCTTTCTTCTCTTCTTTAAGCTACTTTATACCGCTCCGTACCAAACAGACGAAGCAGCAATACGCCAGTAAAACAAAATACCATCGCAACCGGCAGAATCCACATCGCAGTATCGTAGCCTACTGTGTCCACAATACTGCCAAAGCTAAAATTAAATATAATGTCCAGCACTGTCGCAACACCGATGATCGCACCAGATGCGGTAGCCCGGATATCCGGCGCGTAATAATTTTGTACAAGCATCGTCACAGTCGGGTACATGACGGAAGTAAATACACCCGCTGCTGTCAAAAGCCAGATGGTCTTAGACGGGTGTAAAAAGCTGATAACATAAAACAATGCTGCCCCGGCTGCAAACAAAAGCAGTCCCCGCAGCAATCCCATCTTCTGAATCAGCGGAGAAAATACGAGTCTTCCAACGGTGATCGTGCCGAAAAATAATGCCAGACAAGTACCTCCGTCCGCTGCTGAAAATCCCAGTCCGGAAATACAGTAAGTAATAAGCCAGTTCAAAAGACCATGCTCGGCAATCATGTACATGCCCACTGCCAACAGCAAAAACCAGAATTCCCGCACGCCAAAAATCTGACACAGCGAAACAGACTGCTTCTTCTCGACGGGAGCCGGTGCAGCGCCTTTCGGCAGCTTGTAACCAATCAGCAGCGCCTGCATCACAAATCCAACAACAAGCAAAACAAGAATTGCAGTTTTCCAAACGGAAATGTCGGTAGCCATACCGCCAATCACCTTCTGCGTGAAGGTCGCGCCGATGCCCTGCACAAAGAACAGCAGGTTAATAACCATGCCCGGCGCAGATCCGAACAGCAGCGGAGTCAGCAGATTTACCAGGGTACAGAGCATCGTCGAGGTTCCCATTGAGAAAAACATCCCGAAGACAATGGCTGCATAACTGTCTGTCAGTTCATATAAGACAAGCGATGCCATCCAGATGCCTAACAATGCAATCGCAACTTTCTTTTTGGAATAACGGTCTGTCAGGCGGCCGCCCAGCAATAGAAAAAACAAGCTGCCCAGATAACTCACACCCACAATTCCGGACTGTGCAATGCCGGATAAGTGATAGCGTGCTGCAAACACCGGAATAAATACGCCGCGCAGTGCATCACTGACACCCATCGCAATCATGATCAGACCAAATGTAACAAAACCGTAAAACATGTTTCTTTTTTTCATCTCAAAATGCCCCTTCATTTGACAATGCAAATCTTATTCATTATAATCTTGAATGAATCAGTTGTAAATACTGTTCAGGAGGTTTTGAATACTTATGAAAATCATGTTTTTTGATATTGATGGGACATTGTCCCCGGAGCGTATCGGTGCAGAGATTCCGGAGAGCACGATTCGTTCCATCCATCAGGCTCAGAAGAATGGTCATCTGATGTTTATTAACACCGGACGCTGCATGCAAAATATTGAGCCACAGCACCGCGCCATCGGTTTTGACGGCATCGTGGCAGGCTGCGGAACGAATCTCTATCTCGGGGACAAGGAGCTGTTCCACATTAAAAGAAATCCGGAGATCTGCCGCAGAGTACTGCTCTCCGCCCGCGCTCACAAGATCGACATCGTTTTTGAGTCGAAGGAGCGCATCTCTTATGACCATTCCCGCACTCTTTCCGAACATGCAAACAACCTGATCTTCCGCATGCGGGAACGGGGGTACGATTTGGATGAGGATGTGGATCTGCCGGGATTCGTCTTTGATAAGTTTATCATCTGGGATGAACCGGGCTGTGAGCGGGATGCTTTCTTCGATGAGATCCGGGAATGGTATCAAATCATCGACCGCGGCAATCGCTTTTATGAATTTGTACCCCACGGCTACAGCAAAGCAACTGGTATTCAGGCGATTCTCGATCACTATCACCTGCAGCTTTCCGCTGCCCACGCTGTAGGCGACAGCACAAATGATCTGCCCATGCTGGACTACGTTCCTCACAGCATTGCAATGGGCAATTCCAGTCCTGCATCGCTGTTTGATCGGGTAGAATATGTCACCGCAGACGTCGATCATGATGGAATCGAGCAGGCGCTGCGTCATTACGGTTTTATCTAAACGTACATTTTTTAGAAAGCAAAAAGATTCCCGCAGTTTCGGTTGCCTCGAGGTTACTCCAAGAGACGGAAACTGCGGGAGCTTTTTATATCTATTTTTATTTCTTTTTTTCAGCGCTGTCTCTGCACAGATCATTCATGCGATCTGTAAGCAGATTCAACACCCGGTAAAAGGTATTCAGATCTTCCTCCGGGATGCCGTCATTTATCTCCGCCTGAATGCGGCGGCTCTCTCGTTCAATCACATCCGCAATCTGATAACCTTTCTCTGTTAAAAGCAGGTTTTGGTTATACTGTCTGCGTTTGCCGGGTTCCGGCTGATCCGTGACCTGCACGATTCCTTCACGACACAGCCAGTCTAGTTCTCTGGAAATCAGAGAGCGGTCTGTCTGACTCTGTCTTGCAAGCTCTGCGCAGGTGTATCCCTTCGGATTTTGCGCCAGCAGATACACCCAGATAATATGTACTGCTTTCAAACCATAATGCTCGATCTCTGCAAGCTTAATCTTCTGAACGCCTTTATTTAACGCGGAAATCCGGCTTGTAAACAGAACAAAGCGATTTTCTTCCATTCAGGGTACCGCCCTTTCTGTTATTCTGTCCACGGGCATCTCTTCGGATCAATCATTGCCGATACATCCGGAATCAGATCTCCGATCAGGTTCTTATCCGGTGTCAGGACTGCCTGCCAGAAGCGGCGTCCATCCAGATCACGACGACCCATACGGAAGTAATCATCCGTTCTCTGTACCCAGTATACGCTGGAGTCTACATTGCAGAAGTAATCAAATCCAACAGACTTCAGATACAGATAACGCTCATTATCTGCCTCATAGCCTCTCCAGCTGCCAATGTCCGCACCCTTCGGGAAAATGATGATATCCGTATCGCCGATCAGCGGCTCTACTTCCTTCTCCCAGATGTCCGTATCCCAGGTGAATGCTTCCATGGAGACCGTACCCATGTCACGATGTCCCCAGCTGTGGCTGGCGAATGTCCATCCCATCTCTTTCAAGCGAGTCGCGATTGCGGAAGCAGTCTGCTTATCCTGCTCGATGTTCAGGTTCGGTGTGGTGTGGTTGTTTGCTTTCTCTGCGTTATTTTTCTCATTGGAGATGTAATAATCACAGTTATCGTTGTACCAGAAATCACTGGTACGGTAACCGAAGATTCCGTCATAACCGGTCAGTGCGATCGTACCTCTTGCACCCTTGTAGCAGAAATCCGGATGTGCTTCTAAAAAGTCTTCCAGAATCGGTACCAGATCGTAGCTGCCCCGCAGTACGGTGCCATCTGCCAGATCCATCTCGTTGATGACCTTGCCGGTTGCCTCGTCGATCACAAAGCGGCTTGCAAATCCGTGTCCGGTCATGTACTCATAGTAGGAAACATCATCCTGAGACATCACGAACGGCTTCTTGCCTTCCGGCAGTACGATGTTCTGGTAAGTCATCTTCTCTGTACCATCTGCCTGCGGCTCCATCTTTGCAATGTCGTACAGGCTGACGAGAACGTAACCCTCATCGTACATATCCTGAATGATGTCTACGAACTCATCCACGGTCGTCATTACATCGTTATAGTCGTCCTTCTTCGGACTGGAAAATGCAGTGTCTGCATCTACCACAAGCGTATGGAAGAAGATGTGGGTGATCTGAGTGTTATCACTCCAGACAACGCACTTGCTCTGCTGCTCCTTATAGGAAGCAACGGCATCCTGATATGTCTGATTGGAGCTGTAATCCGCAGCGCTCTCCAACATAGAAATAGCCGTGTCATAATCATACATCGCTGCCTGACGGTTTGCCTCATCCAACGTGCTATCGCCGGTGGACTTTAAAGTGCGCTCAAAGGGCGGTGCCACTTCGTAATTATCCGGTGTGTTCGGGTCCACATTCTGTACCGGTGCATCCGATGCCGTTGCCGGAGCGTTTGCATCCGCTGTCTTTGTCTCTTCGGCATCGCTTTCGTTTTCGGTGCCGTCTGCTGCAGACTCGGTCGCTGCCGGTGATGCGTCTGCAGGCTTTGCCTTACGGTTGTGGTTGACTAATACTAATACGACTGAGCATACTGCGATCACGCATAAAATGATCGCTTCAATCAGAATGAGGCGTGTCATCCTGTGGTCGCCCCGTCTTCTGTTTCGATACCCCTGTTTCTTCATTCTTTCCTCCAAAAATCAATTACTGCAGTTCTACGGTCATGCTGATCCGGCCAATTCTGCCGCCGCTGCAGGTCAGCGTCAGCGTATCGCCTGCCTTTGCACGCACGATCCAGCTTACTTTCTTGCAAAAAGGATCTGTCTCGATGGATCTTGACGGGATTCCCCAGTCCAGTGTCTGGATGCCGGAATATCCTTCCAGATGTCCGATCTCCTGCGCTGCTTTTCCGGTAACAACTTCTCCACCGGAAATTTCTACCGTCAGTCCCTTTAATGCCTTGTTTTTCAGACCTTCCCTAAAAACATAGGTCGGCATAAAACCGGTATTTCCAACGACAGCGGTTACTTCATACAGTCCCTCTGCCAGTGCCTTTGTCTGAACACGGTCAAACTGTACCCAGGGCAGTGCCTTTACCTCACGCAGCATAAAGCGTACATGCTTTTCTACTTCCTGCTGCAACAGTTTCTTCGGCGGGTTCTGCTCAACAAACTTCGCATAAACACCACCAATCTCAACCTTACCAAGCTGAGGATGGTCATACTCCGTCCAGGGCTTGAATCCCTCTTCCGGCTCCAAATTGGCATCTAACCACTGCAGAACTTTATACTCGTCCTCCAGACGCTCTTCCTCTGAAATATCTTCCTTCGGCGGAACAGACAGCTTGATGCCGGCACGAGCTCTTAAATCCCAGCACTCGATGGTGAATGCCGGAATACCAATCATGAAATGACAGAAATCATCAAAGCCGCCGAATGTTGCCGGATTGGATGCCGGTGAGAATTCATCGTAAACAGCTAACAGCGGATAACCATTCTCCTCAGAAGCCATCTTACCGATCGTTTTATAGATCGCGATGTCTGCCGGATCTGCGTCCTTGCTGCTCTTATATCCGGGTGTATATAATACCATACCGCCGGAAGTATGCATATCTACAACTGCGCATACATTCTGATGTGCAAACAGGAAGTCAGCGTTGGCGCGGGTCTCCGGATTTGCAAGGGGATAACGACCTGCACCGCGCTGCTCCCACTCCGGCTTCCAGTTCACCGGATAGTTGCGGTTGTAGTCATTGCCAAAGGCAGCCGGAGCCTCCTTGATACTCATGCCATCATAGTCCAAAATCTCGCCTTCCGGATAAACATTGTAAAACTCGCCGTCTATCTCGTCCGGCAGACGTCTCGTCATCAGGCGAGGATCCCTGTCTGAAATCTTCCATGCGCCGTAAGGACTCTTCACACGCATAAAGCGGATTGCACCGTCGCCATCCAGATCCTTCGGGGTCAGACCCGGCAGCGGTCTGTCATAGGGATACAGTCTGTTGACAGAACGAACGGTATTCGGTGTCGTCAGATAGTACTCTGAGCCATCAGGGGACACACGGGGCAGCAGATAGAACGTATACCGCTCCAGAAGTCTCGCCATCTCCGGCTCCTTCAGATTTGTGAAGATCGTGTCCATCAGGCACATAACCGTCATACTACCGGTTACTTCACCTGCATGGATATTGCCCTCTACATAGTATGCGGGCTTATCTGAAAAATCGCCGGTGCGGGTATCGGTAATCTCCAACAGCAGAATGTCTCTGCCCTCGTCGGTCCGTCCCACAATATCCAGCTTTGTGTATTCCGGGTAGTCCTTGGCATATCCGGTCATCAGATCCTTGATTTCCTGATACAAATAGTAATGATCATAAACCTGCGTATGTTTCATCTCGTATCTCCATCCTTTTTCTGAAAATCAGGGGCAAGAAATTTCCCCTGTCCGTTTTCCTCCCTGTATCATACCATCTTACTTCCAAAAAAACAACCGGAAGAAAATCACTTCTGTCTCACAGCCTGCCTCCATCCCCACGAAAGGATAAAAATGTCTGATACAGATCGAGGCTGCCGTAGCCGGACTGTGTGTTGGGATAGCGTACCTGCGGCTCCCGTCCGGCTCCCTTGATCAGAAAATTTCGAATCGTTGTACCGGTCATAAACGGATACTGTCCCTGCACGATGCCCCATTCCAGAAGAAGTGCGGCACAGCCTGCGGAAACAGCGGCACTGATACTGGTTCCGCTTCCCACGGTATAACCGCCCGGTGTGCAGCCGAGGATTTCCACGCCCGGCGCGGTAACGTCCGGTTTCGGAACGCCCAGAGCAGTATTCCCTCTGCTGTTTTCCTCATACAATTGCCCATCTGTCAGACGAGTCGCAGCAGCGGTGATCCCATTCGCTGCATTTCCCGGCTCTGTGATCGTCCCCTCCGGTGTCGGACGAAAAAAATACGTTTCGCGGTCCAACAGCCCGGAAGCAGGCAAATACAGATCAAATCGTCCTTCCCCATTCGCACCTCCGGAAAAAATACGAAAGGTCCAGATTCCGGGGTCCGGGTCATGAAACCGCAGCTGGATCAGCGGAAACCCACTATTTTCTTCCGTCAACACATAGTCCACATAAATCTTCGCCGTCTCAAACACAAAGGAGACCGGAATCTGTGCATTCCGGCCGACGGCATATACCGGCTGCCATTCTCCGGAGGGGGAGCGGATGCTGAGGGAATAATTGTTTGGAACAGAGCCCCAAAGTTCCATCGTAAAGCCATTCACCTGTGTTCCGACCCGCAGCTCCACATCCTCTGTACTGCCGGAGGAAAGCATTCCCTGATAGTGATGTCCGATGTTTCCCTCATTTCCCGCAGCGACTGACACCGCATAACCGGAAAAAGTCGCCTGTTGATCCAGATAGGAGGACAATGCTCCCGTCCCTGTGTGACTGCCCAGCCCGCATCCAAGCCCTACAAGCACGGAGGATGCCCGCTGCAGCCTGAGTGCGGACATGCCTACAAATCGCAGTCCGATCATAATATCTGCTTCACTGTAACAGGATACCTCTTCCGACACGCCATAATATTCCTTCAGATAACGCTTCGCCTGTTTGAGTTTCACAACAACGAACTCCGCTCCCGGTGCTATTCCCGCAAAATTTTGCTCCGGAGCGGCGCTGCCTCCCGCCATTCCGGCAAGAAATGTTCCATGTCCGGTCTCATCAGCCCCCGGGAGCGGTGCATTTGATCCTGAAAACAGCAGCTCGTTGATTTCCTCCATCCCATACAGACTGCCAAACTCAAAGGTCTCCGGCGCTTCGCCGCTTTCCTCTGTCATATCCCAGAGAAACCGCACCCGTGTCCTTCCGGAGGCATCGCGAAATGCCGGATGCCTCAGATCAATCCCCGTATCCACGATGCCAAGCAATGTTCCATTTCCTGTCAGAGATAACGCCGGAATTGCCTGCAGCCTCGTCACACCTACTGCATCAGACACCCGCTCGTCCATCGTGGTATACAGTTTCGGAATTGCTCCATAACTGTATTTTGGAATACTGGGATATCCGCCCTCCGCCAACGGCACATACACGATCGCCAGCAGCTCCTGCAGCAACAGAAACTCTCCGTTTGGAAATTCTGCGGATAATGCCTCCAGATTGCGGTTATAAGTACGGATATATTCGGCGTAAGTCTCATCTACCGGTCCTCTCATCGCGTATTGCTCCCTGATTGCTTTGCTCCTTGTTTCACACTATGCGATTCTTTCCTGCTCCGTGTCAGCATGCATCCCAACACAAAATAGAATCCTGTAAAGCCAAAACAGAGGACTGATTTTTCAGCCCTCCGTTCTGCTTTTGTTTTTTCTCAGATTGTGTACCACCGGATCTCGTTTGCTTCCATATCCAGTGTAAAGCTGCTTCCGTCACCGCGGTATACGATCGTACTCTGCGGCTCATAGGTGTTGTTTACAACACAGAACTTGCCATTCTTGACATAAGCGTGCACTTCCACATTGAAATTCGTGCTGAACCACTGATGCAGCTGCTCCTCCCCGTGGGTGCTCCACAAAATACTGCGGTACAGAATACGGCTGTTTTCAAAGCTGTAAGGCAGACCGCTGATGTAAACGCTGCGGCCTCTGCCGAATGCGTTGACTGCCATCTGCACTTCCTTTTCCCGCTGTACGAGAATTTCCGTGTCCGCATAGGCGTAGATACTCTTCTTGCCCTCGCCGAAATCCACCGGCTTCGTTGTATCTTCCAGAATAAAGTGATCCGGATGCTCGTCCCAGTTGTACTTGTCATAATTTAACGTAAATCCAGTCTCTTTTTCCACGCCGATGAGATCTGCCAGCTGTAAAAAGTGTCCCTGATACTGGTGTCCGGACGGTTCTCCCACACCGATGAAGCCGCCGCCGTTGTAGACGAACTTGCGGATTGCAGAGGAAATCACCGGGTTCTCCCAGATTGCGCCGCCGGTATGTGCGGTGTCGCCATCCCCCACATTGATGATCACATCCAGATCCTCCAGAACCGTCTGATCTGCCAGAATGTCATCAAAGGACAGGAACTTCACATCAAACGGTGCACCGCTCAGTGCCTCAATGATTCCGGCGTAGCTGTAATTCTGCTTCTGATACAGCGCATGATGTACCATATGGCAGCCCCAGCTGCGGATCTTGCCCCAGCTGTTTAACACCGCAACTTTCTTGACACAGTACGGCGTTGTTCCCTTTGCGTTCTCATACAGCTCCCGGAACTCGTTGCAGACGCTCTCCACATAATCCAGAAAATCCGGGAACTCCAGCGCCAGCTTCAGATATCCGCCGTAACCAATACGGTCGATGGGCTTTCGCAGAATCGCCCGTCTCGCGGTGATCCAGTTTTCTTTTGCTTCTTTCACCGGATCTCCGCCCTCGTGGAACGTATCCGGGAAGAAATACGGCAGGAATCTGCCCTCGGTATATTTCACACCCTCAATGTCCGAAATCAGTCTCAGCGTGCTGCCGTTTCCGACACTGCCTACCACAGCATCCAGACCGATGGTTGCAAACTCTTCCATGAACGGCTCGGTGCCAATCCAGTGATCGCCAAGGAACATCATCGCTTCCTTGCCGTACTCGTGGGTGATGTCCACCATCTCCTTTGCCAGCTTTGCCACTTCTCTGCGCTGGAACGCCTGGAAGTCTTTGAACTCTTTGCTGGGCACGCGGTACTGGTTGTTGTAGTAACCCTGATCGATGATATATTCCGGGCGGAACGGATAGCCCACCTCTTTTTCAAACTGCTCCAGAATATACGGACTGACGGATGCGGAATAACCGTACCAGTCTACATATTTTTCTCGCTTTAACTCATCGAACATCAGTGTAAACTGATGGAAAAAGGTCGTGTAACGGATCACATTGACATACGGATGCTCCGCACAATATTTGCGCAGGCGCTCCATGGAATATTTATGTGTCTTCGGCTGTCTCACATCGAAAGTGATCTGGTGTTCGAAATTTTTCCATTCATTTGTAACTGCATTGTACATATGTACCGGGTCCCAAATGATGTACGCCAAAAAACTGACGGTATACTCATGGAATGGCTCTGCATCTGAAATGACAACACAGCCATCTTCCGTGCAGTACGTCCAGCGATCGGTGGATACCACTTCTCCGGTGGTGCGGTCAATGACTTCCCACCATCTCTTGATATCATCTCTCGTGTTGACCATCATCAGTTCATCGGAAATGCCCTTCATCAGTGGGATTGCAAGCTCGTGATCCACTGCTGTATAAAATGCAGTCATCACATAGCACTGCTGAACCTCGTCCGGATTGGCTTTTGCCCATGCATTGTCTTTTCTTGTAGTGTAATAAGTCGCATAAATCTTGGCGCCGGTCTTTGTCAGTTCTTCCGGAAATTCCGTTCCGTCACAATCGCGGATGGCATCTGCGCCCCAGCGCTCCATCAGCTCGATGGTTTCCGGAACAACGTCTAAATTCGTCGGAATGGTAACTCGTCCCTTCGTCTGGCTCATTTGTCATTTTCCTCCTGTAAAATTGGAATGATCTGATCCTCTTCTTCTGTAAAATTTCCTCCGCCCATTTTTGTCCGGACAAACGGCACGCCGCTTCGAACATAGAACGTATTGTGCGACAGCGCCGCATCCGGATTCTCGGAAGGACTGATCGTTCCTCCGAGGTCGTCAAAGCTCACATTGTAGCGGAAGGTATTATGAATTGCCTCCTGCAGACAGAACATGACACAGCCGCCCTCGTTTTGTCTGCTGTAATTGCATTCATAGATCGTACCGTCTCCGGAGTCGGCATCGTATGCCATGCCGTCCTGATTCAGTCTCGTATCTGCCACTTCGTTGTACCGGAACAAAGCATCCTTGCACTTCCACGGCCAGATACCTGCGGCAACCTTTCCGGCGCGATTTTCCGGATACCGGTAAATCCGGTCATTGATCTCGCACGCAACACTGTCTGCTGTGTTGTGTTCGATAAGCGGACGCAGTGCATACATCGCCGTGATGCCATCGCCGCCAGCCGCTTTCACATAGTTATCCCGAATCACAATCTGTTCGTGCCCATAGGTCAAAAACGGCTGTTCTGAAAGCTCTGCTCCCTGAAACTGGTCATGAGCATAAGTATAGCCCACTGCAATCCCCCAGCGGCTTGTGCGGTACACATAGCAGCGCTCCACCGTGATTTCCCGGAAATGAGCAGCTCCTGTCCGCACTTCACAGTCCGGCTTCAGCGCTGTCATATAAATTCCACCGTTGTTCATGTGTTTGTCATAGACATTGCCATTCACATCGTGGATCATCAGATCCTGCAGCGTGATGCCGCTGCGCAGTCCTTTGTTTTTTGCAACGACTGCTACGCCGGTGCGATTCATCTTGTGAGGGGCGCTGTAGTCCTCTCCCGGAATGTTCGCTCCCCGATTTGTGATCTCCAGATCGTGAATCACGATCTGCTCTGCGTCGTACAGCAACACTGCAGAGGACACATATCCCTGATATACATGGGTCGGAGAATCCAGCGGCACACCATAATCCTGATACCAGATGCCCTGTCCATTCGCCTCGATGAGAGGCAGCGCTTCTGTCTGCTCCGTTTCCGGATACGCGCCGATCTCAATGGGTGCTTCTTTCGTACCACTGTCAGTAATCTGCAAAAACTGTCCATAAAAGACAGAGCCGCGCTCCAGCAGTACCCGGTCACCAGGTGCTAGTTTCAGACGATTGACTGCCCACAGACTTGCAAAGGGAGTGCGGCTGTCAAGACCGTCATTTTCGTCATTTCCGTGAATCGAACTGACGTAATATGTCTTCGATGAGCTTGTCATATACTTCCTCCCGCAGTCGTTTTTCGATGATCTGTGCAACATCCTCATAAGCAAAAAGATCGCCATGATATCTGCCGAACAGGTCTAAGTTCTTTTCATAAAAAGTGCGTTTTTCCGATTCGGAAAAGCCTGGACACACACCGAGTCTTCGAATCTGCTCCACAGGCTGCACAAAATCCAGACGAAACCGCGTCAGCTCATACTGCAGATACATGGCAGGTGTGTAGGAATGAGGTCCGTAAAACATCTCTCCCGCTGCTTCTTTTCTGGCATTGTCCGCATTTCTCCTCTTCCGCCGCTCTTCCAGTGCAGTAAGAGACGAATCGTCGATCAGCCCCAGATTCCGCGCTAAAACGAGGGCTGCCTGTGCCCTCGCAAAGCTCTGTTCGTCTAACCCGAATGTTCTGCCCGTCATTTTACGGAACCTGCGATTCCGTTTGCGAAGCTCTTCTGCAGGCACAGGAAGATGATCGCGGTGGGCAGTGTACAAATCAGAACGCCCAGCATCAGCATACCGTAGTCTACGGTATAACCACTCTTTAAATTGGCAACGAGCATCGGCATCGTGATCTGATCTTTGTCCTGCAAAATGATCGTCGGCCACAAATAGTTGTTCCATGCGTTCATGAAGGTGACGGTCATGGCAGCTCCATAAGTGGACTTCATGATAGGTAGGAACATGGTAAAGAAAATCTTGATCTCGCTCAGGCCCTCCAGCCGTGCCGCCTCGATGATATGATGCGGGAACGACCGCGCCGCCTGTCGGAACATCATGATCAAAAACGGGGTCGAAATGGACGGTAGTGCCAGCGCGATCCAGGTGTTCACCAGCTTCCACGCGGAAAATAGCTTAAACAGCGGGATCATGATTGCAACAAACGGAAGCATCATCGCCAACAGCAGAATATTCATCAGAAGGTCTTTCCCCTTGTCATGATAAATTTCAAAACCATATCCGGCGATGGAGCATACCAGCAGCGCTACCGCTGTGATGATGATAGCATTGCGGAAGGAGTTGAACATCGCAACGCCCAGATTCTGACTTGCAATCAGAGACTGAAAGTTCTCTGCCAGATGGGTGCCCGGCAGCAGCCTGCCGCGGACAATATCAATACTGGAATTTGTCGCACCGGAGATCATATAATACAGCGGGAATGCGGACAGAAAACTGGCAATGACCAGAACGACGTAAGACAGAGTTGTTTTTAATTTAGTCACGCTTATCACCTACTTTCATCTGGATCGCAGACAGGACTGCTACACTCACGAGGATAAAGACGGACAAAGCCGCCGCGTAGTTAAACTTCGGAGTTTCCACAAAGGAAATATTATAAATGTAATGCGCCAGCGTCATCGTGGACTTACCGGGGCCTCCGGCGGTCAGGTTGACAGACTCGTCAAACAACTGCAGCGTGCCGGATGTGGACATGATCGCAGTCAGCAGGATCGTCGGCTTTAACAGCGGAATCGTGATCTTTGTGAACTGCTTGAACGGACTTGCGCCGTCCAGATAACTCGCTTCGTATACGGAGTAGTCGATGTTTTGCAGACCGGCAAGGTAAAAAACCATGTTATAGCCCGTCCATCTCCAGATCAGTGCGATGATAATAACAAATCGCGCTGCCCAGGAATTCTGGAACCAGTCCACCGGTGTCAGTCCGATGGCAGAAATTACGTTGTTTACAAGGCCATCCGGTGCAAACAGGGATTTAAAAATCATGGAATAGGATACCAGAGAGGTCGCACACGGCAAAAAGATCAGTGTTCGGAATACTCCCTTGAACTTGATCTTCGGGCTGTTTAACAACTGTGCCAGACACAGTGCCAGCACCAGCATGATCGGTACCTGAATGATAAAATAAAAAATCGTATTGAACAGGCATTGCTGGAACGTCTTATCTTTTAGGATTCGCGCATAGTTTGCAAAACCTGCGAATACGCTTCCTCCGTCCCCTTTTTTCGTGAAGGACAGGATGATTGCCTGTACCATCGGATAAAAGCAGAATACAAAAATAAGTGCCGCTGCCGGAATTAAAAATGCCCATCCAGTTAGATTATGTCTTTTTTCCAGACTTAATTTGGCTTTCTTTTTGTCCATATTGTATCTCCTGTAAAATAACGTACCGGGAATGCGTCGCTGCACTCCCGGTACTGGCTCACTTCTTTACTTATTATTCACTAATGTTAAACTCAACTGTATCCTGTGCATTCTGAATTTCTTCATCAATGTCAGCATTGTTCTGTACAACATTTGTGATGGCATCGGTCAGAGCGCTTCTGATGTCAGAGTAGTATGCGCCGTAGTCGATTCCGGGAACCTGTCCTGCGAATTCTACGATGTCTTTGTAAATCTCCTGTCCGCCGTAGAAGTCAGAAGTCTGGCTATAAGCGTCGGAAGCTGCTGCCGGCAGATATGTAGCGATAACGCCTGCATCTGCAAGAAGCTCGTCATACAGATCTACATTACTTCCGAATGTGGAATTCAGGAAGTCAAAGGCCAGATCGGTGTTCTTACAATTGGAAGATACTGCCCAGCTTGCACCACCGCAGTTTGCGTAGTTGGTAGCACCGTCGATGCCGTCCAGAGAAGGCATGTTTACGATAGACCACAGACCGGACTGATCTTCTGCCTGCTGAATGGAAGACATGATCCAGCAGCCCTGGATAACGCCTGCAGCTTCGCTCTTATTCATGGAAGCGATGTACTGATCCCAGTCCGTGTAATCAACCATGATACCCTCGTCGATCAGCTGCTTGTAGATCTCGATGGACTTCTTTAATGCTTCGTTGCCAACCAGCTTTACTTCGCCATCCTGCATCGGGGAAGCTGCTGCGGACTGCAGCATTTCGATCACAATCTCGGAACCGCCGGAGCTTGTCAGCATCGGAACACCGTTTGCATCAACAACTTTCTTTGCCAGCTCGATGAACTCAGACCATGTAGTATCCTGGAAATCTTCCACCTTCAGACCAGCCTTCTCAACCATGTCAGAACGGATTGCCATAATCGTAGCGCCGTTATCGAAAGGAAGACCATAATTCTTACCATCTACGGTAGAATCTGCAACCTTACCAGGAGAGAACTTTGTGAAGTCGATACCGGAATCAGTCAGATCGGTAAAGATCTCCGGATAGTTGGTTGCATCCTTATGGAAGGAATAATCCTGCATCAGAAAGATATCCGGCAGTGTGTCATAAGTGCCAGCTTCTGCGGCGGTAATCAGGCTCTGCTCAATGTCAGTGTAAACCTTTTCCTGAATGTCTAACTTGAAGTTCGGATGATCCTTCTGATAAGCTGCCTCAGCCTGCTTCATTGCATATACGTTGAAGGTCGGATCCCAGCACCATACGGTCAGTGTCTCGTCACCCTCTTCGCCGTCATCTGCTGCTTCGGTAGATTCCTTGCTCTCCGCTTCCTTCGTAGAAGCAGGTTCCGTACCCTTTGTGGAATCTCCACCATCCTGAGAGTTGCTGCATCCCATAAGTGCGGTAGCGGTCATCGCTGCTGCAAGAAGGACGCTCACGATTTTTTTCTTCATATTGATTTCCTCCTTTGAAAACAATATCTCGTTTCTTTGATGATGCTATTATAACAATTTCTATCATTTGATTCAATTTCTATCTTGTTGTGTTTTGTTACTATGTTGCGGTTCTTTCTAAAAAAAGCCGTCCAAGTGTGCATTTTTCCGACAAATATTTTTAATCTGCGCAAATAAAATCCTTTTTTGTGTGCGATTTGACGGCGTTTCTTTGATTCTTTTAGTATCTTGCAAAGCAACATAAATAAAATTTTGCATGTTTTTGATACAAAACGGATTTTTTATAGTATAATAAAAAAAAGTGGTTTTTTCTGCTGAAAGAATCCTCCGGAAATGAGGTACTTATGGACAACGAACGGTATGATTTCACCGTGTCAAAGGAATATCTGGTGCGAAACAAGGCAAAGCTTCTCTACATCTCCTCTTCTACTTACAGCGGAGACTGGCTCAGCACGCCACACACCCACTATTGCTCTGAGCTGTTTTATGTATTAGAAGGCATCGGACAGTTTCAGGTGGAAGATAAAGTCTTTCCCGTCGCGGCAGATGATCTCGTCATCATCAATCCCAACGTGTCCCACACCGAACTTGGAATTCACGCCCACCCGATGCGATATATCGTCCTTGGCATCGAGGGACTGGAGCTTTCCGCATCCGACGATCAGGCGAACTTCTGCATTGTCAATTTCAAAGAGGTGCGGGATACGATGGTCTTTTATCTGAAGATGATGCTGCGGGAATCTCAGACCCATGCGCCGGGGTACGAAGCAATCTGTCAGGATCTCATGGAGATTCTCATTGTCCTGTTTGCGAGACAGACAAACTTCTCCACGATCCTTACTCCGGCAAATAAAAAAGCGTCCCATCTGTGCGATTCCGTCCGCCGTTATCTCGATCACAATTGCGGAGAAGAAATCTCTCTGGAACAGCTTGCGAATTTTTCTCATGTGAACAAATATTATCTTGTGCATGCTTTCACCGATGAATACGGTGTCTCACCGATCAACTATCTGATGCATGCCCGTATCAAAAAAGCGCAGAAATTATTATCTACAACGGATTATTCCCTGTCGGTCATCAGCCGCTCCTGCGGTTTTTCTTCGTCCAGTTATTTTTCTCAGACGTTTCGAAAAATGGCGGGGGTCTCCCCCAGCAGCTATCGAAAGAACTGCAAGACACAAAACGACAGCGCTTCCTCATAACAACGAGGGGCGCTGCCTTTTTTATTTCCTAATTCTAAAAAACTCAAAATTCTTTTAATGCTTCTTCGTCAGCAATCAGTGTCACATCCGAATGAAGCTGCAGAATGGATGCCGGTACCTGCGGCGTCACAGGACCTGTGAATGCCTGCTTTAAGATGTCCGCTTTTCCTGCTCCATTTGCGATCAGCACAATTTTCTTTGCCTGAAAGATTGACCGGATTCCCATTGTATACGCCTGTCTCGGCACTTCCTCCCTGCTGGCGAAGAATCGTTTATTTGCTTCGATCGTGCTCTCCGTCAGGTCTACCAGATGGGTATCCATCTCGAAATGATCCGCCGGTTCGTTAAAACCGATGTGTCCATCCAGCCCGATGCCAAGCAGCTGCAGATCGATTCCCCCCGCCTGGCGGATCACTTTCTCGTAGGCGCGGCACACTTCCTCTCCATTCAGATTTTCTCCGTCTGGCACGAAAATATGGTCTTCCGGAACATTGACATGATCGAACAGATGCTCATGCATAAAATGCCAGTAGCTTTGCTCATGTGCTCTGGAAATACCGCGATACTCATCGAGATTGATTGTGGTAACTTCTGAAAAGTCCACATCCCCCTGTTCGTATCTCTTTTGGATTACCTCGTAAGCCCCTACCGGAGATCCGCCTGTCGCCAATCCCAAAACTGCATTCGGCTTTAACTGTACCTGTGCAACGATGAGATTCGCTGCCTGTCTCGAAAGTTCCTCATAGTTTTTTGCTCTGATGATTCTCATACTCTTTTCCTCACTCGTAAGATTCATAATAAGATAAAAAGTTTTCTTTTAATGGCTGTGGATCAATGCCGCACAGATGGCAGCACATCACGCAGGCTCCATAAACCGGCGGATATTTCGGAACATCCAAGATCAGTTTCTCTGGCAATTTCATCTGAACAAGCTGCGAAAATCCCACACCATTTTTCAAAATGCTGCCGGAAACGACGACGTACTCTCCGCAGTCACATTGCTGTGATGCACAGGAAATCAGTTCTGCCACACAGTCTGCATTATGCTCCAAAATCTTTGACGCAACAGAATCCCCTTTTTCGTAAGCGCGAAAGACGCAGGGCGCAAAAGATGCCAGATAAGACGGATCTTCTCTGTAAATTTTCTGGATGTTCTCCCACACTGTACCTCCCAGCCGCTCTTCCACAAGCTCTGTCAGTAAGGTGAGTTCTCCGATGCCGTCTCGCGCATCCTGCGCTGCACACACGGCATCTCTGCCAATATGAAACCCGCTGCCGCCCTGATCCAACAGGTAACCTCGCCCGCCGTAATGTTTCAGCTTCCCATTTTCATTTGCGTAGACGATAACTCCTGTTCCGCAGATCGCTGCAATGCACTGATTCAGATCTTTGCCGCAGCCGATGACATTAAAAATATCATTTTCACAGCGAATCCGAATCTTCGGATAACGATCCCGCAGCAGCTTTTTCATCCGCGACGTATTATTTCCGGAATCCATTCCGGCCGCTCCAATGAAAATCCCGCTGATCCTGGAACGAATCTTCATCAGCGTATCAATGCCAAGCTCCAGAACCTGTATTGCCTTGTCCATGCCGACGGTGTTGGGATTGCATCCAGTCAGCTCGATCCGGTCAAGAATCCTGCCCGTCTCTGCAAACAGAACAAACTCCGTCTTGATCCCGCTTCCGTCAATTCCGATCATCACCCGCTCACTCTCATCTGCTTCCCCCAGCAGCGTGTCCAGTGATACATTCAGAATCTCGGAAATCATGCACAGCTTCTCAATACTGGGACAGGACTGCCCGCACTCCCACTTCGACACTGCCTGTGGACTGATCGAGAGCTTTTCCGCAAACTCATACTGATTCAGCCCCTTTCGGATTCGATACATTCGAATATTTTCCGCCATCCTCATAATATCAAACATTGCGGTACCCCTCCGCTTCTTAGTTGTTCCTGCTTTTATAATAGAAACTATTATTTGATTTTGCAAGGGGTTGTCCGTTGTTTTCTTCTTTTTGAAAACAACTATTAGTTGTTCTCTTCTCACCGCATCGTCCCCGTCCCCGTCGCATACACTAATATGAAAAAGAAACTTCCCGTGGAGTCTGAGATGGCACCTTCCGACCGTGATTTTGTCCCGCCTTTTTCCGAAGGCCGATTCGCTCTCATGAAATCCATGCTTCCGTTTTTGCCGCCGGATGCTGCCCGTCTCTTCCTGCCTCTCTGTCAGATGATGGAACTGAAAGAGCTATTGGCAAAATTTGAGTGGGAACGCACGCATTTGCTATCCGCCTGCCAGACGCCGAAGCCATTTGACACGGCATCTCTTCTGGAAAGTCTGCGAGCCAGTCTCCCACCGGAACAGTCCGAGCAGCTTGAACAGATGATGCAAATGGCGGAAATGATGCAGATGATGCAGGAATCCGGCGCAATGGGTGCCGAAAGTGCCGATGCATCCTCCAGCTTTCACGGAAACGAGGAATCATCATGAGTGATTATCAATGGAAACAGGACCCGGTCTTTTTGTCCATGCCTCCGGCAAAAATGCAGTTTCTGGAGCGTGTCGTTGCCGGAGCCGCCACCCAAAACAAAAAGCAGCTTGTCCCCTACTTTACAAAAGCACTTCAGTTGGCAAAACAGCAAAATATCTTTTTCACAGACGCGGAGCTGTCCCTCATCCTTGCAGCGCTGACTCCTCATATGTCTCCTGCAGAAAAGAAACGGATGCAGCTCATCCAGTCTATGATGAAGGCGGCGTTAACAAAGCAGAAGCGCCCGGAATGATTTGACTTTTTCTACCTGAAATTTTATAATGAGCAGGAATGCAATAGAAATGGAGAGTTTTTATGCAGCCGATTGCTCATATCCAAAATGATTTTGACACAAAATTCGGAATTCCCAGACAAAGCGGTCTTGTGGAAAGCAGCATTTCCACCATCGTATTTGAACCGGAATTTCGCAGTCCGGAGGCCCTCCGCGGAATCACCGGCTTCTCGCATCTGTGGCTTATCTGGGAATTTTCCGAAGTAAAGAAAACATATGATTCCGGTGCGACGCACTGGTCTCCCACCGTGCGTCCGCCGAGACTGGGCGGAAATACCCGCGTCGGTGTCTTTGCAACGAGATCGCCGTTCCGTCCAAATCCCATCGGTCTGTCCTGTGTAAGGCTGGCGGAAGTAAAGCATCATCCCACTTTTGGGCAAATCCTGCTCATTCAGGGTGCAGATCTCATGAACGGAACCCCGATCTACGACATTAAGCCTTATCTGCCTTATGTGGATGCGCATCCCGATGCGGTCGGTGGATTTGCTGAGGAAAAGAAATGGTATCACCTGCAGATCAACTGTCCGGACGAGCTGCTAGCCCGTCTGCCGGAGGAAAGCCGCGCTGCATTGCCGGAGCTTTTGGCGCAGGATCCTCGCCCTTCTTATCAGAAAGATCCGGAACGCGTATACGGCTTTTCCTATGCCGGGCACGAGATCCAGTTTCAGGTGCGGGATGGACTGCTGACCGTGCTGCATATTTCTTAATCAAGCTGCTTTTCAGAAAGGAGTTCACTTCCGATGAACGATACGAAAAAAATGCCATCCAAATACACCCGCAAGATTCTGACATTGCTTCTTGTCATTTTCGGAAATGTAGTATATGCGCTGGCGGTAAAACTGTTTCTAATCCCTGCCGGACTTGTCACCGGCGGCACGACCGGTATTGCCCTTGCAATCCAGCATTATACGAATCTGCCAATCTCCGGATTTGTGCTGGGCTTTAACGTTCTTATGCTCATTCTCGGCTTCTTTGTTCTGGGAAAGCAATTTGCTTTTACTACCATCGTCAGTACGTTCGTCTACCCGATTGCGTTAGAAGGCTTCAATCAGCTCTTAGGGGATGTTGTCCTGACAAATGACATCTGGCTTTGCACTGTATTTTCCGGTCTCGGCATCGGTGCCGCCCTCGGCATCGTCATTCGCGCCGGCGCTTCCACCGGTGGCATGGATATCCCGCCGCTCGTGCTGAATCATTTCTTCCGGATTCCAGTATCTGTCAGTCTGTACGTTTTTGACTTTTTGATTTTGCTGCTGCAGGCTGTATATAATCCGCCGGAAAAACTGCTGTACGGCATTGTGCTTGTTCTGATCTATACGATCGTTCTGGACAAACTGATGCTCATGGGTACGACAAAAACCGAAGTGCGGATTGTCAGCGAATATCACGAAAAAATCCGAAAAGCAATCCTTAGCCAGATCGACCGTGGTGTCACACTGTTGTCTGCCACCGGCGGTTATCTCGGCGAACCTACTGAACTGATCTTCAGTGTTATCTCAAACAGAGAGCTGCCCCGACTGGAGCAGCTCGTACATGATATCGATCCCGATAGTTTTATGGTTGTCAATCGCGTCAGCGAAGTAAGAGGCCGGGGATTTTCCATGGGAAAGAAATATCAGTAAAAGACTTCGTGAAAAAAGCGCAGCCACATCAAATCCGATGTGACCGCGCTCTTTTTTTGAATTTCTATTTTTTATTTTTGTACGATATTGATGATACGTCCGGGTACATAAATTTCCTTGACGATATTGCCGTTCAGTTTATCGCCCAGTGCAGCCTTACCGGCAGCAAGTGCTTCTTCCTTTGCGCAATCCTTTGCGATGCTGACAGTTGCACGGGTCTTGCCGTTGATCTGTACTGCGATCTCAACCGTATTCTCGACGGTTTTCTCCTCGTCGAACTCCGGCCAGGTTGTCTCATGCAGATATCCGCCAAAGTCCATGATCTGCCACAGTTCCTCTGTGATATGCGGAGCAACCGGGTTCAGCAGTGTCAGGAAGGTACGGAAGTCTGCTCTCGTCAGAGAACCGGCCTTGTAGTACTCGTTCAGCAGAGACATCATAGCTGCGATGGCAGTGTTGAACTTCAGGGACTCAAAGTCGTCGCTGACCTTCTTGATCGTCTGATGCATCTTTGTCTCCAGAGAATAGTTTTCTCCGTCTACTACCATATCCTGCAGCTTCCAGACACGATCCAGGAAACGACGACAGCCCTTTACACCATCGTTGGACCAGGATGCAGCCAGATCGAATGCACCGATGAACATTTCGTAAGTTCTCAGAGTATCGGCACCAAATTCATTGACGATATCATCCGGGTTGATGACATTGCCTCTGGACTTGGACATTTTCTCACCGTTCTCACCGAGGATCATACCGTGGGAAGTTCTCTTCTGGTAAGGTTCCGGACAAGGTACTACGCCCTCATCGTACAGGAACTTGTGCCAGAAACGGGAGTACAGCAGATGCAGTGTTGTATGCTCCATACCACCGTTGTACCAGTCTACCGGCATCCAGTATTTCAGAGCTTCCTTGCTTGCAAGAGCTTCGGTGTTGTGAGGATCGGTGTAGCGCAGGAAGTACCAGGAAGAACCTGCCCACTGCGGCATCGTATCCGTCTCTCTCTTTGCAGGACCGCCGCAGCAGGGACAGGTGGTATTTACCCAATCTGTCATAGCAGCTAACGGAGACTCGCCGTTATCGGTAGGCATGTAGCTCTCTACTTCCGGCAGCTCCAGCGGAAGCTCAGATTCCGGAATCGGCACATAACCGCACTTCTCACACTTTACGATCGGGATCGGCTCGCCCCAGTAACGCTGTCTGGAGAATACCCAGTCACGCAGCTTGAAGTTGCGCTTTGCACAGCCAACGCCCTTCTCTTCCAGCCACTCGATCATCTTTTTCTTTGCATCTGCAACTTCCAGACCAGTCAGGAATCCGGAATTGACCAGCATACCGGTTGCAACATCTGTAAATGCAGCATCCTGTACACTCACTTCGCTGCCGCCAACAACCTCGATGATCGGAAGACCAAACTTCTTTGCGAACTCCCAGTCTCTCTCATCGTGTGCCGGTACTGCCATGATCGCACCGGTACCGTAGCTCATCAGAACATAATCAGAAATCCAGATTGGAACTTCCTCGCCGTTTACCGGATTGATGGCACGAATGCCCTTTAATTCAACACCGGTCTTATCCTTTGCCAGCTCTGCACGTTCGAAATCAGACTTCTTTGCAGCTTCCTGACGGTAAGCAGCAACTTCCTCCCAGTTTTCGATCTCATCCTTGAACTGGTCAATGTACGGATGTTCCGGAGACATAACCATGTAGGTAACACCGAACAGGGTATCCGGTCTGGTAGTGTAAATGCGCAGCTTTTCTTCCTTGCCTGCAAGCTGGAAGTCTACTTCTGCACCGTTGGAACGTCCGATCCAATTCTTCTGGGAAACCTTAACACGCTCAATGTAATCAACGGTGTCCAGATCATCAATCAGCTTATCGGCATACGCGGTGATTTTTAACATCCACTGGCTCTTTACCTTCTGAATAACTTCGCCGCCGCAGCGCTCGCACACGCCGTTGACAACTTCCTCGTTTGCAAGACCAACCTTACAGGAAGTACACCAGTTGATCGGCATCTCTGCCTTGTAAGCCAGCCCCTTCTTGAACAGCTTCAGGAAGATCCACTGGGTCCACTTGTAGTATTCCGGATCAGTTGTGTTGATCTCTCTCTTCCAGTCGAAGGAGTATCCCAGAGAGCGCAGCTGCTCTTTGAAACGTCCTACGTTGTTCTTGGTTACGATCTTCGGATGAATATGATTCTTGATCGCATAGTTCTCAGTCGGCAGACCAAATGCATCCCAGCCCATCGGGAACAGAACGTTGTATCCCTGCATACGACGCTTTCTGGATACGATATCCAGTGCGGTATACGGACGTGGATGGCCGACATGAAGTCCCTGTCCGGACGGATACGGGAACTCTACCAGTGCATAATACTTCGGCTTGGAATAATCATCTGTTGCAGCAAATGCATCCTGTTTGTCCCAGATGTCATGCCACTTTGCTTCAATCGCCTGCGGATTGTACATCTCACTCATTCTTTCTTACCTCCAAAAAAACCCCCGTTCTCTCTAACATATAGAGACGAACGGGGGATCGGTTCGCGGTACCACTCTACTTCACAGTCGAAACTGTGCACTCCTTCAAACTCTTCTGTAACGGGAAGTCCCGCCTGAGCCTACTGTCTGTCAAGGGGTTCGGTCAGGTGCTCCAAGGTCAGTTCAGTCTCTTCCGGCACTGCCTCGCACCAACCGGCAGCTCTCTGGATTCTTCCAAAACCTACTCGTCCTCTTCTTCGCATTTGTAACTCCTCTAAATTATCACATTCACTGCGCTGCGTCAAGTGGAGAATGTTAAAAACTCTCCTTCTCTGCGTAAAAAAACTCAATCAGCGTAGACTTTTCCGACAATCCAGCCACGCAGGGAACTGGGCAATACCCGGCACAGGCAGCCAAGAATCTTGTAAGAGATGCCGATCGTGACGATCGGTGCGCAGGACTTCTTTGCGGCAATCCGCGCAATCGCAGCGCCGATCACTTCTGGTGCCATGCCGCTCTGCTCATCCCGCTCCATCTGACATACACTTTTCGAAATACGGCCGCCGTACACATCGTCACCCACAATATTTTTCTGACGCGCTTTTGTGAATCCGGTGCGGATGTCTCCAAGCTCCACAGCTGTCACGCGAATGCCGTAGCAGCGGATTTCATTATCCAGTGCGCAGGAATAGGACGAAATCGCTGCTTTGCTGGCAGAATAAAACGCCTGAAACGGAATATGTGCGACCGCCGCCACGGAACTGATGTTGATGATCCGCCCATGTCCGGCTCTCCGCATAAACGGAATCACCGCATGATTCACATGGATCGTTCCAAAAAAGTTTACATCAAACTGGGACTTTGCCTGAGCCAGCTCTGTAAATTCTACTGCTCCGGAAATTCCAAATCCCGCACAGTTTACAACAACATCGATTGTACCAGCTGCTGCAATCTCCGCAACTGCATCGCAGACTGCCTGTTCGTCTGTCACATCGACGCTCCGATGCGTCACACCTGTGAGGGGAATCTCTCTGCGGCTGAACTCATACACCGTATATCCTGCCTGCTGCAATGCCACCGCCGTGCATCTGCCGATGCCGGAACTGCCGCCGGTGACAATTGCTGTTTTTGTTGCTTTTTCTGACATTTACTTTCTTCTTTCTCTTTTCTGTCAAACTGTCTTATGGAATAATCTCGCCCGTGATGCCATTGACGCAGAGAACATCCCAGTAAATACTCTCATACGGTAGGGGGTCTCTGGAAACCTCGATGCACCAGCCGGGAATTATAGTGTATTCGGTATCTTTATCTACAGCAATCATCCCCGTCTCAAGATTTACATCACCCTGTGCAACTGGAATGTAGCAATAGCTGATTTTTTCTACTTTTTTATCACGAAGCAATTTTTTTGCACTATAAAAATCCTGCACAGATGCCAATACTTCACCAATAGAAATCAGCGATTCTTCCTCTCCAACGGACTCCGGCTTATACTGCCCCCAACATCTAAGTCCCAAGATTTTTTCTCTTGTTACAATTACATCTACTAGACATCCTCGCGAAACTGACTCGCAAACAGTAGTTTCATAATTGTTTGTTTCAGCGTAATTTCGAGGAATAATGGGCGTATCTTCCAGCTGTAAATGCCACAGCATTTGATAGATTTCATCCTCTTTTTCATATGTTACATTCTGATATTCTTCAGGCAATGCATCCAGCAAGCCGCTTTCTTTTTCTCGATCATACAGCATCTGCAGCGTTTCCGCATTCAATCCATATATCGCATACGGCTCTTCCTCAATTTGAAGTCCCATCTGTTCTAATTTTTCACGGACATCGAAAATTGCCTGTTCTTTCGAATATCCTTCCAACTCTACATCATCTACTTCATTCAGCTCTTCTACCGTATCCCAGCGTTTGTTGTAGGAATCCTGCTGCTTCGCTAAACTCTCGTATAATTTTTCATTCAGTTCTGGAGCATTATACGTAATAAAATAAGAGGTTGGATCATATGTCATCCGAAAGCTGCCATCTGCGCCATATATATTAACGCTATCAAAACCGTCCGATACATACTCATTCAGGTCGGTTTCTCCTGAAAGCAGCACATCCGTCACCTTCTCTGAATCCATTCCATCATCCCGCTTCGCCTGCAAAACAGCCGCTGCATCCGACTCCGGCATTCCTACGAGTTCTGCATCCACCGTGAGCTTTTCGCCCAGTGTTGCGGTGATCCGATTGCCCTCCTGACGATACTTCACACCGGATTCATCATCCTGTCCCTCTCCGGAACAGGATGCAAGCAAAGACATTGCAAGTAACATCCCGGCACCAAACGCTGCGAAGCCTTGAAATCTTTTCATAAAGAAACCTCCCCTCTGTCATTCTCTGTGGCGACTTTGCAACATGCTTCTATAGTTAAATGATACAGGATTTTTCTTTAAAAATCAATTCTTTTAGTCATTTTTATGACATTCAGATTGCATACCAATAACGGCAGAGAAGCTTCTTTCCCTTTCCCGTGGCCGCTACCGCCAGCTTCAACTGCTCCTGAAACGCTTCCAGACTATGCTTCTCATAAGGAGCTAATTCGACTCCGCCAAACTGCACCTTTTGAACCAGTTCCACTGCACGCTCATACAACACGATGGATAATGCCGGCAGCTTCTCCTGTAACTCCGCTTCCGATTCAAACGGGTAGTCAAAATCTCCCTGGATTCCACCGATGCGCATCAGACGCTCATTTTCCCGCACGATTTCCGCTACGAAGCCATATTGCTCAACCCGCTTGCGCTCTTTAACTGTGCGCAGACGAATCCGAATCCACCGCTGCAGCTGCAGCAGCAGATATCCCATCAGACACATATACAAGACTATTACAATTCCGGCAAGGACTCGAACCGGCGTTCCGGTCTGCGTCTCCGCTGTTTCGCTTCCATCGCCAGATACACCGCTCTGTGCATTTTCATCTGCCTGATAGCTCTCGTCCTGCTTCGACGGATTGATCTGATAAGAAGGCGCTCCCTCTACTTTTTGATTGGAATAAGTCTCGACATACATACCGGGAACAACTTCTACCGGCAGCCAACCCATTCCATTGACATAAACTTCCGCCCATGCATGGGCATTCTGTGTCGTCAGTGTCATCTCCTCCGCGCCTGCATTCAGAGCGGTCTCAGCTCCTTCTTTTGACAGATAATATCCTTCCGCATAGCGCGCCGGATACCCCATTGCCCGATATGCCAGCACTGCTGCCGTCGCATAAGAGACAGAATTGCCTCGCTGATAATCCTCTAAGAACCAGCTCACAAAATCAGCCCCCTCCGGCATCGTCTGGGGCAACTTTGTATAACGCACCTGTGTCCGCAGAACCTGACGGATTCTTGCCGTCACCTGTTGGAAGTCCAAATTTTCTGTTTCTTGGAAAAACAGTTCCTTTATCAGCGCTTTTGTGTCCTCAGAAAGCTCCAGATAACAGCTCTCCGCAAACGCATGATAGGTCCGTTCTGCCTGTTGATATACTGCGGCATCTCCATCCAATGTCGTCTCGATCCACGCCGCCGGATAAGCTGCTTCTGCCGTCGGCGCATCCAACGCCAATGTCAGTGTATAAGAACCTGCACCAAACAGCTCTTTGGACTGTACCATTGTGTCTTTATAGGATTCTGTTCTGCCACTCCAGTCTGCTGCTGAAGCAGGAAGATACACATATTTGCGGCTTGCACCTACATTTTGAATCTCTGCCTGTATCGTTTCTGCTGTTTTTCCGCTCTGCTCCGCCATCAGTTCCGCATACGCCGCATACTGTCTCTGTACCGAAAAGTTCTGCCTTTTCAACCAGGCAAGCATGCCATCATATTCTCCCTGATAAGACTCTGTGGGGAGTTGTTTCCATCCTTCTGCTGTATAATAACCGCCGGTATATCCCCGCAAATACAACTCCTGCGCCGTACCCGTGCGGATGACAAGGCAGTCTTTCTCACCATTTTGCAGATCCGCCGCCTTCACAAATTCTCCCTCCGGAAGCGTATCCGAGCCATAGCGAATCTTTTCCAACTGTTCGGCTGCCAGTTTTTTCCCTTTTTCGATTACAGGAAGCGGCTCATAAGAAACCGTCAGCATTGTCAGCACCGCGACCGGAATCCAGAGAAGCAATAACAGCAACGCACTCTGCAGTCCCATTTCCCGCTCTGGCGCACTGTAGAAGAAAAAGCTGCCGAAAATGCCGGTAAGCAGCAAAACAATCGAAAGCCACATGGATGACTGTCCCACGATCAGCCCGAAAGCTGCCGCCACGCCCAAAAGTAGAAACAGCTCCAAACACTTTCGCGCACGAATCTGATTCAGAAAAAGCAGCGACACCGGAACTGCAAGCAATCCCCACAGCAAAATCGAGCCAATGCCCGCCGAACTGTACACCTGAAATTGTACTGCCTCTGTCCTGAATCGAAGATTCCACAGTACGATCACTGCATCCACCGTATATAAAAATCCCTGAATGATGCTGCGCACATTAAGAACAAATACACCAACGCTGACGGCATATACGATACCACGGATTACTCCTGCTCTCTTCGGAAATCGCAGACACACCTGCCAGAGCAAAATGGCACAGATTCCTGCACCAAGCGCTGCGATCAGGCACGCAGAAGATGCATATACATCCCGGAGCAGCCCGAAAAATGCCGTAAGAAGCAAGATACCAAGCACATTCTCCGACACATGAATCCCTGTTCTTTTTTTCGCATGTTTCTCCCTCAGGAGAATCTTTTTTTCCTGCATCCTCTTTCGCTCTTTTCCCTTCTTTACAGCATCACAGTATGAATCTTTTCCCGATAATGCTCCGCATCTACCGGAATGACCGCATATCCGCCGGCATCTGTATATGGCTCTCCACCATTTTCCACAATCTGCAAAATCGTGATATCCAGATCTGCTGCCAGTCTGCGGATCGACTCTTCCTCATACTCCGGTGTAATATAAATCAATTTCGTGTATTGGCTCTTTAAGTTTCCCCGCAGAAAATAATAAATGGTCTCCTCCGGATGTCCTTCCTCCGGCATCGGGCGGCACAGCAAATTCAGGACCATCTTCTCCTGCGTATCTACCGAATAAACCGGACTGGCTTGGTATTCACCCTGCACAACTCTACCGACGCTGTGTTTCAGATTACGCTCGATGAGTCGATAGCTCAACTCTGCAGTAAATGCTAACACCGCATCGTTCTGCTTTGTTGTGATTGGCTTTTCCCCGTAATTTTTCATCATATCATACAAAATCAGCACATCATAATCCGACGGGCAGCCAAATTCCCGCACGATCAGATTCTCTGCTTTTTCAGACAGCTTCCAGTGAATCCGTCCCAAGGAATCACCGGGAATATAATCCCTCAGCTCTACCACCTCGCTGACATCCTGTCCCTTGCGATTCTGATCGTACATTTCCCCGGTCATTCGCGTCTCCGGTCTGCGAGATAGCTGCGTCTCCAGCTGCAGCTGCACCGGATACACCAGCACATCTATCTCTTTGTCCAACTTCTTTTTCCAACAAAACAGACCAAGCACATCATAGCAGCGCAGTGTCAGAGCCCGAATCCGCATACTGCCACATGCAGTCATCGGCATGCGGTATTCAAAAATCAGTTCCTTTTTTCCGGCAGGCTGCAGCGAGAGCACTTGCATCTTTTGCTCTCCATATAAGACATTTTTCTGTTCCAGCACAAGTTCCATCTCACCTGCCGGAACTCCGGCAATCTTGCGGATCGTACATGTCACCGGGAGACGCTGTTTCACACGACACGATGCTTTGATCTCGCAGTCAATCGTCAGCGAATGCATCACCAATGCCTGAATTCCCACAGCCAAAATCGGAATCAGCACAAGCGCTCCCAATGCCATCAGTGCTGTTCCGGAATTGGCTGTCAGATATATCACCAGCGCAGTCACAAGAATCACGCCGTACCAGATTCGATGTTTTCGCATAATCTTCCCTTATCTCCCAAGCTTTGGCGCTTTCACCTTTTTCCGGACACGAGCCAGCACATCCGCTGCAGTCACACCCTCGATCTTTGCCTGCGGTTTTAAGACAAGTCTGTGCGCACACACATCCTCAAAAACAGCCTGTACATCCTCCGGAATGACATAATCCCGTTCCCGCAAAACAGCTCTCGCTCTTGCCATCTGAGTCAGGGCACGCACACCACGGGGGCTGACCCCCAGCTCTACCATCACATCTTCTCTTGTAGCCGCACAAAGGTCAGCAATGTAATACAGCACTTCATCCACAACACGAATCGAATACAGATATCCCTGAATTTCTTTTACATCTTCCTGTGTCATTCGCGCAGTCAGAAGATCCATATCGCCAATGCCGCGTCTCGCCTTCAGGATCTCCACCTGACTGTCTCTGTCGGGATAACCGATGCTCAGGCGCACCAGAAAACGGTCCAACTGAGATTCCGGCAATGCCTGTGTGCCGACTGTACCATAATGGTTCTGTGTCGCAATACAGATAAACGGCTTTGGCAGCATATGTGTCACGCCATCAACGGTGACGCTGCCCTCTTCCATCGCCTCCAAAAGCGCGGCCTGTGTTTTCGGGGAAGTCCGGTTGATTTCATCACCCAATAACAGATTACAGTCCGCTGCGCCGGGCTTGTAATCCAGTGTTCCCTGTTCTTTGTTGAAAACGCTGAAGCCGGTAATATCGGAGGGCATCGTATCCGGTGTAAACTGGACACGCTTGTACGACAGATCCAGTGCATGGGAAAATCCCAGCGCCAGTGTCGTTTTTCCTACACCGGGAGCATCTTCCAAAAGGATATGACCTCCCGCATAAATTGCCATCAGCACCTTCTCGATGATCTCATCCTTTCCGATGAAGACCTTCCTGATCTCCTTTATGACCTGCTCAGACTGCTCAATAATCATACTCTGTATTCTCCCTCTCTTCCGGCATGGCAGCATCCTGCTGCCTGGTCGATGTCTCTTGCGCGGAATCCTCCGGCAATTGTTCTGTCTCTATTGCTGCAACCGTCTCTGCGCCAGCTGTTTCCGATACTTCTTCTGAATCGGACTGCTTATCAGGTTCCTGCGGCTCAGCAGTTTCTGTTGTTTCAGCAGCCTCTTCTGCCGTCGCGCCTTCTGTCTCTTCTGTCTTACCACTCTCTGCTGAGATTTCTTCCGTCTCTTCGATTTCTCCGATCTCCTCGATCTCAGATGCTTTCTCCGGTTCCTCTGGCAGCGGATTGCGCTCCTTCGCACCATCACTTGCAGAGTCCAGAATCCGATATGCCGAATCCTTACCCAGATGAGTCATCAGTGCTTCGCGATATGCCAAATAAATCGAATCGCCATCGCTTTCGCTATCCGGCACATAAATCTGGAATACTTCCGGCATCGTATCCAATGCCATTGCGCCGAATACAGGTGGCTCCACGGATTGTAATACCAGCATTGTTGTAGAACTACAGCCATCAAATGCACCATCACCCAAAAAACGAACTGTGCCTGACAGTGCGAAGTTTCCAAGGCTTGCATCTCCTGCAAACGCGCCTGCACCGATTTCCTCCAGATTTGCGTACTTTCCTAAATTCCAGCTGGAAGAAGACGTCAGCTTCGAACAACCGGCATAAGCGCCGTCTCCGATGCGTTTCAGACTGTTCAGCGCTACAGCAAGACCACCGGTACGGTTCAAATTCACGCAGTTGCGAAAGCAATCCTTCGGATACTCTTCCAGTCCACAGTAAAAACTGATTGCAGTAACACTGTCGCAATCCATAAAGCAGCCCTCGCCGATGGAAGTAACATTCTTCGGAACGGCAGGTGTCTTCAATGTATCGCAGTTATAGAATGCATAATCACCAATTCGTTTCAATCCGGTAAAACCGCTGGTCAGGAACACACGCAGGCGCTTACAGCCGGCAAAAACATAATCTCCAAGCTCCTCCATACCTGCACGGGCACCGATAACAGTGGATGTCTGCGTTGACAGTGCGATGGAGACAAGATTTTCACATCCGGCAAAGCACTCGGTGTCCCAGACTTTTACAGTAGCGGCTACCGTCACAGCCGCCTCAGTAGAGAGTCCGGTACAGTTTTTGAATGCCCGCACACCGATGCGGTCAAATGTCACCTCCGTTGTACCGATATATACCCTTGCCAGACTTGTGCAGTCCATAAAGGTCTCATCGCCCCATTCCGGAACGGTAGCATATATCGTAACATCTTCTAACTTTTCACAGCCATAGAAACAGCGATCGCCAAGGCTCGTTGTTGTACCGCGCTGGAAAATCACTCCCGTCAGTTCATTACAGCCAACAAATGCCTCGTCCGCAACACGAATCGTATCTGCCGGTATTGTATAAACGCCAGACAAGCTCTTTGGAGCGGATACTAAGCTTCGACCCTCTTCCGTATTTTCAAAGGCAACACCCTGAATATATTCTCTCGCGTCATCAATTTTTTCTATGATCGTCTGTGCTGTACCTTCTCCGTAAAGACCGTCTAATTTCTCCTGCAACGCTTCCTGATAGCCGTTTACTTCCTCTTCTTTTACCCAGAGATGAATGTATTCCGGCAGTATCTCTCCAAATGCGCATTCGCCCAGTTCCGGAATCTCTGTTCCGTTCATCTGGACGATGGACAGATTGTCACACTTTTCAAAGCAATAGTCCGGGATTGCTTTCAGATTTTCCGAAAAACTCACTTTGCTCAAGGAGCTGCAGTTTTCAAATGTGCGCTCACCCATTACCGTCAGCTCGGGAATATCTGACAGATCCACCGTCTCCAGTGCTTCACAGGCACCAAATGCCTGCACACCGATCAGCCGCAGTGTTCCCTTCAGCGTATCACTGAATGTCACAGTCTGCAATCTGCGGCATCCGTAGAAGCAATAGCGGCTGATACCGGTCAGAGTACCGTTTAACTTTACGCTCTTTAATTCGGTACAGTTTTCAAAGCAGCCTTCTCCCATGCTCGTCAACGTCTCTGGAATTGCTATTTTCTCCAGAAGGCGACAGTTTGCGAATGCGTGTGCACCGAATTTCTGCACCTGGTCCATACCGCTGATAGTTGCCAGCACATCACATCCATAAAAGGTATTGTCCCCGACTTCCAGACAACCGGGCATCGAAACACGCTTCAATCCTGTGCAATTATAAAACACATTTGCCGGCAATTCTGTCACGCTCTCCGGCAGGTCCGCCGCTTTCAATTCCGGACAATCCCGGAATGCTCCCTCTCCGATCTCTGTCAGATTTGTACACGTCGTAAGATCTAATCCCTCGGTTGTACTTCCACCTGCGAAACACTCTACACCAATTCTGCGGATCGACAAATCATCCAGAAACAGAACTGCATTCAACTCATTGCAGTCCTTTACCGCCTGATCATGCAACTCTACGGTATTTTCCCGTATCCAGATCGTACCAGCGGCATCGGTCGGCACATTCAAAAGGACTTTGCCGCCATCTGCATACACACCATACAGCACGCCATCTTCATATAAGAAGGATTCAAATTGATCGCCGGCGCAGAACAGTTCCGCATCCTCTCTGGCTCCATGGCGGCTTCCTGCCATCAATCCTTCACTTTCACAGACAACGGTCTCCAATGCACTGCAATCCGAAAATGCATCCTCTGGTATCGTCTCCACCGTATCCGACAGATACAAAATTTCCAGATCCTCGCAGCCGTCAAATGCGCCGGAACAGATCTCTTTTGTTCCCTCTTTCAGCCGAAGCGCCTTTTTGTCTTTTTCGTAGACACTGATCACACGATAAAACGGCTCTTTCGGCTCTGTAATCTTCTGATATTTTATGCCATCTTCGAATACAAATTCCGCAGTATTGCCATTCAGAAGAGTCGCCGCAGCTCCTTCTCCGTACACCGGATCGAATACAGCACTCCACACCTGCTCATATGCTACATAATCTTCCTCCGATACAAAGAAGGTCAGATTTGTGGGAAGCTTGCTGACGTCACCAAATGCATCTTCCGAAATTGCAACATCCGAATGCGTAATATGAATATCCAGCTGCCTCTTGCACCCTGCAAAGGCACCTGCTCCAATGGTTTGGATTGTATCCGGAAGCTCATACAGTCCTCTGATTTCAGTTGGAATCGCTGCTAACATTGTGGTATCTTTTCGATAGACCAGATATTTGCCATTCTCCATACTGATGTAGCGATCGCGATTTTCTTTTGAAGTCCCAAACGCAATCTTGTCACATTCCTCGCCAAATGCAAACATATAAGACTTCCAGACAAGATCTGATGTCGATTCCGGCACACGGATCTCACCGGTAAATCCGGTGCTGCCCTGTCTTTTTGGCGGAGTCGCTCCCTCAAATGTCACAACTGCATCTTTTGAAAGTCCTGCAAAACAGTTCTCTCCAAGTGTTGTCACACTAGCGGGAATTGTGACCTCCTCCAGACCGCCCGGAACAGCAAGCAATGTCTTGCCATCTGCAGAGCACAGCAAACCATCCACGGTCCGAAACTTTGCGTATGCTTTTCCGGAACTCTCGTATTCGACAGACTGCAGATTCGGCAGATACTCCCGGATACTGGCAAGATCAATTTCCAATACACTCTCCGGAATCCGAAGAGTTGTCACCTGCTCTGCCGAGCTGTCCAGGCAAATCTCCGTCACACCCATGGGAACATCCAGCACGGTATCTGTGCCGGTATAGCCGGTCAGCACCTGATCACCGGAATACGTCGAAAGATCACTTGCTTCTTCCGTCACACGGCGGATCTGATACCCTTCCGGTACTTTTACGATATGATTTACCACAACTCTGCCGCTCGTGTACGTTCCATCCATCGGATAAAATACATAAGACCGGTCATCCTGCAGTTTTTGTGACAGCACTGCCCGGAACCCTTCCAGCATCGTCGTCAGGTAACCATCTTTCTCCGTCAGAAAGACGATATTCGTGTAGCTGTTACCGGCTGCTGCGCTGTTTGCAAATAACTCTTTGATTTCGGAATCACCAAGCTGCGCAATCATATAGCGGTGCGCTTCTGTCAGATTTGCTACGCTGCCAACCGATGCAAGACTATACTCTGACGAAAATATACTGCCAAGCTTCGAATAGGCATCCGCATCCAACTGTGCCAGCGGCTTACCGGGAAAATCGCCGCCGTAATATCCTCCTCCATACATAGACTCATAATTCAACAAAACATGCTGATTCAATACCAGATATCGGCTCCGCGCAGACATACCATGATAGGAAAAGATTGCATACTGACTGCCCACAACCGAGGTGGAAAGCGATACCTGATACCCGTCTGTACCGCCATAGTCCAGCTCCTTTGTAACCGTCTGACCATTCTTTTGAAATGTCGCAGTAACCGTCGCATCACCCGTCTCAAATTGCTCGCCACGCGAATAGTAGCTCTTCAAAAAGCGGGCAGAAATGCCAAGCAGCGTACCATCCTTCGTCACAACCGGATCGTTCGGCTTTAACTGTGTATCTTCCCAAATTTCCTCCGGAGTTTTTGGATCTTCCGGCTCATCGGGACTACCAGGAGTATTCGGCGCTGAATCCTCGCCAGGATTCGTTCCGGGTGTCGAAGAACTACCGCCTGTATTGTCCTTGTTGTCAGGATTATCCGCAGAATCCCCATCTCCAGAATTGGTCGTGCCACTGCTTTGTGTGTCATCCGCCCCCGTCCCATTTCCAGTAGACGCACTGGGAATCGTTCCTCCAGGCACTTCGATCACACCAACCGTTCCGGGAAGTTCTGCAGCTGATACAACATAACCACCATTTCCAGCCGGTTCTTCTGAACCAGTCTGTACATTCTCTGCCTTCCCAATGCTGGAATTTGTATCCTGTCCCGGAAGAGAATCCTCCTCTTGTCCAATCATCTGCAGCACTTCCGGATCATCCTGTCCGGCGCCCTGATCACTGGTATGATCCCGGTCTGCCAGATCTGCACTCTGTCCGTCTCCCGCTGTATAATCCACCTCTTCGGACTGATGGCGGTTTTCAAAATTTTCAAAGCTCTTTGGCTGAAACATCGTCTCCAACGCAGACGCATCTTTCAGCGCACTTGCTGCGACACTGCTCACCGCTACTCCGGTCACAAGTGTCAGCACTTTTTTCTTCCAATATTCTTTCATCCGTTTCCCGTATCCCTTATCTGGTCAGACACTCTCCGAGCAGCCGGCGTACTTCATTATAATCAACCGGCTTGCTGATATGTCCATTCATACCTACTTCCATCGAGCGTCTGCGATCCTCCAAAAATGCATTTGCCGACATCGCAAAGATCGGAAGTGAAGCATCCGCACGATCCAGCTTTCGAATCTGTTTCGTTGCTTCCCAACCATCCATCCGCGGCATCTGAATATCCATCAGCACCGCATCGAAGCTGCCAACAGCACTCTTCTGGAATGTCTCCACAGCCTCCTCGCCATCGGATACCAGCGTTACAACAGCTCCTTCTGTCTCTAACATCTCCACAGCAATCTCTGCGTTAATCGCATTATCTTCTGCCAGTAGGATCCGTACTCCAGCAAGAGAGAAATTCTCAATCGCAAGTGCCCGCTCTGCATCCGCCTCATGTACGATCTCGTCGGATCTCTTTTTCTGTTCCGGAACAGCATCCGCGATCGGAAGTGTCAGATAAACTGAAAATTCAGAGCCCTTCCCCTCTTCACTCTCCACCAGGATCTGTCCGTTCATCAGCTTCACAATGCTGTCTGCAATCGCCATACCAAGACCACTGCCGCCATAATTATGTGCCGTCGAAGCATCTTCCTGCTCAAACGGGCGAAAAATCTTATCTAAGAAGTCTTTCTGGATCCCTTTACCGGTATCTTTTACCCGGATCATGAGATGCAGATCATTGCCGATTCGATTCATCTGACGGAAGATCACGCTGACGCTGCCGCCTGCCGGTGTAAATTTTGTTGCATTGGAAATAAAGTTAATGATGACCTGATTCAGACGCATCTCGTCTCCGATCACATCATGCACATCGAAATCCTGCATCTGAATACTCCAATGGATGCCCTTTGCTTCCGCAGTTCCCCGGAACATGGCATCCAGCTTATCCGCCAGCTCATACAGATCAAACGGCTCTGCCACCAGTTCCATCTTGCCGCTCTCGATTCGGGACATATCTAAAATATCATTGATCAAGGTCAGCAAAAACTGGGACAGATTCTCTGTCCGATTCAAATACTCTTCTGCCGTCTTCGGGTCACTCAGATGCATCCGCATCAAGCTGAGCATACCGAGAATACCATTCATCGGAGTACGGATCTCATGAGACATTTGCGACAGGAAATCCGTCTTGGACTGACTCTCCCTCTTTGCCTTCTGCAAATCGATATACATCTCCTGACGGATACGATGCTCCTCTGTAATATCTGCCATTCGCAGCAAATAGCCGGACGGATTTTCCACGTTGTACAGCTCCAGCTTTGCGCGGAGCATCTGCTCTTCCCCAAGTCTGTGATAATCCGCCTCAATCTCCAAACGATCCGTGCCGTTCCACTGTTCCAGCTTTCGTGTAATCTCGCGGCTCTTTTTCGTGCTGATCAGTTTTCTCAGCACTTCCAGATCCGCACGAAACAGTTCTTCTGAAACACCGGTCAGCCTCTCAAAATTCGGACTGACATACAAAAGCTCCTGCTTGCCTTTCGATACAAAAAAGAAAGCTTCTTTCTCATTTTCCGCAAATGCACGATAAAACTGCTCCTCGCCTGCTGTCTTTGCCGCCGTATGCTTTTCCTTCTTCTTTTCTGTCTGATACAGACACCAAAGAACGATCACTCCCACCAGTGCCACAAAAAGAAGCAAAAGCAGAACCGCATTCTCCTCCATATAATTCACAAAACCATTCATCTATCTATCCCCTGTTTTCACGTACAAAATGCTATTAAGAAATACTATACCAGTTTATTTAAAAGAATAAAAGTACATTTTGGAATTTTTTACTTACTCTGCGTCAAACTCATAGTAACGAAGCATGGAACGCTTTTTCACTTTATAGGAAATGCGACGCAATTTCCTATAAAGTGAAAAAGAGAGAGCAGTTACATACTGCTCTCAGACTGTAGACAAAGAGGGTACTTGGCGATCATGCCAGGCACCCTCTTTTCCTGTTGCTTCCATTTTTCATAA
>CAKQHB010000004.1 GCA_934234215.1 uncultured Cuneatibacter sp.
TCGACCTATCTTACTTAATTTCAGTCAAACCAAACGGCTCTTTATCATACAGTCCTGCCGATGTCTTGAATTTTCCTTTCAACACTCTTTCGAACAACTCTGATACATTAGCTCGTTCTAGATTTATCTGAAGTATCATTTCTCGGCTAATATTTAACTTCACTACATTTACCTCTCGATTATTTCCGTATGCCCTATCGTAATAACGTATAAAGCCTGTAATATTAATAAATTCAATGTTTTTTGACTCATCTGAACAAATAATCCTTGCTACTGAGCGCAATAGGAGAGTTTGGAGTAAATGCATCCTTGCTCTTTTTGCGTCGATTTTATCTAATTCTTTTGCTATAACCTCCCCACTTTCTTCATCGTATACAAATCTATCTATCACACAAATCTCATCCGAATTTGGTATTCTGTATCTATATGAAAGGGTTTTTGTTTTTTCATCATACTCAGAAATCACACTGGCTGAGTCATATCTTTCCTGCCTATATAAAATATCAAGCGTAAAATCATCGTTAACTAAAACTGCATTAAAGAAGTTGATAATTTGCTTTTTATCACCTTTAGCATACATGGATTTCATTTCATCCACTGACTCATGATTCTTCCTTTGTTGTTCCTCAAATTGAGCACGCATTCTGTTAACTCTTTTTTGATGATACTGCTCATATTCTTGCTGCAACACCTTCGCTTCTTTGCGTTTCTCTTCTAATTCTCTTTTTGCCTTATCGGAGAAGATTGATTTACATTTCAACCAGAATGTTACCTTTGAATCCTTCTCAGCATCACGTTTGCTCGTATCTCTTGGTTCTTTAAACTTACTCCAATCTTTAAGACTCTCGTAGTACTCCTCTGCATTAAGAATACAAAGGTCATTGACATGGAGTCTTCTATAATAATTTCTCTGTATTCTTAATTTTTCATTTCGTTTCGATACAATTTCATCGTGATTTCTGTCATCCATGTCCTGACACCTCCTGTTATCTATTCCACTGCCAAATCTACCCCTTAGTATCGAGTGGCTTAAACTGCGGTCGATTCTGACAACAATCCCAGTGCCACAACCTCTGACATCTAATCCACAGCCTAAACCCTATCGCAATTCTCCGGCCACTAAATTTTTCTCCAATCATACTGAAAAGTAGATATGTTTCCATACAAGAAAACCGAGCTTTCCGCAAGGCTTCTCTGATGATGCTAACCTCGCAAATAGCCCGGAAATACGCCACTTTTCAGCCTTTATTTATCTTTCCTTGACAGCAAACAGACATTCTCCACATGCCCTGTCATCGGGAACAGATCGCACGGCTGCACTCTCTCCACCCGATATCCGTGCGCGGTCATGTATTTCAGATCTCTTGCCAGTGTCGCAGAATCGCAGCTCACATAGACCATGCGCTTCGGTGCCATCTGCACGATGGTATCCAATAGAGTCTCATCGCAGCCCTTGCGCGGCGGATCGACTACGATCACATCTGCAGGCATGTCGCCCGGCTGCAGACGTCCGGCTGCCAGTTCTTTTTTGTACCAGTTCGGCAGGACTTCTTCGGACTTTCCCACGAAGAACTCCGCATTTGTGAAGCCGCCAAGCTCCGCATTGCGGCGGGCATCCTCGATGGCGGGCGGAACAATCTCAACACCGTAAACCTTCTTTGCCTGCTTTGCGAGGAACAGAGAGATCGTGCCGATGCCGCAGTACAGATCCCAGACGGTCTCATTGCCCGTCAGTCCCGCGAATTCCAGCGCGGTACGGTACAGCTTCTCGGTCTGCACCGGATTGACCTGAAAGAAGGACAGCGGTGAGATCTGATACGCCACATCGCCAATATAATCTGTGATATAGCCCGGCCCGTAGAGGTTGATGATCTCAGTTCCAAGGATGATGTTTGTGCGGGCGGTGTTGACATTCAGACTGATGCTGGTCATGCCCGGAATTGCCAGCAGACGCTCCGTCAGGATCTGCGCCTTCGGCAGTTTTTTGCCGTTCAGGATCACGCAAACCATCAGCTCGCCGGTGGTAAAGCCCTTGCGGATCAGCACATGGCGCACCAGACCTTTTCCTGTCGCCTCGTCATAGGGCTCGATATGATATTCTTCCAGAAACTCCGTCAGAATGTGAATGATCTGCGCATTTTCTTCCGGTGCCAGCAGGCAATCCTCCTGCGGAATGATGGAATGGGTGCGGCCTGCATAAAATCCTGCCCGGATATGTCCGGTCTTATCTCTGCCAATGGGCACCTGCGTCTTGTTGCGGTAGCGCCACGGATGCTCCATGCCAATGACCGGCTGCACCTCAACGTCCAGACCACCGATCTTTTGCAGATTGCGGCGCACTTTCTCTCGCTTCCACTCCAGCTGTACCGCATAATCCATCGCCTGCAGCTGACATCCGCCGCAGGGACGGGCAATGGGACAGGCTGCCTCCACGCGGTCTTTGGACGGCTCCAGCACCTGCACCAGGCGCGCATAGCCATAGTTTTTCTTCATCTTTGTGACGACCGCCTCCACGCGATCTCCCAGAACCGTATCCTTAATAAAGAGTGCGCAGCCCTCTGCTTTGCCGACGCCCTCTCCGTCTGTGCTCATATCCTCGATCGTCACGATCACATGCTCATTTTTTTCCATCTTTTCTCCATTCCTGATCCATCGGGCACGCCTTCTCGCGCCGATCACTCTATCTCATTTGACACAGCGACCCGAAATCAGCATCGTGACTTCGGGTCCTTTGTTTCTCTTTTCATTTCTCCAGCGGTGTGGTGCGACGGATATTGGAATCCAACAGACGGTTGAATCCCATCCACTCCGTACCATTTGCACCGTTCAATGCTTCTGTCATCGTCTCCAGCTTCGCATCGGTATTGTCCGCAAAATTCAGCGCCAATGCCTCGATCAGAGCCGGCTTCTTCGGGGAGCCATACTCCAGCTCACCGTGATGCGCCAGAATACAGTGCTTCAGCTCGACAGCTGTCCGCTCCGGGAATCCCGGAATCTGGCGAATCCGATCGCCTACCATCTCCGCTCCGATCATAATGTGACCGAGCAGCTGTCCGTCATCGGTGTAATCATTGGACGGGAAATCCGACAATTCTTTCAGCTTTCCCACATCGTGGAACAGCGCTGCCGTCAGCAGCAGATCCCGATTCAGCGCCGGATAATAACTGCAATAGAAATAGCACAGACGCACTACAGATAATGTGTGCTGCAGCAATCCGCCGATAAATCCGTGGTGAACACTCTTTGCTGCGGAATGCTCCTTAAATGCTTTGATAAACTCCGGATCCTCCACGAAAAACGACTTGATGAGCTGACGCATCTTTTCGTTCTTGACTTTGCTCACAAGACTCATCAGCTCATCGTACATCTCTTTCACATCGTAGGGAGACACCGGGAAATAATCCTTCGGATCGTACTCGCCCTCTCTCGCCTTGCGCACGCGGCGGATATTGAGCTGCAGCGTATTGTTGAACGCCGTCACTTCGCCGTCCACCTGAATAAAATCGCCCGTCTCAAAATGGTCGATTCCGCTGCTGAGGTCCCAGATCTTTCCGTCGATCTGTCCCGTCTTGTCCTGCAGATTCAATGAATAATAATTCTTACCGGACTTCGTTGTTGCTGTGATTTTATTTTTACACAGATATACCTGTGAAAAACGCTCTCCCTCTGTTAATTCCTGAATATAACGCAAACCTTCATCCTCCAAACTCAAATAATCACTGTGCCGCCGCGCCGTCGTCCAATACGACCGACAATTCCAGTTCTTCATAATTGCCGCGGTTCCAGCGCTCTATGGTCACAGAAATCGCATCCCCCGGCTGATACTGCAGCAATGCTCCATTCAGGGAATGCAAAATTCCAATGCGGGATTCCCCGACTGTCGTGATGATATCTCCGGGCTGCATTCCGGCATCAAATGCCGCACCGTCCGGCAGCACCTCCGTCACATAAAATCCGGCAGGTACTCCGGATTCGTTCTGCGCAGTCTCCGGGACACGCTGTCCTCTCACACCAAGATACGCCGGTGTCTCTCCCCGCTCCATCTTCGTCAAAGTTCCGGAAAGATCCGAAATGCCGATCGCTGCGGTGAAATCCTCCAGCCCGCTGTGATGCAGCTCCGTCAGATATCCCACGATCTGTCCATCGCTATTTAACAGCAGACCGGTGCCATCTGTCCGAATCATGTTCGTGTACAGCAGGGTCACGGTCATGTCCAACAACTCCATGTAATTTTCCTGCATGCAAAACGTACCGCTGTTGATCGATCCCACAACACCCAGCGGACTGCCCACTGCAACAAGTGTCTCTCCTGCCTTCAGCTGATGAGAACTGCCGAACTGTGCCTCCTGCCAGTCATCGGATATCTCCAGTGAACTCGCGGGAACTTCCAGCAATGTCATGCCGGTCAGCGTGTCTTTTACATAAATCCGCACGTTCCGGCTCGTCTGAGTTCCCATCGTCAGGCTCATCGTCTGCGTGTCCGAAATTGCCGTCTCATCTGTCAGAAACAGCAGATGCTCGCTCGTTTTTTCCACAAGCACCGCCCAGGTCGTCTCCGTATCCTCACGACTCTCCTGCAGCCAGTCCGTTCCCTGCTGAGTCAGCTCCACAGTCGCTAACGACTGTGCCGCAAACGTCCGGTACATATCCTGAATCTCGCTCTCCTGCTCTTCCTCGGTGGATTGCTCCTCCAAAATCTGTGCCGCCGCAGATTCCAGCCATGGAGTTCCGTTCTCCTCCAGCCATGCTTCTAATTGCGGTTCCTCCGGCGCTGAAATTTCCGCTGCTTCCGTCTCCGGCGAGGCCTCGCTCTCCGTCTCTGTCTCCGCCAGAAGCGCCGCCTCTTCCCGAAATGGTCCATTCGGCAGAAACGTCATCAGCAGCCAGAACACGAGGCCCGCTGCAGCGCCCGCCAGAAGCGCCATGCACACCGAGCGAATCACATTTCTGCACCGCTTTCTCTTATCTTCAACGATTTTTTCCCGGATCAGGGTCTGTTCCGCCCCCTGCATGTCAGTTTTATCTGAAAAAGGTTCTGCCATCAGGGCATCCTCCTGCAATAGATTTAGTATTGTTATACCAGAATTTTCACGGAAAAGAAAGTGTTTTTCGCAGTGCAACTGTGATGTGCGACATTTATTTTTATAAGGAATCCTCAAACATCTATGTAACTACTAGCCGCCGTTCCGAAAATAGTGTATACTGTACCACATGCGAACATATTTTTAACAATAGTATTTAGGAGCTGGTATGAACGAAAAAGCCCTTCGGGTATTAGAATATTCCAAAATTATTGAGATGCTGACGGAGCATGCCACCACGCCCCTCGGCAAAGCGCAGTGCGCTTCCCTCGTCCCCTCGGATGACCGGGACGAGATTTCCCGCAATTTGAAAGAGACGACGGATGCTGTCAGCCGTCTGTTCCAGAAAGGCAGCATTTCTTTTTCCGGCGCGAGAGACATTCGCCCGTCTATTTCCAGACTGGCGGTTGGCTCCTCTCTGAGCATTTCGGAGCTGTTATCCGTCAGCAGCCTGCTGACAGCAGCTGCCCGCGCAAAAAATTACGGACGCCGGGATGTGCAGGAGGAGGAACGGGACAGTCTGGATGATCTGTTTGACTCCATCGCACCGCTGTCACCGTTGAACCGGGAGATAGAGCGATGCATCCTCAGCGAAGAGGAGATTGCCGATGATGCCAGTCCGGGACTGCATCGCGTGCGCCGCAGCATGGCTTCCACAAAGGCTCGCGTGCACACACAGATGAACTCGATCTTAAATTCTTCCCGCAATTATTTGCAGGATGCAGTTATCACGATGCGAAACGGACGCTACTGTATTCCGGTCAAGCAGGAATATAAGGGACAGGTATCCGGCATGGTGCACGACCAGAGTTCTTCCGGATCGACTGTCTTTATTGAGCCGGCAGCCGTTGTAAAGTTAAATAACGAATTACGGGAGCTGGAGATCCAGGAGCAAAAAGAGATCGAAGCGGTTCTGGCGGAGCTGTCCAATCAGTGCGCCGAGTACACCGAGGATCTGAAGCTGGATCTGCAGGTTCTGTCTCATCTGGATTTTGTTTTTGCGAAGGCAGCGCTGTCCCGTTCTTATAAGGGCAGTTGTCCGCGCCTTTCCGACAAGGGTTATCTGAACATTAAGAAGGGACGGCATCCGCTGATCGATCCGCATAAAGTCGTTCCGATTGATGTGACGCTGGGTCTGGATTATCACCAGCTCATCATCACCGGTCCAAATACCGGTGGTAAGACGGTCACATTGAAGACCGTCGGACTGTTCTGCCTCATGGGGCAGGCGGGTCTGCACATTCCTGCTTTTGACGGCTCCACTCTGCCCGTTTACCGCGAAGTCTTTGCGGACATCGGCGATGAGCAGAGCATTGAACAGAGCCTGTCCACCTTCTCATCTCATATGGTAAACATCGTGAGCTTTCTCGACAAAGCAGATTCGGACTGTCTCGTGCTGTTCGATGAGCTTGGCGCCGGTACGGACCCGACGGAGGGCGCTGCCCTTGCCACGGCGATTCTGTCGTTCCTGCGCAATCTGAAGGTCACGACGATGGCGACGACCCATTACAGTGAGCTGAAGGTCTATGCGCTTTCCACCGAAGATGTGGAAAATGCCTGCTGTGAATTTGATGTAGAGACGCTGCAGCCCACTTACCGGCTGCTTGTGGGAATTCCCGGCAAGAGTAATGCATTTGCGATTTCCTCCCGCCTGGGTATTCCGGACTATATTATCGAGGATGCCAAGCAACGGCTGGATTCCGAGGATGTGCGTTTCGAAGATCTGATCGCCAGTCTGGAAGAAGACCGCAAGCAGATTGAAAAAGCCCGCGAAGAAGCGGAGAAGTCCCGCGCTGAGGCGGATGCCCTGCGCAAGCGCTTCGAGGAGCGCCAGGCAAAGTTTGACGCACAGCGGGAGCGTCTGCTGCAAAAAGCCAACGAAGAAGCTCAGTCGGTTCTGCAGGAAGCTAAGGATTATGTAGACCAGACAATCCGTCGTGTCAACAAACGCGCGGCAGGAAGCGGCTTTTCGAAAGAGCTGGAGGCAGACCGTACCGAGCTGCGCGGTCGTCTGAATGAAGTCGGCGGCAAGCTGGCAGCAAAGCCCGCCACTCCGAAGAAAAAAGCTCCTACTCCCAGGCAGCTGCGTGTGGGCGATGGTGTCCGCGTTCTGACGCTGAATCTGAATGGTACGGTCAGCACGCTGCCCAATGCAAAGGGCGATCTGTATGTCCAGATGGGTATTCTTCGCTCTCTGGTAAATATCAAGGATATCGAGCTTCTGGACGAGGCTTCTGTCACCGGCGATGGTGTTCCCGCCGCAACGGGCAAGAGCAAGACTCCCAGAAGCAACACCAGCTCCATCAAGATGTCCAAGTCCTCTTACGTCTCCCCGGAAATCAACCTCATCGGAAAGACGGTGGACGAAGCGCTTCCGGAGCTGGACAAATACCTGGACGATGCGTATCTGGCACATCTGCCTCAGGTGCGTGTCGTGCACGGTCGCGGTACCGGTGCGCTCCGCAAGGGCGTACACCAGCATCTGCGCCGTCTTGATTACGTCAAGTCCTTCCGTCTCGGTGAGTTCGGCGAGGGCGATACCGGCGTGACACTTGTGGAATTTAAATAATCTTATCCAATAACAAAGAAATGGAGATTGATATGGTCGAAAAGCAGCGCATTATGATTGTTGACGACGATGAGAATATTGCAGAGCTGATCTCTCTGTATCTCACAAAAGAATGCTTTGACACACAGATCGTGCACGACGGAGAAGCCGCACTGAACCTGCTTTCCCAGTTTCATCCGGATCTGATCCTGTTGGATCTGATGCTTCCCGGCATCGACGGGTATCAGGTCTGTCGGGAAGTTCGCAAGACCTCTTCCACACCGATCATCATGCTGTCCGCAAAGGGTGAGGTTTTTGACAAGGTGCTCGGTCTGGAGCTGGGCGCAGATGATTATATCATCAAGCCTTTTGATTCCAAGGAGCTGGTTGCCAGAGTAAAGGCGGTTTTGCGCCGCACCTCTGCTGCCCCTGCCGCCGCTTCCTCTGCGGTATCGGCGGATATGGTCACTTATCCGGATCTGGTCATCAACCGCACAAATTACGCCGTCACTCACGACGGCAAAGCGCTGGAGATGCCGCCGAAGGAACTGGAGCTGCTTTATTTCCTTGCTTCCTCTCCCAATCAGGTATTCACAAGAGAGCAGCTTTTAGATAATATCTGGGGTTATGAATACAGCGGCGACACCCGTACCGTAGATGTTCATATCAAACGTCTGCGCGAAAAGCTGGGTGATCATCCTTCCTGGGCGATCACAACCGTCTGGGGCATCGGCTATAAGTTCGAGACGAAGGAAGGAAAGGCGCGATGAAACTGAAATCGCCCCTCAGTTTGAAATTCGTCATTACTTACCTGATACTGGCGGCACTGGCCATGGTGATTCTCGTGCTGAGCGCAACAGAGGCTTCCAGCCGCTATTTGCGGCGGCAGGAGACCCAGGTTTTGTACTCCCACGCGCAAGACCTTGCGGAAAAGTACCAGAGTGATGCTTCGCTGCCTGCAGAAGAATTGCTGCAGCGCCTGCACGATTATGCCCGGGGCATGGATACGGTGATCTGGATTCTCGACCGGGACGGACAGATCCAGTTTTCTTCGGAATGGAACACCTGTCACGATCCGATCCCAACGGATTTTCAGCCGCTGGATTTTGAGAATCGAAGCAGCATCACCGGCACCTTTTATGGCATGTTCGATGAGCCGCAGCTCACGGTATACACGCCGTTAAATACCAACTTTCAGACACGGGGCTATGTGCTGGTCCACGAACCGTTGTCCGCATCGATCCCGCAGCAAAATACGATGATGAACTTTCTGCTGCTGGGCTCCGGTGTGATATTCGCACTGATGGCACTTTTGATGTTGTTTTTCCACATCGCCGTCCACCGTCCGATTCGCAAGATCACTGTGGCGGTGCAGGAATATGCCAGGGGAAATCTTTCCTACAAGGCGGAGGTCCATTCTCACGATGAATTTGGGTATCTGGCAGATGGTCTGAATGATATGTCCGAGCGATTGAGCCGCACAGAGGAAGATCAGAAAACTTTCCTGGCAAATGTCTCCCACGACTTCCGATCACCGCTGACGTCCATTAAGGGCTATCTGGAAGCGATTTTAGACGGCACGATTCCGCCGGAATTGCAGCCGAAATATTTAAAGATCGTGCTGGATGAGACTGGTCGTCTGACAAAGCTGACGCGAAACATGCTGGATCTGAATACCTTCAGCGGCGGCGCCTATCTGAACTATTCGATTTTTGACATCAACCATGCGATTCGCAAAGCCATCGCCTCGATGGAGGGCAACTGCCGGGAGAAGGGCATCACCTTCGACATGATCTCCTCTTCCCGCAATCTCATGGTGAACGCCGATCTCGACCGCATTCAGCAGGTGCTCTATAACCTCATCGACAATGCGATCAAGTTCAGTCCCAGGGACAGCGTCATCACCATCGAGACTTCTTCCCGCCACGGACTTGCGTTCATCTCCGTCAAGGACAATGGCGTGGGCATCGCAAAAGAAAATATCAACAAGATCTGGGAGCGTTTCTACAAAACCGACACCTCCCGCGGAAAAGACAAAAAAGGCACCGGGCTTGGACTTTCCATCGTGAAAGAGATCATCCAGGCACACGGCACCAACATCGACGTCATCAGTACCGAGGGCGTCGGTACGGAATTTATTTTTACTTTGAATCTTGCAGAAAAAGAGCCGGAAGTGTAACACCTCCGACTCTTTTTTTGCATAAATCACACTTTAATCTTCATCCATTTACCAGTACGATACCGCAAAGAAGTCAGGATCAATCGCGTCATCTGATCGGCCACGATACCACACCAGATACCAGCCATGCCCCAATCCAGAATGTAACAAGCCGTGTAAGACACAACGGTACGAACGATCGTAACACTGATAGTAGACGCGATGGTTGTATACAGCACATCACCGGCACCACGCAGGCTTCCGGTAAAGACAACCTGCGGAATCTGGAACAGCACGATGATCACTGTGATTCGCGTGATGATCACACCAACATCGATAATATCCGGTTCCGTAAAGTACAGCTGATAGAATGGCTTTCCACCAATCAGGAACAGGATCGACAGGATAATTGCAATTGTCAGACCCATGATCTGACAGATGTTTCCGTAGCGGGATGCCTGCTTCGGATCTTTTCGACCAAGGCTCTGTCCGATCAATGCAACGGATGCTGCCTGCAGACCATCACCGAAGGAAAAGGACAAGCTCAGGATGTTCATGCCGACCTGATGTGCTGCCATGGGGCCAGTGCCCATGTGAGCTGCCATCATGGAGGTCGCCATAAATCCGATACGCATGAGGATCTGCTCTAAGAAGACGCTGGAGCCCAGCTTGACTGCCGGAAGCAGCGGCTTCATGGAGAAGTGCAGCTTATCAGAGAACCAGTACTGCACACTCAAGAATCCATCTGCATGGAACAGAGAGCGGATACTCATGATGCAGGCTATGACAGTACCGAGAACCGTTGCTATCGCCGCACCCTGAATACCCAGCGCCGGAAATCCCAGATGTCCGTTGATCAGCAGCCAGTTAAATGCCACATTGACACCGGAAGAGGTCAGGTTTGTGCGCATAGCGATCTTGGTATTGCCCGCACCTCTCTGTGCCGCATTGATGACCATGGACAGCGTATTGAAAATCATGCAGCCCATAATAATCCGGAAATACAGCACTGCACTTCCATGAGTCTCCTCGTTCGATCCACAGAAATCAATGATGGGATCTGCCAATGTCACACATGCAATACTGATCACAACGGACAACACCGCTACAAATGCCAGCAGCGCCATCAGGCTGCGGTTTGCATCTTCTCTGCGCTCCTCACCGCGTCTGCGGGCGATGATGGCAGAGGTTGCCACGTTCGTCGCAATAAATGCCGCCAGTCCCATAAACTTCGGCTGTGTCGTAAGTCCAACTGCTGCGACTGCTTCGGAACCAATCGTGCTGACCATCATCGTGTCGATCATGCCCGCCAGCGCAATAAAAAAAGACTCCACGACGGAAGGCCACGCCATGCGCAGAACCGTCTGGACTTCTTCTTTTTCGAAGCCGCGCCTTTTCCTCGTCTGTTTCTCCTCGTCCACTCTTTCCTCCATTCCGAAGCGTTTCTCGGCAGGTAGTGGAAGGGTACGCAGGTAAGCTTCCACCACCAAGCAACACCATGTTTGTGACGCTCCGGCACAAACTGGGTGAATGAAAAAAGAGCTCATCCGCCTCTTTTTTTTATTCTGCCCTCTCTCAAAAAATTAACAATTAGTTGATTTAACTTTAACACACTTTCTACGTTCCCGCAAGAGACGGCACCACCGAAAAACCGACTCGTTCTTATCGGTATTCCGAGCCTTGCTTCTGCACGATCACTTCCTCATAATCCGGCGCGTCCATGTACAGACTACGGAATCCGTGAAAGAAATCATTCCGCTGCTCCGGTGTCAGCTCCAGCACTTTTCGAAACGTCTCCAGCGACACATTGCTCAGAGAGAACAGCAATCTCGTATAGTCATCCCGCTCGTAGCCAAACTCCTGCTCCCAGTCACAGATCGTCTTCATTCCATAATAATAAGCGGTGAAGTAACCCGGCATATTTTCCTGCGCCCGCACCTGTCCTCTTGCGGTCTTTTCATCAAAGCCCAGCTCCTTCTGATACAGCTTTACAACCTCTGCGATGGGACGACCGTAGTAATACAGCATCAGATCTGCCTGAATGCGCACAGCGGTATGATGGCGGCGGTAGGAGACAAACAGCGGGAAGAACGGATCTTCCGCATACAGATTCTCATACACACGCTCCGTGCGGTGCGCCATGCCTTCCATGATGGCGATGCTCTTTGCACCGATCTTCATCGTCTCCGGAATCGGATCCGAAATCGTGCGCACATACTGCACATGATGTCCCGGATATGCCTCGTGCAGACAGTTCATCTTCATCCAGCCATCGGTGATCGCCCGATAGTTATACTGGTTCAGGAACATGCCGCCGTGTGCCGGACGTTCCTCAATATCGCCATCGGAATAACCTCCCCACGGGAAGGACTCCCGCAGCTTCCACGGTGTCGGCATGAGATCACAAATCTCCTCCTCCGGCAACGGAACGATGCTGTGTGCCAGCGCCCGGGTACGCTTCAGATAACCAGCTGCGCGGGTAAACATTTCCTCCGGACTGTCCGCTGGTCCTGCATAGCGCAGCAGCAGCTCATTCACTCCGTTCATCGTTTCCGGCGCTTTCTCGCCTTTGCCCGCAGCAAGCACAGCCGCGCGGTCAAAGCAATCCTTCCGCGTCTTTTCCATCTCGGACTCGCCCCAGCGCAGAAGTTCAGACAGCTTTACGCCCAGATTGTTCCACAGCAGCGTCTCATATTCGCCCTCCGGCATTTGGAGCGTGCGCACTTCATCCGGCTGAACGTCCTTCTGCTCTCCGGCAGCGTCCAGGCGATCCGCCAGCTCGTCCGCATACTGTTCCAGAAGCTTCGCGGTCTCCTCGCGGCACGCCTCCAGCTCCGGCTGATCGCCCCAGCTCGGTTCCGCAAACAGCGGATTCGGGGACTTTCTTGCCTGCTCCTGCTCCCAGGAACCGACACGCAGCTCGTCCGCCCCCGCAAGCAATGTCGCTCTCGTGCTCTGCTGCGCATCCACAGATAGCTCGCCGATCCAGCCCCGGATCGCATCCCACACATCCGGCAGCTGCTCCCAGATCTTCATCAACAGCTGCTTTCTCGTTTCCGGATCCCGATGATCTCTCCGCAGCGCATCCTCTCTCCACAGGATTGCGCCCAGCGCCTGTCCCGGATTGCGGTACATGCCCTTAATCTGTCCGGCTAAGCCTTCTGCGAAATCTTCCAGATGTCCTTTTACCACATCAAACTGCGGCTCCGGCACCGGCAATTCCTGCACCTGCTGTTTCAACTGTGCTAACGTCTCCGTCAGCTCTGCCTGACGCTCTTTTTTCGGACAAAAAATCTGCTCCTCAAATTCTTTGCGGCTGTTTAATTCATAGGAAAACGATGCTAATTTCTGATCCAGCAGGCGATACTGCGCCCGGATCTGCTCTGTCGTTGTGTTCATATTAAAATCCCTCTCAGCTGGAAACTCCATGTAGAAATGTCGCCGGAAAAACGCATGGCTCAAAAAGCCCGTTCTTCCGGCGATTCTTTTCTCTTATTTTTAAAATAACGAATTATTTTACAAGGTGCGGCTTTACGTCTGCGGGGATCAGGCACTCGTATGGAGGCTCGTCCTTAATACGCTCCTTGAACTCTTCGGTTGCCTTCTCGATCAGCTCCGGATGCTCGATCAGTGTGATCGCTGCATCTGCCATAACCTCAGATGCCAGCAGTGCTCCCTTCTTTGCGATGCTGGATTTGCCCTGACCAGTCCACTGCCAGCTATGAGCGCCTGCGCCGTAGCTGTAGCAGGCGGTGTTGATCTGTGCGGTGGGAACGACCCAGCTGACATCACCCACATCGGTGGAGCCCATGCTGTATTCTTCCGTGTGGTTGCTCGGTACAAAATAATCATTCAGCTCAGAAGCTGCAATGTTTTCGCGCAGCGCCTTCTTATCCGCAATATCATTTGTTACCGCATTGTACCACATTTCTTCCGGTGCACTCTCCTTGAATGCCTTGGCATAAGCACGCTCCTCAGCGGTGTACTCCGGCACTCCGACTCTGCGGAAGGACTCTGCATATACATCCTCCAATGTAAAGTTCGGAACGGTGTTGTACAGACCCTCATCAAAGATAATATCTACCGTTGTGCCGGTCATCAGCGCTGCACCTCTTGCGATATCGCACACACGGTCAAACAGCTTCCGTACCTTTGCACCGGTAGTAGAACGAACGAGATACTTCACTCTGGATTCTGCCTGCACCACATTCGGGGAATGTCCGCCTGCATCTATGTATGCATAGTGCACGCGCTCCGTAGATTCCATATGCTCTCTCAGATAGTTGACACCAACGCTCATCAGCTCTGCGGCATCCAGTGCACTGCGGCCAAGATGCGGTGCACCTGCTGCATGGCTGGATACACCGTGGAAATCAAAATAGCACTGGATACAGGCCAGAGAAGATCCGCTCTCTACTTTATTCAGAAGACCCGGATGCCAGGTCAAAGCGATGTCACAGTCGTCAAAAAAGCCGTCTCTTGCCAGATATGCCTTACCGCTGCCGCTCTCCTCTGCCGGGCAGCCTACCATCTTGACTGTACCATGACCGGGATGCTGCTCCAGATAATCCTTCACTGCCAGCGCTGCACCGATGGCACCCGTACCTAACAGGTGATGGCCGCAGCCATGTCCGCGGTCGGTCTCCTCCAATGGTGCATACTCCGGCTTGTCCGCTGTCTGGCTCATGCCATACAGCGCATCATACTCTGCCAGCAGGCAGATTACCGGCTTGCCGCTGCCGTATGTACCAACATAAGCCGTCTCCATACCGGCAACCGGACTTTCTACTGCAAAACCGTGCTCAGCCAAAAATGCTTTCATTACCTCTGCGGACTGGAACTCTTCAAAACCAGTCTCTGCATAGCCCCAGATCTTGCTTAGCAGTGTGTACAGCTCATCTCCATACTTCTCTACCATTCCCATGACACCGTTCTCCTTGTATTTTTTTAATTTATTCTGTCAAACTATTGGGCTTAGCCTACTTCCGGGAAGTGACACGCCACCTGACGATCTCCGATCTGACGCATCTGCGGCATCTCCGCAGCACACTTCTCCGTTGCCTTCGGACATCTGGTCCGGAACGGGCATCCGCTGGGCGGATTGATCGGGCTGGGCAGCTCACCCTGCAGGATGATACGCTCTCTGCTCTTTGCAACCTTCGGGTCCGGGATCGGAACTGCGGACAGCAGTGCCTTTGTATACGGATGCATCGGGCTGCGGTACAGGCTGACACTCTCTCCGATCTCCATCATGTGTCCCAGATACATAACACCGATTCGATCGGAAATATGCTTTACCATACTCAGATCGTGGGCAACGAACAGATAAGAAATCCCCATTGTCTCCTGAACGTGCTTTAACAGGTTGATGATCTGCGCCTGAATGGAAACATCCAGTGCGGAGATCGGCTCATCACAGATAATAAACTCAGGATCCAGTGCCAGTGTTCTCGCGATGGAGATACGCTGTCTCTGTCCACCGGAGAACTCGTGAGGATAACGTCTGATGTGGTCCGGCTTCAATCCAACGATCTGCAGCAGCTCCACAACGCGCTCCTCCTGCTCTTTCTGACTGCCATGCAGGTTGTGGATCACCATCGGCTCCCGGATGATCTCACCAACCGTCATACGAGGGTTCAGGGATGCATACGGATCCTGGAAGATCATCTGGACTCTCTTGCGGAACTTCTTTTCTGCATCGCCCTTTAATTTCGTGATATCTTCACCATCATACAGAACCTTACCGGATGTGACCGGATTGATCTTTACGATGGTACGTCCCAGGGTGGACTTACCGCAGCCGGACTCGCCGACCAGACCAAATGTCTCACCCTTATAGACATCAAATGTTACATCATCAACTGCTTTTACGATCTGCTTCTTCTGAAACAGTCCGTTGGTCACATCGAAATATGTCTTCAGATGCTCGACCTGCAGAATGGGGGTCTGATTGTCTGTACTCATTCGGCTAACCCTCTCTTTCTGGCCTCTTCCAGCCAACATGCACAGCTGTGTGTCTCAGAATACTGTGTTACCTCCGGCATCTGCTGCTTACAGATCTTCATCGCCTTCTCACAGCGGTCTACGAACGGACAGCCTGCAGGCGGTGCCAGCAGATCGGGCGGGGAACCGGGGATCGGACGAAGCTCTTCTTCATCCTTTTCCGGATTGTGTACGCAGGACAGAAGACCCATGGTGTACGGATGCTTCGGCTCATAGAAGATCTCCTCGTCGGTACCGATCTCCACGACCTTGCCGCCATACATGATGGCGATACGGTCACACATTCTCGCTACAACACCAAGGTCGTGGGTGATCATGATGGCGGAAGAGCTGGTCTTCTTCGTCATCTCCATGATCAGCTCCAGCACCTGTGCCTGAATGGTAACATCCAGTGCCGTAGTCGGCTCGTCGGCAATGATGAGCTTCGGCTCACATGCCAGCGCGATCGCGATGATGATACGCTGTCTCATACCGCCGGAAAACTCGTGGGGATACTGCTTCAGACGCTTTTCCGGGGAAGGAATGCCGACCTGACGCATCAGCTCAATGGCACGCGCCTCGGCTTCTTTTTTTGTCATCTTTGTGTGGTTCAGCAGCGGCTCGGTGAGCTGCTTGCCGATAGTCAAAACCGGATTCAGGAATGTCATCGGATCCTGGAAGATCATTGCGATCTCTTTTCCTCTCAGGTCCCACATCATCTTTCTGTAGTCCTGACGATTTGCATAGTGGCTTCTTGTCAGGTCGTGACCATTGAACATGATCTCACCTTCGCACATATGACCGTTTCTGGCAAGCAGACCCATCACGGAATACATCGTCTGGCTCTTGCCGCTTCCGCTCTCGCCAACGATACCTAAGATTTCACGCTCGCCCACATTGAAAGATACATCACGGACCGCATGTACCACACCCTGATCGGTGGTGAAATCAACGCTCATATTCTTTACTTCAAGTAACTGACTCATGATTTACGATCCTTTCTGTTTATTTTTTCTTCGGGTCTAATGCTTCGCCAACACCATCGCCGATAAAGTTCAGTGCAAGTACCGTCAGGCAGATCGCCATTACCGGCCAGATGATCTGGATCGGATACTGGGTCAGCTGCGCTCTCGCTTCGTTACAGAGAGTACCCCAGCTTGCCTGCGGTAAGGAAATACCAATACCGATGAATGCCAGGAATGCCTCGGTGAAAATCGCATCCGGAACCATCATCGTTGCGGAAACTACGATCGGTCCCATACTGTTGATGATCAGATGCTTGAACAGGATACGCTTCTTGCTGGCGCCGATGACGTAAGCTGCCATCGCAAATTCCTGCTGCTTCAAGGTCTGGATCTGAGTACGAACCTGTCTTGCCATACCGATCCAGGAAGAAATACTGATACCAACCAGAACGGAATAGATATTCGAACCAAGCACCAGCATAATCAGGATTACGTATAACATGGACGGAATTGAGTAAATACAGTCGATAATACGCATCATCACCATATCTACCTTGCCGCCGGCATAACCGGCAATACCGCCGTAGACAACACCGATGATCAGATTCAGGATCGCCGCCAGGAAACCAACCATCAGACTGATTCTTGCACCGTACATCAGACGGGTCAGAATGTCACGGCCGAACTTATCAGTTCCCAGCAGATGTGCCATACAGGGCATGATGTTTACGTCATCGCTCATGCCATCATAAGTATACGGAGAGATGATCGGAACAAAGATTGCAAGCAGGATCATAATTCCCAGGAAGATCAGACTGATCAGCGCCAGTTTATTTTTCTTGAAACGTCCCCAGGCATCCTGCAGGTAAGTCTTACTGTCCATTGCGATGAACTCGGAATTGCGTTCCTCTTCAGGCAACGGAGCAAACATATCATCAGAAATTGTATTCATTGCCATTGCAGTACCTCCTTACTTTCCAAGTTTGATTCTGGGATCTACGATTGCATTGACGATATCCGTCAGCAGATTTGCCAGAATAATCATTGCGCCATACAGGATCGTCAGTGCCATGATCATTGTATAGTCACGGTTTGTAATACTATTTACGAACTCAGCGCCGATTCCCGGGATGGAATACAGACTCTCGATAACGAAACTACCGGTCAGCAGGGTCGCAAACATCGGTCCGACATAAGTGATAACCGGCAGCATGGCATTTTTCAGACCATGACGCATGATCACGGTGCGATCCGGAGTACCCTTGGACTTCGCCAGGATCATGTAGTCCTGCTTCATAACCTCCTGCATACTGGACTTTACCAGACGGGAGATAACCGCTACCGGATAGAAGGACAGACACAGCGCCGGCAATACATAGTGCAGCGGCGTGCTCAGTCCGACAAACGGCAGAACCTTTAAAGTAACACCAAACAGCAGCATCAGCAGCACACCAAGCAGGAAACTCGGAACACTGATTCCGATCGTGGAGAAGAAGATGACCAGACTCGCGATCCATTTATGTTTTGTAAAGGCTGCGATCGTACCGAGTGCGATACCGGCTACGATCGCCCAGAGACAGGCTACCAGACCCAATCTTGCAGTGTTCGGGAATCCCTGTCCGATGATCTTGGTGATCGGTCTGCCTTTTCGGTAAATCGAAACGCCGAAGTCGCCTTTTACGACGTTTTTCATGTATGCAACATACTGTTCGCCGGTGGACTTGTCCAGACCGTACTTTTCTTCCAGCTTCTGCATAACATTTGCCGGCAGATTGGAGGTCTCGCCTGCGAAGGGAGAACCCGGAATAACGTGCATCAGAAAGAAGGTAATCGTGGCAAGGATAAACAGGGTAAAGATACCGACTGCCACACGTTTTACAATATAACGTACCATATTCTTTCTCCTCTCTCTCGTGTTTTTTATTTCTCTTGCCTTTTTATCTGCCGTGACATACAATGTATGACAAACAGAAAAGGAGGTAACCTATAGAGTACTATGAACAAATTACAACTCGACGACTTTACAAAGTACCACTTTCTCTCGGGCGTGCGCTTCGCTCCGGATGGCAGCAGTGCCGCGTTCATTGACAAAATCTCGAATGTCAAGGACAATGGCTACGATTCCTGCATTCGTCTCGTGCGCTTCCCGGAAATGACTGTCACCAAGCTGACGACAGCGGAAAAAGAAAGCAGCTTTCTGTACGATGATGCGGATACGATCCTGTTCCCTGCCAGCAGAAGCAAAGTGGATGAACCGGAAAAGTATCATCTGAAGACCGTCTTCTATAAAATATCCCTCAGCGGCGGTGAAGCCACACCGGCTTTCTCACTTCCCTATCAGGTGACACGCATGGAGAAGATCCGTGAGGATCTGTATGTGTTCACCGCAGAAGTAGATCTGAACCGACCCGATCCGGAAAATGCTCCGGAGTACGCTCTGGACGACTTTGGCGATTACCATGTCTTAGAAGAGCTGCCCTACTGGGCAAACGGTGCGGGATTTGTTTCCAGAATTCGTGAAACTCTGTATCTGTACGATGCAAAGGCTGATACCTGTACTGCTCTGACAGAGCCGCTTTTTAATACCAGCGGTTTTTCGTTCAATGAGAAGCAGATTGTCTACTTCGGCAGCAGCTACACCGAACTGCTGAATTACAAGGCCGGTATCTATTCTTACGATCTGACCACCGGCGAGACCACCACGATCGTAGAGCCTGACACTTATGAAGTGCGCGGCGTTGCCTGCGATGAGAATGGTTTCTGGTTCTTAGCGACCGATATGGCTCGTTATGGAACTTCTCAGTCCTGTGATCTGCGCTACTACGATGGAAAAGAGTTTCACATTGTAGAGGATCACATGCCTTCTGTGGGTGCGATGCCTACCGGAGATGTTTCTCTCGGCGGCGGTCCTGCTTTCCTGACCCGTCAGGGCAAGCTGTACTACCGTGCACTGATGCGCACCAAGAGTGATCTGTTCACTTGGCAGGACGGCGCGAAGGAACTCGTGAACTGCGACATTACGGTATCTGCCTTTGATGTAAACGACCAGATGGCAATCTTCGTCGGCATGTACCCCGGCAAGCTGCAGGAGATCTTTGTGAAAGACCTCGCTTCCGGCAAGATCACGCAGGTAACGGATCTCAATGAAGAAATCCTTCGCGACAAGTACATTGGTGAATGCCGCTACGTCGGATTTACTGATTCCGACGGTGTGGAGATCGACGGCTGGTTAGTCGAGCCAAAAGACTACGATCCTTCCAGGAAATACCCCGGCATTCTGGATATGCACGGCGGTCCCCGTGTTGCACTTGGTCCGTATTTCTTCCACGAAGTACAGTATTGGGCAAATGAAGGTTACTTTGTCTTCTACTGCAATCCCAGAGGCGGTGACGGACGCGGTGATGAATTTGCAGATCTGAGAGAAAAATGGGGAACCATTGATTTCGCAGACCTGATGGAATTTGTGGATCATGTACTGGAGATCACACCTGCGATTGATCCTGCCCGCCTTGGTGTGACCGGCGGAAGCTACGGCGGATGGATGACCAACTGGATCATCGGACATACGACCCGTTTTGCTGCCGCTGCCAGCCAGAGAAGCTTTTCCAACTGGCTGTCCGACTTTGGATGCAGTGAGATCGGATTTACCTTTGATGTCAGTGAAGTCGGTGCGACTCCCTGGCAGGATCCGATGAAGCTGTGGGATCGCTCCCCTGTGAAATATGTTCCGCAGGTAACGACTCCGACCCTGTTCATTCACTCTCTGCAGGATTACAACTGCCCCTTCTCAGAAGGTATGCAGATGTTTGCCGGATTAAAGTACCACCATGTACCTTCCAGAGTATGTGCGTTCGAAGGTGAGAACCACGAACTGTCCCGCTCCGGAAAGCCCAGACATCGTATCCGCCGTCTGACGGAGATCACTGCCTGGATGGACAAATATTGCAAACAGTAATATCGAAAATTCGATATCAAATGACAGTTTAGCACGATTTCAAACAGTGCACAACCCCGCCAGTGTTGTTCTTAACACTGGCGGGGTTATTTTTTATTCTGGTCTTACAGATTTTGATTATTCTGCATCTTCCAGCGTTACATTTCCATAATAGGGTTGTCCGCCCGGTGCACAGTGAATGTTCTTGACATTCTCCTTAACCAGTCCGGCACTGCCGTAATCAAACAGAGGAATGATATACGCATTTTCTTCTACCAGATAATGCTCTGCCTCATGCAGCGCTTCCATGTATTCGGTGCGGTCTACGATGTAAGAAGCATCCTCTACCATCTTATCAAAGGTCGGATCGGAAACTGCCGGTACGATCTGCATGGATGTGGTCCACAGATCCAGATAAGCAGACGGGTCAGTAGCGCCAACATAACCATAACGTGCAGTCTCGAAATCACCATTGTCCAGCTGATCGTAGAAGACGCCAGACTCAACAACCTGCAGGTCAACTTCTACACCAATCTTCTTCCATTCCTGCTCAACCAGCTGAGCGACATCAGAATGTGTGGAAGAATCGGAATACTTATAGGTAATCTTCAGAGGATTGGACTCATCATAACCGGCCTCAGCTAACAGAGCCTTTGCCTCTTCCGGATCATACTCTAACATCTTGCCCTGTGCATCACCTTCTGCACGGAAATCATCAGATGCACCCTGCATACCACTGGGAACATAACCATTGATTGCCGGATACAGCGGACCCATCTTTTCGCTCATGGCCTCCTTATCCAGACCCAGTGCCAGTGCCTTACGAACATTGACATCCTTCAGAGCCTCCGGACCGGATTCACCGCTGTTCAGTGCGATGAAGTAAACGGCTACGCTGGGCAGCATCCATACTTCATTCTGATTCTCATAAGAATCAACAACCGTGTCCTTTACACCAAGAGCAACATCCAGATCACCAGTCTTGAATGCAGCTTCCTGTGCATCAGCATCGGTCATAACCATAAATGTGATCTTATCCAGAGTTACTTCGTCAGCCTTGTAGTACTTGTCATTCTTTTCAATGACACACTTCTCAATATCATTACACTCTACCAGCTTGTAAGGTCCTACAGAAGGATATCCGCCTTCCATTGCCCAATCGCTGGAATGAACATCTACGAAGTCCTCACGCAGAGGCAGGAATACCTGATCTAACAATACAGATGTGAAGAATGCACACGGCTTCTTCAGGTTGTACTGGATGGTCTTATCATCCAGCGCCTTCACACCTTCGAAATCTTCCAGATTTTCGACTTCCAGATCACTCTTGCCGCCGATCTCCTCAGCGCCCTCCAGGTACTTGCAGGGATCGTTGATTGCCCATGCGTTCTCAGCGCCGTAAACCAGATTTCTCTTCAGACCATATTCAAAATCATATGCAGTCAGCGGCTCACCGTCGCTCCACTCCAGACCGTCTTTCAAGGTGACGGTGTAGGTCAGACCGTCCTCACTTACTTCATAGGAATCTGCCAGGTCTTCGTTTACATTACCCTCATCATCCTTGATAAACAGTCCGGCACATGTGTGCCTCATAACATAGGAATTGATTACTTCTGTATTCAGACCGGGATCCAATGTAGTGAACTGAGCACCAACACCAACGGTCAGAGACTTTCCATCCTTGCTGCTTCCGCCATTACCGGAGCATCCGGTCAGCACCGTACCCAGTGCTAAAACGGCTGCCAGAAGCAGTGCGACACTTTTCTTTTTCATTGTGTTACCTCCTCTTAATGACATCCCGGAAACTCCACCATTCCGGTCTGCGTTTCGTGCATGGGTATAATATACATCGCGATGAATAAAAATTCAAGCCGAAATTTGATTTTTTCTGCATTTTGTAAAATTTGCTTAAACTCTTAGCAAAATACGCACTTTTTCGCTTTTTTGTTTTCAAAAAAAGCGGAATATGCCGTTTTGATATGATTTACAGTTATAATAATGTCTCGTTCTATTCTTATATGGAATTTTATTTATGCATCGTATGCATTATTTTATGCATTCCATTGCATGCTATTCGATTTTATTCCGTCCTTTATTCGGATTTTTCCTGCTCTGCCCGGTATTTCAGGATTCCCTGACTCAGACACCATGCGATCCGATCCTGATAGTCTGCGTCTGACAAGCTTTCCGCCTCCTCCGGATTGCTCAAAAACCCGCACTCTGCGATGACAATGGGACATGGCATATGAATCAGCAGATAATACTCCGTGTTTGCCTTTGGCTGGCGGCGGTTTTGCTCCGCACCGATCACACCATCGAACTGCTCCTGCAAAATCTGTGCCAGCCGCGCCCCCTCCTCCGATCCTGCGTAATAAAACAGCTGCGGCCCCCGCACATTCTCCTTTCCGTAACTGTTCTGATGGATGCTGACAACGATATCCGCCTGACTCGTCTCTGCTGCCTCACACCGCGCCCGCAGCTCCGTGAGCTTCTGATTCGATGCTCCCGGATCGTACAGACTGTCATCCTCCGGGCGTGTGCGCAACGCCGCGACTCCCTCCTGCACAAGATACTCATACAGCCTGTTTGCGATCTGCAGGTTGATGTCCTTCTCCAGCTCTCCGTGCACACCGACTTTTCCGGAATCCTGTGCGCCGTGCCCCGCATCAATCAGCACCACAAAAGCATCCTCATCCGCATAGCGACTCCACTCCGCCTGCACTTCCGCCGCCTGCGCCAACCGCGCTTCCTGTTTCGTCACCTTCTCCTGTTGTCCAAAAAAGCTGCCGACAGCTCCCGCCATCGCCAGCATCATCAGTGTCATTCCTGTTTTGGACAGCCCCGCAGGGCTGAAATGTTTTCGCTGCATATTCCAATGTTTCACGCGCTCGACCGCCCGTCTTTTTCTCTCCACACTATATGCAGCTTTCGTGGGAAACTATTCGAAACAGTTTCTTTTTTTCGAGTTTCTTCTATATATAATATTACTTTTCCGTGTTACTTTTCACAGATGATTTCTTCTTTCGGAAGAAGAGTGCATTTGCCACGATACAGATTGGAATCGCCGCCACCATATCCAGAATCGAATGCTGCTTCAAAAAGACTGTGGACACACAGATCAGGATCGACAGCACCCACAGTGCGATCTTCCAGCCGATGCCCTGAAACTTCTCACAGTTCAGATAAGCCGCAAGAGAAGCAAGCGTTCCCAGCACATGTACGGAAGGCAGCACGTTCGTATTCGTATCAAACTGGTAAAACAGCGCCATGAACCGTGTCAGCACGTTGTCCCTCGCAAAAGTCTTCGGGCGCAGCTCCTGACAATTCGGGTATACGACAAATACAATCAATGCAAATGTGTAAGTAAATGCCACATACTTCATCGTCTTGACGAATACTTCTTTTTCGTAGAGCGCTGTATAAAAAATACTGAAAAAGACAAACACAAACCAGATCATATACGGGATCACGAACCACTCGCAAAATGGAATCCAGTCATCCACGATGCAGTAAGTTGGGTGATAATACGGGCGGATCCAGCCTCGCTCCAGAATCGAAAAGCAAAGCATGTAGATCGGCCAATAAAGCAGCCACTTTAAATAAGAATATTCTGGTGTGTCTAACTTCGAAAGACGAAATCCGCGCAGATCCACCTCCATCACTCGTTTGCCATTCGCATCATGCTTTGCCATCATTGTCTCCTGTCATTGTCTGATAGATAATTTCTCCCGCTGCGTACTCCTGCACCGGGTAGCTCGCGGACATACGAACCAGCTGCTGCGGATCCCGCAGCAGACGGATGCACAGCTCTGCCAATCCTTCCACTGTCTTGGAGGACTCCGCAGCGCCCAGCTCCATAAAATAGCGCATATTATACTCTTCACAGCCCGCAACTGCGTCCACAAATACCATCGGCAGCCGCTTCACAGACGCCTCACTCGTGCTCAGTCCGCCGGGCTTTGTCAGATACAGATCCGCACTGTCCAGCAAAAGCGGCATCTGTTTCGTGTAGCCGATCACATGGATCCGCTCATTTGTGCAGCTCTTCCGCAGATCCAGCTGCAGATTTCGATTTGTGCCGCACACAATCGTCACTTCCATATCCTCTTCCAGCATATCGTTCAGTCGAACTGTCAGTTGACGCATCGGACCACAGCCCATGCTGCCGCACATGAGCAGCAGATGCCGTTTCTCCGGATCAACTCCAACTGCCTGTTTCGCCTGCTTCTTATCGATATGTCTGTAAAACCGCTTTGACACTGGTATACCGGAAGCTACGATCGTCTCCTCCCGGACGCCATCCCGCACGAAATCCTTTACCAATCGCTCGTCCGGAATAAAATAATAATCCAGATTACCCTCTCCGGTGCTGGGGGAACAGGTGTAGTCCGTGGAAATATAGCAGGTCACCGGATGCAGCTCCGGATGTTCTTTCAATAAGACAGTCAAAATCAACGCAGAAAAAACATGCGTCGTCACAATATAATCAAACCGCTGATCCAGTAAATATGCCTCTAACTTCTTACAGCTGAGCATCAGCAGCTTATAAATCGCAGATTTATCCTCAAATACGCCCGGATGATGCTCCGCATACCGATATCCCCAGCGGAACAGCCCCGGCAGATACCGGTATATCTTTACATGTCCTGCCGCTACCAGTCCGGAAAACTTCTCACTTACAAAACTCAGCGTATCCACTGTTGCACAGTCCGCACCATATGCTTCAAATACTTCCCTCATTGCAGCCGCACAGGAATTATGTCCCATCCCGGTATTGCAGCTCATAAACAGAACTTTCATAAAGATGCTCCCCTCCGAACCGGTAGCCGGTCTTTCTCTTTCGCATGCGTCGTATGTAACAGTATAGCAAATCCTTTTTGAAATGACAATGAATGAAATGACAATGAAATCGAAAAGATTCTTTAATTTTTCTGAAAGACGGTATTTCTGCTTGAAAAATCGGTTAATCTTACCTATAATAGATTGTAAACTATGTATGTATAAAGTTTCAGACTTTATATGGACAACTCGAAAAGGAGATAAAGGAAATGAACAAGGTTTTAGAAGAGTTTTCCAAAATTGGTATTATTCCGGTAATCGCACTGGACGACGCAAAGGATGCAGCTCCTCTGGCAGAGGCTCTGATCAAGGGCGGTCTTCCCTGTGCAGAAGTTACCTTCCGTACAGCTGCTGCTGAAGAGTCTATCCGTATCATGGCATCCCAGTATCCGGAGATGTTAGTTGGTGCTGGTACTGTTCTGACCACCGAGCAGGTTGATCGTGCAGTAAACGCAGGCGCTAAGTTCATCGTTAGCCCCGGTCTGAACCCGAAGGTTGTTAAGTACTGTGTAGAAAAAGGTATCCCGGTAACTCCTGGTACCACCAATCCCAGCGACATCGAGCAGGCTATCGAGCTTGGTCTGGAAGTTGTTAAGTTCTTCCCGGCAGAAGCAGCAGGCGGCCTGAACATGATCAAGTCCATGGCAGCACCTTACACCAACATGAAGTTCATGCCTACCGGCGGTATCAACGCATCTAACGTATGCAACTACCTTGACTTCAAGAAGATCATCGCTTGCGGTGGTTCTTGGATGGTTAAGAAGGATCTGATCTCTGCTGGTGAGTTTGATAAGATCACCGCTCTGACCAAGGAAGCAGTTGAGACCATGCTGGGCTTCGAGCTGCGTCACATCGGTATCAACGAGAGCAGCGAGGGCGATGCTGTTGCTCTGGCTAACGTATTCCAGAACGCATTTGGTTTTGGCACCAAGGTTGGCAACAGCTCCGTATTTGCAGGCACTGCAATCGAAGTTATGAAGACTCCTTACCTGGGAACCAAGGGTCATATCGCAATCGCTACCAACTATATCGAGAGAGCTATCTACCATCTGGAGAAGAGAGGCTTCGAGTTCGATATGGATACCGTTAAGAAGAACGCAAAGGGCGAGATGGTTGCTGTATACCTGAAGGGCGAGTTCGGCGGATTCGCTGTACATCTGGTACAGAAGTAATTTTTCATCTGAGTTTTTCAGATACTTCATTCAATTCCGAATAAAAACCGGGCAGCTGATCACTACGATCAGTCGCCCGGTTCTTTTTTTGCGATCCGCCGCCGGCGGAGAATCCTACAGTACAGGATTCTATCCTTCCCTTCCGGAAACCTGCGCTGCGCTCCAGTCCCGGATGATGTTCCACACCTCTGGATCTTCGGAGCCGAGGCTCCAGGCAGAGATTCCAGCCACATGATACGATCCGATCAGATCCAGTCTCGCTTTCGCCGAATCCAGATCCTCAAACCATACCTGTCGTTCGATCTCATCCACGGTAATCGTACCGAAATAACAGCCGTCCTCCTCCGACCACGCCAGATCCTTGCAGTCTGCTTCCAGCTCAGCACTGCGGCGCATGTCAAACGGAGTCCGATCCCAGTCATCCTTTTCGTCTGACCAGTACCACATCCGACTGTAAAACGGGATGCCCTGAATCAGCTTTTCCGCCGGGATCAATTCCAGCGAGCTCTCCAGACCTTCCTGTACAAAAGGCAAAGAAGCATTCGGCCCCGGCTCTTCCCACGAACCGTCGTATCCCATGATAACGACATAATCTAAGATCTTGCTCTGTTCCTCCAGGTTATAGTACGTCCGATACGACCGGGGCACCGAATTATCCGCTGACAAATACAGTCCGGCCTCATCGCACAGCAACGACAATTCTCGTTCAAACTCCAGATAATGCGGTGCAATCTCCGCATTCAGACTCTCGAAATCCAGATTCAGACCCTCGATGCCGGCTTCCACTGCCGCATCCACCAATCCTCGCTCCAGCTTTTCTCTCGCCTCGCTGCTGGAAAGCAGTTTCAGCTCATCGGTCTTCAGGTTGATGTTGTCCACCATCGCCCACACCTGCATTCCTGCAGCGTGCGCCTTTTCCACATAGTTCGGGTCAGCAAAGGAACGGAATCCACCTTCTTCATCACTGACGGTGAACCAGGTTGGGGAAATCACATTCAGTCCATCGCACTCCGTGATTCGCTTTTCCAATGACTCCAGCCCAATCGCCAGATCATCCACATAATGCCATCCCATCACGATGGGCTCTTCCATCTGCATCGACGGGTATTCCTGCTCGGCAAACCAGTCTCCCGATCGTGTCACAGCGTTCAGCGTACCCAGTGCAGATGCCTTCACATAACCGACCTGCCCGTCTGTCGTGAGCACCTGATCCCAGGCCTTTTCTTCGCTGATCACAACGACCGTCTCTGCCGCCTCCAGTGTTCGAATCACATCTCCCTTGCGCGAAGCGCGGGTTCGCAATACCGTCTTCTTTTCCGTCTGCGCATAGGAAACAGAATTCTCATAGTTCGTCCAGATCCACAGACGATCCGGATCCGAAAACTGTGCGTATTCCATCCTGGTGTAGCGGCAGATCCAGTCCAATTCCAGATATAACGCCCCGTTTCGTCTGATGAGCGGCGCATAATCCAGACTTTTTGTTCCCTGATACTCGTACTCCGATGCGTCCGGAGTCAGCTTCATGATTCCATCCGGCAAGACATACCACACCTGATCCGTGTCCGCGTCTTCATAAAACCGACAATTCCAGTTTTCACTCACAGTCGTCAGTGAAAAATAATAGCGGTCATTTTCTTTCTGCACATCTGCTCCCCTCAAAAGGCTCTCGTTCTCAATCACGAACGTACCGCCCTCTGCGATGCCATAGTAGGCATTCAGATCTGCATCTCGAAAGGATGGGAGGAAAAATAGGACTGCGCCAAGCAGGCATACCGCCGCGATTGCAGCAGGCATCAGCCATTTTTTCCAGAGTATCTTTGTTTGTTTCGCTGTGTTTTTCATGGATGACCTCACGTTCTTCTTCGATCTGTCAGATACATTCCTATACTATAACACATTTCGAACTTCCATGAAACCATCCGATCAAAAATCACAGTGCCAGCTGAACTTACAGATGAATACCGTATCCTTTCCTGTTTATTTCGTCAAACTGTTTTGTTCGTTTCCTTTGTACCTCAGCTGGACTTTCTTCCAAAAAGCGACCATTTTTCTCAAAGGAGAATCTATCCGCACGTACAAACCAGATTTCCAGAATATTTCCCTGCTCGTCCCGTCTGATTTGCCCCATATATTCTCCCGGATGAAAAATAGCGCACTGTTCGGCGATCTGCACGGCATCCGCCGGCTTCTCACCGAGGAGCAGGGAAATCCCCCTGCGTTCATATTGCTTTAATTCTCTGCAGAGCATTTGAAAGAGTTTCTGACTCAGAATACATTGGTCTTTCTGATTTCTCATATCCTGTTTCCCAGAAAACAAGCTTTTTTGATATTATCCAAAATCCTACCAGGCAGTGTTTTCTGATCTTCCTCCTGTTCCGGCATTCCTCATTTTTATGCTTCCACGCAAGCAGCGTTCCGGTGGGAGGTCTGCCCCGTTTGCCCCGAAAAAACTGCGCGCTCTGTTTTTTCCGGTGTCTGCATTCTAATCATCTTTTGCAGAAATTGCAACCAGTTTTCCGAAGATTTCCTGCCTTTTTTCGGTTTTTTTTGGATTTTTCCTCTCCCGGTAGCAGTTGTGTGCGGCTTTTGTGCGATTCCTTTTGGGATTTTCCTTTTCTGCCCCTTTACTCCGCTTTCCTCTGTTGCTATAATGAGGGATACGGAAAGGATGTGAAACGGAATGCAATTTGAACGAATCAATGAAAACCAGATCCGCTGTACGCTGACACCGGAAGACCTGCTCTCCCGCAACCTGAATCTGCGAGATCTCGCCTACGGCAGTGAACAGACGCGTGAATTATTTCAGGAGATGATCTCCGAAGCCGCTGCAAAGCTGGGCTTTGACTTAGAAGATATGCCACTGATGATCGAGGCGATCCCTCTTGCTACGGGAAATCTGATGCTGCTCGTCACCCGCGTGGACGATCCGGAGGAGCTGGATACTCGCTTTTCCCGTTTCACGCCCACGGACGAACCGGCAGACAGTGCGCCGGAGGAACCGTTCCCGCCATTTCCGGCAGAGCGTGCCGATGATATCTCAAAACAGAGTCTCATCTACACGTTCCCCACACTGGATGCTGTGACGGAAGCCGCTGTTTCGCTGCAGGATTCTTATTTTGGCGTCAACTCTCTTTACAAGGACGAGCGGACCGGTATTTATTACCTCACCGTCTCCCGCTCCGGTCATTCTCAGGAGGAATTTTTGCAGACCTGCAATCAGCTCGCAGAATACGGCAGCCGTGCCCAGAGCGTTGCCGGCACAGAAGCCTATCTGGAAGAGCACTGCAAAATTCTTGTCTCCCGCCGCGCATTACAGGTGCTTGGTTCCCTGTAATCCGGTAAAATGCACAGTTTGTAAGGTATTCCTAACATACTTTTGTGCTTGTTTGCTATTTTATACTTGAAATCCTGTCTTTCCTGTATTACAATACAGGTACAGAAAACATTGTCGCTTTTTGAGAAGCGATATCATATTTATCTTTTAAGGAGGATTTTATTATGGCATACGTTATTAACGATGGTTGTGTTATGTGTGGCGCTTGTGCAGCAGGATGTCCTGTTGGAGCTATCTCTGAGGGAGATGGCAAGTATGTAATCGACGCTGATACCTGCATCGATTGCGGCGCTTGTGCAGCTACCTGCCCGGTAGGTGCTCCGGAAGCTGAATAATCTTTGACTCGTTCAGAGCCAAACAAAAAACGCTCATGCCAAGTGGAAATGCTTGCATTATCCCACTTGACTGGGCGTTTTTCTATTTATGACAATAGAATTGCATTCTATTGTTTGGCGGATACGCCAAAACCGGCAATGCATCGCATTGTCGGTTGGCTCTGAACATTTACTTATTCTCACGCCTTCTTCTCTTTTTTTCTTCCAAAGAGCTTCTTTTTCTGCTTGCCATCCCGGATCGGGATGACCTTCGCCGCCGCAGCCTCCGCGCGTCCCCGCTGGATCGAGCGGATCGTTTCATCCAATTGCTGATACCGCGCCTCCTCGCGCTCTTCCCGCTCCCGCATCTGATAATCCATCTCTTTCAACAGACGTTCCGATACCTGTGTCGAGATCTCCTGACTGACGCCCCTGCCAAGCGCCCCGCTCAGCGTCTCCGCCTTGCGCTCCAGCGCCTGCTCCATGATTTCCTGCATCAGAAACTGGAACTGGTTCATCTTCTCTTCCCGCAGCGCCACCTCCCGTTCCTCCGCAGAGGCAGGCGTCAGCTCCGCAGGCAGCGCAAGCTCGTCCGTCTGCTCCCCCTCCAGCAGCTTCGGCAAGAGTGCCCGCACTGCCTTTAACTGATATCCCTGTTCCTTTAACTTCTTGATGTTCTGAAAGGTGTGAATCAATTCTTCTGTATAGTAACGGTGCCCCAGCTCATTCCGCGGAATCACCAGTCCCAGTTCTTCTTCCCAGTAACGCAATACATGAGCTTCCACACAAACTTTTCTGGAAGCTTCAGAAATCAAATAATGCTTCTCTGACATAGAACGCACTCCTTTCCAGTTATTACCATATTTTAGATTATAGCAAACATCAGGGAAATTGCAAGCAATTTCTGGAATTTCCATAGGATTATCATGAAACATTGTATTTATTTAGATCATGCTGCAACGACCGGCGTTCGCAAAGAAGTGCTGGAAGCCATGCTGCCTTATTTTTCAGAGCACCCCGGAAACCCTTCTGCCCGGTATCACCCCGGTCAGACAGCCCGCAAGGCGATCACCGATGCCAGAGAACGCATTGCCGCGCTCCTGCACGCAGAGCCGGAAGAGATCTTTTTCACCTCCGGCGGCAGTGAGTCGGACAACTGGGTTATCAAAATGTGTCTTCCCGGCGACTACCGGCGGCAGCCGCACATCATCACCACCGCCATCGAGCATCCAGCCGTCAAAAACAGCTGCCGCTTTCTCGAAGAACATGGCTGCGCTGTTACCTGGATTCGCCCACAGTCCGATGGGCTTCTGCGTCCAAATGACATCGCTGCCGCAATCCGCCCGGAAACAGTTCTTCTCTCGATCCAATATGCCAACAACGAAATCGGAACGATTCAGCCCCTCGAAGAGATCGGCGCTATCGCCAAATGCGCCGGCGTTCCCCTCCACACCGATGCCGTACAGGCATTGGGGCAGATCCCCATTCATTTTGACACACTGCCGGTGCAATATCTCAGCGCCAGCGCCCACAAAGTCGGCGGTCCGAAGGGCGTTGGGCTTTTGTATTGTCGAAAAGGCTTTGCCCTGCCGCCCCTCATCCACGGCGGTGCACAGGAATTTTCCCGCCGCGCCGGAACAGAAAATGTTCCCGGCATCATCGGCTTCGCCAGAGCTTTAGAGCTGATGTGTGCGGAACAGCAGCAGCGATTCCGCAAATTGTCCCGGCTGCGGGATGATTTTGCCCGCTTTCTCCAACAGGAAATTCCCGGCTGCCGCATCAACGGCACTATGTCGCCCCGTTTGCCCGGCAATCTGAATGTCACCTTCCCCGGAAGTGACGGCACCGCGCTGCTGCAGCTGCTGGATATGCGGGGGATCTGTGTCTCCGGCGGCTCCGCCTGCGCCTCATCTGATCCTGCACCGTCCCACGTTCTCACCGCCATCGGTGTTTCCCCGGAAGACGCCCGCTGCACGCTGCGCTTCTCTCTCGGCTGTGAGAATACAAAAGAAGAGCTGGCGTACACCTGTTATATCTTAAAACAGGCGATTTGCCAGCTCCATCCCATGTAACGAAGTTCTTTATTTTCTTACCGACAGGAACTGATTGCCCTGCTCCGTAAAGTAATTTTCCGCTTCCTCCATACTCCATTCCTCAGTCTGTGCGGTTGCCGGGTCATAGACTCGAATCACCGTTGTTGTATATCCGGTCAGAAGGTATCCGCTGTCCGAACCGGTCACAGCCAGCACCAGCTGATTCCGATTCAGATAATACAATACCTGCGACAATGTGCAGCCGTACAGATTTTCCGCAACGCCGCCCGCCAGATCCACTACGATCTCCTCCGGCTGGAATCCTGCATTCAGTCTGCCCAGAATCTCCTGCTCGTTGATGCCGCTTCCGCTGGTCACGATCGCAATGCCGGTTGCCAGGCTGTTACCGGTCTGAGACGTCCAGTCCCCTGCGGGAAGCGATACATTTGCCGACAACGCGCGGCTGTCCCGATTCCAGCAGCATACCTGATGACCGGTCAGTACCGTGCCCAGCTTCTCATAGGCGCTGTCGATTGCGAGCTGCAAGGAATCCGTGATCCGCACCAGTTCTCCGCCTGCATAGACAAAGTAGCGCGTATCGTCCTTTTGACTCAGAGGCTCCAGCGTCACAACCATGGAACGATCTGCCGCCTGCATGGACGGAATCAGCGTGCTGAACCGCATCGAACCCGCGTCTTTATTGTCCAACGGAATATAATAGCAGCTGCGTTCCACCGCCTTGTCGCTCCGCTTCACTGTGATGCCATTTCCGGTCTGCGCTTCATTGAGAATCAGCATATCATCCGCCAGCTCCGTGATCGTACCCGCGTCGTCCTTCTGAATCCGTTTCATCTCGATCCGGCTGGAATTCAACGATACCTCCGTCACATACACATTCGGATATGCATAAGTCTCCTCCGCTTCCAGCGTGTCGCCGTCCACAATATCTACCTCATACAGCGGCCAGCTCTTTTCCACACCGGCTTCTTTGATGATATCTGCTGTTCTGCCCCGTCCGAAAACGAGGTCTTTTTGCAAAAATCCTACAGGCTTCAGATACTCACCATCCGCCGCTGTGATCTCCGATACTTTACCAGTGTCCATATTCAGCACGCGGATGCGGTTCGTCTCCCCTGCTGCCTGCCAAACCAATCTGCTGCCCGCCGCATTCATATAATAAGAATCCGGCTGCACATCCGTCACGATCTCCTGATATTCGCTGCCCGCCAGATCGATGGAATAAATACGATTGCCGTAAAGCAAATAGCACAGATCATCCTTGCTCACATAGGACAGCGATCCCAGCTGCTCTTTCAAAACCTGATAAGAAACATCCGATGGAATGTAATACAGCTCCTGCACCGAATTGGACTCTCTGTCATACCGATAAAAGCAAATGCCGACACAGCCCTCGTGATCGCCGCGATTCAGATAGCCGTCCACCATGAAATCCACATTGCCGTTCTCGTCCAGACGAACGATATGCACATCATGCTGGTCATAATCGTTCCGCAGATCCGCTGTTTCTTCTCCGTAGTCAAACAGGCAAGCCAGCTCATTTTGCTTTTTGTTGTAGCTCCACAATGCATTTTGATAGCTGAACACGATAAAGCTGTTATTCTCATCTGCTGTCAGCTCCGTCGCATCTCGCTCCTGAATGCCCATCCAGATCGAGCCGTCCCGCACACAGGTCTGATCGCCGCGGAACACCTGCTCCGCGTTGCGCTCATAATCCAGCAAATATTGCTTTCCCTCGCGCTCCCGCACGCAAAAAAACTCTTTCACTGTGTACTGCTGGCGCACGCCGTCTGAATCCGTATTCTGCAGCGTATAGCGCAATGTCACGGCAACCTGAGTCGGTGTAATCTCCGTAATCTGGAACCACGGTTCTTCCTTCCGCTGCATTCCCATACCATCCCATATAATCGTCCGATAGCGGGATTTGAGATTTGCATAGGCAAAACTGCTGTCCGTCTGTCCATCGCTGGGCTGCAAATACGGCACGATCGCGCTTTCCGCCACCGATGCATCCAGCGTTGCATCCGAAAATGTCTTTGCAAACTGCAGCAGGCTCTCCACATGCTCCGCTTCTTCCACAAAAATACGGGTATAATAAGAAACAGTGCCCGATGGCAGCGTCAGCTTCAATTCCAGTCCGTATTCGATGGAAGTCTCCAACAAAGCAGACAGCTCCATCCGCACTTCCGGTCCATTCGCTCCCTGTTCGATCGCAAGCTTCTGCTCGTCAATCAGACGGGTACCATCCAGACTGCGGACGCTCATCTGTACCGCCGAAATCTCCGTTCCATAATCTTTGATCTGTACCGTCAGTTGTCGGTCCGCAGAAACCGGCGTGATCACATCCCGCACATACTCCTGCTCCATCTCATCCCGGTATCCATGCATCTCATTGAGCTGCATCCCGTCCTTTTCAACCCAAAGCACCGGAAATGTCGCTTCCGGCATCGTCTGATACACGATCTGCTCCGGCCGCGCCTGCACTTTTTTCCATATAAAAAATCCGCCTCCCGCCAGCAAAGCAACTGCCAGCAAGAGCATACCAATCACAAGGAACTTCTTCCCTCGTACCTTTTTACTTTTCTTCATTGAACTGCCTTTCTTCCCCCCTGGTTCTTTCCTAGTGTACCACAGATTCCCGTCTTTTTACCACCCATATTTGCACTTTCTTTTATCCACGAAATATGCTATCATACAAGTATCTGTATCTATCTGCAGCAAACAATAGAATGCACGCTTCGTGAACATTCCATTGTCGTGAATAGCAAAGCATCTTTTCGCAGGATGCTTTACAGCGAGGTTTATAGGTATTATGAAGAAAAAGCTTTGGGGGAATTTTTCCTCGTATATGCAGTGGCCGTTTTTTCTGACGCTCATTGCACTTCTGGGAACTGTCGCGATCTTCCCGGTAGACCGTATTGCAGGGTTTATCGCCCTTGGAATTTCGGCAGTTTTGCTCGCCGCCAGTTGCTTCTGCTACATTTTCTATCGGAAGCGGATCATGCGCGAGCTTGTTTCTTTTGGCGCGGAATATGCGCAGGTCCAAAAAGAACTTCTCCGCGAGATGTCTGTCCCATATGCTCTGATCGAGCGCAGCTCCCGTCTTCTCTGGAAGAACTATGCATTCACAGACCTGTTAGGGGAGGAAGTCCGTCCGGGTATGCAGCTGCTCTCTCTCTTTCCGGAGATGACAGAGGCCGCTTTTCCCAATGGAGATGCTCCGACGAATCTGCATCTCACCCTCGACAATCGCAAAATACGTGCTGAGATCCGCCGCGTCTTTCTCGCCGGCGCTGTAGAGGAGCTGTTCTCTGAGCAGTCCGCAGCTTCTTCGCTCTATGCACTGTATCTGTTCGATGAGACAGAGATGATTTCCTATCAGAAGCAGTTACAGGATCAGCGCCCTGTTGTCGGACTCATCTATCTGGACAACTACGATGAAGCATTAGAGAGCATCGAGGAGGTGCGCCGTTCTCTGCTGATCGCACTGATCGATCGAAAGATTAACAAATATGTCACTTCTATGGGCGGTATTTTGAAGAAGCTGGAAAAGGACAAATACCTCGTCATTCTCTTCCAGAAATCCCTTCAGGAGATGCAGGATCAGAAGTTCCCGCTTCTCGAGGAGGTCAAGACTGTCAACATCGGCAACGAAATGTCCGTCACCATCAGTATTGGTCTTGGCATCAGCGGCGATTCTTATAACCAGAACTATCAATTTGCCCGCACTGCCATTGACATGGCGCTTGCCCGCGGCGGCGATCAGGTTGTACTCAAGAACCGCCAGACCATCACCTACTACGGCGGCAAGACGCAGACGATGGAGAAGAATACCCGTGTCAAAGCCCGTGTCAAAGCACAGGCATTGCGTGAACTGCTGGAGGGCAAGGAAAAGGTCCTCATCATGGGACACAAAATCAGCGATGTGGACAGCGTTGGTTCTGCCATCGGCATTTACCGCGCTGCAAAGTATTCCGGCAAGCGGGCTCACATCGTTCTGAACACGATCACCGCCTCCATCAAGCCGCTGATCGATCGTTTTAATGACAGCCCGGACTACGAGGAAGACCTGTTTATCAACAGCGAACGGGCGCTGGAGCTGATCGATTCCAACACGGTCCTTGTCGTTGTAGATGTCAACCGTCCTTCCTACACAGAGTGTCCGGAGCTGCTCACAAAGACGCCGCACATTGTTGTGCTGGATCATCATCGCCAGACGAGAGAGTTTGTGGAAAATGCCGTTCTCTCTTATGTGGAGCCTTATGCCTCCTCCGCCAGCGAGATGGTTGCAGAGATCTTACAGTATTATGGCGATCATGTCCGTCTGAAAGCCCTCGATGCCGATGCCATTTATTCCGGTATCGTGATTGATACAAACAATTTCTTAAACAAAACCGGTATCCGTACTTTCGAGGCGGCTGCCTTCCTGCGGCGCAACGGCGCCGATATGGTGCGTGTCCGCAAGCTGTTCCGTGATAATATGGACGATTATATGGCAAAAGCCGAAGCTGTCAGCAACGCCGAGCTGTTCGAAAAGTATTATGCCATCAGCCATTGCGGCAACAGCAGCACAGAAAGCCCGACGATCATTGCCGCGCAGGCAGCGAACGAACTGTTGTCCATCCGCGGCGTAAAAGCATCCTTTGTCCTGTCCAAGCTGGACAACAAGATCTACATCAGCGCCCGTTCTATTGATGAGGTCAACGTCCAGGTCATCATGGAACGTCTTGGCGGCGGCGGTCATATGACCATTGCCGGAGCGCAGATCCCGGACAGTACCATTGAGGATGCAACCGCTCTGTTAAAAGAAATCATTCATCAGATGATTGAAAATAAAGAAATCTAAGGAGGAATCTGATTATGGAGATCATTTTATTAGAAGACGTAAAGAGCCTTGGTAAAAAGGGACAGAAGGTTACCGTCAACGACGGTTATGCCCGCAACTTCATCCTGCCCAAGAAACTCGGTATCGAAGCAAATGCAAAGAATTTAAATGACCTGAAATTAAAACAGGCAAATGATGCGAAAGTAGAAGCTCAGAAGATCGCGGATGCAAAGGCTCTGGCTGAAAGCCTGAAGGAAAAGGCTGTCATCCTGAAGATCCGTTCCGGTGAGGGCGGCAAGCTGTTCGGCTCCGTTTCCACAAAGGAAATCGCAGAAGCTGCAAAAGCGCAGTTAGGCCTTGATCTGGACAAGAAAAAGATGCAGCAGACCGAGCCGATCAAGACGCTGGGTACTCACATCATCCCGATCAAGCTGTACAAAGAAGTCAGCGGCGAACTGACCGTAAAAGTAACCGAGCAGTAATCAATTCTTTGTGCAACCGCCACTGTTTGTCCAGTGACGACCATTGTAAAGGAAAAATATATGGAAGAAACACTTTTAAAGCGGGTTCTTCCCCACAGTCCGGAAGCAGAACAGTCTGTCATCGGATCCATGCTGTTGGATCGTGATGCGATTCTGACTGCTTCCGAAATTATTACCGGGGAGGATTTTTATACCCGCCAGTACGGCGTTTTGTTCAACGCTATGGTGGATCTGTTCAACGAGGGACAGCCCGTCGATCTGATCACGCTGCAGAACCGTCTCCAGAGCCTCGATGTGCCGCCGGAGATCAGCAGTCTGGAGTTCATCCGTGACCTGATCGCGATGGTTCCTACTTCTGCCAATGTCAAATATTATGCCACTATCGTCTACGAGAAAGCGCTGCTCCGCCGCCTCATCAAAGTGACGGAAGACATCGCCGGAGAGTGCTACGCCGGCAAAGAGCCGCTGGAGCACATTCTCGAAAAGACCGAGCATGACGTCTTCAACCTCGTGCAGACCCGCCAGACAAGCGACTATGTGCCGATTCAGGAGACCGTCTTTAATGTTATCAAAAAAATTGAGGCAGCTGCCCAGAGCAACAGCACCGTCACTGGTATTCCCACCGGCTTTATTGACCTCGATCAGAAGACCTCCGGTCTGCAGCCTTCGGATTTGATTCTCGTAGCTGCCCGTCCTTCTATGGGTAAAACCGCCTTTGTCCTGAACCTCGCGCAGTACATCGCGATCCGCAAACAGTACACTACCGCGATCTTCAGCCTTGAGATGTCCCGGGAACAGCTCGTCAACCGACTGTTATCTATGGAATCCTTCATCAACGGTCAGAGCATGCGTACCGGTCGTCTGGAAGATCGGGAATGGGATAAGCTCGTAGAAAGCTCCGGTGCCGTCGCATCGTCCAAGCTCATCATCGATGATACCCCCGGTATCTCCATCACAGAGCTGCGTTCCAAGTGCCGAAAATACAAGCTGGAGCACGATCTGAAGGTCGTCATCATCGACTATTTACAGCTGATGAGCGGCAGCAGCTCTTACCGCGATGCCAGCCGTCAGCAGGAAATTTCGGATATTTCCCGTTCCCTGAAGGCTCTCGCCCGTGAACTGCAGGTTCCGGTCATCGCCCTTTCTCAGCTCAGCCGTGCCTGTGAATCCCGTCCGGATCACCGCCCGATGCTGTCTGACCTGCGTGAATCCGGCGCTATCGAGCAGGATGCCGACGTTGTCATGTTCCTCTACCGTGACGAGTATTACAACAAAGACTCCGATGCAAAGGGACTCGCCGAAGTCATCATCGCCAAGCAGCGAAACGGCCCTACCGGCACCGTAGAACTCGTCTGGAGAGGCGACTACTCCCAGTTCCGAAACAAAGAAAATTCATAAAAATCTTAAAATGGAATCCTGCTTTGCAGGATTCCTCGCCTGCGGCGGGTCGCAAAGCGACAGCTTCGATTCCGCCGCAGTGCGCACCCCGCGGAGCCCCTTTTTACATGCGCTCCGCGGGGTACGCATGTAAAAAGGGCTGCTACAGTTTTTTCTGATTACTGTAGCAACCCCTTTTTTGATTCCCGGACGAATGGGAATTTTATATTTGTTCGTTTCCTAGTTACTCTTGTTTTTATTAGAAAGAAAGCATGCACTCTCAAGAATGATTATTCATGGTAGAACTTTGTTCGTAAAATAAACTTTCTAAAAAATCTTATGGTTTATAGTTTCTATGTTTTCTATATTCAGTTTTAAGATGCTGTCTGTTTGTTTTCTCTGAACTGCATGTTTCAGAGTTTCTATTGACAGTCGTTTTTAGTTTATTCAGTTTTTTAATGTTCTATTCTACGGGTTACCTTGATTATCACTCACTGTTACATGTTTAGAACTGATTACCTGTGCATTGGACCGTCCTCTCAATCTTTAATGGGATGATTTGCGAGTTTTAAATTTACTCTTTTCATTGGTTTAATCCTCTCACATTCAGATTTTTGATTCCGACTGTTTGATCAGATTTACCTGCCCATTGGTCTGTCCTCTTACTTTCCAATTCTGCTTCCTGATTGGTTTTGTGGGTTCAACTTAGTGGTACATTGGACCGTTCCTCTCATTTCTTAGATTGGTTTTTCGTTTTTGGTTTCTGAAACTCTCTTCGTCATTTTGACTTTTTCTGTTGAGTTTCTGTTGTTTTTTGTTTCTCTCTTTTTGTTGTCTTCATTATAGCGTACTGCAATCGTTTTGTATATAGCAAATTTACCGTAGGGGGGTACGGTTATTTTTTATACCCCCTGCATCCACTTTTTCAGACTTTTCCGTACCCGTGCTCCCAGCTCCGTCTCCCGGTCAAAGCTATTGTACACCAGATAATACTGTCTCACAAAGTCGATTCCTTCAATGTCCAGTCTCCGAAAAGACTCCGGATCCGGCACCGTATTCAGCACCGCTTCCGACAATACTGCCACGCCCAGATTCCCCCGCAGCAATTCCAGGATTGCCAGATTACTGGAGCTTTCCACAATTGGCTCCACAAACAGCTTTTCTTTTCGCAAAACCTCCTGTACAGCGCTGCAATTTCCACTGCCCTGCTCCCTCACGATCAGCGGCAGCTTCGCAAACTCCCCTATCGTCAGGTGATCCGGACACGCAAAACCGCTTCCGCACACCGGATACAGATGATCTGTGAACACCGGTTCCGCCTGAAATTCGCGATTTACTGCGCTGGAATCCAAAATCGCCCAGTCCAGCTTATTTTCATACAGCATCTGCCGAATCGTCGGAATATTGTCCACAACAATCCGGATTCCCGCCTGCGGGATCTCCTTCTTCATATGCATCAAAAGCTCCGGCAGCTGTGCCTCGCCCAACACAAAACTCACACCAAGGCGAAATACCTGGTGTCCGCCTTCGCCCAATTCCTGTCTGGATTTTTCATAGTAATATAAAATCCCGACAATGTAATCCAGCAGCTTCTGTCCCGCCTGTGTCGGATCAATCCCCCGGTTTGAACGCTTCACCAATTTCTCCCCGTAGATCTCCTCCAGGCGCCGCAGCACGCTGCTGACCGTCGGCTGTGCAATTCCATACAGCTCTGCCGTTTTCTTCATACTGCCCGTCTCACACGCTGATTTAAAAACCCGCAAATCATACAAAGTTGCATCTTCCATCGCTGCCGCTCCTTTCTGTCGGACTATGAATACTGTTGGGTTGATTATACAACATTTTCGGGTAAGGACGCAAGGTGGAGCTCTCCGTGTAATGATATTTGCTTTTGTAATCCGATTCAACATAAAAATAGAATCCTGCAGAGCAGGATTCTCCGCCTGCGGCGGGTCGCGAGGCGACAAATTCTGTTCCGCCGCAGTGCGATCCACGCGGAGCGCTTTTTGCTTTATAGGAAATGCAACGCAATTTTCTATAAAGTAAAAAACCCGTCCCACACTCAGTGCGGAACGGGCTCTCATTCTCAGAAGCTCAGGTTCTGAATTATTCTACTGTGTAGGGCATCAGAGCGATGTGACGAGCTCTCTTTACAGCTACGGTGATTGCTCTCTGATGCTTTGCGCAGGTACCGGTTACACGACGAGGAAGGATCTTACCTCTCTCGGAAACGTACTTACGCAGCTTTGCGGTATCCTTGTAATCGATAGCGTTGTTCTCACCACAGAATACGCAAACCTTTTTTCTTCTACGGCTGCCGCCTCTCTTCATCTTAGAGTCGGGTCTATCAGACTTATTAAATGCCATTGCTTATTACCTCCTTATTTTAGTTGAAGGGTAAACCTTCGTCCTCTACCCCATCCGGGATGTTCATGAATCCATCACCAGCTGCACTTCCGGGTGCCGGTCTGCTGTCCATAGCAGGTCTGGAATAGGATGATGCAGATGCACCATCGGAAGAACCATTCTTGCTGTCAGCAAACTCCTGATCATCCAGGATAACCTCAGTGGTGTAGACTCTCTGTCCGTCTTTGTTCGTATAGCTGCCGGTCTGAATGCGTCCGGATACCAGAACACGCATGCCCTGGCGGAAATAACGCTCTGCAAACTCTGCTGCACGATCGAATGCAACACACGGAATGAAATCTGCCTGCTGCTCGCCGTTATCGTTATTTCTGCGACCTCTGCGGTCAACTGCCAGTGTATATCTGGCGATTGCCATCTGACGCTCCCCCTGTGAATACCGGATCTCCGGATCACGGGTTAATCTTCCCATCAGTATTACACGATTCATAGCGACTCCTCTTTCCGATTAAGCCTCCTCGGGCTTAACACACAGATATCTGATAACAGGTTCCATAATGCGAACGTGGCTCTCTACCTGGTTCGGGCAATCGGAATTTTCGCTCTCAAAAGTAATGAAGTAGTAATAAGCTTCGCGTGTCTTCTGAACTTCGTAAGCAAGCTTCTTCTTGCCCCATTCATCCACGTTTACAACAGTACCTTCGTAACGATTGATGTAACCCTTAATAGTTTCGATGGCTGCTGCTCTTTCTTCATCTTCGAGCTTCACATTCAATACTACTGCTAATTCGTATTTGCTCATGCTTCTCGTACCTCCTTTTGGTCTCTGGCCCCCTGATTAGCGGGGAGCAAGGAATTTTGGATAATATATCACGAAGAAATATTCTAGCATAAACACTGCGATATTGCAAGCTTTTCTTCTTGTTTTTTTCAAAAAAATACGCTACACTGATACCAGAGATTACTTACCGGAGGTGTTTCCATGAATTTCGAAGTTGGCATGATCATTCAACTGAAAAAAGCACACCCCTGCGGCAGCAGCCAGTGGGAGATTCTCCGCGTCGGAGCGGATTTCCGTCTGAAATGCACCGGCTGCGGCCATCAGATGATGGTTCCCCGCAAGATGGTGGAAAAAAGTTTCCGAAAGCTCATCTCCGAGCCGTCTTCATCGGATCCATCACACTCCTGATCCGAGCCGTCTGTCTCTTTATAAATCCTGCTCCTTTAAAAAGGCATAAAAATCTTTTTCTTTCTGGACATTCTGCTCGGAAATTGTCCCAAGCGTTGCTGCATAAAAGCTGAATTCTTCTTCCCCGTCCAGTCCGAACAAGCGGTCACACAGCTCTGTGTCCACTGCACCGATGGCACAGGTGCCGAGATTTGCTGCCGCACATGCCAGATACAGATTTTCCGTGATGTGTCCGGCGTCAATCAGCGCAACGCGGTGTGCATGGATGCCATAGCGCCATTCTGCGCGGTAAGCGACCATACTGTAAACAAATACAACATTACTATGTTCTGCCCACTGTTGCCCCATCAGACAGTCTCCAATGAGTTCTTCCCAGCACTTTCCTTCTGTCTGCTCCACTTCAGCTTTTGTGCGCAGCAGCTCGATCTGATGCGTCATCGGCAGATAGTGGTACAGACCGTCCTCCAGCGTTTCCACATTTTGAAGCAGCATATAACACTCAAACTCATGTCTTGCGCCGCCGCAGGGCACGGTACGCAGCGTTGCATAGGATTTGCCGCGGATGCTCTTGACACCCTGTGTTGCCCATAAAAGCCACGAAAGCTGCAGCAGACTCAACCGTTCTCTTGTGTACACACGGCTGCTCTTTCGGCTGTAAAACAGCTCTACAACGTCTTTTTTCAGGTCTAACTGTTCAAAGTTTTTCGGCAGCTCCAGCGCATGATCCGTCATCGCCGCTTTTACAAGAGGCGGCTGCGGCAGCCTTTTGTCCTGATCAGACTGGTACTCCTCATCACCAGGACGCTCCCATGTCCGAATAAACTCTCTTCCTGCGTGGATTCGTTCTCTGATTTCCCGTTCGTCCATTTCTCTCCTCTTTCTGCTCTTTTCGCGTTTTTTATTTTTTTGTTTCCAGATGGTTCATTATCCAATGAAACGACTCCCCGATCGGCGTCCGGATCAACAGATCTGCCGCCTGGTCTCTATTTGTCGCATCCCGGTTCATAACTGCCAGATGCTCTCCTGTGAAATAATCCAGAAATCCCGCTGCCGGATAAACCGTAAGAGAGGTTCCGCCGACAATGAGCAGATCTGCCTTGCGAATATGTTGAATCGTCTTTGTGATACAACCGCTGTCCAGACTCTCCTCATATAATACAACGTCCGGCTTGATAATGCCGCCGCAATCGCATCGCGGCACACCTGTCGCCCTGTCGGTGCGCTGCAGCTCTTCCAAAGAGTAAAATCTGCCGCAGTTTTCACAGTAATTCCGATGCACAGAGCCGTGCAGCTCCAATACCTTTTTGCTGCCAGCCGCCTGATGCAGTCCGTCAATATTCTGTGTAATGACCGCTTTTAACTTTCCCATCTGCTCCAGCTTTGCCAGCGCCAGATGTGCATCATTCGGTCTTGCGCCTGCGGGGATCATCTTCTTCCAATAGAATCGAAAGAACTCCTCCGGCTTATCGCGAAAAAAACGGTGACTCAGGATTGTCTCCGGCGGATAATCGTACTGCTGATGGTATAGACCATCCACGCTGCGAAAATCCGGAACCCCACTCTCCGTGGACACTCCGGCGCCGCCGAAAAACACAATGTACGAGCTTTCCTGAATCCAGTCTGCTAACTGCTCCAATGCCTGTTCCTGCTGTCTGTTCATGCTACAGTACCTCTCTTTCTGCCCGTTTTCGCCTTATTTCTGTCTGCAGCAAAGGTCAGCTTGCTTTTGCAGACTGCTTATTTTAACTTAAATCCGGCCAGCAATGCTCCCAGAGATGTTGCTGCCTCGCCTTCTTCCTTATAGTCAAATACCGGCTCATCCTCTTTGTTCAGAACATCATTCAATGCCTTCATACTCAGGCTGATCTTGCCATTCTCAACTTTTGTGATTTTCACACGAACCTTCTGTCCCTCAGACAATACAACCTTCGGATGCTTGATCCGCTTTTCGCTGATCTCAGAGACATGCAGCAGTCCGGAAACGCCATCGCCGATCTGTACAAAAGCGCCGTAAGGCATCAGCTTCTCGACCGTGCCTTCCAGAACAGTTCCTTCCTGCATTCTGCCTGCACGCTCGGCACGTTCCTCCATCGCCTGCTCCGTCAGCAGCTCCTTCGCGCTGAGAACGAGTTTTTTCTCCTCTTCCTGCACATCCAGAACCTGTACTCGAACGGTCTGATTCAGATAAGCGCTGGTGTCTTCTACATAAGTCAATGCCAGCTTCGATGCCGGAATAAAGCCGCGCACACCTTCTACATACAGAATTGCACCTGCCGGAACTACTTCGGTGATCGTACCGGTGATGACGGTATGGTCTTCCTGCATCTGCTTAAGCTTGTCCCATGCCAGCACATCATCCGCCTCCTTGCGAGACAGCAGCAGATTACCGGCGCCATCATCCAGACGAACAACCGTCGCCGAGATCGTATCTCCTACATGCACTTCCTCCAACAGCTGAAAATGCGGGTCCGCACTCATCTCTTCTGCCGGAATGCGGCCAGGTGCATAGTAGTTGAAATCCATCAGCACACCGCTCTCATCCACATCAATAACTGTACCCGTCAGTACGTCGCCAACGGAGAATGTCCGGAAAGATGCCTCTAACTCATTCGCATAATCTTCCATTGTTTCCTGCACTTCCTCCGCAGCAGATTCTGCCAGTGCAATCTCCTCTGTCTGCTCCGACTGTGCAGCTGCTTCTTCCGGCTGCGTCTCCTGCTCAAAAATGATCTCTTCCAATTCTTTCTTTTCTTCCATCACGTTCTATTTCCTTTCCTGAAATTCCGATGTTGGCTCTATTTTACCACACCTTGAGGCGTGGCGCAAAGCGACATATAAAATAGAATCCTGCGATGCAGGATTCTCCGCCTGCGGCGGGTCGCGAAGCGACAAATTCTTTTCCGCCGCAGTGCGATCCACGTGGAGCGTTTTATTGCTTTATAGGAAATGCGACGCAATTTCCTATAAAGCAATAAAAACCCCGCACAGTGGCCTGTGCGGGGAATGAAATTCATTTTTTAATTTTCTATGACTCGATCAGCCCTTGATACCGGAGGATGCAATACCTTCTACCAGAGACTTCTGGAAGATCAGGAAGATTACAATTGCAGGAACGATGGACAGAGTGGACATAGCGAACATAGCACCGTAGTCGGAAGAAGAACCAGGGTCACAGAAGTTCTTCAGAGCCATAGCTACCGGATACATCTTTGTCTTGTTGATGTACAGCAGGGCTGACAGATAATCATCCCATCTCCAAATGAAGGAGAAGATTGCACTGGTCAGCAGAGACGGTACGATCAGAGGCATGATGATCTTTACGAAGATGCCGTAGTAAGAGCATCCGTCGATCTTTGCAGCTTCGTCCAGATCCCTCGGAATACCTTCGATGAAGTTCATGATCAGGTATACGAAGAATCCCTGTGTAGCGAACCAGTAAGGCAGAATCATAGGCAGGTAAGTACCGGTCCAACCTAACTGATTGTACCACAGATACTGAGGGATCATCAGAATCTGAGCCGGCAGCATCATGGTAGACAGTACACAGATGAACAGAATACCACGAAGTTTGAAATTCAGTCTCTTCAGAGCGTAAGCAACGACTGCGGAAGATACCAGAGTACCAAAGGTCGCAGTTACAGCGATGAAGAAAGAGTTTCTAAAGAAGGTTGCGAAGGATACACCTGCAAAACCTTTCCAACCATTTGCATAGTTCTCAAGAATAAACTTCTCGGGAATCAGGGAGCTCGCTGTTGTAAATACGGTAGAGGTCTCCTTGAAGGAACTCATTACCATCCACAGCAACGGATAGATCATTACGATACCGCCCAGGAAAACGAGGACGTGATATACTACAGTACCAATTTTTCTTTTTGCTGTCATATTTCAGTTTCCTCCTTTCCTTATGCTTCGTAAACCCACTTGTTCTTAGTCTTGAACAGGATCAGGGTTGCGATAGATACGACGATCAGCATGATCCATGCCAGGCAGGATGCATAACCGGTCTTATGATACTGGAATGCGTTGTTATATACATGTACGGTGTAGAACAGAGTAGAGTTCATAGGCTTACCACCGGTAATGATATAACACTGAGTGAATGCCAGGAAGGAGTTAATGGTCTGCTGTACCAGGTTGAAGAATACGGTAGGAGTCAGCAGAGGCAGAGTAACCTTCCAGAACTGCTTCCACTTGTTCGCACCATCAACCTCGGCTGCTTCATACAGCTCTTTGTTGATCTGCTTCAGGGAAGACAGGAAGATCAGCATGGAGGAACCGAACTGCCATACAGTCAGCAGGATCAGTACCCAGATAGCGGAACGGGTATCACCTAACCAGGGGAAGTGGAAGTCAAATCCAAGCTTCTGGATCAGGCTGTTGATAACACCATCAGAAGAGAACATTCTCTTCCACAGTACTGCTACTGCTACGGAACCACCGATGATAGACGGCATGTAGTAAACTGCACGGTAAACACCCGTCATCTTGGTCTGACGGCACAGGATCAATGCAACGATCAATGCAAAGATAACCTTTAAAGGTGTACCGATCAGAGCGTAGATACAGGTAACACGCAGGGATTTCCAGAATAATTCATCACCTGTGAATGCAGTCTTCAGGTTCTTCAGACCACTCCATACAGGCGGATTTGCGATATTGTAATCACAGAATGCATAATACAGAGAGATTGCCATCGGGACAATCATGAACATTAAAAAGCCAAAGATGAACGGTGCAGAACAGATATATCCTGCTACATGTTCCTGGCCAAGCCACCGTTTGAATGATTTCTTTTGTTTCATTCTTTTCGTAGCCCCCTTTCACAATTCTTACAAACTCATAACCCTAATATGTTTTGTTTTTAAAGCGGAAGGGTCATCCGATCAGACGGCCCTTCCGGTACCGACGGATTTTTTAATCCACCGGGTATAACTCTAACTCTTAGATAAGACTTACACAGCTCTTACAGAACTGAATTATTAATTACCTGCTGCCAAGATATCGTTACCTGCATCGAACAGGCTCTGAGCTGCCTCTGCAGGAGTGGTCTGACCGAAGCAAACTGCCTCAACCAGCTCGTCACAACGAGTGAACATCTCAGCTGCGGTAGCAGGAGCTGCCGGATCCAGATCGCTGGAGTTCGGAGCTACAACATCATTCAGGAAAGTTGCAACCTGCTGCTGAACTTTGTCCAGGTTCGGGGTGATAGCTTCTGAAACCTTCTTAGAGATCGGGATACCTTTTTCAGCCAGCAGTACGTTGTTCGCGTCTACACTGTTGGTGATGTAGTCTACAACCTTAACTGCTTCTGCAGGTGTCTTAGACCAGGAAGATACGGACCAGAACTGAGAGGGCTTGATGTAGTTCGCCTTCTTGTTATCCTTAGAAGACCACTGAGTCAGAGCCAGAGTAACACCCTCCGGAGCTGCATTTGTAAATGCAGTTGCCTGGTTGGACCAAACCAGACCACACCAAGACTGATTCTCCGGGCTGGTGTAGTATACCAGAGGATCCTGCTCAACAGCGTTTACATCGATCTCGGTGAATACAGTCTGAGGAATTAACCATCCCTCTTCCGTACCCTTTGCAAAGATATCGAAGTAAGCTTCCAGATCATCTACGGTACAGCCAAGACCATTGTTCTCATCATTATACAGTTTAGCACCGTTACCTCTCAGGATGTACTGCAGGTAAGTCTCGGAACGGTACTGCAGACGGGTGTGAACACCAGTCTTCTCATAAATGGTCTTGCAAACATCCATGAAGGTATCCAAATCCATGTTATCTGTAATTTCTACGCCTGCTTCTTCAACAATTCCGGTGTTGTACAGCAGTGTAGGTGCGTTTGTACCAGAGCAGACAGCGTACAGACCGTTGTCCTCTCCGCTTCTGCCAGTGTTAATGATCTTCTCGTCAACATCATCCAGATTCAGAGTACCATCTTCTACGTACGGATCCAGATTCAGCAGAGAACCGTTGGATACGAACTGGTTGATGTACTTGTAGTCCATAGCAACCAGATCCGGGATAGACTGTCCAGCTGCATCAGTAGACAGCTTGGTCCAGTAATCACTCCACTGACCAGGCATGGTGTTGAATGTGATGCCGGGATGCTCTTCTGCATACATATCCAGAATCTGCTGAGTCTGCTCAGCACGAGTCTGAGAACCCCACCAATATACACCTAATTCTGCTTCAACGTCGCCGTCGGAAGCTGCTTCGCCGTTTCCTTCTTCCTTCTGGCTGTCGGTACCCTTGGTGCTGTCAGAAGCATCGTTGTTACCATTGCTTCCACAAGCTGCCATGGAGAATACCATAGCACCAGCAAGAAGCATAGCTACTAATTTCTTCATGATACGTTCTCCTCCTTGTAATCTTTTAGACAGGTGTATCAGACCTGCTAAATATGATACCATTATAAGGACTTCCTCTCTTCTGTGCTATGTTTTTAACAGCTTTCCGCCATCAAAAAACCGATTTCTTTTATTTTCATTATCGTTTTTTTATACTCTTCTGGTGATTTTCACTGTTTTTTTATTGTTGTCCCTTCGATTTTCACCCCATTTTAAGCACAATTCACAAAATCACGTTTTTCTACTGCCTTTCTTGTGTTTCTCCCCGGTTTTTTGTATAATGGTGAAATGAAATAATTAACACTATATATTAAGAAGGTTTTTTGATGTTCCATAAGATTTCCTGCTTTTTTGCAAATTTATCCCTGCGTATCAAGCTCATGCTTTCCACTGCGCTGTGTTTTTCTGTACTTTTTGCCATCTCTGCTTTTGTCAGCCTGAATCTCGTCTCCCGCAACAGTCAGGCGCTGCTGCACGAAAGTCTCCTGTCCGAATCTGCATTGTCCACCCAGACACTTGCAGACCTGTTTTCAGATGTCGAGAATCTGTCTTACCAGATTCTTGCCAGTGATGCGATCCAACGCACTTTGTCGGATATATATTATATGGATTCCTCTTCCGCGGACTATAATCCGGCTATCAGTCAGGCAGTCTCCTCGATTCGTTCGGAGCTTTCTTCTCTGCAGTGGCAATATGAGAGCGTCGTAAAATCAATTTCCATAAAAGCCAACGTTGTCAGCACCCGATCTTCACAGTCAAAGCCGTTGACACTGGACGAGGAAGAATTGCAGGCTCTGATCAATAACGCCGATCTCGCTGCCGGCGCTCCTTCCTGGAGCAGCCCCGGTCACGGAGAATTGTTTCTATCCAGACAGGTCCGCGAGGTGCAGGGGACGCGCTTCACAAATCTCGGAACGATCCTGCTGCAGGCGGATCTGACGAAAATTCTTGACCGGGCGACCGGAGACGCGAATTCCTGTATGTTGTACTCCAGCAGACAATTTTTCTCTTATCCCAGTTGGATGACACTGTTTAATGCGGTTCAGGTTCAGCAGATTTTCAGCAGCGATGATTCTACCTATCACATTCTCGACCTGAATGATACCCGCTATTTTGTCTGCTGCAGCTCTGTGCCGGGCAAAGAGAACTGGAAATATGTCAAGTTCGTCGATTATCAGGCATTCGCAGATTCCATTAAAAGTACGCGGATCACTTACGTTCTTGTAATTCTCGGCACGCTGGCCTTTTCCGTATTGCTGACATGGCTCATCTTAAATCACGCGATTGCCGGACTGCACGATCTGGTACTGAAGATGCAGAGATTCCACGGGCAGCAGGACCCGATTCCATTCAGTGGGCCGGACTATTCCTGGCGTACCGATGAGATTGGTATTTTACATCAGCAGTTCGATGAGATGGTAGATGAAATTCAGAATCTGATCCATGTGAGCTACACAAATGAACTGCTTCGAAAAGACGCCCAGCTCCGGGCGCTGGAGATGCAGATCAACCCGCATTTCCTATATAATACATTGGAATCCATCAACTGGCGTGCCAAGGCATCCGGCTCCAAAGAGATTTCCCAGATGGTCGAAGCGCTGGGCAGTCTGCTGCGCAAGACGCTGAGCCGTAAGAACCTGCACGGTACGCTGCAGGAAGAACTGGATATTGTCCGTTACTTTATGACGATCATGGATCTTCGTTTCGAAGACCGTCTGGTGTATACGATCGAGTCTGATCCCACATTGCTTTCTGCCGAGATCCCGCGCCTGACGCTGCAGCCTCTTGTGGAGAATGCCACGAACTACGCACTGGAAGAAATGATCGAAACATGCTATATTAACATTCAGGCAGAACGAATTGACAGTCGGCCAGGGTATTTTTCGATCTGTGTCCGCAACACCGGCACACAGTTTGAGGATGACCTGTTGAAAAAGCTGCGCGAAAAACAGATTCGGCCCAGGGGGTTGGGCATTGGTCTGCTGAATATAGAGGAACGTCTCCGTCTGACCTTTGGCGACTCGTTCCAGTTCCGTTTTTACAACGAAGACGAGTACGCGGTGGCGCAGATCATTCTACCCATCCGTCAGACAGACATCTAGGGGAGGAAAGACTTATGCTTCGTTTAATGATTGCTGATGATGAAAAAATAATCCGGGAAACGATCCGGAATTTTATTAACTGGGAAGAGCTTGGGATCGAAGTCGTGGCGCTGTGCAAAAACGGCATCGAGGCATGGCAGTCCATTCTGGATGATTATCCTGACATTGTTCTGACGGATATCAAGATGCCCGGCATGACCGGTCTGGAGCTGATCAACCGTGCGAGGGAAGCGGGTCTGGACACCGAATTTGTCATCTTGTCCGGCTACAGCGAGTTTAACTACGCACAGGAAGCGATGAAATCCGGCGTTCGTCATTACCTGCTCAAGCCCTGCAACGAACAGGAAATTATCTCCGTCATGCGGGAGGTGACGGAGGATGCCCGCATGAAGCAGTCGCAAAAGCAGCTGCACGAGGAACAGCGCACCTTGTCTGTTCACATGAGACAGTCCGTTATCCGAAATGTTATTCTGGAAGCGCTGTCCTCCCACAAACAGCTGGACTCCCTGTTCCGGGATTCTTATGTGGATTTTGAAAACTATCCCTATGAATTATATTATTTTTATTTTCTGGAAGAATCTTTTCTGGAGACATTTTTGACCGCCTTTTATCAGAAAATGCGGGATGCCGGTCTGGATACCGCGCTTCCGACTTTTCTGTATGTCAAAAATACGCTGATCGGCTTTTTTGAAAAAAGCGATGTCGTCTCTGCCTGCTTTCAGGATTTTTGTGACAATGCGCTCCATCAGGACAATTTCCAGCAGATCGAGCCGCAGCACGACAGTTTTCCTTCTTTGAAGGCACTGTTAGAGCGTCTGCTGCCCCGGATTACCCGTTATGAGACCGTGTATCTCATCGACGGCACGGAAAAACTGACGACCCGCAATCTGAACCGTCTGCTGGCAACTGCACAGGAATGTCTCGATGCATTCACGCCCTACACCCGCACCGACAGTCCGGAGATGGATCGCCTGCTGGATACCCTTGGTTTGATCGACAATCCGGCAACGCTGCGCACGATCCTTGCGGATCTGCTGCTGAACCAGAATTCCAATCTGCCTGGCAGCCGCAGCCCGATTTCCCTTGCGGAATTTTTGATTGAGATCAGCGAAATTGACAGCCCCCAAGAGATCCTCGACCTGTTCCAGAAGAGCAGCGCCAGACTGCTGCTGTTCCCGGAGCAGTCCACCTCCAGACAGAAGGATTTTATCGACAAAACGCTGCAGTACATTGATCAGCACCTGTCTGATTCCAACCTGTCTTTAAAGAGCATTGCAAAGAATTATTTATTTATGAATGTGGATTATGTCAGTAAACAGTTTATGAAGCAGACCGGCATCAAGTTCTCTGCTTATCTGGCAAATGCCCGCATCGAAAAGGCAAAGCAGCTGTTGCTGGAGAGTAATGGCGACAGCATTTACGCCATTGCAGAGGAAGTCGGCTTCGGCAATAATCCGCAGTACTTCAGTCAGATTTTCAAGAAAAGCACCGGTATGACACCGACCGCTTATATAAAGGCTATGAAAGGAGTTTCCTGATGGTCAAATTTAGAGATATTTGGAGGAGCGAAAGCGTTATGGAACATTTAAACATCGATGTAACAAAGATTGTAAAGTATGCATGCCTGACTGGTGTTGCAATCACCGCGATTGTCATGGGAAATGTCACATTAGGAAAACTGATTGCAAAAAAGAACTAAACATGAGCCGCATTTGAAGCAGGGTTTCAGAACAGGGCTTATCCTGCACTGGGAAGCAGCTTTTACGATGGATCAGCCAGCTCTGTCTCAGGCAAACGTTCTGTCTTATCCGGCTGTGCCGGTTACAAAGTGCTCGATGAAAAAAGAAATTATTTGTACGCAAAGAGCACGAACCCCGGAGCTGCAGCTCCGGGGTTTTCTATTCCTTTTTGGCAGGAGGATCTCGCCTATTTCATGAATTTGTCGATAGCGTCATTCAACGCAATGATTGCTTCCTCATCCCCCTCTTCCACTGCATCCACAATGCAATGACTGATGTGGTTCTTCAGAACAAGTTTTCCTGTATTGTTAATCGCAGAGCGCACCGATGCCAGCTGGATCAGCACTTCGCTGCAATCTGCATCCCGCTCCACCATATTTCGAATCGACTCCAGATGCCCGATCGCACGGGCGAGGCGGTTCATGACTGCCCGTTTTTCCTCCACGCTGTGAACATGTTTATGTGTATGCGTTTCTCCATCTGTATGTATATGCTCGTGTTCGTAGACTGTTCCGTCCGGTGCAATATGTGTATGCATCTTTTTCGCCTCCACTCATTTTTTACGTTCCGGCAGCTGCACGAGAATGACTGCCAGAAACATCAATCCGCAGCCCATCAGTTCCCGCGCTGTCAATACCTGATGGAGCAGCACCCATCCGGCAAGCACCGAAAACACCGATTCTAAGCTCATCAAAAGAGAGGCTGCCGTAGGGTTCATCCCCTTTTGTCCAACAATCTGCAGGGTATATCCAACACCGCTGGATAAGACACCGGCATACACAATCGGAAGCCATGCTGCCTTCAGATTTTCAAGTGTCGGCGTCTCCACTGCAAACATACAGATGCCCGACAATACTGCACACACCAAAAACTGAATACAGGACATGCTAACTCCATCTGCTTTTTTCCCAAAGTGATCGATCGTCAAAATATGCACTGCAAACATCATTGCACTGCAAAATACCAGGCCATCGCCCCGTCCGATTGTAAAGCTGCCTGCCTTCATACACAGAAAGTAAAGTCCTGTCAATGCCAGTGCAACACAGATCCATGTCTTTGTTTGTACCTTCTTTTTCAGAAAGATTCCGAATACCGGAACAAGAATGATATAAAATGTTGTAATAAATCCGGCGATTCCCACGGAGGTATCCATCAATCCGATCTGCTGCAGGTTGCTGGCAGCAAACAAAGCCACGCCACACCACAGACCACCGATCCATTCTCTCTTTGTAAGAATCGGTGTAACTTGCTGCTCAGGCGCCCCGTGACCGGTTCCCCATAATTTTCGTAAAATCAAAAATAGTACTAAAAAGAAAAACGCCAGCACAGATCTGCTGCAGCTGAACGTAAACGGTCCTACATGATCCATCCCCACGCTCTGCGCAACGAACGCTACGCCCCAGATAAACGCCGCCAGAAACAGCAGCATTGAATTTCGTATCTGTTGTACTTTCATAAAGCTCCTCTTCTATGGAACGCGGATATCTGTGTTCCGCCTTCCAATTTGCATCCTGATAATGAAGCATCACCATCCATCATAACAAACAAACCGGCTAAAGGGAAGCCCCTTTAGCCGGTAAGCATCATAAAGAAATTAGTTGTTTATTTTCTTAACCATTAATGAGCTTGTATGGATTAGTTACCACCCATGATCTCGTTTGCTCTGGTAAACAGCTCTTCTGCTGCTTCTGCTGCGGTGATGCCGCCACCTGCAAACAGAGCCTTCTCGCCCAACTCCTGGATAACGGTATTGACAACCTCAGAAGAAGAATTCGGCAACGGTCCAAAGATCGGTGAGCAGTTATCTGCTACTACATCGTTCAGGTATGTAACGATATCTTCACCAATAACATCCTGCATAGCTGCAGCTACATCGGAGTTAGCCGGAACACCACGCTCTGCTGCTAACAGCTTGTTGCCTTCCAGATCGTTGATCAGGTAGTTCAGAACTGCAACTGCTGCATCCGGATCTTCTGCATCTGTTGTGACTGCGAAGAACTGAGAAGGCTTCTCATAGTTCGATGCCTTCGGATCATCAGAGGGCCATGTGGTCATAGCCAGCTCTACATCCTCGCCAGCTGCATTCGCAAATGCAATATACTGATTCGAGAAACAATCGTTATTCCAAGCCTGAGTATTCGGGCTGGTAGAGTAAACCAGAGGGTTCTGCTCTACAGAACTGGTATCAACGTCAGCATATGTGGTGGTATCCATCAGCCAGCCTTCCGCTGCACCGTCGATCAGGTACTGATAGTAATCTTCCATTACAGAAGCATCCTCATAGGACAGAGAATTGTCACCCCAGAAAGAGGTATAGCCCTTCGAACGGATCCAGTAAGTCAGAGGGTTCTCAGAGTTACCATAACCATACTGAGTACGAACACCGCTCTTCTCATAGATCTCTTTGCCGATCTCACGGAACTGCTCCATGGTCATGTTATCGGGAATTTCGATTCCCAAAGAATCCGTTAAAGTCTTGTTGTAGACCATAGCCGGAGCATTTACACCAGCACACAGTGCGTATAAGCCATCTCCAACCTTACCAGTTGTCAGAATGTTGTCGGAAATCTTGGAGATATCCAGAGCGCCACTCTCCACATAAGGAGTCAGGTCTAACAGATCATCGGACTCAACAAACTGAGAGATATATGCGTAGTCCTGCTGGATCAGGTCAGGTAACTCACCGCCTGCACCCTGTGTAGCCAGTACGGTCCAGTAATCGGACCACTGATATGCCATACCATTAACTGTTACGTTCGGATGCTGCTCATGGTAGTAATCCAGAGCTGCGGTAGTGTTCTCAGTTCTTACCTGATTGCCCCACCATGCGAAGTCCATTGTAACCTCTTCACCATCGCTGCTGTTGTCTTCGCCCTTGGACTCAGCTTCGGTTTCTGCTTTTGTGTCACCGCCAGCAGCCTGTGTATCCTTGCTGTCGGTACCACCGTTGTTTCCGCATGCTGCCAGTGATACAACCATCATACCGGCAAGCAGGCTTGCTACTAATTTTTTCATTGTAAATCCTCCCTTGCACATTCTCATGTGCTTTCATGTTTTAAACTGGTTTTAGTATAGCAAAATGGAAAGGTACTGTCCAGCGCTTTTATCGTTTTCGTTGTTTTCACAATATATCCTTTTTGTGGATTGTACAATCTGCACATATTTCTTGGCTGATAAGCTTTTTCTCACTTTGTTTTCTTGTGTAAAAAGCCAATTCTATTTTTTCAAAACTGACTTTTTATCCAAACCACATTCTCCTCTTTCTTCTCTCCGCTTTTTATGATATACTGATATAAGTTGTTTACTACACCGCATTCAAATCTGAATGCTGATTTCTGAAAGATATCGAGGAGTTTAATTAATTTATGAAGTCCGTTTCGATCATAACCGACAGCAACAGTGGCATCACCCAGGCAGAAGCTGCCCAGATGGGGATTCGCGTCCTGCCGATGCCTTTCCTGATTGATGGAGAGACCTACTATGAAGATATTACACTGACCCAGCAGGATTTCTACGAGATGTTGAAGAATGATCATGACATCTCCACATCCCAGCCCGCCATCCCTGATGTGTGTAACCTTTGGGAGGCCGCTCTGAAAGAGTCCGAGTCGGTTGTTTACATTCCGATGTCCAGCGGACTGTCCGGTTCCTGTCAGACTGCGATGGCTCTGGCACAGGATTACGATGGCAAGGTTCAGGTCGTAGACAATCAGCGTATTTCTGTGACGATGCGCCGTTCCGTTGAAGATGCGCTGGCGCTTGCAGCCAAAGGCTACACCGCCGTTCAGATCAAAGAGATCCTGGAGCGGGATAAATTAGAATCCTCGATTTACATTACATTGAGCACTCTTTCCTATCTGAAAAAAGGTGGACGTCTGACTCCTGCTGCTGCCGCGCTTGGCACCGCACTGCGTCTCAAGCCTGTCCTGCAGATTCAGGGTGCCAGACTGGATACCTTCTCCATTGCCCGCACGATCAGACAGGGCGAGGAAAAAATGCTTGCCGCAATCGAAGCCGATGTAAAGAAGCGCTTCGGCGGCATGGAAAACATCGCAAACTTATCTTTTGATCTAGCCTGTACGGACAATCGCGAATCCGTTCTTGCTCTGGCAGAGCGCGTCAAGGAGCGCTTTGGTGTGACAGATGTCCACATCGATCCGCTTTCTCTGAGTGTTTCCTGCCACATCGGACCTGGAGCTTCCGCGATTACCGTCACCAGAAAAATACCTGAGGCGCAGTGAGCAGAGCCTTCTTCTGCTTGCCAGCATGTCTGTCCCGGAGCGTTACAGACATGTCTTTTCGAACATCGTGTTCCGCCTGCGCTCCGGATTGGAGATTTTATGAACGTAACAGAAGCTGCTGAAAACTATCTGGAAGCCATTCTGATGCTTTCTGAGAACAAGTCTGAGATCCATGCTGCAGACATCTGCGCTCATCTCGGTTTTTCCAGACCGACAGTATCAGTTATGCTCAAGACCCTTCGTCAGAACGGGTATGTCACTGTAGATGAATTGAACCACGTTCGTCTGACGGAGACCGGCACCGCCATTGCGATGCATGTCTACGAGCGTCATAAGATCCTGTCAGCGCTGTTCATTTCTCTGGGCGTTGCTCCTACGACCGCCTACGAGGATGCCTGCAAGGTCGAGCACGACATCAGCGACGAAACCTTTTCCTGCATTAAGGAATTTTATGAGGAAAATCTAAAGTGATTTTGATCCAAATGCAATGCCATTTCCTGTAAAGCAAAAAAAGACCGGAACCATAAAAAATTAGGTTCTGGTCTTTTTCTTTATCGAATCTCTGTTCCTTTGTTCCTATTCAATCTCGTCTTGCGGCTCCGTTTCTCCTGATACATCCTTTCATCTGCCCGCTGCGCCAGATCCGCATAAGAAATCCCGGCGCTCCACCGGGCGAGTCCCATAGAAAACCGCACTAGAACCTTCGGGGTATTTTCCTCCAATAAATATTCCTGATCCCGCAGCGTCCGGATCTGACGGACTGCCGCTTCGATCTTTGCATAACTCTCCTGCCCATAGAAAAAGACTGCAAATTCATCACCACTCAGATGGCTGAGAATCCTGCCGTCTCCGCTGATGCTTCGCAAAATCTCCGCGATTGTCTGCAGATAGCGATCTCCCGTTTCATGTCCGTATGTATCGTTGACCCATTTCAGATCGTCCGCATCCAGCATAAGCAATGCCGCTTCCCGTAACGTCTCCGGATTTTCAAACTGCTTTTGCACCTGCATCTGAAAACCGCGTCTGCTCCGCAGTTTTGTCAGATCATCCTCCAGCAATTCCTGTTGCAGCCGCTGCTTCTGCAGCGTATCCTCCGTTTTATCGATCAGGATTCCAAACACGCTCCGATCCCGAGGGACTGTCTCAATCTTCAGCCAGCGCGGTGTCTCGCCCTCGCATCGATACAGTCCCGGTTCACTGTCCGATGTATGTCGGCGCAGTTCTGTCATAAAGTGCTCCATGCGCCTGTAATCTGCGAATAATTCTTTCGCCTGCTCCGGTGAGAGATTCAGCAGCTCCGCCACACGGCTCGTCGCCTGCACGCGATCCATCCCTGCCCGATATTCATAAATACCGATTGGCACTTCCGCCGCATCCAGCGCCGCTGACAGCTTGTCCGTCGTCGCCAGGATTGCATCCACCATCGCGTTGATATAACCGCTCAATTCCGCAAATTCCGGTGTATTATTCACTTCCACTCGCTGATCCAGCTTTCCGTCTGCGATCCGCTGCAGCTTCGCATTGATCTCATCGATGGATGACAGGATGTGGCGATCCAAATACCGCTGCACCGCCCAAACAACACCAATCCCCACAAGCACCGCATACAATGCAATGCTCCAGATGCTGTCATTTGCCCGCACTACCACAAGCCGCATCTGAAACATACGCACAAAGATCAGATTATCCAGTTCTTCTAAAACACAAAAATAAATCTTCCCATCACTCTTCGTATAAAACCCAGAGCCGTTCTTTGCCAGACCCTTCTCCACACCCAGCTCTCGCAGCGTCCTTCCGGTAAGCGCCGTATCAGTTGTCCCGATCACCTGCTGCGTCTGCGGATCCGCGCCAATCAGGATCGTCCCTTCTGTCACTGCGCACTGGGAAAACACCTCTTCCACTCGTTCGATGCGGTCTACGGTCGCGTCCTCCTCGATCAGGCGCTGCACCTGTCGGAAAACAATTTCCGACTCATCCACAATGCTCTGCTGCGTCAGAATCACCTGTACCACATAATTTATCAACAAAAACAACAGAACCATTCCGGAAATCAGAAAAACCAGCAGGTTCCTAATCTTCTTTTTCATCCTTATTCGCCTCCATCAGGCAGGCTCTGGCTTTTTCGTATCGTTTTGCCAGGCTTTTACTGCGTTCATCAATCTCCTGCAGGCGGCTCATATCACTGTTATGCTCCAGATCCGCCAGCTTTACAATTCGAGCTAACGGATTACTCTTTACCCGTTTGATATATTCCTGATAGGGGACACCATGCTCTTTTGTCAGCACCTCCACCGCCTCTACGACATCTTCCGGAAATCCCATCTCGCGCAGCTGCGCCAGCGTAATATCCGTATCCTCCACCACATCATGCAAAAGTGCGATGCAGGTCGTCGTCTCATCTGTCATCTGTTCCGCCAGATGATAGGGATGGTATACATAAGGAGTCCCACTGTGGTCCACCTGATCCTTGTGTGCTTCAAACGAAACCTTGAGTGCCAATCTTGTCAACGATGTATAAATCATTTGACCCTCCCCATTGGTATATAAAGATTCCTATTTATTATAACCGCCTTCCATGTGGTTGTCACGGTTTTCTTGACATTCCACGGGCAAACCGATACAATCGCCTTAGCCTTATCTGGAATCTCAACGTATAAGAAAGGTTCAATCATGAAATTACAAAAACGAGTCACGTTACTTGGCACCCTGCTGATCGCCACTGCCCTCGTCTCGCTGTTTTTCTTTGGCGCATGGCTGCTTGTTTCCTATGCAAAAGTACCAGAGCATCAGCTCTCGCTGACAAAGTTTATCCTGATCTATCTGATCGGAAGTCTGTTTGTCGTCGTTCTTTTGCTTCTCGTAAATCACTGGATCATCAAACGGATCACCCTTCGCGTCCTCGCGCCGGTCGAGCAGCTCGTAGAAAGCGCCCGACATATCCAGAACGGAGATTACTCCTTTCCGATCTCAATGCCGGAACAGCAGGATCTCATTCCGATCTTCACTGCTTTTTCCGATATGCAGCAGCAGCTCTCTGCCGAGCAACAGAAAAAAGCGGAGGAAGAACGGGCACGCGCTGCGCTCATCGCAGGGATTTCTCATGATCTGCGCACGCCGCTGACCGCGATCAAAGGGTATCTGAAAGGTCTGCAAGATGGTGTTGCCAATACTCCCGAAAAACAGAGCCGCTATCTGTCCATCGCTTATCGCCGCACCTGTGAGATGGAATCGCTGCTGCACCGTCTATTGTTCTACTCCCGTCTCGGCAGCCGAAATCTCTCTCTAAATATACAGACTGTCGATCTGGAGGATTTGGTTCAGATTTTTTTTGCGGATCGCACCGCAGACTGGGATCCGGAATCCGTACAGGTTTCCGTGGAGACGGACGGCGGTACTTTTTTGTCTGATCTCGACTCCGAGCAGATCACGCGCATACTGAACAATCTGACGGACAACGCGCTGAAATATGCACCCGGTCATCCTCTCCTTCTGCAGCTGCGGCTTCTCTGTCTGTCCGATGGACTGCATCTTGTTTTTTCAGACAATGGTCCCGGTGTCCCGACAGATGCGCTCCCCCATATATTTGAAGAATTTTGGCGTGCCGATCCATCCCGCAGTACCAGACACACAGATGGCAATGGTCTCGGACTGTTCATTGTCCGCTATCTGACTGAGGCGATGCACGGATCCATCACCGCCCGCAACGACAATGGTCTGACGCTGGAGCTGGTCTTTCCGCCATCTTCCAGTCTGATCTTATAATTTTATTTTGGAAACGGAGGCTTATCTTATGCACATTCCGCCCCATATTTTAATTTTGGAAGACGATGAAGAAATCGCTATGTTGGAACAGGATTATCTCGAAAACGCCGGATATACTTCCGATGTCATCAGCGACGGCACCCTCGCCGTGGGTGCAATCCTGTCCGGTCGCTACGATCTGATCCTGTTAGATGTCATGCTGCCCGGTCAAAATGGCTATGACATCTGCCTCGACGTCCGTTCCCGCACCAATCTGCCGATCCTGATGGTCACCGCACTGGACGACTCCACCGATAAGATCCGCGGACTGGGCCTGGGCGCCAATGATTATATTGCGAAGCCCTTTGACCCGGCAGAGCTGGTCGCCAGAGTCCGCTCTCAACTGGCGCAGTACGAGCGTCTGACTGAAAACGGACAGAGTGAACCGGAGCTGCTCGTGCAGGATCTCCGCATTTTGCCCCACACCTGGAAAGTATATAAAAAAGGTCAGGAGCTGCACCTCCCCAATCGGGAATTTGAGCTTCTGACCTTCCTTGCCTCCCATCCGGATCAGGTCTTCTCAAAGGAGACTCTGTTCGAACAGATCTGGGGCTATGAATATACCGGCGACACCGCCACTGTTATGGTGCACATCGGACGTATCCGGGAAAAAATCGAGGACAATCCCGGCATGCCGACTCACATCGAAACCGTGCGCGGTGCCGGTTATCGCTTCAATAGCATTCCAAAAACCTGAGACAGCTTCGGAACTTCGCCTTTGTACAGTGCCATCATCTTGTAGATACGGCCGGCAAGATACAAAAGGATTCCCGTTGTCACAAACAGGATTGCGAGAGACAGCAGTCCCACCGGCAGAGACAGCACGCCGGTCAATAGCTGTCCCGGTACTACAAGCAGCGCTGTGAACGGTACAAGATCCTGCCACAATGGTACTCCGCCGCCTGCCTCATCAAATAAATTGCCACTGTACAAGACAACACAAAAGCTGATGACCAGCGCCAGAGAAAACAGCGCATTCGTATTTGACAGATCTTCGTCCTTTCCGGCGATCGCGCCGCCGATGGATGCCAGTCCGCAATACAGCAGGAATCCTGCCAGCATGACAACCAATGCCAAAATTGCACCTGGAATGCTTAAGAAGCTGTTCAGATCCCCCAGCGCTGTAAACAGCTGCAGCAGCGCCATCGTACTGTCCGGGTTGATCCACAGCACGACCTGACCGCCAACGGCAAATCCACCGATCAGCGCCACAATCCAGCAACCTACCTGCAAAATACTGCTGCATGCTTCCGCCAGCACCTTTCCAAATACCATTGCTTCCGGACGCACAGAAATCAAAAACGTATCCATCAATTTCGAAGACTTCTCCAGCACAACCTGTCTGGCTGCCGCCTGTCCATAAAACAGAACCAGGAAATACAGCACCATCACATTCAGATAGGTAGCAACTCCCGCTACGATCTGACGAACCGATTCTGTATCTGTTTCATTGCTTTCCTCTGTATTCTCCAACACCGCATCTGTCAGGTCTGCACCTTCTGCATTTTCCACATGCAGCTCCGTTTCCAGAGGCTGCATCAAAACCTGCAGCTCCTGCATGCCAATACCGGCTTTTTGCATCGGGATCACAGAAAGCGCCGGTGTCAGCAATGTCTCCGCATGATCCGCATCTTCCTGCGACAGCGCGGTATTGTCCGGCAAGATCAGGCTGAACACGTATCCCGTCGCATTTCGATCCAGCACACCGATCAGGCTATGCGGATCCTGCTCTGCGCCCGCCTTTGCCTCTTCCACACTGCTGTAAGTCCGGTAAATAAAGTGGCTCTCACTCGTGCCCAGATCATTCAGGAAGCTGAAATCTTCGATGGCAGGCTCCGTCAGATCCACGGCGCAGATCACTTTTGCATTTGTCTCCACAACCTCCGGCTCTTTTTCCTGATCACTCAGCTTTTCCGTCAATGCCATTCCGATGATCGGAACGAACAGACAAAGGAGCACCCCGATCCAAACAGCCATCCGATATCCTTTTCTTCGCACCTGCTGTGTAAAAGTAAAAGAGAAGATTTTTCCCATTCCACGCAACATTTTACTTTCTTCCCCCTTCCTTTTTCGTCATCACAAACAGATTTCGAATCGAAATCCGCCCGCCTCGATGGAACAGCAGCTCCTCATACAGACCGCCGCTGACACGGATTAATGCAAACAAAATGATTATCTGAATTGCCCACGATACCAGCACAATTCCAAAGGAGATCACGCCAGTCGCATATAACACCGGCGTACAGAACAGGGATACAATCGGAAGCAGGGCAAATACAAGATTTGCTGCCTGTCCCGTAACCGCCGGCGTCAGGATCGCTACCAGATATCCCGCCAGCAGCAGCATAGTCGGAATCATGGAAACTCTCTGAACATCCTGCGGCGACTGACAGGAGGCGCCGCAAAGTCCTGCGATCAGGGAGAACGTACCATATCCAATCGCCAACGAAATCAAAACAATCACAATCAGGAGCGGACTCATGCCGCTCAGTGCATTTCCAAGACCAACGGATGTCAGCCATTCCCCAACAGTCGGCACTTCCAGGAAAAATCCGGAGCCGATGTACGACAGAACAAAACCAGCTGCCATCACCAACAGCAGAATTCCTACAAATGCCATGCACGCCAGGATCTTACCAACAATCAGCTGCTGCGGACGGACACTGACGGTCAGGAATTCCACCAGCTTTGAATTCTTCTCTTCGCTGACGCTCTGCACAATATACGAGATCGTGTACGTACTCAAAATCAATACCAGAATCGAATATGCCAGCTGAATCGCATACTGTGTCTCCCACGGAACCGCTCTGGCAGATGCGTATTCTTCCATCGTATTTACCTCAGTCTGCACCTGTTCCGTCAGCACACTCAGCGCGGACGGATCAACGCCTGCCGCCTCATAGCGTGCCTGCTGCAATGCATCCTGCAGCGTACTCTGCAGCTCCTCCATCTCACCGGCAAGCCCAAATCCACCAGCGATCGTCTCGTCCAACAGCTGCACCTCCAACTGCACATTGTCGGACGCTTCTGTAATCTGCACAAACGCTTCGTCTGCCGCGATCTGCGATTTCCAGTCTTCCGGTGCAAAATCCGCTATCTCAAACGATGTACTTTCATACCACGCATTATCCGCTCCTAGATTTTCCACATCCAGCAGATATTTCGTCTCGTTGTCCACAAAAATCGTGCGGAATCCCGAACTGCCCACACGCTCCGTTGCTGTCGCATCATTTTTGACCGAACCGCCGCCGGAAATGACTGCATAAGGCACCGACGCAAGCATCAGGACAAAGAAGATCACGAGCGTTGTAATGTACGCTTTGTTGCGCAGCATCTGCCGCAAAGTAAAACCAAAGATCTTGCCCAGAAGGTTGCTCTTCTTATTCCGCTTCATTGGCTTCACCTACTTTTTCGACGAAGATCTCATGCAGAGAAGGCTCCCGCAGGTCAAATGTAATAATCGGGATCTTCTGCGTGATCAGTGTACCAAGCAGCTCATTTGCCTGCTCCTCGCCTTTTACTTTCAGATGATATTCCCCTTCTTTTTCAGAAAGGATCACAAGCCCTCTCGCTTCCAAAAGCGGGCGGATATCCTGTTCTACTTTCAAATACAGATTGACTCTGCCATAGCTCTTTTTGATCTCATTCAGATTGCCCTGCACGATCGCCTTGGAACGATTCAGGATCGTGATGTCCGTGCAAAATTCCTCCACTGTCGGCATCTGATGACTGGACATGATCAGATATTTGCCATTCTCAATCTCTTCCCGAATGACATTTTTGATCAGATCTGTATTCACCGGGTCCAGACCGGACATCGGCTCATCCAGCACGATCAGCTCCGGGTCTGACAGGAGCGCCGCCATGAGCTGGATCTTTTGCTGATTGCCCTTCGACAACTGATCCGCCAGCTTCGGCTTCTCCTTCTTTGTCCGCGCTCTGCCGCCGAACAATCCCTTCTTCTGTTCCAATACGATATGCGTCTGAAAATCCGGATACAGGTATTCCTCCACCTCCAGACGCTTTGCCAGACGGCGGATGCGCTCCTTCGCGGTATCTTTTGAGACACCGCGCAGCGATGCAAAATACAACAACTGATCCATCAATGCGTACTTCGGATACAGACCGCGCTCCTCCGCCAGATAGCCTACATTGCAGCTTGTCACGCTGAGCGGTGCGCCATTCCACAGCACCTCACCGCCATCCTTTGCCAGCATATCTAACATCATACGGATCGCCGTCGTCTTACCGGCGCCATTTGTGCCCAGCAGCGCATACACCCCCGGCTGCTGCATCTCAAAGCTGAGATGGTCTACGACTGTCTTTGATCCGTATTTTTTCCACAGATCCCTCACAACTAAGCTCATAGCTTCTCCATTCCGGAGCGTGTCCGCCCCTTGTTTTTCGCTTCTATCTGAACGCGTTTACTGTGCAAATACTCCGTTCTCAAAGACAACGACTTCTGTGCCATCTTCCTGGATTCCCACAATTTTCAGGTCGTCCGTTCCGACCATAAAATCCACATGATTCATGGAGTCGTTGCCACCGACAGCCGCCAGCTCTTCCTCACTCATCGCTGCGCCGCCCTCCACGGCCGTCGGATAACACTCACCCAGCGCAAAATGGCACGCTGCATTCTCATCAAATAACGTATTGTAGAACAAAATTCCCGTCTGACGAATCGGGGAAGTCGCCGGTACCAGCGCCACCTCGCCAAGATGCAAAGAACCTTCATCTGACTCTAAAATCTGCTTCAATGTCTCCTCGCCGGACTCGGCATGATATTCCACCACCTTGCCCTCATGGAAGGTCAGGGAAAAGTTCTCGATCAAATTGCCAGAATAGCTGAGCGGAATCGCTGCCACCAGCGTACCCTCTGCCACTCTGCGATCCGGCATCGTAAAGATCTCCTCTGTCGGCAGATTCGCCTGGAAACGAGCGCCACTGGCACAGGCTTCCGAGCCGCCTTCCCAGATATGTCCGCGCACCAGTCCCACAGTAAAGTCTGTTCCCAGACTGTTCGTATAATGCAGCTTTACAAATCTCTGGGCATTCATCCAGTCACAATGCGCACGCAGTACCTGCTCATGCTTCGCCCATTTCTCTACCGCGTTGCCGCCGGTCACACGCACTGCATCCAGAATCGAGCGCCACAGCTTCTCTACGCCATCTTCCTCTGGAAGCTCCGGATACACTTTCTCAGTCCATTTTTTCATCGGAACTGCTGCAACCGTCCACGGCATCTCGCTGGACATCATCTTGTCATTAAACGGCTCGAACGCTTCATCGTTTGCCTTTGCCCAGATCTGCATCCGCTTCGGATCCACACCCTTGTAAGCCTCCGGATCTTCGCCTGTGATCGAGATCACAGCGCCGCCCCGCAGCGCATACTCATTTTTCGATGCTGCTTTCCACGCAGGCACCGTTCCCAGCACCTCCGGTGACGCACACTCCAAATGGACACGGTTAAAGCCGGTATCCTTCCACATGGGAATGACCTCCTTCGCGCCCGCCTTGTAGCACTCCTCCGTCAGCATCCGTGCGAACTCATAACACTCCACCGGACAGTTCAGCAGCACTTCCTGACCTTCCTGCACATTCGCACCGGTGCGAACGATCAGGCTTGCATATTCCTGTATTTCTTCTCTCAAGCAATCTGGAATTAAATTCATCTCTTCTCCTTTTCAGAGCGCATCGCGCTCTCGTTTGTTTACCACTCATCAAAATGGTACATAAAAGAAAAGATGCCCCTCGGCCGGAGCGTGTTCCCGGGATTGTTCAAGTGAGACCGGACACCTCCGATACGGGCGAAACCGCACTCCTCCCGGAACCGACGAGCATCTGAGTACACTATAGCATAGTGTGGGGAAAAAGCAATATGTTCTTATTTACTCGTATGCCCAGAGGCGAAAAGCCGAACGTCCTGACTTGCTGCGCACCTATTTCGGAGGTGATGCTTTACGCTGCGCATGTGCAAACGCGCCCTTTGGGCTTGAACGGTGCACATGCCTGCAGCCGCACCACCTCCTACATGACGGTTGCTCGCAAATGTCAGGACTTTTCGGCTTTTCGTCCTCTTGGCACTGCCGCAAAAAAACCGCTGGTATTTTTGTCTGTGCCGTAAAATTTTTCGAGTACGATTTTGAGAAGGTTGGCGGATTTTTTGCATGGCCGGATGATAAAATGAAAATGTACGTGTTGATTGCTTTGTTTTCGCAGTTTAAAAATCTGCTTCTACGCCACCGAGCAGACGTGTCTGAGTCCGAAGGACGAGTTTGTCTGCGAATGGCGATAGAAGAAGCGGATTTTTGAACCGGAAACAAAGCACAACACGATGTTTTCATTTTATCGTCAGCCATTCTGCAGAACATGTCAGCTCCCACAAAAATTGCGGCAATAAGGAGCACCGGCGGTTATCCCGCCGGTGCTCCTTCATAGGGGTTATGTGTTTGTTTTTCAGAATCCGAAAGAGAACTCCCGGATATTATTTCGATGAAGTCAGCCTTTTCGACCTATTCATCCGGAAAATGTCTTTACTAAGGATTAAACAAGTGCCTTCCACTGCTCCGGCAGATACTTCAGAGTATTGCGGATCATGTCGTCTAACAGAGCCTTGCCCTCTTCCTCGGTGATGCGACCCTTTACTAACGGATCGTTCATGAATGCTTCGAATGCAGCATCCTTATCATACTCCAGAGCAGCCTTCAGGATCAGCTCGTGGTCGTCGGTATGTACCTTTACCAGAGGCAGAATGTTCTCCGGAATTGCACCAGCTACTACAGGAGCGATTGCATCCTTGGAGAATACTGCGTTTGTCTCAACAACAGCAGTTGCCGGCAGATTGGTGATCTGACCATAGGTGTTCGGGATGTTTACGTTGCTGACAACTCTGGTAAGACCACACAGAGCCTTGATCAGCAGGATACCTTCCTCACCGGTGGGCTTCAGATCTACCTGCTGCTCACCCTCGTACAGTCTCTCACTCTTTGCAAGACGCTCTACCAGATCGTTCTTTCTCCAGTCAACGGTAGTCAGACCGAACTTCCAGCCCCGTACAGTTTCAGGATCCTTCAGATAGCTGTCGCCAGGCATGAACTCAGCCAGATGTCTGTCACCAGCAGCGGCGATTGCACCGTACTTCTTGAACAGATCGAACTTAACCAGGTGTGCACAGTGAAATGTGGAGTTTGCCCAGTTTCTATCCGGATCGTTATATCCATCGGGATGACGCTTGATGAACTCTTCATATACCGGGAACAGATCGTATCCCTTGTAAGAAGCCTTATCAAACCATGTGAAGTGGTTGATACCAAGTACGTTTACCATGATCTCGTTACGAGGAACGTCCTTCTCACCGCAAACCTCTTCAACTGCAGCCTTCAGTACCTTCTGAGTACCGAATACTTCGTGGCAGCATCCGAAAGCCTTGATTTCAGGGAATACATGGTACAGAGTCTTTACGCAAAGGCTCATCGGGTTGGTGTAGTTGATAACCCATGCATCCGGGCAGTAAGAGCGGATAGCTCTTGCGATCTCAACATACATCGGGATGGTTCTCAGTGCACGAACCAGTCCGCCAGGACCTGCGGTATCACCTACAGACTGATAAATGCCATGACGCTCAGGAAGATGTACATCAGATGCCATCTCATCGAAAGTACCAGGCAGGATAGAAATAACTACGAAGTCAACACCTGTCAGTGCTGTCTCCAGGGAGTCAAATACTTCATAATTCCACTTACCAACGCTGTCCTCTCTAGCGGTTACAGCGTTACCGATTACTGCATTCTTTTCTGCAGCAGCCTTGTCGATATCATAGAGACGAATGGTACCGCTCATAGCAGGCTCTAATGCCAGATCGGTCATAAAGGTCCAAGCCCATCCTCTGGAACCACCACCAATATAAGCGATCTTTACGTCTGAAACTTTGTTGTTAGAATAGTTCATAACATCCTCCTCGCTTTACGCGTCAACAGTTTTTTGATGAGTCTAGTATAACAAATTATTAACAAAAGAACAGCACAAAAAAAACACCTGTTTCACAAAAAAACCGAGGTAATGTAAGAGCTTCCAGCTAAATCCTGGTATTTTGCAGCTTATCTTTTCCGTTTTAACGGGGTATATGTGCCCGTTTGCTCCAACTCGATCCACTGATCCAGCGTCAACGGATGATAGTCAGATTTCATGCAGAAGCAGTTGATCATCTGGCATGGAACATGATGCTCCTCGCCGGTAAAATCTGTGAATGTCTCCTGCTTTGCCAGCTCTCGGAACTGCCGCAGCAGCTTTTCATCCCGCGTGTCATGTACATGTCCATACAACATGTACGTCGTTGCAATTCCTTCTTTATTTAACCGATACTGCCCATTATAGCAAACGATCGGATAATGACTGAGCACAACCTTGCGCCCGTCATCCTTCATCTCCTCATATTCTTTGATCCAGACAAAGCGGTCTGCATGAAAGGCACGGTCTTTCAGAAAAAGGCTGTCGTGATTGCCCACGATCAAGTACAGCCGCCCATTCAATCGATCCACGATCTGATTTGTCAAATCTCCCTTTTCCATCGACAGATCTCCAAGGATCACAACCTCATCCTGCGGACGGACGACCTGATTCCACGCCGCAATCATATGCTCATGCATCTCCTCGATGGAGGCAAAACCTCTCGCATCCATCTTTGTCAAAAGTGCTTTGTGATAAAAATGCAAATCTGAAATATAAAATCGCATGTTTCTACTCCTAAACAAACAAAAACCCCATCAGAAAACTCTGATGGGGTTTAGAGGCGACACCCGGATTTGAACCGGGGATAAGGGTGTTGCAGACCCGCGCCTTACCACTTGGCTATATCGCCGCAATGCCTATATAGTATAGCCTATTTTCATTCGGAATGCAACCCCTTTTTTTAATTTTTTGAAATTATTTTTGTGCTGCTTTTTGTTATGCTTTCATCAGAAAAGCACCCATGCCAGATACCGCCTGCAGCAGCATGTTGTGCTGATACAGCAGCGACAAAAATGCATTTTCACTGATGGAGCGCAGCACCTCCTGCCCGAAAGGTGTTCCGGACAATGCTGTAGCCGCTAAGAATCCGACCCAGACAATCGCCAGCCCCAGCAGCAGTGAAACGAACATTCCTCCTACTTTGTTCAGCGTATGGATCACCGGCAAGTGGGAGAGAATGTCCAAAGCGATCGAAAGCAGCCGCAAAATCAACGACACAACAAAGAATGTCAGAAGACTGCACACCGCACTCAGGATCATTCGACTCAAATACGACGCCAGATACGAAGTAAAGCTGCCTGCTCCGATCAGCTTGTAGATTTCGGAATTATTATTTTCCTGCAAAGACCGCCGCAGATTTTCCGGTAACGGCAGCTTCTCAATCAACTGGCTTTGCTGACCGCTCGACATCTGATCCAATACCTGATCCGCTGTCACCCCATCCGGCAGCGGAGCGCCAGATTCTTCTGCCGCTTTCTGCACCTGTTTGTCCAGATAGTCTTCCATCTGCGTATATACCGTATCATACAACCCGGTATAATTTTGTACGATTTCTGTTACATACGGAGACGCAAGGCGCGTCAGCACCAATGTCAGAATCAACAGCACCGATGTGAATACCATCCGAATCAAGCCCTTGCGATATCCGTATGCCATGCTCAGCAGCAGAATTGCAGCTACTGCAATCAAAGTCCAGTTCAAAATTCCAGTCTCCATTCCGGAGCGCCTCGTTCCATAAACACCAGGTTTGTGACGCTCCGGCACAAACTGGCTGTCATCTCTGCTTGAAATGATTTTCGTGAAGGATCTTTGCCTTTTCTTTCTTGCGGAACAAGCCGCTAAACAGTCCGGATTCTGCGCGTTCGATCGCATCATCCATAATATTCTCTGCCTCGATCAGCTCTCTGCCCGGCTGCTCTTCCCCAACAGCTTCCACCGCCGCGCTGAATGCCAGCAGCGCCATATCATCCAGCTTCCAGCCCTTCTTCGCTGCGTAGGTCACACCGTGATCCACAATTTCCTCTACCGAATATTCATAATATGCATATTCCGTCGGGAACATATCCAGAAGCGGTTTATTCCGCAGTCCGATCTCCGCAATGTTCTCCTCTGTGTCAATCATCACCGCCATATGATCCGGCTCTGTCAGATACCGGCGAAGATGCTGGAGCGTAGCGTCATCCATCGAATTTGCCTGCTCGATCACAAGGATACGATCTTTCAGACGCTCCGCCAGATCCTCCCAATCCTTATCGTTCAGCTTTGCACCATTTGTCTTTGCCACAGACGGCAGACGCTCCTCCATCGGCAAACGCATCAGGTAGCCAATGGCAAGCTCGAATCCTGCTTTCATATTTTCGGAACGAACGACAATATTATGTGTACTCCAGGCCTTTTTCGGCTCTTCCTCCACAAACTGCTCCGGCTCTGCTTCTGCTGACTCCGGCTCCGCAGATTCTGCTTCCACCGGTGTCTCTTCTTCCACTGGAAGCTCCTCCTGCGGTTCCTCTGTTTTTTCTACCGGTTCCGGCTGAGCTTCTACCGGCGCAGGCTCCGTCTCCAAAGCAGCTGCCTGCTCGCTCTCTTTCTTCTTTTTGGCTGCGGCTCTTGCCACTACATCCGGCTGTACAGCATCCGGCAAAACGAAAGCAGGCTCTTCTTCTAATGCTTTTTGAACCTCTTGCTCCGTGCGGCGCAATGCCTGCTCTTCCTCGTCTAACAAGCGCCAGATATCATCCATCGGGCTGTCGTTGTTCTTCTCCGGCTCCGCTTCCGGCATCGGCATATCTTCCACTTCCACATCGGTCATTTCGATAATGCCATGCTCTGCAAGCTCCGGCTGCTCCTCCGGTTCTTCCGTCACAGTCTCCGGCTCTGCTTCCGTCGCTGCATCCACCGGAGCCTCTTCTTCCTCAACAGAAAGGTTTTCTTCTGCGGGTTCGGATTCTACTGGTTCTTCAAATGCTTCTTCGTCCTCCGCAGATTCCGATTCTGCTTCCGGTTCCGCTTCTTCAACCGATTCTTCTACTGCTTCTGTTGCCGCTTCGAAAGAACCTTCCTCTTCTGTTTCGGCTGTCTCTGCAGCTTCTTCGGTTTCGGTTACTTCCTCTACAGCAGCCTCCGACTCTTCTGAACCTTCTTCTGTGCTTTCTTCCGGCTCCGCGCTCTCCTCCGTAAAATCGGGAATGTGCGACAGGATCTCCGATACCTCCTGAAGCTCTCTCGTTGCGAACTGGTCTGTTGTCGCCGGCTCCGCTTTCTCCTGCTCGAAGCTCTCTTCCTCTCCGGCAAGAATACGGCGAACCTGCTCTTCCTCCTCCGGTTCCTGCATCGTCAGATACCGGAACGGATCGTCCCAGATGCCCAGCTCTTTTTCCCGCTCTTCCTTTACCTTCTCGATCGCACTCAATCTGGTAAAATCAAACTCCAGCTGTCCTTCCAGAACATCGCTCTCTTCATCTTCCGTTGGCGCTTCCTCTTCTGCTTCCCGAATCGTCGCGGCAAAGACATCGCCAGTCTCTGCTGCCGTCCGAATCGAAGGATCCTGCAGCAATTCCTCTAATGTCTCCTTCTTCTCTTCCGGTTCCGGCTCTTCTGACTTCTGCTCTTCTGACTTCTGCTCTTCTGACTTCTGCTCTTCTGATTTCTGTTCTTCTTCCTCTTCCTCCTGCTCTTCCAGATCATCCGCACTCTGCAGCGTATCCTCCACCATCTGACTGATCCAAGAGGTATCATCCTCTGTTTCCACCACCGGCTCCTCCGGCAAAATCGGCTCTGCAAATACAGGCTTCTCCTCTTCCTGTTCGGATTCTTCTTCCGGCTCCGTCACGTCCTCTGGCTCAGCGTCCACAGTCTCCTCAGACGAATCCTCACGCTCTTCGAAATCTTCTTCGTCCTCATCATCCAGGTCATCCTCACCAAACAATTCTTCCTCGTGAATGCCAAACAAACGGGCAACAACGCGGCGCAGTCCCTTCGGCTCTTCCTCATCCTCTGTCTTTGCAAGCTCCTCGCTTGCAGACATATCCTCTGTGGATGGCTCTTCCAGCTCCGCAGCTTGTTCTTGGTCTTCCTCAGACTCCGGCTCCTGCTCCTCTTCCTCGAAATCACTCTCGCGGAATGCAGTGTCATCTTCCGGCTGCTTTTCCGAAGGCTTCTCTGCTTCTGCCTCGGTGTGATCGGTTGTCTCCCCTTCTGTTTCCGAAGGTGCCTCATTTTCCCGGTTCATCTCTTCCCGCACTTCGTTAAAGCGCTCCTGATAGATCTCCGGATTGTTAATCCGATCCTGCTGGCTCGCAGTCAGCGGTGCATGCTTTGCCTTCAATGCCAGTGCACGCTCTACATACTTGCCAAGGCTGAACCACAGTACAATGTCATCGCACAGGCGCACGCACTCGTCGATACGCCCCGCTTCTTCGTACAGCTTTGCCAGCTCATAAGACCATTTTTCATCAAAATCCTGTTCCTGATATTTCTCCAGGATCTGAATCCGCTCTTCTAATGGTGCTTTTTTCAGACGCGCCAGCTTATACTCCAAAATATAGCTGCCGCTGTCTCCCGGTGCTACCTCACGGAACTCCTCCAGATAGCTCTCCGCTGCCTCCGTCTCTCCCGCAAGAATTGCGACCTCCGTCAGACGATAAATCACCCGTCTGCCGATCGGTGCCAGTTCATACGCCTGTACCAGAAGATCGATCGCATCTGAATACTGCTTATTTGCTACATATACCTCCGCTGCGGCAGACAGAATGCGAACGTCCTTTTCTTTTCTCCAATCCAGTGTTTCTACTATCTGTAATGCTGCTTTGTATTCTTTTCTTGCAATCAGCTTTTGAATCTGTTCTGTTTTTAATTTGTACTCATATCGATCCATGGATCCCTCTTTCCGTGCATGCGCACCTTGATGTTCCATTCCTCTGCGCAAAGCGCCTTTTTCCGTGGCAGACGCTGCCTTTTGTATTTGGATTTATAGTAACACATGCACCAGATAATGTCAAAAAAAACAGCGACCTGTTATCCACAGATCGCTGTCAGGGTTATATGTTTGTGTGAGTTTGTCTGGTTTGCTCGAACAACATTCCATATTATACCACTTTTAAAGCTTTTGCACAAGCGTTCTTCTTATCTTTTCCTGTCGGATACACTGGAGTAATTTTTCTGTGTTTTTCTCCGGAATCCAGTTTTTCTTGCTGTTGAGATAGTAGTTTAACTGCTTCCAGTATTTTTCCGGATAGGCGAACAGGACACGCAGGACTTCCCGTTCCTCCTCCGACAATGGCGACACGGATTCGTATGCAGCAAGCATCTGTCTGGCGGCGGTTAGATCCCAGTTTTTCTTTTCCAGTGCCTTCCGCATAAAGTGATAGATATCCCGCAGCTGCACCTGACAGGTCAGTTTTTGAAAATTCGTCAACATTGCATTGCCGGATACAAGAACGACATTATGATAATGAAAGTTTCCATGGCACAGGATGCCACGTTCATAGACCTGCTCATATAATTTCTGATAACTGGTCTGCTCCAGCCTGCGGCTCGTCTCCAATGCAAGCTCGTACATATCCCCCACGCTTTCCATGACCAGCCGTTCAAATTCGTTCTTTTGTTTGCGGGCGCGGATGTAGTTCCACACATGGCGAATTTCCCGATTGTGTTTCACCAACTCTTCCTGCAGCGATTGTCCCTGGAATAGAGTTTCCCGCTCGCCTTCCTGCAAAGTGCAATGGCGCAATCCCTGATGCACACTCGCCAATGCTTTCATCGCTGCCAGGCAGTCCTCCTGCTTTTCCGGACTGCACTCGGTGCCATTCCACCATGCTTTCAGGACATACCGCTTGTGGTCGGCATCCTCGGAAAGATACGCTCCGTCGCGATTTCGCACATACCGGTCAACGCCTGTGATTCCATGCTCTGTCAGCTGCAAGAGAATCCGATTCTCTGCCTCCAGATGCTTTTCTGACGCGCCGCACGGCGTCAAAAGCCAGACTCCCTCTGCCGTATCGCACAGCAGCGCACCCCGTCCACGGCGGACCGCTGTGACTTCCAGCTCATATTGTTCCAGCACTGATTTTCCCCAGTCGTTCAATATCTCCAACCTCCAAACCCGCCCGACGGCGATAACTGATTATAAATATGTAAAAATGCCCCTTCTTATGTACCTTTTTCGCAAAATCTCTTTACAAAGTTCCCTTCGCCGTATATACTAATTCTCGTCAAAGGAAAGACAGAAGACCACGGGGCTATCCGGTGGTCTTCTGTCGTAGAAATATAGAACAGGAGATTTTCTTATGAGTTTATTAGAGACCTGGCGCCAGAAAGCTTACGATAACAGCGGCGATCCCAGACAGTATCAGATGTTTTGGTCCAACTACTTTAATCTGGAGAAAGGTGTTTACGAGCAGCTGCTCGTTTCCGGGCCGGTTAGCGGCACTGTAAAGGAACTGGCTGAGAAGTATAACATCACTCTGATGGAGATGGTAGGCTTCCTGGATGGCATCAACGACAGTCTGAAGACTCCGAACGACATCGACAACATGGAAGAAGATACCGTTGTCAGCCTGGATTTTGATGACGAGCTGCTGTACAAGAACATGGTAGCTGCAAAGGCTGATTGGCTGTACGAACTGCCCCAGTGGGAGAACCGTCTGACTGCAGAGCGCCGTGCAGAGCTGTACAAAGAGCAGAAGTCCTCTACTACCATCGTAAAGGGCAAGAAGATTGGCAGAAACGATCCGTGTCCTTGCGGAAGCGGCAAGAAGTATAAGTTCTGCTGCGGTAGAAATAAGTAATGGAATCGTTCCTTTTGAAAAAAAGAGCCAAAAATGCACCTCGCATTTTTGGCTCTTTTTTCACTGTATTTTATACTTTCGCTGTCGAGTTTCCGTGCTATAATGAAGCAAAACTTTCAATTTCAGAAGGGAGACTGATCGTTATGCCACATTTATTATTGCTCGTTACTTATCATACCAAACCCGGCGTTCGCGAGGAATTTCTGAGCGAAGTTCGTACTTCCGGCCTGCTGGATCAGATCCGCGCAGAGGACGGCTGCATCCGCTATGACTACTATCTGGATGTGCAGAATCCCGACCGGATCCTCCTCGTAGAAGAGTGGGAGACGGAGGAAAAACAGCAGAAGCATCGGCAAACCACTAATATGGCACAGCTTACAGCAATCAAAGAGAACTATGTGCTGGAGACAATACTGGAAAAGCACTAAATCAAACAGAACCGGACACATCCCTCTGGAGATCGTCATAAGGATTCCTCCCTGGCAATCCACGCGGAGCTCTTTATTTGCTTTACAGGAAATGAAACACAATTTCCTATGGAGCAAAAAAGGAGACCGCACATGGCGATCTCCTTCTCTATTCAGACAATCATCTCTGTCTATTTTTTTCAATTACAGGCAAGCTGCGTATGCTGCTACTGCGCCTTCCTTGCGGATCTTCTCCAGATCAGCAACTACTGCTGCTTCGAAGCCGGCGATCTTGGTCAGATCCTGTCCCCACATCTGCTCGTTGGTCATAACCGCATGTACCAGATCTGCTGCGGAATCATCCTTATGAGCATAGTAGAACTCCAGAACCCATCTGTCATCACTTACGGTGTACTCGTTACCCTTTGCGCGCTTGCAAACCAGACCTACATCGGTCAGGGACTGAATGTCATTGCTGTAGAATGCTACATATGCAGCGAAGCTGGTGGTCAGGCAAACCGGCAGCTGACCCTTCTCTTCTACGTACTCCAGGAAGGACGGCATGTTACGTGCACGCCACTTAGAAGTGGAGTTCAGGCTGATGCTCATCAGCTCGTGGTTTACGAAAGGATTGTTGAAACGATCGGAAACTGCTGCTGCGAAGTCTTCCAGATCCTTCTTGTCCAGAGGCAGAGTCGGGATAACTTCCTCGTACAGCATCTTGTTCATGAAGCCGCGAACGGTGTCGTCCTGCATGCAGTCACGAACGATATCAAATCCACCCAGGTATGCGCCCAGAACGAATCCGGTATGAGCGCCGTTCAGGATACGAACCTTTCTCTTCTTGTAAGGGGTAACATCCGGAACTACCGGGCAGTTCAGACCAGCAGCCTTGAAAGGCAGCTTCTCGCCTAACCATTCCGGTCCTTCGATGTTCCAAACACCGAATACTTCACCAACGTCGATCAGATCATCGTGGTAGCCATTCTCAGCTTCCAGACGCGCAACTTCCTCAGCGTCACGGATACGGCCGGGAACGATACGGTCTACCAGAGTAGAGCAGAATGTGCAATCCTCATTTACCCACTTGGAGAAGCCTTCCTCCAGACCCCACTGCTCGATGTACTGGTTTACGCACTTTAACAGTTCCTTACCATTGTTATCGATCAGCTCGCAGGACAGCATAACGATACCAGCCTTACCAGCCTTATAACGAGCGTACAAAACCTGAGTCAGCTTTGCAGGGAAGCTTGCAGGCGGGCAGTCATTCTGCTGACAGGAAGCATCATATACGATACCAGCCTCAGTGGTATTGGATACGATGTACTCCAGATCATCGCTGACTGCAACTTCCATCATCTTCTCATAGTCATCCTTCTCATAAGGATTCAGGCAGCGGCTTACGGAAGAGATCACACGCTTTGCGTCTACCTTCTCACCGTTCTGACGGCCTCTCAGATACAGGGTGTACAGACCTTCCTGATCGTTGATCATCTTTGCAAGACCGGGAGCGATGGGCTGTACCAGTACACACTTACCATTCCAGCCTACCTTCTCGTTTGACACATCAAACCAGTAGTCAACGAAAGCACGAAGGAAATTACCTTCACCAAACTGCAGCACCTTCTCGGGTGCATCCTTCAGGATATATCCCTGATAACCAGACTTTTCTAATACTTCATAGTTCAGCTTTTCCATCTGATCTGTTCCTCTTTTCTGCCTCTGACAGGCTCTTGTTCTTTCCTCGCAAAGGGCACACGAATTCCGCTCCCCTTGTCAACTATGTCTTGATTGTAAACGCTTACATTTAGAATGTCAATGCCTATTCTTCGCCTTTTTCCATCTTTTTTCCGTCTTCTGCAGACTTTTGTGCATCCATTTCGGAAGCAGCTTCCTTTCTGGCGGCTTTTTCCGCTTTCAGGCGCACCCGCAGCTCTTTAAAAAACGATGTCAACATATCGGAGCACTCTTCTTCCAGAACGCCGTACACTTCTTCCACCTGATGATTGAACTGCGGAATCTGCAGCAAATTCAGGATTGAACCGGCGCAGCCCGCCTTCGGATTCATGCAGCCGATCACCACTTTGTCCAGACGGGACTGCACGATCGCACCCGCACACATCTGACAGGGCTCCAGCGTCACATACATCGTGCAGCCTTCCAAGCGCCAGTCCCCCATCACACGGGACGCCTTGTCGATCGCAGTGATTTCTGCATGACGCAGTGTATTTTTGTCGGTCTTGCGGCGATTATAGCCACGCCCGATGATTTTGCCATCATGCACAATAACACAGCCGATTGGGACTTCTCCCAGCTTCCAGCCACGCTTTGCCTGCCTGATCGCTTCTTTCATGTATTTCTCTTCTTCTGTGTAAGTCCGTCTCATCGTTTCCTCCACATTTTTCTCAATCTGATCTGACACTTTCACTTTTGTATGATTGCATTTTACAAAAAAATCCGTTATTCTAAAAGTGACTTTTTATTTTTCGGAATCGAGGTTTTTATGAGCAAAATCCGCACACTTTTTCTGACGTTTTTTAAGATTGGCGCGTTTACCTTTGGCGGCGGCTACGCAATGGTCGCGCTCCTCGCAAGTGAATTTATCGAAAAAAAGAAATGGATCAGCCGCGACGACTTCCTGAATATGGTTGCCATCGCAGAGTCTACGCCGGGTCCGATAGCAGTCAACAGCGCCACCTACATCGGCTACTCCATCGCCGGGATCAAGGGCGCTGCCGCTGCAACGATTGCGGTCTGTCTGCCATCGTTTCTCGTCATTTACTGCATCTCGCTGTTTTTTGACCAGTTTCTCGCCCTCACCTGGGTTTCTTACGCCTTCCGCGGCATTCAGGTGTGCGTTATTTACCTGATTCTTTCTGCCGGACTGCGCATGTTCAAGGGACTGGACAAAAATGCCCTGAACCTCGTGCTGTTCGCCGCAGTATTCTGCGCGATGCTGTTTTTTTCGATTGCTGCTGTCTCTTTTTCTACGGTCTTTTACATCCTGATCTGCGGAACCGTAGGTGTCTGCGCCTATGCACTGTCCCGCATCCGGAAAGGAGGCTCTGAACAATGATTTATGTTCAACTGTTTTTGAACTTTCTCATGATCGGCACACTGTCCTTCGGCGGAGGTTACGGCATGATCTCCCTTGTGCGGGAAGTCGTTCTGTCCCACGGATGGCTGACAGAAAGTGAATTTCTAAGCTTCATCGCTGTCTCCGAATCCACCCCCGGACCGCTGGCTGTCAACATGGCAACCTTCATCGGATCCTCACAGGCTGGATTTGCAGGTTCTTTTCTTGCAACGCTGGGCGTCACAATTCCAGCATTTGCGATCATCCTGCTCATCGCCGCCGTGCTAAAAAATCTCATGAAATACGCGGGTGTCAAAGCCTTTTTGTCCGGCATCCGCCCGTGCGTTGTGGCAATGATCCTCGCAACTGCCGCCACAATGACATTGTCCACACTGTTCCGGTTCACGACCTTTCACGATACTTTCACTCCGGACTGGCGCTCCGTCTCGGTATTTGTGATTCTCGTGGGCATTCATTTCGCAATCAGGAAAATCGCCAAGCATGCCCCCTCTCCGATCCTCATGATCGTGCTGTCCGCCGGACTTGGCATGGTATTCTGGGGGCTGGTGTGAAACGGCGCAAGCATGGCGTTTTAAAGCATCCATTTCCTTTTATACTTCTACCTGAGTGCACCAGTATCCGAATCCTTCCGATGCGCCCGGATATGCCGATGCCGGAAGAAATTCCCGGAATCCGAACATTTCCGCCATATTCCGCTCGCTGCTCTGACAATATCCCGGAATACCCAGCAGGTATTTCGGGCCGTTCTGCAGCATTCCACCGTCCGCCGCGATACGGCTCTGGTAAATCTCCGGCTCGATCCGGATTAAAATCAGGTGATTATACCGGTAATAACCGTGCAGCAAAAAGCTGTTGCCGGATAAAATGCGGCTGCCCCGTGCCAGATGGCTCAGGTCTGCCGGCTTGATCTTCACACATTGCATACCGGTGTCCTCCGCAAAAGGACGGCACTTTCCATAACGTCTCGAAAAAATATCCCACACCGGTGAACTGCGCCAGACACAGCTCTGCGCGGGAGCCTGAGAAGCCGCCTGCTCCTGTGTCTGAACCGTCTCGGATTCCATCCCCGGAGAAGCTTCCTGCACTGCTTCCGGCTTCTCGGCGGAAACCACTTCGATCTGTGGCTCCAGTTCCTGCTCTCCGGATTTCTCCGAAACAACTACCACCTGCGGCTCCGATGAAACGTCTTCCCTCTGCGACTCTTGTTCCACAGCCTCCACAACTTCTTGCTCCACTTCTTCCGATGGGGCTTCCGCCTCCGAGGACGGCTGCTTTTGCTCCGCCCATCTGCGATACTGTTCCATCGCAAATGTCGGTCCGTCCCACATACCCAGCACATAATTTTCCGCGCCGGATGTCTCTAACAGAATGCCCCGCAGTCTGAAAAAAGGGATTCCGCCCTCCGGAGTCCCTTTTCCACTACAGGTGAAGCTGCCCTGTCCATTGTCCGTTGTCATCAGTCCGAGCCTGATACCCAGATCCTGATCACCCTCTCGCACAATTCCATACACCTGCACCGGCTGTCGATCCAGACTGTATGCATGTTTCAGGGACAACTGCACCCAGCCAGCTTCCTGTCTGCATTCCATTTTTACAAAACCGATCGTCTTTTCCCTGCGTTTGCCGTTATACTGATACAAATACGCACTGATTCTCTGATATCCTGCCATACGCACCTCCTGCTTCTTCTGATGGATGTCCCAGAACGGGATTTCTTACCTTATCAGAATATGAAGCAGTGGACGCAGACAGAACTTTTTTCTGTTTGTCCTACAAAGATCAGCCCTGCATCTCACTCAGCGTATCCGACAATGCTGCGAACTGCGCCAACGTCAACGCCTCGCCGCGAACAGATGGATTCCACCCCATCTTCTCGATTGCCTGCTGGATTGCCTCTTTACCGAAGGGCACCTCCGCGGAATTGGTCAGACCATTCGCCAGTGTCTTGCGGCGCTGATTGAACGATGCGCGGATCAGGCGGAACATCAGATGCTCGTCTTTTACCTGCACCGGCGCATTCTCATAACAAGTCAGACGAATAACTGCGGAGCCCACATTCGGACGGGGCATAAAACAGTTCGGCGGAACATATGCCGCGATGTACGCTTCTGCATAATACTGCACTGCCAGAGACAGTGCGCCGTAGTCTTTTGTGCCCGGGCCCGCCTGCATACGCTCTGCCACTTCCTTCTGCACCATGACCGTAACACTGGAAATCGGCACATGCTTTTCGAACAGGCTCATAATAATGGGTGTCGTGATATAATACGGCAGATTTGCCACGATTTTGATCGGTCTGCCGCCATTTTTCTCTTCTGCTAATTTGTTCAGATCGACCTTCAGAATGTCCTCGTTGATAACGGTTACGTTGTCATACGCGCTCAAGGTATCTTCCAAAATCGGCAGCAATGTGCGGTCGATTTCTACTGCCGTCACTTCTCTTGCCGCTTCCGCCAGATACTGGGTCAGCGTACCGATACCCGGTCCGATCTCCAATACGAAATCATCTTTGCTGATATCTGCTGCCCGCACAATCTTTTCCAAAACATGCGGATCGATCAGAAAGTTCTGGCCAAACTTTTTTGAAAACTGAAACTGATACTTTTGTAAAATCTCGATGGTATTCTTCGGATTTCCTAAATCTGCCATACTACGTTATATTCCCCTCTCTATCCACTGTACCTTTGGATATAATTTGCAGGCGTTTGCAAAGGTCACCCGCTCAACTTCTTCTGTCGTAATGCCCTTGATCTGCGCGATTGTCTCCACCACCAGCGGCAGCTTCGTGGAATCGTTGCGCTTGCCGCGAAATGGCGTGGGCGCCAGATACGGGCTGTCCGTCTCCAACACAAGACGATCTAACGGCGCCATCTTCACAACCTCATGCAGCTTTTTTGCATTTTTGAATGTCAGCACGCCGCCGATGCCGAGATAAAATCCCATGTTCAAATATTCTCTCGCATGTTCCACGCTGTAAGAATAGCAGTGAATGACACCGCCACACTCCCACGCGCGCTCTGCCTTGATGATGTCCATCGTATCCGCAGCCGCTTCTCTGCTGTGTACAATGATCGGCAAGCCCACTTCCTTTGCCAGATGGATCTGACGCACAAACCAGGTCTTCTGCATGTCTCTGGGAGAATTGTCCCAATAATAATCCAGTCCGATCTCACCAACTGCCACTACTTTCGGATGCTGCATCTGTCCCCGCAGCCATGCAAACTGCTCCTCTGTCAGATCCGCAACCGAATCCGGGTGAATCCCCAGCGCTGCGTATACATTTGGGTACTGCTCAGCGAGTGCCAGACTATCCTTGCAGCCCTGAAATTCTGCGCCGACATTAACCACAACAGGGATGCCAGCATCTGGCATCCCTCGCAGCAGCGCATCTCTGTCCGTATCAAACTTCTCACTATCATAGTGAGCATGTGTATCAAAAATCATAGATTCCCCGTTCTCTTAATTTCGATAAAAGTTAATCAAGCAGCCGTCCAGAATGATCTTGCGCTCATCCTCCGTCAGATCGCCCAGACGCAGCTCAAATGCATGCAGACCATCTTCCTTTACGGTGTATGCCGTGATGACTTCTGCCTTTTCCTGAACTGCAGTACGAATGCCCGGAAGATAGATAAAATCATTCAATCCGAACGGCAGCTCGCCCTTCTCGATCACAAACGGCAGCATACCCCAGTTGATCAGATTGGAACGATACCGCTTCGTCGCATATTCTCTTGCGATATTTGCCCAACCGCCCAATACTTTCTGACAGGAAGCTGCCTGCTCACGGGCAGAACCATCGCCGGGCTTTTCTGCAAAAATCGTCGTGCCGATACCGGTCTCCGCCGGGACCACATCCGCCCATTTCTCCTGAATCCTTGCAAATGCAGCTTTCACGGCTTCGTTTTCAGCTGTCGGATCTGCGCCGTCTCTCCGGGCTTTTTCTACGGTCAACATCTCTTTTGCCCGACCGACATACGCCGGATCTTTTCTCGACAGGGTAAACTCGGACAATGCCAGCGGATTCGAACGGTAAGAGGAGGTCTCACCGGACGGAATCAGCTCATCCGTCGTCGTCACCGGATCGTGGATCTCCGATGCCACCCGCAGCAGCACATTTTCCGGAAGCGCTACCATGCTGGGCCAGTCCACAATGCCCGGGCCAAACTTCAGATCGACACTGGAATCTGCCTTGCCATAGCCATTATAAACTCTCTTATCATAAATCGACTTATCAAAATGATACTTCGGCTTTGTGAAATTCACATCCAGATCCGTCGCCGGTGTCAGATAACCCTGATTCATCGCCGTCGCAGCGATCGAACGGGCATCCATCAATGCAACGGATGCGATCTGACCATTTGTGATCTTCGAGCCTTCGCGGTTCGGGAAGTTCCGCGTGGAATGACGGATACTCAGGCCGCCATTTGCAGGCACATCCCCCGCACCAAAGCACGGTCCGCAAAATGCCGTGCGCACGGTCGCGCCGGTCTCCATGATCTTTGCAATGCTGCCATTGCGGATCAGCTCCATGTACACAGGCTGAGAAGCGGGGTAAACGCTCAGAGAGAACTCATCGTCGCCAATGCTGCCGCCATTCAAAATGTCCGCTACATCGCACAGATTCTCAAATCCGCCGCCGGCACATCCGGCGATCACACCCTGCTCCACATACAGTCTGCCGTTGCGGATTTTATCCCGCAGATGGAACGGGATCTTGCCGTCCAGACTGATCTGTGCCTTCTTCTCCACTTCCGCCAGAATGTCTTCCAGATTTTCATTTAACTCTTCAATCGTATAAACATTGCTCGGATGGAACGGCATCGCGATCATCGGGCGGATCGTACCGAGATCCACCTCCACAACGCCGTCATAATATGCAGTCCTACCCGGCTTTAACTCGGCATATTCCTCCGGACGCTCGTGAATCTCATACCACTCCTTCACCGCATCGTCCGTCTCCCAGATCGAGGACAGACAAGTTGTCTCTGTCGTCATGACATCCACGCCGATTCGATAATCCACGCTCAGATTTGCGATACCGGGACCAACGAATTCCATAACTTTATTCTTCACATAGCCATCCGCAAATACCTTACCGATGATCGCCAATGCGATATCCTGCGGTCCAACACCCTTTACCGGCTTACCCGTCAGATAAATAGCTACGACCTGCGGTCTGTCAATGTCATACGTCTTATTCAGCAGCTGCTTTACCAGCTCCGGTCCTCCCTCGCCCACTGCCATCGTGCCAAGCGCACCATAACGGGTGTGGCTGTCAGATCCAAGCACCATGCGCCCGCAGCCGGACAGCATTTCACGGGCATACTGGTGAATAACTGCCAGATGCGGCGGAACATAAATGCCGCCGTACTTCTTTGCACAGGACAGACCAAACATATGGTCATCCTCGTTGATCGTGCCGCCAACTGCGCACAGACTGTTGTGGCAGTTCGTCAGTACATAGGGCATCGGGAACTTCTCCAATCCGCTGGCTCTTGCAGTCTGAATGATCCCGACAAAGGTAATATCATGAGAAGTCAGACGGTCAAAACGGATCTGCAGCTTCTCCATATTTCCGGATGTGTTGTGATCCTGCAAAATATGATATGCCATTGTCTGTTCGGATGCCGTTTTCATATCCGGCATCTGTCCCAGCTTTGCAGCGAGCAGTGCCTGATTCTCCGGGATATCCTCGATCAGCTCTGTTCCATTCAGTAAGTACGCGCCATGTTTCCAGGTCTCTACCATCTGTCTTCCTCCTTAAACTATCCCCTTTTTGCACCTCCCGGTGCAAATGTTGTTCCCTATTATAAAAGCAATACTACCCGATTGCAAGGCTTTTCCCGCATTCTGTGACAGTGCGCACAAAAAAAGAACGAAAAAAATTGAAATTTTCCGTGTTCCTCACTTGAATTTTGCGTCTGATTATGCCAAACTGTGTGAGGACTTTTTGGGGAAGTCCGTTTCAGTTGAAATTTCAAAAATGGAGTTTGTATTTATGAGCAGAAAAAATCGTATGTCCGCTATCGCCAAAGAGAAGTGGACTCATTGGATGGAAAATAAAGTTTTCCACACATTTGTTGACTATGTGATCCTGACATTCGCTACCCTCCTTTTGATCGTGGGTGTCTATGTCTTCAAGTTCCCGAACAACTTTTCCTTCGGTGGCGTTACCGGTATCGCCGTCATCCTTGGAAAGATCGGTACGCTCTCTGCAAGTACATATACCTTTATCATCAACATGGTATTACTTGTTCTCGGATTTATCTTTCTCGGGCGCAGCTTCGGTATCCGCACCGTCTATGTCAGCGTGCTGACCTCTGTTGGTCTGAGCCTTGCCGAAGTCTGGTTTCCGATGGATCATCCGCTGACCACGCAGCCGGTGCTGGAGCTGATCTTTGCCATCATCCTGCCCGCAGTCAGCGCTGCGATCCTGTTTAACATCGGTGCATCCGGCGGCGGTACCGACATCCTGGCAATGATCCTGAAAAAGTATTCCAGCGTCAACATCGGCACTGCCCTGTTCATCGTGGATCTGTTCATCACCATCGCTGCCTGCTTCGTCTTCAGCCCGGAGACCGGTCTGTTCTCCTTCTGCGGTCTGATGGCAAAGTCCCTCGTTATCGACAGCGTTATCGAGAACATCAACCTGTGCAAGTACTTCACGATCATCAGTACCGACCCCCAGCCGATCTGTGATTTCATTATGAAAGATCTGAACCGCAGCGCCACCGTATACCACGCAGAGGGTGCCTACTCCCACGGCGACCGCACTGTTATCCTGACCGTACTGAGGAGAGGTCAGGCCGTGCAGCTGAGAAACTTTGTACATTATACAGAGCCGACTGCGTTTATTACTATTACCAATTCCAGTGAAATCATTGGTAAGGGATTCCGGGGCTTCAACTAAAGGAAAAACACATAGAAAAGACGAAGGATGTCGGAAATGGCATCCTTCGTCTTTTCTATGTGTTCTTACTTAATATATTCCTCGATTACACATTCATGCTCTTTCGTTTTCTTGTTGTAATTCACTCCAACCAGCAAGATATTTCCTGCATACTCCTCTAAGCTGCTGCAATATTCTTTCTTTTTGATCTGTGCGATTGCACCATCTGCATTCTGATCCCATTTTAATTCCACTACCATCGCCGGTTTTTCCGGGAATTTTTTTCTTGGAATAAATACAAGATCCGCAAAGCCTTTTCCGCCTGCAAGTTCTCGATGAATCACATAAAAATTTCGTGCCGCGTATAACGCAAGAGAGATTGTATAACTTAATGCATTTTCATCATTGTACTGAATATGTGAAGTTTCAAAATGTGCCTGTTGAATCGCTTCCGCTACCTGATTCGGTCGTTTCTGCCAGATTGCCTCTAACGTGTCTGCCGAGTTTTTCAACGACTTTGAAACCTCTCCCCATGAAGAAGCAGAAACACTATTCGCATATTCTGCCCGCACTTCCTCATTTGGAATTTTCACTGTCTTATTGTCATAATTATACGACACATATCCCAAATGAATCAATAGAGTCAGCACATCATCCTCACTGTGAAAGGTTGACATGTCATTTGCGAAATTTCCAATGTTGACCGGAACTGTTTTGCCTGCAATCATACTGATGACATCATCTTTCAGTCCTTCAAAATTCATATCAATATAAATTCGCAGTGCCTCGAATGTCTCGGTCTGATTCCAATAATTTCCCAACTTTCCGAATCGCATGCAGCTTACAACTGAGCGAGGACTGTAAATTGAAATTCCATTCTCAAAAGAATAGCCATCATACCAGCTTTTTACTTCGGACATATCCATATGGTATTTTTCACACAAATCTTGAACTTCCGTCTCCGTGAAGCCAACATATTTTGCCAGCGGTCCCGGATCAATCATGGAAAATTCATCAAACATATTCAGTGCAGAATGGGTTCCGTATTTTTTGATTGGAAGAATTCCTGTCATATATGCGAGATGAATATATGCCTTGTCCTTTAACAGATCTCGCAAAAAATCGAGATACTTTTCCTGCGCGTCTCTATCGTCTTTATATTCCCGAAAAATACAATCCCACTCATCGATTATAACGAGAAATGCCTGCTTTGTCTGAGCATAGACATCCTGCATGCATTCGATTACGTCTTTCTCGTCAAAATAATCCACTTCCGGATATTCTGCTTTCAATTCCCGTACGATCAATTTGCTAAATCGCTCAACAAGCTCCACGATGCTGTGACTCCTGCTCAGAATCTCCTGCATATTTATCGCAATCGTATTGTACTGGTTCAAATATTTTTTGAATCCACTATCTTTTGCAATTTCAAATGGCGAAAACAATGTTTCAGAATTACAACCTCTGCTGTAATATGCTGCGAGCATATTCGCCGCAATCGACTTTCCAAAACGTCTTGGACGGCTAATGCAAATATATTTCTGCATAGTATGTAGAACGGAATTTGTATATGCAATCAATCCCGTCTTATCTACATAAATATCCGAATTTACAGCCTCTTCAAACTTACTGCTATCCGGATTCAAATAGATTCCCATAACACTGCCCTCCAATCCTTCTTCTGTTTTTCATTATACCCTATTTCCGTTCACTATCAAACAGAAACCTTCTTTATTTTTGAATCAACTTCGCATATTCCGTTTCGTCAATATGATACTTTTTCCACAAAATACAATACGATACAATCAGCGCTGATAATCCCTGATTGATACCACCAGCCAGTTTTACACTGAATGAACGCACCGCGGAAATAACGGAATCATGCCGTTCATGAAATCTTGCTTCATCGTACTCGATCGTATTGTTGATCATGACAACGATAGCAAGGTTCATAAATGTTTTGCAAGGAACGCATAGCTTGCCTGTGAGATCAACATTCTTCTCAAATGCGCTCAGATAAATTTCATGCAAAGCTCGCTCGTCAATCATGGAGTTGCTTGTCATGCGGTGCGTTTCCTGATTATTCCCTGCAAAATGTTTTAGAGACGTCCCGACTCCACAACTCTGCATCGCAAGAATATAGGAAGCTGCTAACTCTCCTGCAAGAAACGGATCTTCGGAATAATATTCAAAATTCCTGCCACAAAGCGGAGAACGCTTAATATTCACTCCCGGTCCCAACACCACCGACACGCCCAGTTCCTTTGCTTCTTGTGCAAGCCCCCCGCGCCATTTTTTCTTCTTTTACGATATCATTTTTATGTTGTTATCCATCAAAATCGCGATATAATGAAAAGCAGAAACGAGGTGCCGAAAATGTCTGTTAAAGATGCCAAAATAAATTATGAATTTTTAGATTCCTCCAAAAATTTTCTGTATGATGCAAGAGAAACCGGAAAGACACATACCTCTTTCCAGTACGAACTTTTGCTGTTCACTGCAATCAAAAATGGCGACATCCACGGAGTTGAATCTGCTCTCAATCTCTATCAGACATCCGGACTTATCATCGGTCATATGTCTGACAACCAATCAAGGGAAATCCACTACTGGGCTGTCGCCACTATCGCTGTCGCAATCCATTATGCAATGTTTGTCTGCTCTTACGCCCCTGTCTTCGGAAACCGCAGCATCACCTTAAACAGATCCCCATCGATCTCCAGCTGCAGTTTTCCTCCCTGCAGTTCAGTCAGGCTCTGCGCGATGGACAATCCCAGTCCGCTGCCCTCGGTGTTTCTGGAACTGTCGCCCCGCACGAATCGCTCCATCAGCTCATCGCTGCTGATGTTCAGCTGCGATTTGGAGATATTACGGAACAGGATCATCACCATCGTGCTTTCTTCCCGCACGGTCACATAGACGCGAGTGCCGGGCATGGAGTATTTGCAGATGTTATTCAGTAGATTGTCGAACACACGCCAGATTCTTCTGCCGTCAGCCCAAATATGCAGCGGCTCCTGCGGGCAATCCAGCACAGCATCCAGCCGTGACTGCTCCAGCTTCTCCGCGTATTCTCCAATCATCTGATCTAACAGAACGCCGACATCGCACGGCTCCAGATTGACTTCCAGATTGCCGGTGGCTGCTTTCGATGCCTCCACCAGATCCTCGATCAGCTTTTTCAGACGCTGTGACTGTCGACCAAGCACTTCCACATAATCTGTAAATGGCTGCGCATCCGGCGCTTCTTTCTGGATCAGATCTACATAGTTGATAATAGATGTCAGAGGAGTCTTAATGTCGTGAGAGACATTTGTGATCAGCTCAGTCTTCATGCGCTCACTCTTCATCTGATGCTCAATGGCATTGGACATGCCCTGACTGATCTGGTTCAGATGCTCACCATGCTCTCTCAGCGCACCCTTGAGATAGGTTGTATCTACGGTTGCATCCAGATTGCCCTCTGCCAGTTCCTTACCGCCCTCAAACAATACCTGCGAACGGCACAGCAGACGGATCACAAATCCAATAATGAGAGCCATTTCCAGACCCCAGCCAAACAATATGCCGCCGGTTCCCATCACTGTTCCAAAGAACAGCATTGCAATTCCTGCAATCACAGCGAGACCGATGACTGCGCCGATCTGTCTCGTCAGGAATGGAAATTGCGAGACATAAAAACGGAATCTCTTTGCCGCGTTCTTTCCCGTTCTCACAAGCCATAGCAGAATCCTGCCGCACACAGTTCTTCTCAGGATCCCCCCAACTTTCAACCGCGTTGCCAGGCTCAGGGTGTACGAAATCGCCAGACCGCCCACCGCGATCACACTCAGCGTCAAAAATGCGATACCCTCCGGATTGTCCGGCACACCGTACCACCATGTATCTGCGATCAGCTGAGTCGAAATTACAGCTGCAATGATATATCCCAGTGTAAATACATCAAACGGGATGCGATCCTGCAGGTTAAGCTGCACACTGTCCGCATTCTTTCTGTGACCTGCCGCAGCCAGCTCCATAAACCACAACAACACAACACAGATTGCGCTGACTGCAACCAACACCCACCATAACACCCAGTTCTGATAAATCACATGCGTGAGATGATACAGATAGTAATATTTGTCTCGCACAGTCAAATTCGTCCGCACATAACCTTTTACCCGGACAAGCTGATCTTCATAAATCTCGCTCTGGTAGGACTTCTGACCATCTTCACCATATTTGCTCGACACAGAAAATCCGACACTTCCACCGGTCACCTCCGTCGAATCCTCTGTTTCCTCTTCCGGGGAACCGTTTCCGAATCCTTCTCCCCCTAAATCAGCTGACAGCTCCGGCTCTGCCTCTGTAGCAGTCTCTGCCTCTGCAGTTTCCGCTTCTGTCAAAGCTGCCTCATCACTCGCCATGGTATCGGTATACAGCATCGACTGCTGGAAATGAAAATCATTGGTGCCGATATACTCACAATCACTGTTCTCAAAATCTGCCGACTGTCCCAGCACCTCATCGTTTTCATTTAAGATCACATATTGAAAATTACCGCCATTCCAGTCTACGGAATCCAACGCCGCATAGTAATTTGCGGCCTGCCACATATCCTCATCTGCCTGATTATTGCGGATGCTGGTCCACGCATCAAACTCATCCACATAACCGTTGCGCAGATAATAGCTCATTATGAACAGCATCACCATCGCAAATGCCGTTATCAGGATCATCATGACAAAGCCCCCGATTTTCACACCGAGGGAATAAATCCAAGGCTGTTTTTTCATCTTTTTTCCTTTCCGGAGCGTTTCTTTTTCAACGCACGTTTGTCACTCAACGTCCGCGATCCAGCTTATATCCCCGTCCCCAGATGACTTTCAGATATCTGGGATCTGCCGGATTGATCTCGATCTTTTCCCGCAGATGGCGGATATGCACTGCAACCGTGCTTTCTGCTCCATATGGTTCGTCCTTCCAGACTTCTTTATAAATTTCCTTCGGAGAAAGAACATGTCCCGGATTTTTCAGGAACATCCGCAAAATATCATATTCGGTCGGGGTCAGATTCACGACCTCACCATCTCTTGTGACGATTTTTGCACTGTCGTCCATCTCAATGTTTCCGACCTTCAGCGTCGTCTTTTCCTGCACGATGCCGCTTCCAAGCTGCATATAACGCCGCAGCTGCGACTTGACACGGGCGATAACTTCCACCGGATTGAACGGCTTTGTCACATAGTCGTCTGCACCAACATTCAGCCCTAACACCTTGTCGCTGTCCTCGCTCTTTGCCGTCAGCAAAATAACCGGCAGATTGTACTGTTCCCGCAGCTTTACCAACGCCGAGATTCCATCCATCTCCGGCATCATAATGTCCATCAGCACCAGATGAATCTCCTCTTTTTCGAGAATGTCCAGCGCCTCTTTTCCGGTGTATGCCGGGAATGTCTGATATCCTTCCGCATTCAGGTAAATCTGCAGAGCAGATACGATATCTTTTTCGTCATCACAAATTAAAATATGATACATGTTTTCCTCCCCCTCTGTCTGTTCTTATCCTACCAGAAATAGTTTTAAAAACCAATGAGGCAATTATTTAAGAAAATTTTAAGATTTGAAAATCAACCCGGTTCTTATATTGTAAAATAGAATGTGCCTTGGCACATTCTCGCGCCGAGCGCGGTCGCCTGCGACATATTTCCTCTTCGCGCGAGTGCGCATCCCGCGGAGCGCTTTTCACTTTATAGGAAATGCAACGCAATTTCCTATAAAGTGAAAAAACGGAAGCCCCATCCATCAGACAGGTTCTTCCGCTTTTTTTGCGTTTTCAGGGTGATAACGGTGAGGTGTGATCCCCACATACTTTGTAAACGTCCGGATAAAGTTTGAATCGTTGTTAAAACCGGCGCTCTCACTCGACTGCGTCAGACTGTCCCCTTCCTGCGGCCCCCTGCTTTCTCTGATCGGAATGTCTCTTTTTCCAGCGCTTCTTGCGGATCTCTTCCTGCTTGTGGTACAGCTTCTCCATCTCCTCACTGTCAGAAAAGCGCACGGTGCGCACCACATACACGGATCCATCGTACTGCTTTTTCAGACGGATCTTGCCTCGCATCCAGCCATGCTCCTGACAGCTGCAGCCGCACAGATAATTGCGGTTGTGCGTTGTAAACCACGGAATCCAGCGCTTGCAGTTGCGTCCGCACACCGGACATCTTGTTGCCAGAACTTCTTTTTCCTTCATCGCCTTTTCCGGCGTCGTAAATGCTCTGGAAACATATTTCGTATACGTCTCAAACCGCAGATACAGCTCCTCGCTGCGATTTTCCGGCAGATGGTAATAATCCACTGAGATCATGCCGCCAAGTCTTGCCATGTCGATGCGCTGCAGAACCCGTGCCGTATACCAGGCATCCGCAGCCGCGCGGTGAAACGGCAGTCCCTTCGGCTTCTCCAGACGCAGCTCCTCAATGGCAGTCTCCAGTGCCTTGCCCTCTTTTTTCTGACCGTATTGCAGACGATATAACTTCTGAACGTCGTAAAAATACACCGGCCAGGGGATTGGATTGTCCAGACCGAAATACTCCAGATTGCGCTGCAGCTCCGTCAGATCCAGATCTCCCCAGGTACAGAAACGGTAATCCTCGCCGCACCAGGCAAAGAACTCCCGCATCACATCCGCCAGCGGTCGTCCGTTTTTCTCCAGCTCTTCCATTCGGATGCCGGTCAGTCGCTGCGTCATCCCGTGCATCCGACGAAAAACCTCCGGACGGATCAGCTCCGAAAACCGGTCGATGACCTCAAAGTGAGCGTTTAGCTTGACCGCTCCGATTTCAATAATTTCAAAGAGAAGACCTTTCGTGCGTTTCTTTGTCTCCTCCCCCTGATTCCATTCCAGATCCAAAACAATATACTGCAAGAGTCTTCACCTCCTTTCCATGCGTCGTTTGTGCGATCCACGCGGAACGCTTTTTATCTGCGGAAAAATACCTCTTCCGCAGTGTCATGCAAAATACACTCTTTTTCACGGGCAGTGAGCATGTCTGCCTCTGTGATCATTTCAATATAATGCTTGTAGGTGTCACGCTTCAATGCAGACGGCAGATCGGTACCGAACATCAGACGATCTGCACCCACGATATTCTTTGCGACCTGCAAAAATTCCAGACTCTTCGGATACGGGAAGCTGTCCGGGCGACAGTTGTGTGTCACAGCAGCCAGATCAAACCAGACATTCGGCAGCTTTAACAGACGCAGTCCGGCTTCCAGACGGTCGCGATCCGCCTGAGAGCATGCCAGCAGATGGCAGACAACAAACTTCATCTCCGGATGTCTGAGGATCGCGGTGCGCAGCTCCTGCACCTGCCAGCTCTCGCTGCCGCACTTGCCGATGTCGATGACGAACACCTGCTTCTGCTGCTCCGCATAAGAATAGCAATCTTCCATCATCTCGCCGTCCAGACGGAACTCGTGATTGCACATCAGACCAGAACCGGTGCTGACTTCGAACTTTACAACCGGAATCTTCAGCTCCTCGAACAGATACTTGCGGATACCGGAGACATCCCTGCTGAACGGATCATAAGAAGCTGCTGCCAGAAAACGATCCGGATATTTCTGCATTGCATCATAGGAATATAAATTCTGGAATCCGTAATAATTGCCCTGCAGCAAAACAGCCTTTTCTACATCATTTTCATCCATAATCTGCAGCACCTGCTCCGGTGTCACCCTGCCATCACCAAATTCCTTCGGCAGCAGCTGTACGAGATTTCCGTTGGCATACCGCGCCATTCCATCTCCCTGATCGCAATACCGCAGCTCTCCGCCGGAACCGGTACCTGCCACACACTGAATCAGATGAACATGAGCATCTATTACCTTCATTGCAACCTCCATTTCATAACCGCAGCATCCGTTCACCGGGCGCTGCCTCCCAGACAATTTCCTCCCCACAGTCAAAATCCAGCCACCGCAGGGCATACCATTTTTATTTTACCTGTTCCGGCACTATGTTGCAATAGATGATTTCTCTGAAATCAACTTTTGCAAGAAACCGGTTCCTATGTTATGATAGTTGGAAAGCGTTTTTTTCAGGAGCCGGCGAATTTTTTTCGCAATGCGCTCCGGAATGGAGTAATTATGTCTAATTATCGCATGTTAATTCAATATGATGGAACCCGTTACAATGGCTGGCAGCGTCAGCCCGGTACGGATAATACAATACAGGGAAAGATCGAGGATGTCCTGTCCCGCATGGCACCGAATCAGCCCTACCCGATCCACGTTACAAGCGCGGGTCGTACCGATGCCGGTGTGCACGCGCTGGGACAGGTTGCAAATGTTCATCTGGAGACTTCTATGGAACCGGAAGAGATCCGCAGTTATCTGAATCAATATTTACCGGAGGACATCGGCATTGTCTCCGTAGAATATGCTTCCGAGCGGTTCCATGCCCGTCTCAATGCTTCTCACAAGACCTACTGCTACCGCATCGCCGTTGATCCGTCCCGTCATGTACTGGAACGCAAGTACATGACACCCCTCGCAGAATTTTCCAGACGGATCCGCGACACGACAGACATCCGTGATTTTGATCTGGATGCCATGCGCACCGCTGCCCGCGTTCTGCCCGGCACCCATGATTTCGCCGGATTCTGCACGCGCCGCACAAAAAAATCCACCACGCGGACACTCTCCTCTGTGGAGATCAAGGATCTGGACGGTGAGATCCGGATTCTCGTGACCGGTGACGGATTTCTCTATAATATGGTTCGCATTCTTGTCGGCACTCTCATGGAAGTCGGCTTCCACAGGCGGACACCGGAATCCATCAAAGATATTCTGGAACAGGCAGACCGGAATCTCGCCGGCATGACGGCTCCCGCCAGAGGGCTCTCCCTGCTGGAGGTCTTTTATTCCTGATTGCGCCTTATTTGCTCAAATCTGCACTTTGATCCAGCCGCCCGTCTGCGATGGCTTTCTGAACCCACAACTGCAGGGAATCGATTGCCATCGAGATCTGGGCGAGCTGGGATTTGATCTTCTCAAAATCCTCCAGTTCATCCTCCGTGATTTCACCATCTACGGTGATCTCGATCAGGCGATTCTTCTCTTTGTCCAATGTATTTAACGATGCCAGCATCTCCAACGTGATCTGGGACAACGTCTTCATCTTCACTTCCGGCACATATTCCTGCCCGATGGGACACTCGTGGGAACAATAATAATTGCAGAGGTCCGGTGCGCGATAGCCCTTTGCCATCGCCAGAATCTCCTCCGGATGCGGCAGCGACTTTCCACTCTCGATCTTCTCAATTCGATCCGCTGACACAAACTCCAGCACCTCCGCAGCCGCCTCTCTTGTCAATCCTGCGGATTCTCTGCACATTTGATAATTATTCTTATTCTCTTTTGTAGACTTTCGACCCATTCCGTTCCCCTTTTCCCTCGTCTATTTTTTATCTCGCGCTTTTTGCGGAAAAAACCCTTCTATTTCGCTCTTTTCACGGTTTTCTTTTTCCTCTGGATATTATACACTGTAAGATAGGAACTGACAAATAGTTCACATTACCACTTCGAGAAAATAATTTTTATGGAGCACGATTGCTCCGGAATGGAGATTAAAATGAAAAGATTATGCAAGAGTTCATCCAACAAAATGATTTCCGGTGTCTGTGCCGGTATCGCAGAATACTTCGGCTGGGATCCCACTCTTGTCAGAGTAATCTGGGCATTCCTTGGAATCTCCGGTGGCTCCGGTATTCTTGCTTATATCATAGCGGCAATCATTATGCCCGAAGAATATTGATCATAACGATCTGATTTCTTAAATGCAAAAAAACGAAGCGGGTCATCGCGATCCGCTTCTCATTCTAAAATGGAGGTTTTCGAGATGTTCCTCGCTATCTTATTTTTTTGCTGTATCCTCTGCGGATTATTCTGGATCGGCTTTCATCTGACCGGCGCTCTCATCCTTGCACTGGTTTGGGTGTGTATCAAGCTCCCGCTGGCACTTATCCTGCTCGCGTTCGGATTTGCATGTTGCTGTACGCTGATCCTGATTCCATTGGGAATTGGTATTTTAAAAGCTGGAATGAGAATGCTGCTGCCGGTCTAATCCGACAGCAGTTTTTTCGTTACAGCTTCACTTTGATATAAGTATGCCCCATCGCCGGCAATACTTTCTCCATCAGATCACTCGTCCGAAACCGAATGCTGGACGTATTGATGCATGGATGGCATCCGACAAATTCGCTTTTCAGCACATCCTCATCAATCAAAAGCTGCACGCGACGCTCCGTGTCATTCATCAATCCCATGACGCTGACCGATCCCGGTGTAAGATCCAAAAACTGCTCCATATACTCCGCCTTTGCAAAAGACAGCCTTGCCGATCCAATCTGCGCTGACAAATCCTTCGTGTGGAATACCTTCGTATCCGGAATCATCAGCAGATAAAATGCCGTCTCCTGCCGATTGCATAAAAATAAATTCTTGCAGATCACCGCCTGCAGCACCTGATCGATCTCCTGACACACCTCCATCGTCATTGCCGGAGCATGATCCACTCGCTCATATGCAACTCCCAGACGATCCAGCAGGTCGTAGGTGCGAATCTCCTTGTCCAGTCGGTTTGTTGTGTCTGCAGGTCTGCCCTGTTGTAGCTTCATTTTTTTGCTCCTTTTTCTTTTATGAAATACCGCTCCTGTGCATTATACATATCTCCTCAAAAATTCTTCCATTGCCCGGCTCAGATAGCGTCCTTTTTTCCAGTAAAATGAAACATTTCGGACACTCGCCGCGCCCATCAGTTTATAATAACACAAACTGGAATTGGGCGGAACGCGGCTAATCAGCAGATCGCCGAGAAATGCCACGCCCAGCTTCGAGCATGCTACGTTGTAAGCTGTCATCTGCTGATCCAGCTCAAATGCCACATTTGGAGTAAACTGCTGTTCCTGACAAATCAATCGCGCACGCTTGCCTGTATCATTCTCCTGCTTCATCATAATAAATGGCAGCTCTTGCAGCTCCTGCAAATGAATACATGGAATGTCCGGCGACAAAAAACGTCTTGAACGAACATCCTCCACCGTTACCTGATACTCTTTCAACCGTTCATTGATCGGCAATGCACTCGGCACCGCCACAAGCAAATGTTCCTCCAGACACACTTCATGGTCAAAAATCTGCTCATCCAGCGCGCTGTTGTCCAACACCATATCCAACATTCCGTTTTGCAGCAGCTGCGTCAGATTCGCCGTTGTCTCCTCCGTCAGTGACACCTGCATATGCGGATACGCCTGTGTAAAATCGGCGATCAATGGCGGCAAAATCCACGAAGAGAAAAAGTTCGTGCCTCCGATCCGCAGCGTCCCCGTCTTTAATTCTCCAATATCATTCAAATACGTCGTAAATTCCGACTGCGCCGCCATGATCCGCTCTACCGTCCGAATATATTGCACACCATACTCCGTCAGCCGCAGCGGCTTCGTACTGCGGTCAAAAATCGGATACCCCACCTTCTTCTCGATCCGCTTCACCGTTGCACTGAGAGACGGCTGCGAAATAAACAGATTCGCCGCAGCCTTCGAGAAGCTCTTCTCCCGATACACCTCGTAAACATATTCCATCCCCTGAAACATAATCCCCTCCAAAAACAAAAATTCACTTCGCTGCTGAAACGGGTTACTCACATTCCGCTTCGCTGCATGTTCGTATATTTATATAGATTGTGCTGTGTAGAAACATAGTTTCTACATTATACAATCTATATAAATATATGTATTTGCATATAGTATACACCCTTGTTATAATGAAAACAATCGAAAAGGGGTTCGGAGAAGCGCACTCGAGTCACTTTTTCATAATAGTTTACTCTTTAAGTTATTTTCCCAAGAAAAAGATCCGGTACTAGTCGCAGGTATCGGATCTTTTTGTATGCAAAAATAAACTTTTAAAGCAGAAAGTAAAACAGAAGCTCCATGTTGTGCTCCGGTTTCGGTTTCCATCTTCACTTCTCTTATCGCCATTCGCAGTCAAACTCGTCCTGCGGACTCAGACATGCCTGCTCGGTGGCGAAGAAGTGAAGATGAAAACTACGAAATCCTCACAATCAACATGTACGCTTTTGTTTTACTTTTCGCCACCCCAAGTTTATTCCTACCTACAAGTGGGAAGAGTTTTTCGCGGTAGCAGGGAACATCGGCAGAAGCAACGGTGTGAATTGTACTTTTTTCGTCGCGAAGCAAGTTTGGCACCGCCAATGAGCGTATCTGTCTGAGCTCGAAGAGCGAGTTTTACGCTCATGGCGACGAGTGCCGAACTTGTGCAGCAGAAAAAAGTTCTGAACACCGTGTTTCTGCCGATGTTCCTGCACTAGCGAATCATCACTCAAGCTCACTTAATATCGACTCCCCGATCGTTCCCTCTGGCATTTTCACACCAAAGTTGTCCGCGATGGTTGCGCCGATGACTGCGAATGTCTTCTGATCTTCCAGTCTGCCGCTGCCGTTCATGGACGGGGAATACCACAGCATCGGCACCATTTCTCTCGTGTGGTCTGTACCGTGGAAGGTCGGGTCATTTCCGTGATCTGCCGTCACGATCAGCAGATCATCCTCTCGCATCCGACCTAAGAATTCGCCCAGCTTTTCATCGAACCGTTCCAGCTCCTCGCCATATCCCACCGGATTGCGTCTATGTCCCCACAGTGCATCGAAATCTACCAGATTCGTGAAACACAATCCGTGAAAATCCCGATCCTGCAGTGCAATGGTCTGTTCCATTCCGTGTACGCTGCTCTTGGATTTTTCCGCATCGGTAATGCCTTCTCCGTCAAAAATATCCCGGATCTTGCCGACACTGATAACATCAAATCCGGCTTCCTTCAACGCATCCAATGCGGTGCGGCCATAGGGCTTCAACGCGTAGTCGTGACGGTTCGCCGTGCGGACAAATTCACCCTTTTTACGTCCCACATACGGGCGGGCGATGACACGACCAACCTTCCACTCTTCCTTCATCGTCAGCTCTCTGGCGATTTCACAGCAGCGATACAGCTCTTTCAGGTCGAATGTCTCCTCATTTCCACAGATCTGCATCACGGAATCCGCCGATGTATACACGATCATATCTCCGGTAGCGATCTCCTGCTCCGCCAGCTCATCGAGAATTGCGGTTCCGCTGGCAGCTTTATTTCCGATGATCTTGTGACCGGTTCTGCGGGACAGTTCGTCCAGCAGCTCCTTCGGAAATCCCGTATCTGTAAAGGTTCGAAACGGCGTCAAGATCTCCAGCCCCATCATCTCCCAATGCCCGGTCATTGTATCTTTTCCGACGCTGGCTTCCAGACCTCTTCCACAATAACCGATGGTCTGCGCCGGCGCTTCCACATGCTTCGCCGGATGAAGCACCGTCAATCCCAGCTTTGCCAGATTCGGCAATGTAAATTCCGGCATATGGTCATCAATGTGTCCGAACGTGTCGCTTCCCACATCTCCGAATTTCTCCGCGTCCGGCGCTGCGCCGATGCCAAATGAATCAATTACAATCGTAAAAATACGACGATATTTTCCCATCTTTTCTCCTTCCTGCGGCGCTGCGCCGCGTTTTTCGAATATCCCGCTGCTTATTTCTGATCTTTCGCAATCAGGCTGCGCAGTGCTTCGATGGCAACTTTGATCGCAACCTCGGTGTCATGTACCTGCACATCCGGAAGTCCCATTTCCCTGCGGGTCTGATTTGCTACAACGAGCATGATCGAACCGATGCGGACACGACGCACCGCGCCCACGATAAACAGCGCTGCCGATTCCATTTCGGAGCAGAGCGCACCGCAGTCGATCCATGCCTGCCATTTCTGATTCAGCTCATAAGAAACCGGCATGGAGTTCGGAGAATGCTGTCCATAGAAATTGTCCTTGCACTGCACAACGCCCACATGATGACGGAAATTCAGTTTTTCTGCGCTTTCCTTCAACGCCTGCACAATGTCATAATTTGCCACTGCCGGAAATTCGATGGGCGCATATTCTTTGGATGTTCCCTCAAAACGGATCGCACCGGTGGCGATGACCACATCACCGCCCAACACCTCCGGCTGCATTCCACCAGACGTTCCCACACGAATGAAGGTGTCTGCGCCACAGTGGATCAGCTCTTCCATCGCAATCGACGCGGACGGACCGCCAATGCCGGTGGAGCAAACGCTGACCGGCACACCATCCAATGTACCGGTGTACGTTGTGTATTCCCGGTTTTGGGCAATCTTTTTCGGATTGTCGAAATGCGCTGCGATCTTTTCACAACGCCCCGGATCTCCCGGCAGAATCACATAACGACCGACATCTCCTTTTTTCAGGCCCACATGATACTCTGTCTCTGTGGAGTAAACCAACTTTTCCTCTTTTTCCATACTTTTTTACACACCTTTCCGAAGCGCCCCTGCGCCTCCTTTCTATACTTATTCCTTAAAACAGAATCCTGCAACGCAGGTTCCTGTTGAGCAAAAAAGGCGGAAGCAATTTTACTCCCGCCCTTTGTATTCTCAAAAATTCTGATCTTTAAAACAGATCCTCCAGCAGACTGTCTACGATCCTCTTTACCGTGCCCTCTTCGAACGGATTGCTCAGATCTGCAACCTTTAACAGATCGAAGTAGCCCTTGCTGCCGCCAGCCTGGCACAGTCTGTAATATTCCTTCCAGGTTGCTGCGCGATCCTTCTTCATACGACCGTAGAGCTCAAATGCACAGGTCTGAGCCAGTGCATAGTCGATGTAGTAGAACGGGAACAGGAAGATGTGCTGCTTCTGCATCCAGAATCCACCCTCCTCTAAGAACTTATGTCCGTCATAATCTCTCCAGGGCAGGTAGGTCTCCTCCAGCTCCTTCCAAACTGCGCGGCGCTCCTTTGCAGTCATCTCCGGCTTTTCGAAGACACGATGCTGATATTCATCAACGCAAACCATGTACGGAATGCACTCCAGCGCGTCAGACAGATGTGCGTAACGGTAATCGTCTTCCTTATCACCGAAGAAAGATCCCATGTAAGGATATGCGAAATGCTCCATTGTCATAGAATGGATTTCTGCAACCTCGCTGGTGGGAAATACATGATCGACAGAGCGCAGGTTTCTGGAAGCGGTGTATGCCTCAAATGCATGTCCTGCCTCGTGAGTCAAAACATCGACATCTGCGCTTGTGCCGTTAAAGTTGGAGAAAATAAACGGGGACTTGTATGCCGGCAGGAAGGTGCAGTATCCGCCGCCGCGCTTACCCGGCTTTGTCTCCAGATCAAACATATCATGCTCGACCATGAAATCAAAGAACTCTCCGGTCTCCGGGGAAATGTCTTGATACATTGCCTGAGCCTTTGCAACCAGCTCATCCTTTGTGCCCTGAGGAACTGCATTTCCCTCCGGGAACATCAGAGCTTCGTCGTAGTAATGCAGCTTGTCTACGCCCAGTCTCTTTGCCTGATCGTCACGCAGCTTCTGGCAAACCGGAACAACAACCTCCTTAACCTGCTTCCGGAACCTTGCAACATCCTCAGCAGTGTAGTCAAAACGGCCACGCTTCAGATAAATAAAGTCAATATAAGAATCAAAGCCCAGCTTCTTTGCAATGGTCACACGCAGCTTTACCAGCTTATCATAAATCTCATCCAGATCGTCTGCAATGCTCTCATACAGATCGCCCCAGGCCATCATTGCTTCCTTGCGCTCCTGTCTGTCGGTGCTCTGCATATGCTTCAGCAGACCATAGAAATTGCAGGACTCACCACGGAATGTGGTGGATGCAGATGCTGCAACCTTGGAATACTGCTGCGCCAGATTGCTCTCCTCAACCTGCTCTGCAACGATGCTCTCATCTGCCAGCTTCTGATTGATCTCCATATTCTTCAGGAAGAAGCTGCCGAATTCCTCTTCCCACTGTGCACGGAACGGACTCTCCAGAACAACCTTCTCTGCCTCCTGATTTAACAGAGAGATCTGCGGTTCTTCTGCATTGAAAAACTGCATCTCGCTCTCATAGAATGCATCGTTTGTATCAACGGTATTCCGGATATGAGCGATTGTCTGCATCGTCTCCCAACCCAGATCCGCATCTGCTTCTGCTAAGAACAGATCCCGCATCTGCTCGTAAGTCTCTGCACCTTTTAACTGTGCAATGTACTCTTTTTTATGCGCTTTGATCGCATCTGCATCCGGTCTTACATACTGCAGCTCTGAAAACTTCTCCATCGTTATTTTCCTCCATCCATTTGTTACATTCAGTATATGCTTTTTTATTTTGAAACGCAAGCTCCGTCTTTCAGCATCTTCAATAACGCATCCACACAGGCTCCTGCATTTTTATGACCCTCATCCAGCGTCAGATCCGCGTACTTTTCATACAGCGGTACACGCTCATTATACAGATCCCGCAGCGTCATGCCTTCCCGGATCATCACGCCCCGCTCTTTCAGGTTGCCGAGGCGGGATTCCAGCGTCTCATAGCTCAGTTTCAGATAGACCACAGTGCTGATTTCTTTCAGATGCTCCATCGCCTCTTTGCCGTAGATTACACTTCCTCCGGGAGAAATCACCGCATGATCCGCTTCCACATGACTGTTGACCCGGTTTTCCACCTCCGCAAAGCCGTCTACGCCGGATTCTGCAATGATCTCTTTTAACAGCTTGCCTTCCTCTTCCTGAATAACCAGATCCGTATCAATAAACTGATACCCAAGTCTCTTCGCCAGCAGCACTCCGATAATGCTTTTGCCCGCCGCAGGCATTCCGATCAGTGTAATGTTTCTCTTTTTCATCGTCCGATTCTCCCTTCCACTTATTTTTGATCTGTTATTTATCTTTCTTCTTCGCTTTGTGTCCGGAACTCTTCTTGCCGGACACTTTCTTTGTCACCGGCTTTTTGCGCACGCTATAGCCGAATGTGCCGATTTCTTTTCCCAGTCCGAAATAAGTTCCGTGGGAATATGCCACTAGCTTTGCGTCATTCAGATGGAACTTTCCCTTCTCATCCAGATACTGATCATCCACCTGCACTGCGACGATATCCGCCAAAAAGACATCGTGGCTGCCCAGCTCAATGACCTGACGTACCTTGCACTCCAGACACACCGGACTTTCTCCGATAAGCGGTGCTGCGACCTTCTCCGCTTTCATGCGGGTCAGTCCTGTCTCCTCGAATTTATCCATGTCCCGTCCGGAACGAACTCCGCAAAAGTCCATCGCCTTTGTCAGTTTTTCTGTCGCAAGGTTTACAACAAACTCTCCCGTTTCCATCAGCATGTGATGGGAAAAACGCTCCTTTCGTACGGAAATCGACAGCATCGGCGGGTCGGAATTGATCGTGCCAGCCCATGCCAGCGTGATGATATTATCCTTCCCGTCTTTATCCACTGTCGTCACCATAACTGCCGGCACCGGGTACAACATATTGCCGGGCTTCCAAATCGATTTTTTCAAGTCCGCGCCTCCTCATCCGTTATTTTGTATAATTCTTTTTTAACTGTTTTTATTCTTTTAGCCAATTTAACAATTCTTTTATCGTGTGTTCACACTTTATTCATATTTGTCTTTTATATTAGTATCATACAAACAAGGGATGACCCCACATCCCTAAATCCATTTGTTTTTCTTGGATTTTTCATAATTTCCCCGGTTGCCTTCCCCGGCACCGGGGACTCCTCTTTTTTATAGATAGCAGTTCCATCGCAGCCGATCATCACCGGCTGTTTTTTATTTTCCACACAGTGCGATCCACGCGGAGCGCTTTTTTGCTTTATAGGAAATGCGACGCAATTTCCTATAAAGTAAAGAAACAGCCAAGTGTATCCCGACATCGGGATGTACTTGGCTATTTTTTCTCATCACAAAAGAGCTCTTATTCTGCTGTATCGGTCTCTGTCTCCAGAACACCTGCCATATCGGACAGCACATAACTGCTGCTGGTGTAATCCGGCAGTGCAGCCTGACGCGCCTTGTAAGCCTCGATCTGCTTATACGCAATCGCACCTACAATAAATGCAACAAACAACGCTACGACAAACCATGCTGCAATTCTGCCCAGAAGCTCCTTGCGCTTCTCCTTCGCAATGTTTGCCTTGCGGTTTTTCTTATACTCTTTATACTTGTCTACCTTTGCCTGGCTCATTCTATCATCCTCTCCTACCTGTCTTTATTTTTTCTGCAGCAGTCCCACCACCGCAGCACAAAAAATCACATGCCTAGCAACAGTGTACCATATTTCCGCGAAATTGAGTAGTGTTTTTTTTATGTCCACTGCATATTATACAGGTGCGCATAGATTCCGTCTTTTTGCAGCAATTCCGTATGCGTTCCCTGCTCCTCGATTCCGTTTTCCGTCAGCACCAAAATCTTTTCTGCGTTGTGAATGGTAGACAGACGATGGGCGATTACGAATGTCGTGCGGTTCTTTGCCAGCTTCTCCAGAGATTCCTGCACAATCCGCTCACTCTCATTGTCCAGAGCGGAGGTCGCTTCGTCAAAAATCAGGATCGACGGATTCTTCAAGAAGACTCGCGCGATGGACAACCGCTGCTTCTGTCCGCCGGACAGCTTCACACCGCGCTGTCCGATGTCCGTATTGTAACCCTCCGGCAAGCTCATGATAAAGTCATGGGCATTTGCCTGCTTCGCTGCCGCAATGACTTCTTCCTCCGTCGCATCCGGCTTACCATAACGGATATTGTCCATAACCGTTCCGAAGAACAGATACACATCCTGCTGCACGACACCGATGTTGCGCCGCAGACTCTTAATCGTCATCTCTCGAATATCCCTTCCGTCGATGCGCACCGCACCACCCGTCACATCATAAAAGCGGGGAATCAGGCTGCACAGCGTAGACTTGCCTGCGCCGGAAGAACCCACCAATGCAATGTACTCGCCTTCTTTTACCTGCAGATTGATATGCGCCAGCACATCCTCCTCCGTGTTCTGATAGCGGAAGGACACATCCTGAAACTCAATATTTCCCTGCAAGGTACCGGCATCCACCGCATTCGGTGCATCCACAATATCCGGCTCAATATCCAGAATCTCCAGAAAACGCTCAAAACCGGACAGACCATTCTGCAGCTGCTCCGTAAAGGTGATCAACACCTTGATCGGGTCTGTAAAAGTATTGATATACAGCAGGAACGTGACAAGATCTACGATCTCCAGCTCGCCGCTGGTCAGCAAAAAGGCTCCCGTCACCAGCACAACTACCGTGATCAGCGTCGTGAAGAATTTCATCATGGACTGATACGTCGCCATGCAGAAATACGAGGACTTCTTGCTCTCCAGAAATGCCTGATTGCCTTCATCGAACTTATCCATCTCGACTTCTTCATTTCCGAAGGAACGCACTGCACGAACACCCGCCAGACTATCCTCGATCTGCGCATTGATATCCGCAATGCGGGCACGATTTTTCTTATAGGCGCGGTTCAGCTTGCGGTTGTATACCAATGCAAATGCCAGCATGAACGGTGTCACCGAAAATGCCGCCAGCGCCATCTTGAGGTTGATGCCAGCCAGAATAAGAAACGATCCGATGAACTTTACAACAGAGATAATAATATTTTCCGGACCGTGATGGAACAACTCCGTTACTTCAAACAGATCGTTTGTTACACGGCTCATAAGCTGTCCGACTTTTTCATTGTCGAAGAAATTAAAAGAAAGCTTCTGATAATGCCCGAAAATCTCCGTTCGCAGATCCGTCTCCATCCGACATCCCATGATATGGCCGATGGACGTCACAAAATACGTGCTGCCGGCTTCCACAATAACCAGTCCCACCAGCACACATGCCAGCTTAATAATCTCCGCGAATGCTTCCGCATGATCCCAATAGACAACCGTGGATGTGATGTAGCGGATGATCAGCGGAATCGCCAGTGCAACGCCCGCTTCCAGAAATGCAAAAAACATATCGGCAGAGAAAATCCCCAGATATGGCTTATAGTATCCCAAAAACCGCCGAAACTCGCCCGGCTTTTTCTTCTTTTTCATAAAGCTCCTCTTTCTGTCTTTTTCACACAGATACAGACACCCCATCCCATTTTGAGATGAGGCCGTCTCGTTCTACCTGTTTTTCTCTAATCTCACAGTACAAGTCTGGCTGCTCCGCAAATACCGGCATCATTGCCCAGCGTTGCCAGAGTTACCTCTGCATACTTCTCGGACAGGTGCATGTGCTCGTGATAATGACGCTCAATGATCTCCCGCAGATATTCTCCTGCCTTGGATACGCCACCACCGATCACGAACATATCCGGATCCACCGCCAGAGACATATTTGCCATCGCAAGTCCCAGGTAATTGCCCAGGGTCTCCGCTGCCTGAATTGCAAGCGCATCGCCCGCTTTCGCTGCATCGAATACTTCCTTTGCGCTGTTGCGATGTCCGCGCAGGCTAGACGGCTCATCGTGCTCTTCCAAAAGCTTCGCTGCGATCGTCGTCACGCCAGTTGCAGAACCATACTGCTCCAGACAACCGCGATTGCCGCAGTTACAGGTCCGGGTTTCGTCCGGATTGACTGTCATATGGCCAAGCTCACCGCCCAGTCCTCGTCTTCCGGCGATCATCTTTCCATTCAGAATAATTCCGCCGCCAACGCCGGTTCCCAATGTCAGCATAACAAGACTCTCTGCGCCGCGACCGCTTCCCAGCCACTGCTCACCCAGCGCTGCTACGTTTGCATCGTTGCCGACCTTCACCGGAATTCCACCTAACATCGGGGACAGAACATTTGCCGGCCACATCTTCTTCCAGCCGAGATTTACGCATACTTCTACGAATCCCTCTTCATTGACCGGACCGGGAACGCCGATACCAACGCCGCTCACTTCCTCCAGATCAATGTTCTCTTCTCCCAGCTCCTTACGGATCGAAGCTGCAATATCGCTGAGAATGAACTCGCCGCCATTCTCCTTGCGGGTGCGAACTTCCCACTTTTTCTGAATATTTCCCTCTAATGTAAACAGTCCCATCTTAACGCTGGTTCCGCCAACGTCTACGCCAATCGCATACTTTTTCATGCTAACCTCTATTCCGGAGCGTTCTCACTCCTTTTTTCTTATAGCAAAGGCAGGAGTCTTCACTCCTGCCCCGGCATAAACACGTTCTTTACTTCCAGAGCTGCTCCGGATAAATACCGTCTTCTTTCATCTTTGCAATGGATGCCATGACAACCGGCTTGTCCTCTGCATATGTAACGCCAAACCACTTATCTGCAGAATGAAGTACATCTACCGTTGCCTTGCCTTCCTTGATCAGATCACCCACAATATTCGGGATCAGGAACTCTGCCTTCATCGGATTCTTCGGAACATCCTCGTTCATGAAGGTCTTCATGCGGCTCTCCAGCTCTGCAAACAGAGACGGATTAAAGCCCCAGAAATTCATGGAAACGGTGGTATTCATCGGAATCGGCTTGTAATCCTCGCCATTCTGGTTGTACTTTGCATTCTCCTCGTTGTCCTTCTCGATATGCATGCACTCCCAAACATTTGTCAGATGACCGGTTTCATTTGTCTCGCAGACACCACGGGTAACGTAACCGTTATCTGTCAAAGTGTTGCCCAGACGATAACCAACCATGCTGTAGCGGTACTTATCATCGTCTTCCTGCTTCATCAGCTGCTCATACATGACGCGGAATGCATCTCTGCCATAAAAATCATCTGCGTTGATTACCATGAACGGACCATCAATCACATCCTTGCAGCACAAAATCGCATGACCGGTACCAAGAGGCTTTACTCTGCCCTCCGGAACGGTGCATCCCTCGGGAATACACTCGTCTAATTCCTGGAATACATACTTTACTTCCAGCTGCTTCTCCAGACGGTTGCCGATTGCTTCCTTGAAATCCTTCTCGATGGCACGCTTGATAATAAATACGACCTTCTCAAATCCAGCCTGTACCGCATCGTATACGGAAAAGTCCATAATAATATGTCCCTGCGGATCCATCGGATCAATCTGCTTCAGTCCACCATAACGACTGCCCATTCCGGCTGCCATAATCACCAGTGTAGGTTTCTTACTCATTGTATCATCCCTTTCTGCGGCCGCAAACTCCCCTCGCGGTCACATCCTGTATTGGTATCATTTTACTAATTTTTCCGACAAAAGTAAACCCTAATCTTTTGAAGACGCTACTTTGCAGTATAGAGTTTCTTGTTAATAGTTGAAAGGCAGAATAGAAGTTCCGTGTTATGCGACTGTTTTCTGTTCCACCCGTGCGTCACATTTCGCCATGAGCAGCAAACTCGCCTTTCAGGCTCAAACAGTGCTGCTCATTGGCGGTTCCGCACAGCCTCCACGACGAAAACATCGCAATTAACACGTACACTTCTATTCTGCCTTCCAACTCTCCAAAAAATCTCTCCGCAGAGAAGCATCTTCTCCACGACAGACGTTCGCCAGATGCCACACATCTCTGAGCGCCGGTCGCTTACTATAAATTTTCTCTCTAAGTATTCGTAAAGCATCTATTTTTTACTTTTCAGCCGAATATTTGAGATTTTTCTCATATTTTGGCTCGAAATCTCAAAATCATCTGTTTTACGCAAGCCGCAGTGACTTTGTTGAAAACACGAGACGGCAGCAGTTAAGCAATTCATGTCATCATGAGGATCGCGTCGCAATATTTGTACTGAACCGCCACCGAGCGGAACTGTTTGAGTCCGAAGGACGAGTTTTCCGCGAATGGCGGCTAAAAAAAGTACAAAAATTCTACCGCATCCTCCCCGTCTCAAATCTCGCCACAGTCGCCAGACACCGCTCCAAACTCACGATTCTCTCCTCCAGCACGCCGTCCGGCACTTGCACATCCAATGCTGCCGCCATTGAGTCGATGATGTGATCGTTCAGCAGATCTTTTGCGGACTGCAGCAATTCCAGTCGGTCTTTTGCATTGTCAAGGTCGAGAAATTCCATGAGCAATGCCTGACTGTCCGCGGGTACATTCGTGCTGTTTCTCGTACTTTCGGACTGCTTTCCATCTGCAGCTGTTGTCACTGCGCCGGCTGTCGCGGTGGCTGCTCCTCCTGTATTTTCGGGAGAGAAATCCTCGTCCTCCTCCGGTGCGATTTTTGCAAAGCGGGGTTGTCCAGCGTATTCCGGATATTTTTCTGCGTCTACCTGTTCGAGGAACATCGCCAGCGGACGCACAAACAGTCCGTAAGAACCGTACAATGCCTGATACACGACCATCGGCTCTTCCGTCTCGGTGTGGGTTGCAACTCCGACGATCTGATATTCTTTTCCTTTAAAATGGCGATAGCGCTCGCCCGGTTTCGGTTTTCTCATAGCTTTTCCCTCCAGAATCCCGGAAGATGACGATCTTCTCCCGGCAGTCTCTCATAACGACCCTCATACCATCCGCTGATTCCATCTTTTTTGATGATCGCGCCGATGCTTGTCTCACACACAAGCGATGCCTGATCGCCTGCCTGCACACACAGCTTCGTATCCGTGCTGTCTTCCACATGCCAGAGAACGGTGCCCACTGTCAGCATTTCCGGATACAGATATTCCGTCGGCACCCACATTTCACGACCGGAGCTGCATTGACGGATGCGGCTCACATCATCCCGCTGCGCCAGAACATCCACGATGTTTTCACTCCAGGTGATGTTGTAATTCTCGGTGCTGCCTTGCTGATCGTCCAACAGACGGATCTGGGGATAATCATCGTATGCAACCCACGAAGCATTCTCACCGCTCTCGCCATTTAAGACGAGACAATTCAACTGCCCATCCCGCTTCAGCACATTGCCGCCATCGATAGAATAGATTTTCCGCTTTTTATCCAGGATCGGGGAGGCATTTTGCCCCTCATGCTGATACAGAACGACCGGCCAATGTCCGACAATGCAAAATCGATCCGAAAAAGAGACTTCCTGCTCATAAAACGCTTTGGTATCCATAACGCGGAAGCGATCTTGCTGCTCCAGCGGCACATCCGGCTGCACTCCCGCGTGCACAAACAGCAGATGATCCGTCAAAATCATATTGGGAAGTGTCCGCAGCCACTCCAGCTCCATGCGGAAGCGCCGCTGCACCTCCTGCACCAGCCCTTCCATGTCGGAATCAGCTGTGACCGGCGGTGCAACTGTCTCGATCATCTCATTTAATAAGCTGTTTTTGCGATGCAGCAGATAATCTTTCAAATGTCCTCTGTGATCGGGTGCCAACATAAACTGCCACAGTCCTTCACAGTTGCCGCAGATCGGGTATACGTTGCGAGTGTGCTGCAGCTCCATCACATAATGCAGCAGATCCAGACTGCGAGGGCCTTTTTCCAACATGTCTCCCACAAGGAACAGCACATCGTCCTCTCCGAATCCCACTTTTTCTAACAGACGCTGCAAATATTCCAAATTTCCATGTACATCACTGATCGCCAAAATCCTCTGATTTTCCGGCAAATGAAGCCGGACAATGCGCGGCATTCGGTCTTGGTTCATTCTTTCTTCTCTCCATCTAACTCGGAAGGGGCTGCTCCCTCTCCGGAAACAGCCCCTGCTTATCTGTTTTTCTAGGAAACTACTCTGCATTTCCTACTTAATCGTATCGCACAAAGCAATCTTCTCACTGCTTTGACGCCTGCATTTCTTTACAGAATGCTCTTTACAGTCTTTACAACATTCTCAGTTGTGAAGCCATATTCCTCAAACAGCTTGGAGTACGGTGCGCTTGCGCCAAAGTGATCCATACCGATCACTGCGCCGTCCAGACCAACGTACTTGCCCCAGCCGAATGTGCTCAGAGCTTCTACTGCAACACGCTTGCGAACTGCCTTCGGCAGAACGGATTCCTTGTACTCTTCGGACTGCTCCTCAAATACATCCATACAAGGCATGCTGACCACGCGCACATCAACGCCTTCTTTTGCAAGCTCAGCCTTTGCGCCAACTGCCCACTGTACTTCGGAACCGGAAGCGATGATGATTGCATCCGGAACTTCCTTTGTGGAATCTTCCAGAACGTAGCCACCCTTCAATGCTTCCTTGGAGGAACCAGCCAGCTGAGGCAGATTCTGTCTGGTCAGTGCCAGAGCGGTAGGAGTCTTCTCGGAAGTCAGAGCTGCGTACCATGCAGCAGCGGTCTCGGTTGCATCTGCCGGACGGAATACATGGAAGTTCGGCAGGGAACGAAGCATTGCCAGCTGCTCGATCGGCTCATGGGTCGGACCATCTTCACCAACACCGATGCTGTCGTGAGTGAAGACGTAGGTGATCGGCAGTCCCATGATCGCGGACAGACGAGCCATCGGCTTTGTATAGTCACTGAATACGAAGAAGGTTGCAACGTAAGGCTTTAATCCACCGTGCAGTGCCAGTCCATTGCCCATCGCTGCCATGGAGATCTCACGTACACCAAAGTGCATGTTGCGTCCCTCGCGGTGTGCCGGGCTGAAGTATTCTTCGCCCTTCATAACGGTCTTATTGGAAGGAGACAGGTCCGCAGATCCACCGAACAGGTTCGGAAGAACGTCCTTTGCACGGTTCAGCATCTCGCCGGACAGATTTCTCGTTGCCTGAGGCTTATCCTCGTATGCCCAGTACTCTTCGCTGTCATACAGCTTCTTTGCAGCATCGGCATCGTAATACTGATCCCACAGATCCTTCATCTCCGGATACTTTGCGCAGTAATCTGCGAACAGAGCATTCCACTTTTCTTCTGCGGCTGCGCCCTTCTTTGCCAGCTCCTGATAATGAGCATATACCTCATCCGGTACATAGAACGGCTCCATGGACGGCCACTGCAGATATTCCTTCATGGCCTTGACATTCTCTTCGCCAAGAGGCTCACCATGTGCGGCAGGGGTACCCATCTTTGCCGGGCAGCCATAACCGATCGTCGTCTTTACGGTAATAAAGGAAGGACGAGTCTTATCTGCCTTTGCCTCTTCAATCGCTGCTGCGATCTCTTCCAGATTGTTGCCGTCTTCTACGGTCAGAGTCTGGAAACCAAATGCCTGCATACGCATCTGTACGTTCTCAGTGAATGCGATATCTGTGCTTCCCTCGATGGAGATACCGTTGGAATCGTACAGAACGATCAGCTTGCCAAGCTTCTGAGTGCCTGCCAGAGAGAATGCCTCAGAGGAAATGCCCTCCATCATACATCCATCTCCACCAAGTACGAATGTATAGTGATCGACTACCGGATAACCCTCTTTGTTAAATACAGCTGCCAGGTGCTCTTCTGCCATCGCCATACCAACTGCCATGCCCATACCAGCGCCCAGAGGACCGGTCGTTGCTTCTACACCAACGGTGTGACCGTACTCCGGATGTCCGGGAGTCAGAGACCCCCACTGACGGAAGCTTGCCAGATCTTCTTTGCTCAGGTTGCCATAACCATACAGATGAAGAAGAGAGTATAACAGTGTGGAACCATGTCCGCCGGAAAGGATGAACCGGTCACGGTTCGGCCACTTCGGATTCTTCGGATTGTGGTTCATGTGGTTGCCCCACAGTTCGTATGCAACTGCCGCACAGCCAAGCGGCAGGCCCGGATGACCGGATTTTGCTTTCTGAACTGCATCTGCAGCCAATACTCGAATTGCATTTACAGACATTGTTTCAATGTTGCCCATGTAAGTATCCTCCTACATTTTATGTGTTTTAGGCGGTTCCTGCCTCTGCAGGACGCCGCTGTATTGCCCTAGGTAAGACAAAAAAATCAGTGCATCACTGCCTTCTGCAGCATACCGTTTCCAATGAGGTAGTATGTCTTTTTGTCCATTCCGGGAACTACCGCAGACAGATCATATCCAGTGTCTTCCTGATACTTTAAACTGCCGTCCGCATTATAGATCCGGAATCCTTTTTCATTATACACCAAAATCTCGCTTCCGACAAATTCTATTTTTGAAAAATCCTCCGAAAAATCAATCTCCCGCTGTACTTCTCCCGCGCCATTATATACGGTCAGATGTGCTGCCGTGCCTTTTTCCTCCGGCACTGTCACAACGCCCACCTGATCGTCTCCGTAAAAGACTTTTGTGATCTCATCTTCCACGGTATATTCCTGCACGACCTTCGGCTTTAACTGATTTTTCAGCGAATAAAACGTCAGCAATTTGTCGCCGAATGCCACCGCCTGCGTCTCATTCAGATATGTCACTCGCGGTACCATCGTGTCTTCATACTGCTCAAAACCACCTACGATACGGTCCACCATATCCTGTCCGACATCAAAATTATAAAAGACGACTTTGTTTTTCAGTGTTGCATTTTCGACGTAAACGTAAGACACCATCAGCTGCTCGCCGCTCTGAGATACTGCAAGATCCAGCGGATATCCATCGCCCTGCAGACGGGTCTTGATCTCGATGTCTAACTTCTTGCCGGTGTGATCGTAAAAGGACACATACTCTGCTCGCGTATCCTCCTGAATGACTACCGCCATGCCCTGTCCCGCAAGTGTCATACGCATGATCGGGGACGATGTCTGGATCTGTCCCTGCTTACCGCCCGCATTGCAGATGATGAGGTCGATACCGCCCTGATCGCAGATCGCTGCATATTCTCCGCAGATCACTGCTGTCGGATTCGACATCTCGTAGCTCTCTGTCCACATAACGGTGCCGTCCTGAGCCACATAGCTGGCGGAATTGCGTCCATACACAAGCAGTCCATCCGCAAATCCCACCGCACCTTCAAAGCTCGATGCTTCTACGGTCTGACTCCAGGACACAGTCATGCTGCGATACGTCCGGCTTCGGTCGATAAAATACCACACCGCAGCGCCAATCACAAGCACCAGCACAACCGCCAATATGATCAATCTCCGCTTGCGCTTATGCGCCCGGATTTCTTTTTCAAAATCCCGGTTTAGAAACCGCTCTTCCGAATCCTCCGTCTGCTCTTCTTCATTGACAAGCATGCCTTTTCGAAGGTTTCTTTTTTGTTCTTCTCTATCTGTAAAGTTCTGATTCTCCATGTATCCTCCCGACTGTTTTGACGAGGAATCCTGCCGGGCAGGATTCTGTTTCCAGTATAGTACATCTTTCCTCTTCCATCAAGGGAAAGCTTCGGAAGATTCCGTCTCTGCCGCCGTTCCCCCGGCAAGCTCCGCAAACACCGACTGCACCTGCGCCACCCGCTCCGGATGTCCGTAAAATAAAATCCCCGCCGCCAACGCCAACAGCAGTCCTACCGCCACTGCCCGGCGCTTCCATACTGCAAGCGGCGGCTCCTGTTCCGGCTTTTCCTCCATGCGCATCTGTCCTTGTTTTTCTGACTGCTTCGATGTCCAGCCACGGAAAAAGGCAGGCTCCGCACTCTGCTGCGGCCATGCGGGTGTCGGCTGCTCTCTCCTTTGCTCCGGCGCTGCCTGATTTTCAGGCGAGTGCATCGAAGCTGCTGCTTCTACCGGAACCCGTTTTCGGATCTGTTCCTCCGCAATCCGCGATTCTTCCCGCAGCAAATACTCCTGCATCGCGATATTGCGCTGGAAAAAAATAAAAAAACCGCCGCATGAGTACAGCTTTCCTCCTCTCTGCACCAGAAACGACACTTCCTCTCCGGTGTCCAGATACAAAAGTTCTCCTGTCTCCGCAAAAAAGACGTCCTGAATATTTTGCAGATTCACAAGAGGCGGCACATAATTCTCCTTTGCCCGCACAAACCAGCCGCACACATCCATTGCCGGAAAATATTCCTCCCGCATCTGTCTGATCTGTTTCCAGACGCCCTGCCCGAACCGAATCTGTTCTCCGTTCCACGCACCTTCTGTCTCAATCGCTCCAAACACATAGTAACAGGGAATCCCATCCTGCATCAGTTTTCTTCCGTAAAAAACACCGACGCGCACTCCGTCCGGTTCCGGCGCCTGCAGGTTATGTACATAAGTATAAGCATATTCCTCCAGATAAATCCGAATGCCTCGCTCCGGAACCCCCATCTGCCGCACACTCTTTGGATACGTTTCCATCCTGTCTCCACCTTTCTGTCTTCCTTCGGGGGACACTTTCCCACTTCTGTATGCTAGCAGATTTCCACTGCGGAGTTTGTCGAATCCACAGCGAAGCTTTTCTTTATTCATCGCAATTTTCGCGGTCACTTTTTTCCTCTGACTGCATATACCTGTAAAAATCCGGCTACCATCGGAAAAAGGAGGTTCCCGCTATGTTTCCATCTCAGAAAGAAACCTGGTATTATCCTGCCGGAGCTTCGTTTTCCGACCGGCAGTTTTCGGATCGGCTGCAGCAATTTTATGAGCGGCAGACCGCCGCCTGCTGTCGTAAAAAGCTCATAGCAAAACACGGCCATCTCCCGGTGCATTTTCTGTGCATCGGAAGTGACCGTGTCACCGGGGACTGTCTCGGTCCCCTCATTGGCTATAAATTGTCTCATTATCTGCCGCCCGGCTCCGTCATCGGCACACTGGAACATCCCGTCCATGCACTGAATCTCGCCGCCGTGCTGGAAATGCTTGCGACGGATGATTGCGGCTTCTATGTCGCAGTGGATGCTTCCCTCGGTGACGCACATCATGTCGGCTGCATCACCCTCAGTCCCGGCGCGATGCAGCCCGGTCTCGGCGTAAGGAAGGATCTGCCACTCGTCGGGCATGTCTCTGTCACCGGCATCGTCGGCGCACTCTCCGACTCCGGAGATGCACTGCTGCAAGGTACAAGACTGTCCCTCGTCATGACATTAGCCGACTCCATCACTCAGGGACTGCTCAGATTTTACTCTCTCTGTACACCGTGATCGCCTCGGTGATCGTGGCTGCCTTCCCGCTGTCCACCAGCTCGATCAGGCTGTCCACCCGTCCGCTGTCCAGAAAATCCTTGCCCAGATACGGTTCATAGTTGGCTGTGATCTGCATCGTCTGCGCCCGCAGCTGCTTATCCGCATCTATGAGCTGCAGGTGCAGCTTCTGATAACCATCCTGAATCTTTAGGATCCGGTCTTTGTTGTTCTCCATGATCTCGTCCGCAATGACTTTCTTTGTCGCCGCTTCGAAGGTGTTCAGATTCTCCTGCTTGCGCTTTGCTACGTCCTCGATCTCCGCCTCCAGACGGGCGATCTCGTAATTATAACTGTCAAGATTGTAGGAATCCTCCGACGCATCCCGATGGATCGCGCGGGTGATGACTTTGATCTTCTTGCGGTTCGAGGCACGCTCATCCCGCATCATACGGCCTGCCCGCAGATCGCTGTAGCGGCGCAGCTTTACAAGATTCGTCAGCGCCAGATATCCGCCGCCAATCACAAAGATCAGTGCCGTGTACGCTGCCATCAGCTGCCAGGTGGTCAGCTCCGGAATCCATTTGCACAATCCAATCGGAACGCCGACAAACACAGCCGCCGCCAGCACAAGGTCAAACAGCCACTCCCATGCTCTGCGCGGCAAAAACAATGCGAAGAACAGCCAGCTGTTGCACCAGCCCGGCACTCCGTTTTGCTGAAACTGCGTCGTGATCCGCGTCGTCAACTCCTGATTGTGCGCCAGAAGCTCCGACGTCTCGTCCTTGATTCGCTCCTGTCTGCCAATGCTCTTGGCACGCTCTTTTTTCAGACGAAGCTTGCGCAGTTTTTCTTTGTCCTGTGCCAGCTCTCTGTCATAGCTCTCCTCAATGGCTGCTTTCCGCTCCCGGATGGTTCGATAAACCTCATCCTCCACAGCCTTCTTTTCACCTTCTAACAGGCGCTCCTGTCTCTTCTCCTCCAGAGCCAGTCCCGACCGGTATGTCTTTTGTTTCTCCAGTTCTGCAAGCGCGGTCTTTGCTTCCAGCAAAAACTCCATGCTGTCTGTCTTTTGTTCCATCGATCCGCCTCCTGTTTCACTCTTATCTTCCATTCCTTTACAGTATACGACATATCCCCCCCTGCTTACAAGTCTGATTTCACTTTTCCTCGTTGACGCGCCTGCTCTTTTTCGATATACTTATAAACATATGGGAATACTCAGTATTGCCGCATATTTTCACTGACACTGATCAACAACAGAAGGGAGCCGACCCACGATGTTCCGTTTATGGGGAAAACTTTTTTACAACAACCACATGTTAGCAGATTCCACGATCGTCAATGACGACCCGAATATGACTCGCACGAAAAAAGTCTTTGCAGCAATCGACACCCTCTGCCACGATTTCGATCTGAGTCAGCCGATCTGGCTGGAGTCCAACATTCAGGAATTCAAGAGACATTCCAGAACTCGATTCCGCCAGGATAACTTTATGGAACAGATCGACTTTGACTATTTTGAAATTCAGATTATCGAGGAGGATTAAGGATGGCAGGTACCCGTTTTTCAGCCCTGACTGACTTCCGCCCGGAAAAGAATCGTTTTCTGGACCGTGCCAAGACTGTTTATCTCAAAGCAACTCACAAAACCGAAGATATTACCTTTTATTGGATCGAGCAGCGCGGTGTCAGAGGACGCAACGCCTACCCCTGCGCCTGCCAGCTTCCAGACAAGCTGCTTGTATTTCTGGCTCCTGACAAAGAAGCCTGCGCAGCGATCGATGAATTCTGGAAGACGATGACCCGCGAAGAATTAGAAGCAAATTACACTGTTGAAAACATGGTACATGAAACCTTTTCTGAGGAATACCGTGCTCTGAAAGATCAATACATCCACAGAGACGACGCAAAGGAGAGCGACGAGCAATGAAAATTTCCACAAAAGGACGCTATGCACTCCGCCTGATGTTAGACCTTGCCGAGCATCAGAACGAGGGCTTTATCGCATTAAAAGATATCGCAGAACGTCAAAATATTTCTAAAAAATATCTGGAGCAGATCGTGCCTATGCTGAACAAGGCCGGACTGCTGCGCACAAACCGTGGCTATCAGGGCGGTTATCAACTGTCTCGTCAGCCCAGCGAGTACACTCTGGGCGACATCCTGCGCGTCACCGAGGGCAGCCTCGCCCCGGTTTCCTGTATCAACGATGTTGCCGACTGTCCCAACAGCGACTCCTGTATCACACTGGATGTCTGGATCGGACTGAACAAAGTCGTCAATGAATATGTGGACAACCTGACCCTGCAGGATATCCTCGACAACTACCGTCAGAAATGCATTGACGAATATTACATTTGATTTTACTTTTCGCACATAAAAATCGCCCGCCGTCCCTGTTTCAAGACAGCGAGCGATTTTTTTATTCCTTTGCTTTGATTCCCCAACGCATCTTTGTGGATCTGGCTCTGCCATTTCGTCTGCACTCTTCCGCAGACGGGCGCACGACATCCTTTGCCGCTTCTGAGAAGATTTCGGTTTTTTCGTACTGCTTGAATGCTTTCTTTACCAGACGATCTTCGCCGGAATGGAAGGTCAGGATCGCAATTCTGCCGCCCGGTGCCATGACATCCGGCAGCTTTTCCAGAAATGCCTCCAGCACTTCAAATTCCTGATTGACGTCGATACGCAGCGCCTGAAACACGCGCTGGCAGGTCTTTTTTACGGTATCCTTTTTCTGCCTGTCCTCCGGTAGGAAGCGCAGTGCCCGTTCAATGACTTCCCGCAGCTGCGTCGTCGTCTCGATCGGATGCTTTTTGCGGAACTCGGAGAAGACTTCCGCTGCAATCTCCTCTGCATACGGCTCATCGGAATTTTCCTGCAGCATACCAATCAGTTCTTCCTCTGTCACTTCCTTCAAACGTTCTGCGGCGGACACTCCCTTCTGCGGGTTCAGACGCAGATCCAGTGGACCATCTAATTTATAAGAAAAGCCGCGCTCCGGATTGTCGATCTGCATGGACGATACCCCAAGGTCCGCCAGAAGAAAATCAAACGGGCCGTACTCCGCTCCGATGCGATCAATGTTCGCAAAATTCTCCTGTACAACGGTCAAAATATCCTCGCCAAATCCAGCCTTGCGCAGACGCTCTGTCGTCTTCACGCTCTCGATGGGGTCGATATCCAGCGCCACCATATGTCCCTGTCCCTGCAGCTGCTCCATCATGCGGCGAGTATGGCCGCCATATCCCAGCGTGCAGTCCAGTCCCTTCTGACCGGGCTGAATCTGCAGGAAATCCAAAATCTCCTGCACCATGATCGAAATGTGCATGCCCGCGGGCGTGCTGCCCTTGGCGATGACTTTCTCAATCGTATCTGCATACTTTTCCGGATTTAATTCTTTATACTTTTCTTCAAAACGGCGCGGATGCGTTCCTTTGTAACGCACACGGCGCTTGTGAGGCTGTTGGTTTTCCATTTAGTGTTCCTCCGTTACATGAATATACATTTTCGTGACATCTTCATTCATATTGATCGGTGTAAGCTTGATCTCCGGGTGCGCTTTCGCAAAGACAGAAAATACCTGATGCGCAAATCCCTGACCCATCCAGTCGATTCCCTGAAAATCAATAATGACTTCCGTAAACTTTTCCAGACGATTGCAAACCCTCTTCGCCTGTGATCTGGAAACCGGCGTCGTGTCAAAAATATTCTTCATCGGAATCTTTGTCGTCAGGAAACTGCCCTCATCGTTGGAATACAGATCAAAAACTTCTTTTGTCGTCTTGTGTGTAAAATTCGACAGATCCATCACAACGCAAGTTCCTGTGGCGTCCATCGCTGCGTCTTTCAATTCGCTGGCATCCAGAATGTTGTTCGTAAATACCTTTCCGCTGGAAAGAATATAAAAATCATCCATGATTTTCGAGCTAAAGAAAATGCCTTCGCCCGAATGATTCTGAGAATCCGTTGTCAATTTTCCTTTAAACAGTTCGCAAATTGCTTCTTCTGTCGAAGTAAACCCAAAATACTTCTGGATCTTATTAAAAATACCGACACCATCATCCTCGATCCGAACGCTCGTCTTCAAATACGTCTGACGAATCGTCAACTTCACGTGCTCCGCTGCAGAATGCTCGATAACATTATTCATCATCTCACTGAATGTATATTCCCAAATTTCAATCACATTTCGCGCATACCCCTGCAAAAGAGGTTTCAGATCATGTTCCAATGCATCCGTATCACTCTCCAGCTCACCTTTTGAGCGCTGCAGTTCGTAAACGAACTCCTGTTGCACCAGCTCATATTTTCCACGGGAAACTTTTTTCAGAATGTTCTTTTCCACAAGTTCCTTCAAATATTGGTATACGGTACTTTCGTTAATCTCAAAAGACTCCCGCGCCGCCGAAACAATGTTCCGATCGCCGCGCTCTATCTTTTCTAATATATATAACAGGATCGCTTCTTTTTTCTTTTCATCAAACTTCATGGCAACCTCCCATCTCCAGCTCGTTTCTGGTTTGCTCGATACTTGAATCGTACACTTTTTTTGTTTAAAAGTCAATGTTTCTTGTCTTTCTTATGATATTTACTTGAAATAAACTATAGTATTACTTGGAATCTTTGTTTTTATTCCAAGTAACGCTTTCATTTCCTACTTTTCCGCTAGGTTTTTCACATTTTCTTATTGCCATTCAACTTTTCTTATGCTATGATATCGAATCATAAGTGAATGTTTATGGAAGGAGGTCCCGTTATGACGCTTCGTCACCTGCAGATTTTCAAGACCGTATGTGACTGTCAGTGCATCACCTCAGCCGCTGAAAAGCTGAATATGACACAGCCCGCTGTCAGCATTGCGATCAAAGAGCTGGAGACTTTTTATGAGACCCGACTGTTTGACCGAGGCGGCAGACGTCTGGCTCTGACAGAAGCCGGAGTCACACTGCAGCGCTATGCAACGACGGTTCTGGAGCAGTTCGAGGAGTCTACCGCTGTGCTGCGAGAGGGACGCTTCATTTCCGAATACCGGTTTGGCGTGACCGTCTCTCTGGCAGAGACGATCCTGCCGGAGCTGGTTACTCGCCTGAAGGATGCAGTGCCGGATGTGCATTTTCAGATTCAGGTGGAGAATACGCCGGTCATCGAGCAGCTTCTCGCAGAGAATCAGATTGATTTTGCCATCGTAGACTGCAACACAAGCACGACCTGCATGACGCGCTCCCTGCTTTACACCGATCATATGGTTGTGGTCTGCGCACCGTCTCTGTACGCTGCAGATTCCATCACCATCGACGAGCTGGCGCATCAGCCTCTGCTCCTCCGGGAAAAAGAGAGTGGAAACCGCTGCTGTGTTGATGCCGTTTTTCAGAATCACGGCTACACACTGCACCCCGTTCTGGAGAGCAGCAGCACGCTGAGTATCATCAATCTGGCAAAGCTCGGACTTGGCTTTGCGGTCGTTCCCAGCTCTCTGTCCTGCCACATCTGCAAGTCGGGTGAGCTGCATACTGTCCGCGTGACTGACGACAGCTTCAAGCGTTTTTATTATTTACTTTATCACAATAACAAGCATCTGACTCCTCAGCTTATCACGATTCTGGAGTCCATCAAGCCCGGATGCTGTGAACATAAAAAATGCTGATCGTCATGCGATCACATGTAACTATGAAACGATAGGAGATTTTATTATGTCTCAACGCACGATTGAACTTGTTGTAGATTCTTTTTGGAAACTGCTGATTCCCGGACTGACACAGACGATTCCGCTGACGGTCATCTCCTTTGCAATTGCGATGGTGATCGCCATTGCCGTTGCGATGGTACAGTTTGCAAACATCCGCGGACTCAAGCAGCTGGCTCGTTTTTATATCTGGATCGTCCGCGGTACTCCGCTGCTCGTTCAGCTGTTCCTGTTCTTCTACGGACTGCCAAAGCTGGGCATTATGCTGCCCGCCTTCCCTTGTGCGATCCTCGTCTTCTCTCTGAATGAGGGCGCTTACAGCGCCGAGACGATGCGTGCTGCGCTGGAATCCGTTCCTTACGGACAGATCGAAGCCGGTTACTGCGTCGGCATGAGCTGGTTCCAGATCATGCGCCGGATCGTATTGCCTCAGGCACTGCGCACCGCATTTCCCCCGCTGTCCAACTCCATCATCAGCATGCTGAAGGATACGTCCCTTGTTTCCATCATCACCGTATCCGAAATGTTCATGGCTGCACAGAAGATCGTTGGCCGTACTTACGAGCCGCTTCTTATCTACAGTGAAGTTGCTCTGTTCTATCTGCTGTTCTGCTCCGTTCTGACCTGGCTGCAGCACATTGGAGAAAAGAAACTGAACGCCTATCAGGCAGAAAGGAGATAAGCCATGTCTATGCTGGAAATCAACGATATCCACAAGTCTTTCGGCGATCTTGAGATCCTGAAGGGAATCAATATCTCCGTCGAAAAAGGCGATGTCATCGCCATCTTAGGCCCCAGCGGTTCCGGTAAGACAACGCTTTTGCGCTGCATCAACTTTCTGGAAACCGCAGACAGCGGCACAATGACCTTTGACGGCGAGACCTTTGATCTCAGCCATGTCTCAAAAAAAGACATCATGCGTCTCCGTAAAAAGACCGCATTTGTATTTCAGAATTATAACTTATTTCAGAATAAAACCGCTCTGCAGAACGTCACCGAGGGTCTGATCGTCGGTCGCAAAATGCCAAAGGCACAGGCTATTGAGATCGGACACAAGATGTTAAAGAAGGTTGGCATGGAGGATCGCTGCGATCACTATCCGCATCAGCTTTCCGGCGGTCAGCAGCAGCGTGTTGCCATCGCCCGCGCATTGGCGACAAACCCGGAGATCATCTATTTCGATGAACCGACCTCCGCACTGGATCCGGAGCTGATCGGCGAAGTTCTCTCCGTCATGAAGCAGCTGGCAGTAGAGGGCATGACGATGCTCGTTGTCACACATGAGATGGGCTTTGCCCGCAATGTCTCAAACAAAGTTGTCTTTATGGAGGGCGGCTCCATCGTTGAGTCCGGCAGTTCTGACGACTTTTTCCTGCATCCGAAGGAAGACCGTACCCGCGAATTTCTTCGCACGGTTTCGGAACGAAACGCACTGTAACGTGCATACTTTGATATAACATGCTATTTCAGGTCTGAATCGTTCCCCCGACTTTTCGAATTTGAAAACGCATCTTATATAACTCAACCCTTATCCATTTTTCCGAAGGAATGGCGTTGTTTGTGCAGCAGGCACACACCTGAGCCTTTCGCGGCGTGAGCGGAATGTTCCGCCGCGTACCTTCAACACACGCGACCCGTGTCCCTGCCTGCAGATTGGAGGAGAATATGAAAAAAAGATTTGTAAGCACTCTGCTTGCCGGTGTACTGACCATCGGTCTGCTGAGCACCGCCGCATGCTCTAAGAAGGCATCTGACGACAATCAGGATCTTCTCGCTCAGATCAAAGAGCGCGGCACCATCATTGTTGCAATGGAAGGCAACTGGGCTCCGTGGAACTATCACGATGAGGATGACAAACTCGTTGGTTTTGATACCGAGGTTGCAACTCACATTGCAGAAAAACTCGGTGTTGAGCCTGAATTTGTAGAAGGCGACTGGGACGGTCTGCTGGGCGGTATCGAAGCCGGTCGTTATGATATCATGGTAAACGGTGTTGACCTCACCGAAGAGAGAGAAGAAGCATACACCTTCTCCGAGCCGTACTGCTACAACAAAACCGTTATCATCGTTCCGGAAGACAACGACGACATTCACTCTCTGGACGATCTGGACGGCAAAACCACCGCAAACAGCCTGAACAGTACTTATATGGAAATCGCAGAACAGCACGGTGCAACCGTTACCGGTGTTGATACTCTGGATCAGACACTGGAGCTTGTTATGCAGGGGCGTGTAGACGCTACTCTGAACGCAGAAGTATCCTTCAACGACTACATGAAGGTACATTCCGATGCGCCTCTGAAAATTGCAGCTACCGCCGGAGATGCAACTGGAGTTGCAATCCCGATGCGCAAAGATCCCAGCACCGACAGCCTGAAAGAAGCCATCGACAAAGCGATCGAAGAACTGAGAGACGAGGGCGTGCTGAGCGAGCTGTCTATGAAGTATTTTGATCTGGATCTGTCTTCTGAGGAATAATCAATTGGAAAAATTACATATTGGCTAAAAAAGAAAACAGAAGCTCCATGTTGTGCTCCGGTTTCGGTTTCAACATGTACGCTTCTGTTTTCTTTTTGCCAACGTGAATTTTTTCAATCAGCCGGCGAGAGATTCGCAACAGCAAAAAGCGTCGGTAGAGGCAACGGTGTGAATTGTACTTTTTTCGTCGTGGAGCAAGTTTGGCACCGCCAATGAGCGTATCTGTTTGAGCTCGAAGAGCGAGTTTTACGCTCATGGCGATGAGTGCTGAACTTGTGTAACAGAAAAAAGTTCTGAACACCGTGTTTCTACCGGCGCTTTTGTAATTGCGAATTTCACTCCTCCTTTAAATCCAAATTCAGCCCCGCGAACAAATCCCCCAGGCTTGTTTTCAACGGTTCTGTCTCCACCTCGTTTTCCCGTTCCCGATACAGCAGTTCGTAGTCCGGGTTTTGTTCCAGTTTTGCGATGATTTTCGCAGTGTTCAGCGCATCGTCCAGCCCATCATGCATTCTGCCATCCGCCTCGATATCGCACAGCATCAACGCTTCTTCTAATCCAACAGCTCGGCCGAGATCGTATCGTTTTCCGAATACGTCCTGATAATCCACCCAATGCTCTGCCTGCAGGAATTGCTGCACGGATCCCTCCCACAGCCGCTTGCTCTCTGTCTCATGGCGCAGCTGCAAATAGTCCGTGTCACTCCATGCGAAAACACAGTACTCCCGCTCTCCGATCCAAGTCAAAAGGTGTTCCAGCACTTCGTTCAGACGCGACGCATTTTTGACCTGTCTGCCGTCGATTCCCGTCAGACTCGTAATAAAATAATCCAGCACGCCATACTCCGGATGCACATATTCCCGAAACGTGTCGATCTGCTCATAGGACTCATTCAAAAGAACCGCGCCGATCTGAATGATCTCCGTCGCGTACTGATAATCCTTTCTCCGATAGTTTTTTGGAACTTTACACATCTCCAAATCCAACACCAAATAATCCATACTCTTCCTATCCCTTCTTCTGCCCTCTATTTTAGCCTATTTTCGACAAGAAAGGAACTGGAATTGTTTACAAGAAACTCTCTTTGCGATAGAATAAATGCAATCGTGCACAGAAGGGAGACATCTCATGGAAAAGTCAAATATCACGATTCGCGCTGCACGTCCGGAGGACGCCGCTGCATTGCTTGCAATTTATGCACCTTATGTAGAAAAAACTGCGATTACTTTTGAATACGAGGTTCCATCCGTGGAAGAATTTACACAAAGAATCACTTCCACACTGGCGCGCTATCCGTATCTTGTCGCAGAAGCGGATGGTCAGATCCTTGGCTATGCCTACGTCGGCACCTTTCATGATCGCCCCGCATACGATTGGTCTGTGGAAACTTCAATCTATGTTGATTCCAATTTGCGGCATTCCGGTGTCGGTCGAGCGTTACATGATGCGCTGGAACGTGTTCTCGGTGCAATGGGCATTTTGAATCTGAATGCCTGCATCGCATGGCCAAATGTTGAAAATGATCCTTATCTGACACGCAACAGCGGCGATTTTCATGAGCATATGGGCTATCGCCTCGTCGGCACTTTTTCAAAATGCGGCTACAAGTTCCACCGTTGGTATGACATGATCTGGATGGAAAAACACATTGGAGAGCATCTGGAAAATCAGCCGCCGATCCATCTGTTCCCAGATGTACAAAAGGAACTTGGATTCTAATATTTTTCTTACAAGGGAGAGTACCAGTATGGCAATCTTAAATAAAAAGCAGCAGGATTTTATCCTCACGCACTTTACGGAAGGCTATTTCGACGCTTCTGTCGCAAAGGAACTGTGCAAGTCCCGCAACGTAGATGAAATTGTCGAAGTTCTGACAGAATATCAGGAAGCCTTGATTGAGCGCATGGACGATGCAAATGAAATTCAGATGCATCACCTGAACAAATTGCTGGAACAGACAGAAGAGCTGATCGATCAGCTTCTGGGATAATAGGAGATATCACGTTCTATGGATATGGAAATTCAAAAGCTTCTCGACCTTCTGCGAGGACATTCGGTTTATATTCAAACGCATAATTTTCCGGACCCGGATGCCATCGGCAGTGCCTTTGGTTTGCAGCAATTTTTGGATTATTACGGGATCAAAAGCACGCTGTGTTATGTGGGTAATATTGAGCGGTTGTCGCTGCAAAGCATGATTTCGCTGCTGCCCATTCATTTTGCCAGCGAGGAAGAATTGCAGCGCATGACGAGCAAAGATTATATCGTCACCGTGGACGGTCAGAAGCAGAATGCCAATCTCACCGATCTGCCGGGGAGTGAAGTCGCTTGCATTGACCACCACCCCACCCGTTTCGAAATTCAATATCAGTACAAAGATGTTCGGATTCTTGGTTCCTGCAGTACGATGATTGCGGAATATTATCTGAGAACGCACACCCCTATCACAACGGAAGCTGCCACTGCGCTTCTCTACGGTCTGGAAATCGACACTGACAATCTAAATCGTGGTGTCACCAATCTGGACATTGATATGTTTTCGTATTTATATAAACATGCAGACCAGGACATCCTGCGCACAATCAACAGCAACACGCTGGAGCTGAACGATCTGAAAGCGTATGGCGCCGCGATTGAAAACATTCACCTTTACGGACGAACTGGATTTGCCAATATTCCATTTGACTGTCCGGACGCATTGATCGCAATGGTTGCAGACTTTATCCTGTCTTTGCAGGAAGTCGATTTTTGTGTGATCTACTCCACACGAGATGACTATTTGAAATTTTCTACCCGCAGCAGCTGCCCGGATATTCTAAATGCCGGAGTCCTGACCGCGCAATCCCTCGGCAAACTCGGCGGAAGCGGCGGCGGACACGCCACCATGGCTGGCGGTATTTTGTCCTGCGAAAAGCTTGCCGCATCCGGCGCACCGCGAGACCATTGGCCGGGGCTGATCGAGTCGGCATTTGAACATCAGATTCTTACAGCGAAGAGATTGGCGCCCTGTCTGAGTCCAAGACGAGTTGGCGCGATGGATGAATTGAGATAGCAGCATTGGGACAGAAAACGCACGGCTATTCCGACTTGTTTTTTATTGTTGCGGATATACAGATGCGTGCGATGTCTGGTTTATAACCCACGCCACTCCCTTCGCAACTCGCACCTCCGGCTCGCGAAAGTGATTGCCCGGGTTCCACTCCAGCGTACTGCGGATCCCCTGTTTTTGCAGCCAATCATAGCTCTCTCGAATGCAGTCTCCTACTGCCGCCATGACCGGATTTTTTGTTCTTTCTTCCCGATCGCCGAGGCTGAGATACACCGTCTGACTTTTCACTCCATCTTCCTTCATGCAGTCCAAAAATCCCGGAAACCAGACAGACGGTGATGCCGCGGCAACTCCGGCAAATACATTTGTCTGACAGGCTGTCCACAATGCAAACAATCCTGCCAGAGAATATCCACAAATGTAATATGTCTTACTCTTGTCATTACACAATGTCAGAATTTTCTCCAACATTGCCGGCGCCTTTCCGCCAAATTCCGCTGTACCAAATACTGCCGGCGCGCTCCATGGCGACAAATCATCGTTCCAGCTGTCCACTTTTACCGCGATCAAGCGGAATTCTTTCTCCGTTCTCTTTTGAATTTCCAGAATCTCCTTCTCGATTTCCGCCAAATCACGGGCATCTACCGGCTGAATCCATATCATTGACGCACTCGAATTTCCATACTCATATACTTCCATTGCTTCTCACCCACATTCTTTCTTACCCTTCACAAATGGTTCTGTATCTTTTCCCTGCCTTTTCACATTCAGTATAACACAACTGACCCTTTCTCCCAACCAAAGATGTTCTGCGTAACAATTTTAACTTTCTCTGTTTTTTTGTTTCCGTACCAATTTTCAAAAGCCTTTTTTTCTGTTTTTTGTTGTGCATACTAATATTTTTCCATTTTCATTCGATAATGCGCAGTGTATAATAAGATCAAAGGGAATTTGAGATATTTCCAAATTTGAAAGCGGAGCGTAGATACGATGATTTTTCAACAGGCTGCTGAGGAACTGGTCAGAGCAACTTCGTCTCTGGTCAGCGGACGTACCATTAACATTATGAATCCAGACGGCATCATTATCGCTTCCTCTGATCCGAAGCGTGTCGGCACATTTCATTTTGGTGCGGATCAGGTCATGCATACTGGTCGTTCTGTCAACATTACCCGCAGCCAGCTCCCCGCATATCCCGGCGCTCTGGAGGGCTGCAACATGCCTCTTCGACAAAACGGCAAGATTATCGGTGTCGTAGGCATCACCGGAGATCCGGAGGAGCTTCAGGATCTGGCACATTTGCTGGAAGTCTATGCAATGAAATACATGGAATTGGAATCCGTTGTGATGCAGCACATGGAGGAGGCGGAAATACGTCGAAAGCTTTTTCACTTGCTGACAACACAGGATTCTGTCAATCCGGAATATGTTCGAACCTTATCCGAGACTGCCTCTTTTCAACTGCAGTTTCCGGCACGCATCATCGCAATTCGCGTTGTGACCGGCACATTGACACTTCGAGAATTCGAACAAATTTTACTGCAGGAACAGCTTCTTGACCATAAAAAAGACCTTTCCTGTGAAGAAGAAAATTATCTGATGCTTTTAAAGAGTGCTGGTGTCTCAGATTTTGATACTTATTCGCATCGAATTTCGAAAGCAATTGAGCGAAACGGATGCCATGTCCGCATCACGGCGGGACGCACTTGTGAGAATACTTCTGAATTGTCTGCCTCCTATCAGGAAGGGCGTCTGTTAAATACGATTACTCCCAATAATTTCGAAGATGCAGATACTCCCCGTGGACGATGTGCACTTTTGACAGACGCTTCGATCCGCGATCAAATGCCCTATTTGAAGCGTCTTTATGAAAATCTTCAGGCGCAATTTCGACCAGACGAATTGCAGACCCTGCTTTCTTCTGCGAAAGCCTATTATGAAGAAGGGCGCAGTGTTACAAAAGCTGCCGCTCGCCTGTTTGTTCACAAAAACACGCTGCAATATCGCCTGCACCGATTGTTAGAGGCTATGCAGCTGACCGAAGAATCCGGATTTTATCAGGAATATCTTGTACGGTTTGTTTTACAATATCGAGCCGTTTATTACAAAGAATAATAATTTCAGCACAAAAAGGAGAGGAATATTATGACAATTCGTAACGACGCAGATGCAATTATGCAGGCAGCTTTACATGCAGCTCTTCCGGACACTGCTGTAAAAAAAGCATTGGCTGAGCTTCCCGCCTACTCCGGCAAGCTCATTCTCGTAGCCGCAGGAAAGGCTGCCTGGCAGATGGCTGCCGCTGCTTATGCTGAACTTGACTCCAAAATCGACGGCGGCATCGTCATCACAAAGCACGATCATTCCAAGGGTGCCATCGGAAATCTGATCATTCGCGAAGCAGGTCATCCCGTTCCCGATGAAGCTTCCTACTCTTCTACGCAACAGGCGATCGATCTTGTTGAAAATCTGACCGCGCAGGATCTCGTCCTGTTCCTGCTGTCCGGCGGCGGTTCTGCATTGTTCGAAAAACCGCTTGTTTCCGCAGAAGAAATGGACGATATTACGCATCAGCTTCTTGCCTGCGGCGCAGACATTGTAGAAATGAACACGCTGAGAAAGCGCCTGTCCGCAGTAAAGGGCGGCAAATTTGCAAAGCTGTGTGCTCCTGCGCATGTCTTCTCTGTTGTATTGTCTGACATTCTCGGAGATCCGTTAGACATGATCGCATCCGGTCCTGCTTATCCGGACAGTTCCACAAAAGAGCAGGCACTCGCAGTTGTAAAGAAATATCAGTTAAAATTATCTGACACTGCACTGGCTCTGCTGGAAACCGAAACTCCGAAAGAGTTAGACAATGTAGAGACACATATCACCGGTTCCGTTCGCCAGTTGTGTGCAGCCGCTTCTGAAAAATGCGCAGAGCTGGGCTATCGCCCCATCGTCCTGTCCGCAAGTGTGAGCTGCGAAGCCAGAGATGCCGGAAGCTTCCTCGCTTCTATCGCGCAGTACCACGCTGACAGCAACGAATCCCTTGCCTTCATCGCAGGCGGTGAGACCATTGTACATCTGACCGGACACGGCCTTGGCGGACGCAATCAGGAATTGGCACTGGCTGCTGCAAAGGGAATCGCCGGACTGAAAGATGTCACCGTCTTCTCTCTGGGTTCGGATGGAACAGACGGTCCGACGGACGCTGCAGGCGGCATCACCGATGGCGATACCATGAATAAACTCGCTGCTGCCGGACTGGACATCGACGCTGTATTGGCAGACAATGACGCTTACCATGCCCTGAAAGCAATTGACGGGCTTCTTGTGACCGGTCCGACCGGAACAAACGTCAACGACCTGTCCTGCCTGCTGATCAAGCGGTAAAACAGCTCGTATTTACACAAGTTTCTGACAATAAAATCCCGCAGATCTACGTTTACTCACACCTGAGTTTTTTCTCTTGTCTGAGCAGGCTTTGATCTGCGGACCTTTTTTATCACATATTTTGCAACAAATACTCTAACAACGCTTCGCAGCCCTTCTCAATATCTGCATACGTCTGGTCGAAATCGCCGGTATACCACGGGTCTGCCACATCCCGAAACTCATCCGTCAAATCCAGCAGACGAATCTGCTCTGCCGATGCGTCTGCACCGACAATTCGCGCGATATTGCGCATATTCCACGAATCCATTCCAATCAGGTAATCATAATTTTCGCCATCCGCTTTCGTCAACTGCACTGCATGATGCGGCACCAGCGGAATCCCATGCGCCGCCAAAATCCGCTGCGTACCCAGATGCGGTGGATTGCCAATCTCCTCCCGACTCGTCGCCGCGGACGCGATCTCGAATAAGTCGGAAAGACCGCGGGTGGAGACGAGATGAGTGAAATACGATTCGGCAAGAGGGGATCTGCAAATATTGCCGTGGCAGATGAATAGTATCTTTATCATTGTTTTGTTTCTCCCTGTTTTGCCCTGAAATGCCCTGTTTTACAAGGGTTCTTGGGGATTTTGCGATGTTCTTGATTTTGCTCTAAAATTACAGATTGTGGAAAATCAGAGCAGAACCCTGCAAGTTGTTACTGCCTGTTAGTAGTAAAATTGGTAGTAAAACAGAAAAGGTTACTACTAAGGATTTTTAAATACACATATCAAACTCTGTAATTGTCTTAACAAATTCTTGTAACTCTGTTAGTGTTGAAAATTTTCTGAATGACTTTTCTTCACTTCTTGGATGTTGCTGAAGAATCGCATCAAACAAAGTTTCCAAACTTACTCTAGGATTTCTCCACAACATCGTTTCTTCAAATTTATTACAATACAGAAACATTTTTACATCATAAAATTCAGACCATTTTTTTCTCTGTTCATCTTCATTTTTTGCCAAATTTATAATTGTAAATGGTGCAATATCCTTCATTTGGCTTAAATGACTGGCTGATTTCATCAACTCCACCGCCTCAATATCTGTAACAGGAGCACCATAACCATATACTGTGATTCCCGCAGCCCTAGACAGCATCGATTTTGCTAGGTTCCATTCATTAACGATTATCGGCTTACCATTATAGTCTTTCTTTCCTATAGGATATAACAATGGCATTTGCTGAAGTTCTTTAAAGCATTTCGGGCAAAAACAATTGGCATATCCTTTTATTTTACAATCATAGCACAAACCAACTCCAGCATTACCATGTGGAAATATTAATTCAGGTAAATTACCAACACATATATTCCTTTTATACGCTTGCATCAAAAATGGATCCCAGTTAAATGATATTATTGCGTCTTTGTCTGTCAGCGACAAAATCAAGTAATCATATAATGTTGGTTCATCTGGAATCTGCAATTTGCTAAAATAATCACATACTTCATATTCTAATTTTTCCTGCAAATCTCTATATTCAGATTTTCCATTTATATCAGAAAATAATTTTTCAAAATCCTTCATCTGTTCATCCGAAAAATTATATTTTTTCAATTCGGCCGTAAGACCAAGAATATTGTGTATATTTTTTAATAATGGAACCTTCTTTCCGTTTTTATCTATCTCGCAAGCAGCAATAGATGCTCCTGCACCTACAATGACCACATGTGGATCTAACAAACGCTTTCCTGCATGATTCGGTAATCTATGTGGAACAATATCCTGTAATGACACTTAAACACCTCCCACATACTTTTACTATATATTTAATTCAGCCATCATAAAACTTTCTATATCGTTATCTATCAAAAAAATTTTCCTGAATTATTCAAATATTTTCACTTTATCATTGGTTAAATATTCTACAAAATCAAAATCGTACTCATACTCATCTTCCAAAAGAGCTTTAATAATAATCAAAAAATGTATTATGTGCTTATATTTATCCTCGTAATTTATTTTTCATTAATTCATCTATTAAATCGTGCTGAATGACAAAACCCTTATTCTGTGAACTAAATATTCTAATGGTCTTCCATGGTATCATTCCCTGCGGTCCTGCTCCTGTAACATAATTTACAATAACAATCACATCTTTTGCACCATCGCCATCTATATCTTGAAATCCAACTGCCTCTACGCTGTCAAACATACCTACGCTATCATTCTCAGTACTATTGTTTTCAAAATAAGCTGGGAAATGGTACACAATTTGATTGTCCTTTGCCAGCACAAATGAGACATCTTCCCAAAGCGTATCATAAGTCGGTAGATAAGACACAAATCGTACCTCACCCCAATCATTCAAATCCACCTCAAAGGATTGTTCGGTTATAACCCGGCTTTCATCTAATTTCTCTTCTGATGGATA